>JBDHVE010000069.1:0-45337 GCA_039809485.1 Polyangiaceae bacterium | reverse complement strand
CCCCGCTGGCGCGAGGAGGACGCCGCCGCGTGGTGGAAAGCGCGACCTCGCCCGAGCGGCACCCACGCGTCGAGCACGACGACGCTGGCGACGGCGGCGACGGAGCGTCTCCCCTCCGCCTGACGCTTCAGCCGTGGCTGAGGATCGTCATGACGATCGCCGCCGTGACGGCGAGCAGCATGAGCGCGACGAGGAGGCGGCCCATCACGCGTCGGCGCTTGCCGAAGTCCGGGATCTCGATCGGGCCGCCGCCCATCTTCGACAGATCGAGCGTCGGGCTCGGTCCCTCCGTGACGACGACGCCGAGGCCGGTCGGCGGAAGCGAACCACCCGGAACGCGCGTCGGCATCGTCGCCTTCGGCATGACCCGCGGCGTCGTGGGCGTCAGGTCGACGCGCTCCTCGATCCGCGGCAGCTTCGTCGTGCCGATCGCGAGCGCAGCAGGCGGGATCGACGGATCGAGCGACACCGGGATCGAGCCACCGCCGCGCGGGGCGCCGGACGGACGCGCCGCCGCGACGACCGCCTCCTTCGCCGCCGCGACGAGCCTGTCGCGCTCGGTGCGCTCGTTCTCGACCGCCTTCTCGGCGCGCGCGAGGCGCTCTTCGAGCGCCTTGTTCTGCGCGACGAGCGGCGCGATCGCGTCCTGGACCGCCGCACGGACGATCGCCCAGACCTCTTCGCGCATCGCGGTCGACATCGACTGCGCCGGCTGCGGCGCCGTCTGCTCCGCGTCGCGCGTCGGGGACGGCGGCTTGCGCGGCACCGCCACGGGCGGGGTCGGGGCCGGCGCCGGGATGTCGGCGTTCGCCACCGTGTCGGCGTCCGCGCTCGCATCCCACGCCGCGTCGTCGGCGCTGCCTTCGGCGGCAGGCTCACGCGCGATCGTCGCGTCTCCGGACGACACCGGCCGCGGCGTCTCGACCGGCGCTTCCTCGGACCGTTCGTTGGCAACGCCGATCCCGATGCCGACCTGCGTCGCCATCCGCGGACGCGCACCGAGGGGTTTCCCCGAGCGGTTCATGTTCGCGCCCGCACCCGAGACGGCAGGCGGCTTCGGCGACTGCGCGCCGTTCGTCGGCGCGGGACGAAGGGTCGGTGCTCGGGGTGGCGTCGGGGGCGGCCGGGGCGCGTTTCCCGGCCGTGCGTCTCGGGTCTCGCTCACGTCCACAGCGTCACAGATCACGGGCGCGAGCGCCACCGAGAATGCGAAACCGCCGGGATCGAGCTCGGATCTAGCGCGATCACGCTGGTGCGGCACCTCTCGCCGAATGTCTCACCGCGGCCGAAGGCCGCGTCCCAGTCGCCTCCGAGCTCGGCTGCAGACAGCGCGCGAGGCGCGAGCGTGATCGCGACGGACGACGAGCTCGAGCATCGACGCGCGCTGTTCATCACGCTCGCGTCTCGTGGCGCACGCGCACGCGACGAGGCGCGACAACGCGAACGCGATGCTTACGTTCACGGGACCGCGCCTCGCACGGGCGCTGCAAGAAGGGTCACATGAGCATGGAGGCACTCGAGCGCAAGCGCAGCCGGCCGACGCCCACGACGGGCGGAGCGGCGCGGCGAACCACGCGGGGCCGTGGTCGGGCCGAGCTCCCGACGCGGGGCTCTGCGCGCGCGCGCGTCGAGCGGGAGACGAAGGACCCGATCGACATCGACGCGCGTTACCTGCACGAGATGGGCGCGAGCGCGGTGCTCACGCCTGCGGAAGAGCTCTCGGTCGCAAACCGCATCGCGGATGCCGAGCGGGACGCGCTCCGCGCCCTCGTCGCGGCGCCGGCGAGCGCGCGCGAGCTCGCGAGCATCGGTCGCGCGATCGCCGCGGGCGAGCTCGACCCTCGGGAGATCCTCCTCAACCCCGACGAGCAGGGGCTCGACGTGGCCGCCACGCTGTCGCGGGTCACCGAGACGCTCGCGTCCCTTCCGCCCGCGACGGCGGACGCGGAGAGCGCGGCCGTCCAGGTCCTCGCCGAAGCCCGGCTCTCGCCGGTGCTCGTGGATCGCGCGCATGGGGCGCTTCGCACCGTCCTCGATGCAGCGGAGGAGAGCGCCGCCGACCCGCGCGACGTCGCGGGTGCGCGCGCGTTCGCGGCGGCGCGGCGC
Organism: Polyangiaceae bacterium; assembly: GCA_039809485.1. Classification (GTDB taxonomy): domain Bacteria; phylum Myxococcota_A; class Polyangia; order Polyangiales; family Polyangiaceae; genus Labilithrix. The sequence goes on along the minus strand of JBDHVE010000069.1, from coordinate 43,231 downwards.
GCGGGCAAGAGCGCCGTCGACAAGCTCGTCGTCGGCAACCTCCGGCTCGTCCTCCTCTTCGCACGCAAGTACGTCGGCCGGGGTGTTCCGCTGCTCGACCTCGTCCAGGAGGGAAACCTCGGCCTGATGCGCGCCGCCGAGAAGTTCGACGTGAAGCGGGGCTTCCGCTTCAGCACCTACGCGGCGTGGTGGATCAAGCAGGCGCTGCAGCGTGCACTCCTCGACCGCACGCTCCGCATCCCGGTCCACGTCGCCGACGACCGGCGGCGGATCGGGAAGATGCGCGCGGCCTTCCTCGCCCAGCACGATCGCGAGCCGAACGCCCTCGAGCTCTCGCAGATCTCCGGCCTCGCGCTCGAGCGCGTGGAGAACATCCTCTCCCTCCCGCAGCAGCCGGCGAGCCTCGACGCGCCGATCGGCGAGGAAGGCGACGCGCGGTTCGGCGACCTCGTCCCGGGCGAGGATCCGCTCCCCGACGAGGACGTCGCGCGGCGTGCGCTCGGCGACGAGATCGAGAACCTCCTCGTCGCGCTGACGCCCCGCGAGCAGCAGATCCTCCGGATGCGCTTCGGCGTCGGCGGCACGCGCGAGCACACGCTCGAAGAGGTCGGTCGCGCGCTCTCGCTCACGCGCGAACGTGTCCGCCAGATCGAGCGCGCTGCCCTCGACAAGCTGAAGGCGCGCTCGGAGCGGGTCGACCTCGCGAGCTACCTGGATCTCACGCGGTGAATCTGCACGAAAGCACGAGGCGTGGCCCGCCTGTTGCGAGCCTCCTCGCGATGGTCGACGATGCCGCCATGTTCGTCTCCCCCGAGTGGGACCCGCCCGAAGCTCGGGCGCGTCGCGAGCGGCTCGTGGCCGAGGTCGCGAACGAGGTGCGCTCCGAGCGGGTGCTCGCCGCGCTCCGCGCGGTGCCGCGGCACCTCTTCGTCGCGGAGGCGACGCTCGACGAGGCGTACGGTGACCACCCGGTCCCGATCGGCGGCCGCGAGCAGACGATCTCCCAGCCCACCGTCGTCGGCATGATGAGCGAAGCGCTCGAGCTGGACGGTAGCGAGCGCGTGCTCGAGATCGGCACGGGCTCGGGCTACCAGGCGGCGGTGCTCGGGCTGCTCGCGGGGGAAGTGCACACGCTCGAGATCGTGCCGGACCTGGCCGCTCGCGCCCGGCGCGTCCTGTCGGAGCTCGGCTTCGCGAACGTCCACGTCTACCTCGGCGACGGGTGGGCCGGTCTCGCCGAGCACGCGCCGTTCGACCGGATCGTGGTGACCGCTGCGCCCGACGAGCTCCCGACCGCGCTCGTCGATCAGGTCGCGGAGGGCGGACGGATCGTCCTGCCCGTCGGCCCCCAGCGGGGCGACCAGCGCCTCCTCGTGCTCGAGAAGCGCGAAGGCACGATGCACCGGCGGGACCTCGGCGGCGTGCGGTTCGTCCCGATGGTGCACGGCCCCGGCGGCTTCTGAATTGCGTTAGCTTGGCGCGCGTGATCGACCGCGTGCTGCGCGCCCTCGCGGGGCTCCTCTTCGTGTCGATGGGCGCCGCGGCGCTCCACGACGTCTCGAAGGCGTGGGACGTCTGGTACTACCACCTGCCGTTCGCGGCGCGGCTCGTCGGGCTCGTCGACGCGAGCAGCTACGCATTCAGCCATGCGAACCAGGCTCGCTTCGAAGGCTTCCCGCTCTTCGCCGAGCTCCTCCAGGGCATCGCCTGGCGCGTGCTCGGCACGCCGGAGGCGGCGAACCTCGTCTCGTTCGCGGCGCTGCCCGGTCTCGCCTGGTTCTTGCGGCGCGAGCACGGCGTGCCTCCTCATCTCACGTTCCTCGCGCTCGTCGCGGTGCCGCTCGTCCAGATCCACGCGACGGCGGCCTACGTCGACTTGTTCGCCAACGCGCTCGCGGCGGTCCTCGTCCTCGCCGCGTTCAAGGCGATCGCCCGACGCGAGACACCGAGCCTCCGCCGGCTCGCCCTCCTCGGCCTCGTCGCGGCGGCGGCCGCGAACAGCAAGTTCCAGGTCGTCCCCGTCGTCCTCGTCGCGTGTGCCGTGATCGCCGGATGGTCTCTCCTCGTGACGAAGGGCCGCGAGCGACGCGTCCGCCTCCTCGTCGTCGCGCTCGCGATCCCGCTCGTGATGGCGACACCGATCAAGAACGCGGCCGTGTACGGTAATCCCGTGTGGCCCGTCGAGCTGCGGGTCGCCGGTCGTGCGCTGCCGGCGCTCGAGACCGCCTATTCGTCGAGCCCGACGTGGCTCGAGAGCGCGCCGCGTCCGGTCCGCTTCGTCGCCTCCGCGCTCGAGCTCCGCGCGAGGCCGCTCGACGGACGGCGGTGGTCGATCGATCAGTGGACGCCGCCCGACGACCCCGCATACCGGATAGGCGGCTTCTTCGGCGCGTACGTCGTCGCGAACGTTCTCGCGATCGCGCTCGCGCTGCGGAGGCGGACCCGCGAGGCGAAGGTCGCGGCGGGCACCGCGCTCGCCGTCACCGTCGTCGTCGCGAGCCTGCCCCAGTGCCACGAGCTCCGCTACTACCTGGTGTGGATGCTCGTGATCGTCGGCCTCGCGCTGATCCTCTGGGCACGCGAACGGCCGGCCGTCGTCGGCCTCGTCGCGACCGCCGCCCTCGTCGTCGTCGCCCTCTCGACCGGCGGCACGTACCTCTGGCCCTCGGGCGATCGGTTCGCGACGCTCCTCGCGTCGAAGGTCGATCGGAGCGTCGTCGCAAACGTCGCGCCCGGCACGCGCGTGTGCATCGCGCGGGAGCCCTGGACGTTCCTCTACGCGCCTCGCTTCCACCCCGGCGCGACGTGGACGGTTCAGGAGGCGACGTCGGCCGAGGAGTGCGCGCCGCGCTGACGCTCGATCGGACGCACGCGCTCGATCGCGACCGCACGCACGAGCTCCGTGAAGCGTGCCTCGTCGTCGCGACGACGGCGCCGCGTGAGGAGCGACTCGCGCACGAGCCAGATCACGAGCGGATAGATCACGAAGTCGACGCCGCGTCCGATCCCGACGGCATGCGCGAGGCGCGTCGCGATCTCCGGGTAGACAATGAGAACGGCGCCGGTCGCGAACACGACGCCCTGGACGGCGAGCAGCCGCCGGCTCTTGCCGTGACGGACGAGGTCGACGGCGAAGAGGACGACGAGGAGCGCGACGAGGGCGAGCGCCGCCGGCGTGATCTCCGGCTTCATGATCGCTCCTCGAAGAGGAACCCTTGCAGCAGATCGACGAGAATCGCGACCGCGCCGCTCGCGCGCTGGCCCTTCGCGAGCGACGCGTCGGTGTAGCGGACCGCGACGGGTACCTCGACGAACCGCAGGCGCGCACGCGAGATCCGCCGCGTGAGCTCGGACGCGTGGGCCATCCGGTTCTGCCGGATGTGCATCTGCTCGAGGGCGACGCGGCTGAACCCGCGGAGTCCGTTGTGCGCGTCGCGGAGCGAGAGGCCCGTCGTCAGGCGCTCGAACGCGCGCGCGAGCCGGAGGAGGAGCGCGCGCGAGCGAGGCACGTCGGATCCGCCGCCGAACCGATCGCCGAGGGCGACGTCGGCGCCTTCCCGCACGGCCTGCGCGATCGCGACGACGTCCTCGGGTCGGTGCTGCCCGTCGGAGTCCATCGTGACGTAGGCGTCGAAGCAGCGCGGCGCGCGCCGTTCGTCCTCCGCGAGCGCGAGCCGACGCGCGGTCTCGAGCGCCGCGCCCTGTCCGAGGTTCACCCCGTGCCGCGCGAGGATCACGTCGAGCGCGCCCTTCGCGCGCGCGAGCGCCTCCTCGTCGACGGCCGGCACGCTCCCGTCGTCGACGAGGAAGACGGTGATCGCGTGCTCCGCGCCCGAGAAGGCCGCGAGCTCCGCGAGCGTGCGCGCGACGCGCCGCTCCTCGTTGTACGCAGGCATCAGGACGGCGATTTCCACGGGCGACCAGCCGCGTCATAGCGGAAATGGTCGTGGCCGTCATCCGGGGGCCTTCCCTCGTCTTGCACCCTCCCCGGGCGCTTGCCATGCTCGCGGCCCGTGCGCCCGCCCGTCGTGTTCTTCGAGGACCGCTTCGTCGATCTCGACGACGCGCGTGTTCGCGTCGACGACCGCGGGCTCCTCCTCGGCGAGGGCGTGTTCGTCACGATGCGCGCGCGGCGGGCCCGCTGCTTCCGGAAGGACGAGCACCTCGATCGCCTCCGGCGCGGGGCCGAGCTCTTCCGGCTCGTGCTGCCGCTCTCGTCCGAGCGCCTCGCCGCGATCGCGGACGAGGCCGCGGACCGGACCGGCGAGCGCGACGCGTACGTCCGGATCACGGCGACGCGGCGCGGAGACGGCGGAACGACGCTCTTCGTCCTCGCGCGGGCGCTCGCCGTCCCGGCCGAGGCCGATCGCGATGCGGGGGTGCGCGTCGGGATCGTCGGCCTCCGCAAGCCGCCCCCTGCCTGCGCCGACCCGTACGTGAAGACGACGAGCTACGCGGGGCCGGTCCTCGCGCGCCGTGAGGCGGAGCAGCGCGGGCTCGCCGAAGGCCTCCAGCTCGCCCTCGACGACAGCGTCGCGAGCGGCGCGATGTCGAACCTCTTCGTCGTCCACGGGAGCCGGGTGACGACGCCGCCCCTCGCAACGGGCGCCCGCGCCGGGGTCACGCGCGAGGTCGTGATCGAGCTCGCGCGTGCCGCCGGCCATCGGGTCGAGGAGGCGGCCGTGTCGACGGCGGACCTCGCGTCGGCCGACGAGATCTTCCTGACGAGCACGCGGATCGGCTGCCTTCCCGTCGCGGAGGTCGAGGGCATCGTCCGGCGCGGCGGTCCCTTCCCGGTCACGCGCGCGCTCCACGCTGCGCTCGAGCAGCGGATCGACGAAGCATGAGACGTCGCGCCGTCCACCGCGTGACCGAGCTCGACCTCGTGCTTCCGCTCGAGGCGTATGCGCGCGCGTTCCCGCGACGGAGCGGCGCGTTCCTCCTCGACGGCGCGGGCGGGCCCGAAGCGGCCGGCCTCGCGCGGACCGCGCTCTTCGGGGGCGAGCCCGTCCTCTCCTTCCGCGCATCACGCACCGGGGAGCGCACGTCGGACGGCCGCGTCCGGGCGCGCGTCCAGGTCGGCGACGTCGACGTCGTCGTCGACGACCCGCTCCCGCTCCTCCGCGATCTCTTCGCCGAACGCACCGTCGAGGCGCTCGAAGACGTCCCGCTCCCGCTCCGCGCCGGCGCGGTCGGCTACGTCGGCTACGAGGCAGGACAGATGCTCGAGCGCCTGCCCTGCCGCGAGCGCCCGCGTCTCCACCTGCCGGACATCGCCTTCGCGTTCCACGACTGGGTCCTCGGAAGGTGCGCGCGCACCGGCCGCGCGTGGCTGTCGGTCGTCGGACGCGGCGAGACGGACGCCGAGGCGTCCCGGCGCGCGGACGCGACGACGAAGCGGCTCGAAGAGATGCTCCGTCGCTGCGCCGCGGATGCACCGCGAGGCGCGGCGTCTTCGCCTCCTTCCCCGACACTGCGGACCCCGGCCCAGATCGCCGAGCTCGCGGCGGCGCTCGGCGTCCGCGCCGGCCTCTCGCGAGCCGGGTATCTCGAAGCGGTACGAAAGGCGAAGCGCCACATCGAAGAAGGCGACGCGTTCGAGATCTGCCTCACGAACGCGCTCGAGGTGCCGTTCGCGGGCGACCCGTTCGCGCTCTGGCGCGACCTCCGCCGCGCGAATCCTTCGCCCTTCGCGGCGTGGCTCGACTTCCCCGAGGCGGCCGTCGTCTCGTCCTCGCCGGAGCGCTTCCTCTCGCTCGGCCCGGGCGGCGTCGCGGAGAGCCGCCCGATCAAGGGCACGCGCCCGCGCGGTCACGACGAGGCCGAGGACGACCAGCTCGCCCGCGAGCTCGCCGCGTCCGAGAAGGACCGGGCGGAGAACACGATGATCGTGGATCTCGTCCGAAACGACCTCGGCCGCGTGTGCCGCTTCGGTAGCGTCGAGGTGACCGAGCTCTGCGCGATCGAGCGCTACCCGTCCGTCCACCAGATGGTGTCGACGGTCCGGGGCCGCCTCGACGAGGGCAAGGACGCGATCGATCTCCTCCGCGCCTGCTTCCCTCCCGGCTCGATGACGGGCGCGCCGAAGATCGAGGCGATGAGCCTCCTCGAGGCGCTCGAGCCCGTCGAGCGCGGCGTCTACTCCGGTGCGCTCGGTTTCTTCGACGTCTCCGGCACGCTCGATCTCTCCGTCGTCATCCGCACCGCGGTCGTCCAGGGCGGGCGCGCATGCTTCTCGGTCGGCGGCGCGGTCGTCGCGGACTCTTCGCCCGAGGGCGAGCACGACGAGACGCTCGTCAAGGCGCGCGCCCTCCTCGAGGCAATCGCGCGCGTGCGCGGCGAGGCTTCGCTTTGACCACGCTCGTCGTCGACAACTACGACTCGTTCACCTGGAACCTCGTCCAGCTCGTCGGCGCGCTCGGCGAGCGGCCGGTCGTCGTCCGGAACGACGCGGTCGGGATCGAGGGCGTCCGTGCGCTCGCGCCGTCGCGCGTGATCCTCTCGCCCGGCCCCGGCCATCCCGCCGATGCGCGACGGATCGGCGTCTCGGCCGACATCCTCCGCGAGCTCGCGAAGGAGGGTGTCCCGATCCTCGGCGTCTGCCTCGGCCACCAGGCGATCGTGCAGGTGTTCGGCGGGCGCGTCGTCCGGACTTCGCCGGTCCACGGCAAGACGAGCCTCGTCGAGCACGAAGGCGACCCGATGTTCGAGGGGATTCCGAGCCCGTTCGAAGCGATGCGCTACCACTCGCTCGTCGCGGAGGCGTCCTCGCTACCGCCGAGCTTGCAGGTGACGGCGCGGTGTAAGGACGGTACGGTCATGGCCGTTCGTCATACGAGGTTGCCTGTGCTCGGCGTCCAGTTCCATCCGGAGTCCATCGGTACCCCCCACGGCCGTCGCCTGATCGAGGTCTTCCTCCGCCACGGCGGGAGGGCGGGATGAAGCGGCTCGTCGCGTGTGCGGTGCCGTTCGCCGTTCTCGTCGCGTGCGGCGGGGCGGCCAAGTCCCCGGCATCGATGCCGAGCGGAGGCGCCGGCGCCCTCGCGGAACCGGAGCCGACGACGATCGAAGAAGCGCGGGCACAGATCGAGCGCGCCGAGGCCGAGCTCGGCGGAGGCGCGCCGGCGACGACCGCACCGACGGTCGCGACCGAGTCGCCGAAGGCAGAGCCGGGGAAGAAGGCCGAAGAGCGCGGTGAAAACCTCTCCGACGCTTCGAACGCGTGCCGGACGCCGTGCCGCGCGATCGCCTCGATGCGCCGCGCCGTCGACGCGCTCTGCCGGATGGCGGGCGCGACGGATGCGCGCTGCACGGACGCGAAGAAGACGCTCGCCTCGAGCGAAGCGCACGTCGCCCGTTGCGGCTGTTGACGGCGCGAGCGAGAACGCGCGGCTCCACTTCGCGTCGCGAGGCCGTGATTTCCCGTGCACCACGCGTGAGCACGGCGGTTGCTCCGGAGCCTTTCGCCATGGCTCGTTCCACTTCGCTCGTCATGCTCCTCCTCGTCGTCGGCTCCGCTGTCGCCGCGTGCGCGCCGACGAGCACCCCGCGGATCCGGGTCGCGCGCGATCTCGGTTGCTCGCAGGAGGAGACGACGGTGCAGCGGATCGAGGCCGGCCCGCGACCAGGACAGTCGCTCGAGCGCTGGCAGGTCTCCGGCTGCGGACGGACCGCGGTGTACCTCTGCACCGTTCCGGTCCGGGACTGCTGGCGGGAGGGCGAGGTCCAGCCGCTCGCGCTGCAGTAACCGAGCAGCGACGAGGAGATAGAACCCTGACGCCCTGCGTGCGAACGCGCACGGGATCGTCAGAAATCGCGCGCTTACGGGGAGCCACACCGCGGCACATCGCTTGCTTCTCGCCGCGCCGACATGAAGCGAGCACTCTGGGGTAGCTGCCTCCTCGCCGTCCTCTCCGTGAGCCCGCACGCCTTCGCGCGCGCGGACTTCGACGCCGCCGCCGGCCGCCTCCGCCTGTCGGGCGACGCGCTCCGCACGTTCGACTTCGAGAACGAGGACGCCCTCGCCGGGACCGAGCTGCTCACGTGGAACACCGACCAGGGGTTCCCCGCGCTCGAGCACGTGCCGGTCGCCAAGGGCGACCTCGCGCCGTTCTTCACGACGGAGGAGGACGACGCGCTCGAGGGCGCGCGCGCGCTCCGTCTCACGAAGGGCAAGGGGCTCGCGCTCACGGACGCGGGGCTCTTCGCGGAGCTCGCGAAGGGGCGCTTCGAGGTGAAGCTCTGGGCGCGCGCCGACGGCGCCGCCCCGCAGGTGCAGGTCGCCTACGACCAGGAGCTCGAGGGCGCGCTCGGCGGCTTCACGTCCTTCGCGCAGGTCCGCGCGATCCGCACCGGACGCCAGACGAGCGACGGCTGGGCGGAGTACTCGACCGGCCCGATCGACGGCGCCGCGTTCGACGTCCCCGCGCGCGCGATCCTGATCGCGCCCTCGCCGTATGCGTCGACGAACGCCGCGTTCGTCATCGACGCGCTCGAGATCGAAAAGGTCGACGGAAAGCCGACGGCGCCGGCGGCGTGCACGCAGCAGAACGTCGACCAGGTCTGCGGCGCGACGGGCGACTGCATGTTCGGTCACTGCGTGTCGTCGACGATCACGTGGGGCGCCCTCCCCTCCGCCTCGCATCGCAAGGAGATCGCCGAGCGCTGGTCGTTCTGGTCGACGCGCCTCATCGGCGACCGCAACGCGCTGAAGAACGGGATCGCGATCCTGACGCCGCAGGCCCGCGCGCTCGCGGACTCGGCGCCGTCGTCGCGTCAGTTCTTCGGCGGGATGGCGCGGCTCGTGAACCTCCTCCGCGACAACCACACCTCGTTCGGCTCGCCGACGAGCTTCTCGACGATCGCGCCCCAGATCCAGCAGGGCTCGTCGAGCGTGCTCGGCGCGTGCTTCGGTCTCGTGGAGAAGGACCTCATGGGCGGCGGCCTCGGCTTCGCCGTCTTCCGCGCGTCGGACAAGCCGACCTCGGCGATCCCGCTCCAGAAGGGCGACGTCATCGCCAAGATCGACGGTCAGGACCCGAAGGCGTGGGTCGACGAGAACTGGCCGCGCTTCGCGACGACGCTCCCGAACGACGCGGGCTCCGACTGGGGCGCGGTCGCGGTCGATCTCTCGCGCCTCCTCACGACGCGCGCCTCGACGGTGTCGATCGCGCGCTGCGCGTCCGCCGGCGCATGCAGCGGCGACGCGCTCCAGACGATCGACATCCCGATCGGCGAGCTCGCCTACAAGGCGGTGACGGGCCAGATCCAGCCGGGCTCGCGCTCGTTTGCGTGTTCGTCGCGCTTCACGCCGTCCGTCTCGCAGCTCGCCCCCGCGAGCAACACCGGCGAGGACCCGGTCTCGATCGAGACCGGCGCCGGCGGCGAGACGCGCGCGCAGTTCGACGGCTTCGTCGCCGACAAGAACTGGAAGGCGTCGATGACGAGCATCTTCGCCGGCCGCCCCGCGAAGGTGATGATGGACGCGCGCGACGGTCACGGCGGCCTCTACGACGCCGTCGAGCACCTCTTCGGGCTCGTCCGTGGCACCGCGGATCCGATGGGCGTGCTCTCGATCGGCCGCGGGTCGGTGTCGCTCCTCGATCCGCCCTGGCTCCTCGATCGCGTGACCTCGTGCACGAGCGAGTCGATGCAGAACCAGTGGGCATGCTTCCTCGGCCTCTCGAACGGGTTCCTCGCGACGGTCGCGGATCCGCCCGGCTCGGCGTCGAAGATCGCGTGGCTCAACACGCGTGACGTCTCGGCGAACGACTTCATGCCCCGCCTCTTCCAGGGCAAGGCCGGCTTCCGGATCTTCGCCCCGCATGTCACGTCCGGCGCGTTCGGGTCGGTCGTGCAGCTCCCGCCCGTGTCGTCGGGCTGGACCGGCGGCAGCATCCAGATCCAGGACTCGCGCTTCGCGGGCGACGCGACGGGTCTGAAGGAAGCGCGCTGGGAGAGCGGCCACGGCGTCCCGCCCGACGAGGTCGTCGTCCAGAAGCTCTCCGACACCCTCGCAGGCGTCGACACGATCATCACCGCCGCGCTCACGTGGCTCGAGACCCCCTGATCCGGAGAACGACCATGAAGCTCTCTCTCATCGCGGTCTCCGCTCTCTCCCTCCTCGCCTTCGCGTGCGGTACCAGCACGAACGACGCCCCGGCGCCTGCGCCGGTGACCCCTGCCGAGACGCCGACCGAGACGCCGAAGCCGGTGCGGACGCTCGTCGAGGCGACGGTGCAGCCGACCTCGCCGGTGAACCTGCTCGTCGATCCGGGCTTCTCGCTCGTCGGCCAGGGCTCGTCGTACACGGGCTGGCTCGCGTTCGAGGAGTCGTCGTCCGTGCCGTTCGATCTCGAGACGACGCTCGACAGCCGCTCGCCCGCAGGCTTCGCCGGCGGCGTCGCCCTCGTGCGGCCTTCCGGCGCGACGGACACGTCGTCCGAGGGGATCGTGATCCTCGCGAGCGTGCCGGGCGGCCAGGGCCCGTTCCGTGCGCAGGTGTGGTTCTCGAAGTCCGATTCGAAGGGCCGCCCGGCCACGCTCGCGACCGACGGCTCGGCCGTTTCCGCCGCGATCACGGAGGAGTCACCGGAGGGCAAGGCCTACGATTTCTCGGCGGTGCCCGACGCGACGCGCACGGTGGCGGGCCGCACGTGGGTGCTCTATCGCGCGGACGTGACGAATCCGCTCCCTTACGGCGGCTTCCTCGTCCTCCACACCGGCACGAAGGGCGGCCAGGTCCAGATCGCCGCGCCGGAGATCACGAGTGGCGAAGTCGTCGTGGGCGCGGCCGTCCGTTCGCTCGTGTCGGGCGCGCGTGCGCGCGGCCTGACGAGCTTCGAGAAGAAGGCGATCCAGCGCTTCCGCTCGATCAAGCCGCTCCTCGTCCCGGCCGCCCCGAAACCGACGCGCGCGACGCTCTGATCCGCCCGCCACCGCCACAAAACGCGAAACCCGGTCCGAGCAATCGCTCGGCCGGGTATTCGACGCGGAGCTTCTCCGCTCCGCAAATGGACGACCGGTCAGGTCGCTGGGTGATGCATTCAGCTGTGGGTGGTCGTCTGCGGCTGCGTCGACGGCGTCTGCTCCGAGCGCGCACGCGCCCAGCGCTGGATCGTCCGGCGATCGATGCCGAGAGCAGCGGCCGTGTGGACCTTGTTCCCGCCGAAGCGACGGAGGGCGTAGTCCACGTAGACGCGCTGGAAGCGGTGCATCGGCACCAGCATCTCGGCGGCCTCGACGAGCGCCTCGAGCGCGTCGGGCGTCGCTTCCTTCGGAAGCGGCGTCGAACGACGCTGCACGACGCCGCTCGTCGGCGCGGCCATCGAGCTCGGGATGCCGCTCTGACGCGCGAACTTGCGCTTCAGCTCGATGATCCCGACCTGCTGGCCGATGTGCGCGGCGGCGAGCTCGGGGGAGCCGCCGATCGACGTCGCAGCTCCGAGCTTCGCGGCCTTCAGCGCGAGCTCCGAGTCCGCGGTGACGACGAGAACGGCCGCAGACAGGATTGCCTTGCCGACCAGTTCGGAGACGTCACCTTCCGACAGACCCTGCGTCGTGACGACGACGAGGTCTGCACCTTCGAGGGCCTCCTGCGCAGCAGCGCGCGAGGTCGCGCGGCGAACCGAGCAACCGTGCTCGCGCAGCGCGCTCTCGAGACCAGAGTTCTTGTCGCTCTCAACGAGAAGCGCCGTATAACGAGCCGTCGGCATCGCGGTAGCCACGTTCACGCTTCCACCCATCCTTTCACCCAGCGCGGCGAGCTCGTCTCGTCGCTGTCGGATGCGGCCCGTTCAGCAGCCTTCGTGCCACGCCGTATGAGCCGTAACGTCGCGGAATCCTGCGGAGTTATGACCAGAAGGCTGGGACTTTCTGCACCGTTGCCGCAGTGCCTTGGGGCAAAACGTCACGATCGCACTTTCTGCCGCCCACGGCCGCACGCGGTACCGGGGTGTATGGTAACACCATGAAAGTCGGGACCAAGTTCGCCCTCGCCTTCCTGGCGTGCGCGGTCCTCAGCGTCGTCGTCTACTCCTCGGTCGCAGCCAGCCAGGAAGTCGTGCGGCTCGAGACCACGGTCGCCGAGGACCTTGCTTCGCTCGGGCGAACGTTGAGCGCCTCCGTGCTCGCGGTCTGGGAACGCGACGGCGATGCTCGCGCCATCGAGCTCGTCCGCTACCACGATCGCGACGAAGCGATCGAAGCGCGCTGGACGTGGCTCGATGCACCCGCGAGCGATCCCTACGGCGCGCACGCGCCCGCGGACATCGTCGATCAGGTCCGCGCGCGCCAGACGGCGACCTGGGTCGGGAACGTCGGCGGCCGAGGAAGACGCGTGTTCGCGTACATCCCACTCGCGCGCGCGGGCGCACGCCCAGCGGCGTTGGAGCTGTCGCGCCCGCTCGTCGGCCACCGCAGCATGTTCTGGACGGAGGTCCGAGAGCAGCTGCTCGGCTCCGCGCTCGTCGCGGTGCTCGCGACCCTCCTCGCGACCGCCCTCACCTCCGTCCTCGTCTCACGGCCGCTCGCCCGCGTCGCGGAGCAGGCGCGGCGCATCGGTGGCGGCGACCTCTCGCATCGGCTCCCGGTCACCGGACGAGACGAGGTCTCGGCGCTCGTCCACGAGCTGAACGCGATGTGCGATCAGCTCCGCGACGCGCGCAACCGCGCCGACGAGGAGACGCAGAAGCGCATCAGCGCGCTCGAGCAGCTCCGGCACGCCGATCGTCTGCGCACGGTCGGTACGCTCGCATCCGGCATCGCCCACGAGCTCGGGACGCCGCTCGCCGTCATCGGCATGCGCGCGAAGATGATCGCGACGAAGGAGGCCGAGGCAGACGACGCGGTCGAGAGCGCGCGCGTGATCGGCGCGCAGGCCGACCGCGTCGCGAAGATCGTCCGCCAGCTGCTCGACTTCGCCCGTCGGCGGTCACCCAACACGGCCGACGTCGACCTCGGCGACCTCGCCGAGCGCACCACCGGCTTCCTCGGGTCGCTCGCGCGGAAGAACAACGTGCGGATCGTCGTCGAGCGCGACGCCGCGCCGGTCATCGCGAAGGTCGACGGCGCGCAGCTCGAGCAGGCGCTCACGAACCTCGTCATCAACGCCGTCCACGCGATGCCGAAGGGCGGCGACGTCCACGTCCGCGTACGACGCTGCCGCGCCGCACCGCCCGATGGGTCGTCCGCGGAGGTCGAGTGCGCGGTCGTCGAGGTCGCGGACGAGGGCGTCGGGATCGGCAAGGAAGACCTCGACCGCATCTTCGAGCCGTTCTTCACGACGAAGGGGGTCGGCGAGGGTACCGGGCTCGGCCTCAGCGTCGCGCACGGCATCCTCGAGGGCCACAAGGGCTGGATGACGGCGGAGAGCGCGCCCGGGAAGGGCAGCACCTTCGCGATGTACGTGCCCTGCTGAGCCGCACAGACGAGGTGCGGACGACGGCGGTGGCGCGCTAGAGTGCCTCCCATGTCCACGGGCAAACCGGCGCACCGTGCACGCGTCCTCGTCGTCGACGACGAGCCCGAGATGACGCGTGTGATCGAGCAGGCCCTCACGCGGAGGAACTACGAGGTCGCGACGCGCCAGAGCGCGGAAGCCGCCTGGGAGTCGCTCGAGCGCGAGGACTTCGACGTCGTCGTGACGGACCTCAACATGCGCGGCATGAACGGGGTCGAGCTCACCGAGCGCGTCGCCAAGAACCGCAAGGATCTGCCCGTCATCGTCATCACCGCGTTCGGCTCGCTCGAGACCGCGATCGCGACGATGCGCGCGGGTGCCTACGACTTTCTCACCAAGCCGTTCGAGATCGACCAGCTCGTCGTCGCGGTGGAGCGCGCGATCACGAACGCGGCCCTCCGCGAAGAGGTGAAGCGCCTCCGCGAGGAAGTCGCGCGGACGAAGCCGAGCGCGGAGTTCATCGGCGACAGCCCGGCGATGCGCAAGGTGCACGAGGTCATCTCGCGTGTCGCCGACAGCGACGCGACCGTCCTCGTCACGGGCGAGAGCGGGTCGGGCAAGGAGCTCGTCGCGCGCGACCTCCACAAGCGGAGCCGGCGGAAGGACGGTCCGTTCGTCGCGATCAACTGCGCGGCGCTCCCCGAGCCCCTCCTCGAGAGCGAGCTCTTCGGCCACGTGAAGGGCGCGTTCACCGACGCGCGCACCGCCTCGCGCGGCCTCTTCCTCCAGGCGAGCGGCGGCACGCTCTTCCTCGACGAGATCGGCGAGATGGCGCCCGGGATGCAGGCGAAGCTGCTCCGCGCGCTCGAAGAGCGCTCGGTGCGTCCCGTCGGCGGGACGACGGAGACGGCGTTCGACGCGCGCATCGTCGCGGCGACGAACCGGGACCTCGAGTCGCTCGTCGAGAGCGGCAAGTTCCGCGAGGACCTCTACTACCGCGTGAACGTCGTCCACGTCGAGGTGCCGCCGCTCCGCGCGCGCGGCAACGACGTGCTCCTCCTCGCGCAGCTCTTCGTCCAGCGCTTCGCGACCTCGCTCGGCAAGAACGTGAAGGGCATCTCGGACGCCGTCGCCGAGCGCCTCCTCAGCTACTCGTGGCCGGGCAACGTGCGCGAGCTGCAGAACTGCATCGAGCGCGCCGTCGCGCTCGCGCGTTTCGAGGAGCTCACGGTCGAAGACCTCCCGCCGAAGGTCCGCGAGTACAAGCCGTCGTTCGTCGTCGTCGCGACCGAGGATCCGACCGACCTCGTCACGATGGAAGAAGTGGAGCGCCGCTACATCCAGCGCGTGCTCGAAGCCGTCGGCCAGAACAAGACGCAGGCGGCGAAGGTCCTCGGCTTCGATCGCACGACGCTCTATCGGAAGCTCGAACGCTACAAGCTGGGCGGCGCCGGCTGAGAGAGCGCGTCTCCGAACGTCTCCGACGTCTCGGAGACGGATCGAGACGCGAGCCAGCACCGTGAAGGGAGACGCCGACGAAGTCGGCGGCCTCCGCTCGTGAGCCTACAGCTCCGTGCAGCGCCGCACGCCGAGAGCCTCGGACCGAGGCGCGCCGAATTCGTAGGCGGCTTCAATCGCTTACGCGAGGCATGCACGTCGCCGTGTCGATCTCGTGATCGAAGTGCGCGCTCGCCGCCTTCTCTACGTACGCGCATCACACGCGCCGCGGCCTACGGACGTCCTGACACTCATTTCATCTTTCGACTTCGGTTTCGCAGATGAGACGTCTCGACTTTGCGTAGAAAGGTTATGTGGCGCTGTCCTCTGCCCTGAGCTCGACTCGCCGCACGCAGCGCTTCGCAGCGCGCGTGCTCCTCGCAGGTCTCACGAGCGGCGCAGCGCTCGCGACGACCGCGGACGCCGATGCGTTCGTCGTGAAGACGACGAGCACCGGTGAGCTCGTCCACTGGGAGACGCGCACGGTCGACTACGCGATCGATCCCTCGGTCGCGAACGCGACGGCGGGCAGCGTCGACGCGACGCTCCGCGCGATGCGCACGTGGTCGGGCAGCGTCGGCGCCCCCGAGCTCCGCGCGCACGCGGGCGCGGAGGACGATCCGAAGAAGCCCGGCTTCGACGAGAAGAACGGCGTCTTCTACATGGCCGGCGGCTACAAGCCGGCGGGACGCGCGCTCGCCATCACCGTCCTCACCTACGACAACATCTCGGGCCGCATCCTCGACGCGGACATCGTCTTCAACGGCGCCTACCGCTTCACGATCCACAAGGGCGCGGCGGAAGCGGCGCAGACGCCGATCCGCGACGGCCTCGGCCTCTCGGCGACGGACGGCATCACGCACGACGACGCCCGGACCGACGTTTCGGCGGACGGCACGACCTACGACCTCCACCACGTCGTCGCGCACGAGCTCGGACACTCGCTCGGCCTCAACGACGAGATGGAGCGCCGCGACGTCCTCATGTATCGCTACACGCCGCCGAACGATCCCGGCGTGCGTGCGCCGACGCCGGACGACATCGAGGGCCTCGCGCAGCTCTACAGCACCGAGATCTCCGCGGGCGGCAACGGCTGCGGGAACGCGACGGTCGCGCCGAAGAAGCCGAGCCGCGCCGCGACGCACGGTGCGATGGTCGCCGTCTTCGGGCTCCTCGTCTTCCTCGCGCTCCGCGCGCGGAGCGATCGCCGCGCACGCGCGGGCTTCGTCGCCGCCGCCGCGCTCGGCGCGCTCGCCCTCCTCCCCTCCGTCAGCACGCGCGGCGTCGCCCACGCGAGCGAGTCGACCGTCCTCGGCCACGCCCGCGCGCGCGTCACCATGGCGACGACGACGATGGAAGACGGCCTCCTCCGCACCACGTTCGCGCTCGCGACGACGGCGTGCCGCACGGTCTCGTGCCCGCAGGTCGGCCACGGTGCGGTGTGGGGCGGCGTCACGGGCAACATCCGGCAGGAAGTCGGCGGCCAGCACGCGCCGGTGACGGGCGAGTCGGTCGACGTCTCGTTCGCGTCGCTCCCGAGCGGGATCCGGCCGCTCGCGGGACCGTTGAACACGCGCACGTACACCGACGACATCGAAGTGCGCGTCCTCACGCCGTCTCGCTGACGTTTCGTGGGCAGAGCGGGGGTGACCAGCCCTGCGGCATAGAGTAAACACTCTAGCCGCCATGAAGCGGTCGTCCTCTCCCGTGCTGCGTTCGCTGCTCCCCCTCGCGTTCGTCACCGTCGCGTGCGGAGCGTCCGGGACCTCCGGTTACGAGGACACCCCCGCTCCTTCGAGCGGCGCGCCGGCCGCGCCGGCGCCCGCGCCCTCGTCGACGACGCCACCGCCGGCGTCCACCTCCGCGCCCGACGCGGCAGCGCCTTCCGGCCGCGCGAAGTGCGGGGCCGCGCCGTACGACTGGGTCACCTCCCCTGCGCTCGGCGACATCCTCGAGCAGAAGGGCCTCGCTCCTCACACGCCGCTCGAGCTGAACTACCTCCTCGTCGAAGCGCGCAAGAGCGCGTTCAAGACGAAGCGCCTCGCGAAGCACAGCACCAAGTCGCGCATCATCCGCTACCAGACGCAGGACCGCGGCAAGCTCCTCGACGCGACCGCCTCGATCGCGTGGCCGGACGTGAACGACAACCGGACCTTCCCGATCCTCCTCATCCTCCACGGCACCTCGGGCTTCACGGACAAGTGCTCACCTTCGGGCGGCATCGCCGACGACATCGTCGGGTCGTTCAAGGACGGCACCGCGGTGCTCCTCTCGCTCTTCGCGTCGCTCGGCTACGTCGCGGTCGCGCCCGACTACATCGGGCTGAAGAGCATGGGCGCGCCGACCGGCTTCCTCCACCCGTACCTCGTCGCGGAGCCGACCGCGATCGCGTCGCTCGACTCGGTCCGCGCGGCGAAGAAGATGATCGCGGGCGAGAACCTGACGCCCGGCGACGTCGTCGTGATGGGCGGCTCGCAGGGCGGGCACGCCGCCGCGTTCGTGAACCGCTTCGCGCCGCACTACGCCCCCGAGCTCACGATCAAGGGCTCCGTCTGGGACGTCCCGCCGACGGACCTCCGCGGCCAGAGCGCCCCGGCGCTCGCCGCCGACACGAACGCGACCGACAACGTCATGGCGGCGACGACGGCGCTCGAGAGCTGGTACCGCGCTTCGCCGAACGGCCTCGCCGGCGCGATGAACGCGCCGTTCGACACGAAGATCCCCGCCGCGATGGCGGAGACGTGCTCGTTCACCGACGTCCTCGCCGGCGCCTCGCTCGAGGCGACCTTCACCCCGCAGTACCGCGCCGCCGGCCAGCAGCCCGACTTCGGCAACTACCAGCCGTGGGCTTGCTACATGAAGGAGAACACGCTCCAGACGACGTCGGTGCCGAAGCTCGACAACGTTCCGAGCCTGTTCCTCCTCGCGGCCGACGATCAGCTCGTGAACAACGTCGTCGAGCGCGCCGCGTTCCAGACGCTCTGCTCGCAGGGCCATGTCCTCCAGTTCCTCGAGTGTTCGGGCGCCACGCACACGAAGCCGCTCACGTTCGCGTTCGACCAGTGGCTCGACTTCCTCGAGGATCGCCTCGCGGGCAAGCCGGTCGACGACGCGTGCGTGCTGAAGCCGGCCGAGCGCTGCACGAGCCAGCCCTGAGGCGGCTCAGTCGCTCGTCGGGTGGGGGCCGAGCGAAGGCCGGTACGAGCCGCGCTCGGGCAGGATCCGCTTGAACACCGCCGCGCTGTTGGCGGGCAGGTCGAACGGCGACGCCGCTTCGTAGAGCGTGCCATCGCCGCGCGACGGATCGAACGTGTGCGCCCGGAGCGACCAGCGCCGTCCCCACGGGTCGGGCGGCGGCAGGACGAACGAGACGTCCTCGCGCGAGCCGTTGAGGAGGACGAGGAACGAGTCGTCGATGACGTCGTTGCCGTCGTCGTCCTGCCAGTCGAGGGCGTCTCCGCTGAGCAGCATCCCGATCGTGGCGCGTGACGGCGTCTGCCAGTCGACGACGTTCATCTCGCGCCCTTCCGGGTGGAACCAGGCGATGTCCTTCAGCTCGCTCCCGCCGGCGCGTTCGCCCTTGAGGAAGCTGTTGCGGCGGAACACCGGGTGCCGCCGGCGGAGCGCCACCATCTGCCGCGCGAAGGCGAGCAGCGTCTCGGCCTCGGGCGCGAGCTGCCAGTCGAGCCACGAGAGGGGGTTGTCCTGGACGAAGGCGTTGTTGTTGCCGTCCTGCGTCTTGCCGAGCTCGTCGCCGCTCGTGATCATCGGCACGCCCTGCGAGATCATCAGCGTGAGCCAGAAGTTCCGCATCTGGCGCGCGCGGAGGGCGGCGATCGCCTCGTCGTCGGTCGGGCCTTCGACCCCGCAGTTCCAGGCGGCGTTGTCGTTCGACCCGTCGCGGTTCTCCTCGCCGTTCGCCTCGTTGTGCTTCGTCTCGTAGCTCACGAGATCGCGCAGCGTGAACCCGTCGTGAGCGGTGACGAAGTTGATGCTCGCGTGCGGGTGGCGTCCGTCGTCCTCGTAGAGATCGCTCGAGCCCGTCAGGCGGTAGCCCATGTCCGGCACCGTCCACGCCTCGCCGCGCCAGAAGTGTCGGACCGTGTCGCGATAGCGCCCGTTCCACTCCGTCCAGAGCACGGGGAAGTTCCCGACCTGATAGCCGCCTTCGCCGAGGTCCCACGGCTCGGCGATGAGCTTCACGGTCGAGAGGATCGGGTCCTGGTGGATGATGTCGAAGAACGCGGAGAGCTTGTCGACGCTCCCCGTCTCGCGCGCGAGCGTCGAGGCGAGGTCGAAGCGGAAGCCGTCGACGTGCATCGAAGTCACCCAGTAGCGCAAGCTGTCCATGACGAGCTTCAGCGTCTGGGGGTGGAGCATGTTCAGGCTGTTGCCGCAGCCCGTGTAGTCCTCGTACTGCGCGCGGTTCTCGATCTTGAGGCGGTAGTAGGTCGTGTTGTCGAGGCCGCGGAGGCTCACCGTCGGTCCGAGGTGATCGCTCTCGCATGAGTGGTTGTAGACGACGTCGAGAACGACCTCGATCCCGGCGCGGTGGAGCGCCTTCACCATCTGCTTGAACTCGACGACCTGCTCACCGACGCGGGACGCAAAGCGCTGATCGGGCGCGAAGAAGCCGAGCGTCGAGTAGCCCCAGTAGTTCTCGTGCCCGCGCGACGCGATCGACCACTCGTTCATCGCCTCCTGGACCGGCAGGAGCTCCACCGTCGTGACGCCGAGCTTCCGGAGATGGTCGACGATCGCCGGGCTGCCGAGGCCGAGATACGTCCCGCGCTCCCCGTCGGGCACCCCGGGGTGGGTCATCGAGAGGCTGCGGACGTGCGCTTCGTAGAGGATCGTGTCGTCCCACGGCACGCGTGGAGGCGCGTCGCCCTCCCAGTCGAAGCGGTCGTCGACGACGAGGCTCTTCGGGACGCCGCGCGCGCTGTCGCGCACGTCGATCTCGCGGTCGTCGGCCTTCAGCACCGTCCCCGCCATCCCGACGTGGGGCGCGCCGACGTAGCCGAAGACCGGCTCGCGGTAGTCGATCTTGCCGGTCACCGCGCGGGCGTAGGGGTCGACGAGGAGCTTGTGCGCGTTGAAGCGGAAGCCTGCATCCGGCTCGTAGGGGCCGTGCGCGCGGAAGCCGTACTTCTGACCCGGCGCGAGCCCTTCGACGTAGCCGTGGAAGACGTGCGCCGTCTTCCGCGGGAGCGGAACGCGCGTCTCGATCCCGCGGTCGTCGAAGAGGCAGAGGTCGATCCCGGTCGCGTGCTCGGAGAACACCGCGAAGTTCACGCCTGCTCCGTCGAACGTGGCACCGAGCGGCGCGTGCCGGCCGGGCTTCACCTTGATCGGAGCGTGCCCCATCGAGGGGAACGTATCTATCACACTCGACGTGGTTTCAGCGGCCGCTGTCCGCGACGAGGCCGCGGATGGCAGAGAACCGTGCAGCGAGCTGCGCGTCGTCGCGGAGCTCCTCGATGGGGCGCGGCAGACGCCACGTCCAGTTCTCTTCCGTCACGGTGCCCGGCGTGTTGATCCGCGTCTTGTCGCCGAGCAGCTCGTTCACGAGCACGAGCACGAGGTCGCTCTTCGACGAGAAGAGGAGCTTCAGGAGCGCGAGCTCCCGCTCCCCTTCCGGGAGATCGAGCGGCATGTCGGCGACGCGCGCGAGACGCTCGCGCTCCCACGGCTCGAGCTCGGTCCACCACTTCGTGATCGGCATCGTGTCGTGGGTGCTCCACGTCGCGACCGAGAGCGCGGGGAACGTCTTCGGGTCGTACGGCTGGAAGTCGTTGTCGCGCTCCCAGGGAATCACCTTGTACCCGGGGATCCCCATCTCGGTGAGCGTCTGACGCACCCACGGCGGGATGACGCCGAGGTCCTCGGCGATGACGGCGTTCGCACCGGCCGACTCGACCATCGCGCGGAGCACCTTCGCGCCGCGCGCCTTCTGGTCGTTCTCGTCGGCCGGATAGAACGTCCCCTTGTCCTCGCCCTTCCGGACCCACTGCCGGAAGAAGCCGACGACGTGATCGATCCGGAAGCGGTCGAAGAGCTCGGCCGCGTGCCGCGCGCGCGCACGGAGCCAGGCGAGGCCGTCGCGATCCATGACCTCCCAGTTGTAGGCTGGAAGACCCCAGCTCTGCCCTTCGGCGGAGAAGTCGTCCGGCGGCGCGCCGAGCGACACGTCGGTCCGGAACTGCGCCTGGTGGGACCACACGTCGGCGCTCTCGCCGCCGACGATGAAGGGCATGTCGCCCATCAGCGCGATCCCGAGCTCGCGCATCTCACGCCGCGCGACGTGCCACTGCTCGTGCGCGAGCCACTGCAGGTACATCTGCTCGAGGACGCGCGTGCCGAGGCCGCCGTCGTCCTTCGGCGCGTCGGCGATCGCGCGCACCTCCGGAGCGCGATCGCGCTCCGGCGCCGGCCAGGTCGACCAGCCGTGGTTGTCGTGCGAGGAGCGGAGCGCGATGTAGAGCGCGTGGTCGCGGAGCCAGTCGGTCTCGCTGTCGACGAACGACCAGAACGCCTTCGCGCGCGCGGTGTCCTTCGCGAGCTCGCGCTGCCGGAACGTGTCGAAGCCGGCGCGGAGCGCGCGCTGCTTCAGGCGACGGACGGCGCGGTAGTCGACGCGGGCAGCGGCACGAACGCGCTCGAGCTCGGCGCGGCCTTCGTCCCCGAGCGCCTTCGCGATCGCCGCCTCGTCGAGGTCCGCGACGCGCGTGACCGCGATGTAGATCGGGTCGAGCGCGAATGCGCTGAGCGCGCCGTAGGGGCTCGTCTCGCCCTCCGAGAGCTCGTGCGTCGGCAGGACCTGCACGAGCTTCTGCCCTGCGCGCGCGAGCCAGGCCGCACAGGCGGGCAGGTCCGCGATTTCGCCGATGCCCCAATCGGCGCGCGTACGGATCGAGAAGAGGGGAATCGTGACGCCGGAGACTCTCGACATCGGGCCCGCCTCTTCGCACACGGCGTGCCGCTCCGCAAGAGGTGCGTCACTCAGGCGTGAGACACGTTCGGGAGCCGGAACTTTCCCGGGTCCGGGGCACACTATGCTGCAGAGGCCCGTGATCGTCCCCTCGCGCACGCCGAGCACCGTCGTCGTCGTCGCCGCCGTCGCGTCGCTCGTCGCGCACGTCGGCCTCGGCGCCGGTCTCTGGGCGGCTGGACGGAGCGCGAAGGCGGAACCGACGGGCGATCCGGCTCCCCAGCTCGCGGGCGCGACCTTCGAGCTGCCCGCGCCGGAGGCCGAGCCCGTCCCGCTCCAGAACGCCTCCCCGGCGCCGGACCTCGAAGCGGCGGGGGCCGCGGCCGAGAGCGACCCCGAGGGCGAGCCCGCCGAGGTGAAGCCGAAGCCGCCCACGAGGCACACGCGGAAGTCGGAGCGCGCCTCGCACGCAGGGCGGCCCTCGGCCGGACGCGCGACGGAGAGCAGCCAGGAGGCGAGCAGCGCGGGCGGCAGCGAGAAGCTCTACGGCGCCGTCGGCGATCGGGCTGCCGTCGATCTCGCGACGGCGTTCCGACGCAGCTTCGTTCTCTCCGCGAGCGCGAACCCGGTCTGGGGGAACGTGCCGCTCGGCTCGGCGGGCAAGGCCGTCGTGACGCTCGAGATCGACGACAGCGGCAAGCTCGTAGGCCAGCACGTGGACGGGTCACCGAGCGCGGCGCTCGCGAGCGGGATCCGGAGCACGCTCTCGGTGCTCGGGGGGCGCAGCTTCACCTCGCGTGCGAAGGTCGTCCGCCTCGAGGTCTCGGTCGTCGTCCGGACGACGACGTCCGGCGACGCGATCGGCGACGTCTTCGGGCTCGACGTCGGCAGTGATCAGAAGCCGGCGACGTTCTCGCTCCGCGTCGGGCGGAAGATCGATCTCCAGATCCGCGGGATGCGCTGAGTCAAGGAGCGAGCGCGCGCTCGCCGCCCGCGCCGTCGTCACGCGCGAAGATCTGGAGGCGGCCCTGCTCGAACACCGGCTTGTACTCCGGCGGGATGTTCGCGCGCGCGTCCGGCGTCACGTCCCAGACGAGCAAGTGATCGTAGCGAGGCATCGCGTCCTTCCAGAACGCCGACCACGTCGCGCGATACTGCGCCTGGCAGTCGTCGACGACGATGTTGCCGTCGAGCATCCCGCGGCAGACGCTCTCCGCCTTCGCCATGCTCGGCGCGAACCCCTCGAGCACGAGGTGGTTGAAGCGCACCGGCGGCGGCGAGCTGTACATGACCGGGAACGAGTGCGAGTGCGCGAAGAGCAGGGGCGCGGCCGTCACCTTGTCGGTCACGTAGTAGCCCCAGAAGTGCATGATGTTGCGCGTGTTGTCGCTCGACGCCTTGTGCTTGAAGAGCAGCGGGAGGAGGCGGGCGCCTTCCGGCACCGCGTTGATGCCGGCGGTGAACTCCTTGCGCTCCTTCTCGAGCCGCACGAAGTCGGCGCCCATCCCGATGCTGTAGAGCACGGCCGAGAGGCCGAGGATCGCGACCGCCTGCTTCGGGAGCCGGTCCGGCACGCGCACGAGGAACGCCATCCAGATGTACGGGATGATCCTCGAGTTCACGTGGAACCAGTTCGTGACGATGTACGGCAGGAAGCAGTAGAGCAGCCCGAGCGCGACGAGCGCGTACGGCGAGAAGAAGGTCGGCGACTCCTTCCGGCGCCAGAGGCCGATCGCGGCGAGGCCGATGCAGGGGACGAGGCTCGTGATCGTGAGCTTCGAGAACCCCCAGAACCACTCCGACCACATGTTGTAGGCGAGCTCCCAGGGCGGGAGCAGCGACTTGTGGTCGATGAAGCCCGTCATCGGACCGACGGTGTCGCTCAGGTGCTGGTAGAGCGACACGAGGACGAGGAGCGTGACCGGCGCGAGCGGGAGGAACGCTGCGTGCGCCGCCTGGAAGCGCTCCTTCCACGTCTTCCGCAGGAGCGCGTCGATCCCGACGAGCATGTGGACGACGAGGAGCGGGAAGACGTGCGCGTACCAGGTCACCGCGCCGAGGAGCACGACGAGCCCGGCGTTCGCGACCGTCGGCTTCCGCTGCTGGCGATGGAGCGACAGCAGCAGCGCGAGCGACAGCGGGAACGCCAGCGCGAAGTCCAGCATGCCCATCGAGACGAACCAGTTGTGGACCATCGGCCACGCGAACAGGCTCGCGACGAGCATCCGGCCGCGGCTCTTCGTCAGCGAGAGCACGAAGCGCGGAAGGACGAGCGCGTTCGCGGCGAGGACCACGAGCGCGAAGAGACGTGCGGCGAGCTTCGCGCCGGTGACCTTGCCGACGACGTAGAGCCACGCGAAGAGCGCGGCGTTCGTCTTCAGGAAGCCGTTGAAGACGTACTCCGGATAGCGCTGCGGGTTCTCGATGACCGTGACGGCCGCGAGATGGTTCGGCAGGTCCTGGTACGGAGGGACCTCCGTCAGCGCGAGCGGCCACGAGAACGCGACGAAGAGCGCGGCCGAGACGACGAGGGCGAGCTGGTTGTCCGTCAGGCCCGCCGCCTTCGCACGCGATGCGCGCTCCGAGAGCCTGCGCAGCTCACCGGAGACGGACACGACACCCGAGCTCACGGGCACCGGAGTCGACGCGTCGAGCACCGAGCCCTTTTGCCCTGCGAGGAGTTCGGAGGCGACGACGTCGGAGTTCTGCATCAGCGACGAGAAGGAGGAAGGCGAGGGCACCGGCGCCGGGTCGGCGCACTGCGTCGGAGGGCGGGAAGCAAGAGCAGGCCCAGGGCGGGAACCCCTGAAAAGCTCGGGCGGGGCGAGCCTAACCCGCGGGCGGAGGGGTGTCCACCGCGCACATTCCGGCGCTCGCCATGACACGAGGATCAGGGATCACGTAACCGCGCGTCGCACAACGACCTTCGGCGCACTGTAGGGAGAGGTCGGGTTCGAGCACAACGTGCCCTACCGATCGGCTGAGCTCAGCCTTTCGACCGCACGCTCGAGCTGTAAGGACTCGGCACACATCCTGAAGCATGGCCGTGCGAATCGCATGGCTCGCGCTCGGATCCCCCAGGAACTCGAAGCTTCTGCGCCTGAATCCCTACGATGCGGGACAACGGCCCCCCAGCGCGCGTGGATCGGGTCGGCCCCTGCCCGGGCGCTCCGGCTCGTCCTCGCGGCCCTCGCGATTTCCGGAGCCGCGGGCTGCGCAGCCGAGTCCGCGGACGACGCGGGAAATGAGCCCGTCCTCGCGAAGGTGGACACGGGCTCGTCCGATCCGACCATCTACGGAGGCGAGCGCGACGACGACGAAGGATCGATCGGAGGCGTCGTCGCGTTGCGCGTCGGCGCAGGCGGTTCGTTCGAGCTGTGCACCGGAGCTCTCGTCGCTCCGAACGTCGTGCTCACGGCGCGCCACTGCGTGACGAAGAACACCACGACCTCTGTCTCGTGTGACGAAAACGGCCGCTCGGCGAACGGCCCGCACGTCGTCGGCGACGAGGCTCCCGGCACGATCGGCATCTACACCGGAGCTTCTCCCGTGTTCTCGAAGCGACCGCTCGCGCTCGCGAAGGCGATCGTCTCGCCGCAGGGCGACTACCTCTGCGACGCCGACATCGCGCTCGTCGTGCTCGACCGCTCGCTGTCGGTCGAGCCGCTCGCGGTGCGCCTCGAAGCGAAGGCTCAGGTCGGCGAGACGATCCGCGCGGTGGGCTACGGCCAGAACGACATGAACGCGCCGATCGGCTCGCGCTTCCGGAAGAACGCCCTCAGGGTCCTCGGCCAGGGCAAGGGCTTGTCGCCGAGCAAGACCCCGCTCGGCGAGCACGAGTTCGAGGTCGGGAAGTCGATCTGCCAGGGCGACTCCGGCGGTCCCGCGATCAGCGAGAAGACGGGCGCCGTCATCGGCGTCGTCTCGCGCGGCGGCAAGTGCGACGAGGACTTCGGGCACATCTACACGACGACCGCCGGCTTCGAGGCGATGTTCACGCAGGCGTTCGCGATCGCCGGTGGCGAGCCCCGCCTCGAGTCCGAGGCCCAGCTCCAGTCCGTCCGGACGAGCATCACGACGGCTTCGCTCGACGCCGAGGAAGAGAGCCCGCAGGCCGGCTCGTGCAGCGTCGCGCAGCCCGGGCGCGGGCAGACGACGACCGGGCTCGTCGGCCTCGGTCTCGTGGGCGCGCTGATCGCAGCCCGCCGCCGCCGCGCAGCCTGAGCTCGGCCGAGCTGCCACCGAGCACGAGCCTGCGTTAGGCTCCGCTCATGCGTCTCGCCGCGGTGAGGCTCCACAACGTCGGCCCGTTCGCCGACACGACCCTCGGGCTGCTCGAGGCGACGGCGGACGAGGAAGAGGCGCCGCTCGCGCCGCGTCCGGTGACGGTGGTGTTCGGCGCGGACGGCACCGGGAAGACGACGCTGCTCGCGGCGATCGCGACGACGCGGCCGGGTCACGCGCTCCCTCCCCTCCTCCCGGGACGACCGCCGCCCTCGAGCGAGCACCCTTCCTGGGTGCGCACCGACTGGATCCTCGGCGACGACGACCCCGAGCGGCCTCATCCGCTCGTCGTGACGAGCCCGTCCGCCGTGCTCGACGACGAGACCGCCGAAGCGGCCGCCGTGCGGCGCCGCGAGCAGGCCATCTTCGATCGTCGCGCGCAGACCGACGGCGGCCACGTCTTCCTCGCCTTCTCCGGCGCGCGCTGGTTCTCGCGCACCGCGAACCTCCTCACGACCCCCGACCGCACGCTCCTCCGCTGGGACGTCCGACAGACCGCGACGTTCGACGATCCGACGCGCGCCGACCTCACCCGCGAGACGAAGCAGATCCTCGCCTACGCGGCGATCGCGCGGGCGCTCGGCGGAGGGCGCGCCGAGCACGAGCACCTCGCGCGCTTCGACGCCGCGCTCCACGAGGTCGTCGACGTCCTGCTCGAGCCGTTCGAGGTCCGCTACCACGGCATCAGCCCGACGACGCTCGAGCCCGAGCTCCGCGCCGAAGGCGGGCGCATCGTCGCGTTCGAGGCGCTGCCCCGTCCCGCGAAGCACCTCCTCGCCGTCGGCGCAGTCACGATGCGCGCGCTCTTCGCCGCGTACCCCGGCGCGGATGCCCCGCGGGAGTCGGAGGGCGTCGTCGGTGTCGACGATGCCGAGGCGCAGCAGGACCCGAGCATGCTGAAGCACCTCGTGCCGCTCCTCCGGCGCGCGCTGCCGGGCGTGCAGTGGATCCTGACGACGTCGTCCTCGCAGCTCGCGCTCGCGTGCGAAGCGCACGAGGTGCTCGCGCTCCGCGCCTCGACGATCGGGATCGAGGTGTCGGAAGGCCTACTGCACTGATCAGTGCGCTTCGCCCCAGTGCCGCCCGTGCCCGACCTCGACGACGAGCGGCACGTCGAGCGGGAACGCGTTCTCCATCGCCGCCTTGATCTTCGGCTCCGCCTCGGCGACGCGCTCCTCCGGCACCTCGAACACGAGCTCGTCGTGCACTGTGAGGATCATCTTCGCCCCCGGCACGACCTCGCCCTTCCCGAGCGCGATCATCGCGAGCTTCAGGATGTCGGCGGCGGTGCCCTGGATCGGCGTGTTCTTCGCGACGCGCTCGGCCTCGAATCGGAGGCCGCGGTTCGCGGAGTGGAGGTTCGGGAGGAAGCGGCGCCGCCCGAGGATCGTGCGGACGGCCTCGCCGCTCCGAGCGCCCTCGACGCTCTTCTCCATGAAGCGACGCACGCCTTCGAACCGCGCGAAGTACGCCGCGATGAACTGACCGGCCTCCTGCCGCGTGATGCCGAGCTCACGCGCGAGGCGCGGCTCGCCCATCCCGTAGATGAGGCCGAAGTTGATCGCCTTCGCGCGCGACCGCATCTCCTTCGTCACCTGCTCGCGCGGCACCTCGAAGACGAGCGAAGCCGTGTGCTGGTGCACGTCGAGGTTCTCGCGGAACGCGAGCGCGAGCTGGTCGTCCTTCGCGAGGTGCGCGAGCACGCGGAGCTCGATCTGCGAGTAGTCGGCGCTGACGAGGAGGGTGCCGGGCGGAGCGACGAACGCGGAGCGGACGAGGCGCCCGACCTCCTTCCGGATCGGGATGTTCTGGAGGTTCGGATCGGTCGAGGAGAGCCGGCCCGTCGCCGTCACCGCCTGCTCGAAGCGCGTGTGGATGCGGCCCGTCGTCTGGTTCACCGCGCGCGGGAGCCCTTCGAGGTACGTGCCCTTCAGCTTGTCGAGCTCGCGGTAGTCGAGGATCACCTGCGGGAGCGGGTGCTTGTCCGCGAGCTCCTCGAGGACGGCGGCGTCGGTCGAGCGACCGCCCTTCTGGGTGCGCTTCACGACCGGGAGCTTCAGCTCGTCGAAGAGGAGCGTCTCGAGCTGGTCGCGCGAGCGGACCGAGAACTTGTGACCGGCGATCTCCTGCGCCTTCGCCTCGAGCGTCTGGCACTCGGTCTCGACCCGCGCCGCGATCGACGCGAGCTTCGAGACGTCGACGAGGACGCCTCGCCGCTCCATCGCCGCGAGCACGCGCGAGAGGGGCAGCTCGACGTCGTCGTACAGCTTCCCGAGGCCTTCCTCCGCGACGCGCTCGTCGAGACGGAGCGCGACGTCGAGCGCGAGCTCGGCCTGCGGGGCGGCGAACGTCGTCGCGCGTTCGACGTCGAGTTGGTCGAACGCGACGCGCTCGCTCTTCTTGCCGGTGCCCTCGTCGTAGACGGGGAGCTCGGTGCCGAACTCGCGGCGGACGAGGTCCTCCATCCGGTTCGGCGCCTCCGGGTCGAGGAGGTAGGCCGCGAGCATCGGATCCGAGATCGGCCCCGCGAACGTGAGCCCGACGCGCGCGAGGAGGTTCTCCGTCCGCTTCAGGTCGTAGCCGATCTTCCGGACCGACGTGTCCTCGAGCACCGGCGCGAGGGCCGCCGCGAGCTCGTTCCATCCGAGCTGCTTCGGCGCGCCGAGGTAGCGGTGCTCGACGGGGACGTAGACGCCCTCGCCCGGCTGCACCGCGAGCGCGACGCCGACGATCGTCGCCCGCATCGGGTCCGCCCCGGTCGCAATCATCGTGATGCCGAGCCGCTTCTCGGTCGTCGCCGCCGCGAGGACGGCATCGAGCCCGGCGCGGTCGAGCACGTGGCGGTACGTGCGCGCGACGCGGGGCGGAGGCGCGGCCGGGGCCTTCGCCGCCGACACCATCGCGGCCGCGCGGCCGGCGCCCTTCTCGCCGGGCGCGGGCATCTTGTGCCCGCCGTCACGGAGCGCGATCGCCGCGCTGATCTGGTCGAGGAGCCGCGAGAACTCGAGCTCGATGAAGAGCTTCCGGAGCGCGTCGAGGTCCGCGCCGCCATACTTGATCGCGGCCTTGTCCCACGTGATCGGGACGTCCTTCTTCAGCGTCACGAGCTCGCGCGAGATCCGCGCGTCGGCCTCGTGGTTCGTGAGCGCCTCGCGGAGCTTCGGCTTCTTGACCGTCGCGACGTTCGCGTAGATGCCGTCGATCGATCCGAACTGCGTGAGGAGGTCGGCCGCCGTCTTCGGCCCGACGCTCGGGACGCCTGGCACGTTGTCCGAGGTGTCGCCGGTCAGCGCGAGGAGATCGCGGAGCTTGCTCGGCGCGACGCCGAACTTCGCGATGACCTCCTCGGGCCCGTACGTCTTGTCCCGCATCGAGTCCCACATGAGGACCTTGTCGTCGTCGTCGTGGACCAGCTGCATCAGGTCCTTGTCCGCGCTGACGATGATCACGCGGAGCCCGTCGGAGACGGCGCGGTCGACGACGGCGGCGATCAAGTCGTCGGCCTCGATGCGGTCGGCCTGGAAGATCGGGATGTGATAGGCGCGGACGACCTGCTCGGTGCGCGCGAGCTGCTGCGAGAGGTCCGCGGGCGCCGGCGGCCGCGTCGCCTTGTAGCGAGGGTCGATCTCCTTCCGGAAGCTCGGGCCCCGGCAGTCCATCGCGACGGCGAGCATCGTCGGCCGGCGGTCGTTGACGACCTTCTGGATCATGCTCGCCGTCCCGAGGACGGCGTGCGTCGGCTCCCCTTTCGAGCTCGAGAGAGGTGCGATCGCGTGGTACGCGCGGAAGACGTACCCGGAGAGGTCGACGAGATAGAGGACGTCTTCGGTCCCCGGGGGAGGCAGGACAGCCGGCACGCGCACACCGTAGGAGGGACGTCCTGGAGTCGCAAGGGACGGCCCGCCGCGGTCGAGGCCTCGGAAAACGAGGCGTTTCCCACACCCACCCCTCGCCTGCTATCGTTCGCCGCGGGAGGGCGGCGTGAACCGAACGGCGTTTTCGTACGTCAAAGCCCTCGGACCCGCTTCAGGAGCACCATGAACGTCACGCCGCCGACATCGGGCCCTGTCGCAGGGAAATTCCAGCTCGTGGGCCTCATCGGGCGCGGCGGCATGGGCTCGGTGTGGGAAGGGCGTCACCAGACGCTCGGCACGCGCGTCGCGATCAAGTTCATCGAGGCCGAGTACGCCGACAGCCAGGAGGCCCGGAGCCGCTTCGATCGCGAAGCGCGCGCGGCGGCCACGATCGAGTCGAAGCACGCGATCAAGATCTTCGACCACGGCGTCACCGACGACGGCAAGCCGTTCATCGTCATGGAGCTGCTCGTCGGCGAGCCGCTCGACAAGCGCATCGATCGCCTCCGCCAGCTCACGCTCCAGGACACGGCCCGCATCCTCCAGCAGGTCTGCCGCGGCCTGCAGCGCGCGCACGAGCGCGGGATCGTCCATCGCGACCTGAAGCCGGAGAACGTCTTCCTCACGCGCTCGTCGGAGGACGACGACGAGATCGTGAAGGTGCTCGACTTCGGGATCGCCAAGATCCAGAACAGCGCCCACAACGCGGGGATGACGTCGAGCACGAAGACCGGCGCCGTGCTCGGGACGCCCTATTACATGTCCCCCGAGCAGGCGCGTGGGCTCCGCAACGTCGACCACCGCACAGACCTCTGGTCGATCGGCGTCATCGCGTTCAAGTGCATCGCCGGCAAGCTCCCGTTCGACGGCGAGTCCGTCGGTGACCTGCTCGTGAAGATCTGCACGGCGCCGGTGCCGGTGCCCTCGCAGGTCATCCCAGGGCTCCCGTCGAGCTTCGACGCGTGGTTCATGCGCGCGCTCGAGCGCGATCCCGAGCGCCGGTTCCAGTCGGCGCAGGAGCTCGGCGACGCGCTCGCGTACGCCGCCGGGCTGAGCGCCGGTCGAGGTCCGCAGTCGCTCTCGGGTCCGCAGTCCGCGCTCGGCCCCGGCTCGCACAACGTGCACGGCGGCGGTCCGGTCCCGACCCCGCAGCCGATGCCTTCGCCGATGATGGGCACGCCCGCCGGCGGCGCGTACGGCGCGCGCACGCCGCCGCCGGCGGGGATGACGAATGCGCCGTTCACGTCGTCGACGCCGTCGCCGACGCCGCCGGGCGGCCGCGCGAAGGTGATCGTCGGCGCGGCGATCGCGGGGCTCGTCCTCGGCGGCGCCGCGATCACGGCGAGCGTGCTGCTGAAGAACAACAACGCGGGCACGCGCACGTCGGCCGGCCTCGCGGTTTCGACGACGACCACGCCGGTCACGACGACGACGACACCGGGCACGGGCCCGTCCGCGACGATCCCCACGCTCCCGCAACCGGGCGCGGAAGCTCCGGTCGGACACGATCCGCCGCACGGCGGCACCACCGTCCCCCTCGTCCCCGCGAAGGCGACGACGACGGCACCGCAGACGAGGGTGCCCGCCACGAAGCCGACGACGAAGCCGACGACGACCGCGCCGACCGCGCCGACGCAGACGGCGCCGACCGCGCCCACGACGCAGACGCCGCCGGTGACGACCACGCCCCCGCCGGCGCCGACCACGACGGTGAAGAAGACGCCGAACAAAGACCCGGGCTACTGATCGCGTTCCTGGTCGCGCCGCGCGTGGTTTCGACTACGCTCGGGCTCACCCATGCGTTGCGCGTCGCCGCTGCGGCTCTTCGTTTTCTTCGTGCTCGTGGTCGTCGGTCTCCTCGTGGGGATCGAACAAGCGCACGCGCAGATGTCCGAGACCGATCGCAAGGCCGCCGCGCGCGCCGCGTACATGGAAGGCGTCGCGCTCCAGGACGCGGGCAAGCCCGGCGAGGCCCTCGTCAAGTTCGAGGCGGCGCAGAAGGTGTTCGACGCGCCGACCCACTTGCTCCGCATCGCCGAGTGTCAGGCGCAGATCGGCAAGCTGGTCGAAGCGCAGGAGACGTACGAGACGCTGATCCGCAAGCCGCTCGGGTCGAATCCGCCCGAGGCGTTCGTCGCGGCGCAGAAGGCGGCCGAGCAGGAGCTCCCTGCCGTGCGCGCGCGGATCCCGACGCTCCGGATCTCGGTGAAGCCCGATGCGTCGCAACTGCCGAATCTGCAGGTCGTCGTGAACAACGGGCAGATGCCGAACGAGCTGCTCGGCATCGCGCGTCCCGTGAACCCCGGCACGTACAAGCTGACGGCGCAGGCGACGGGTTGGGCGACAGCCGGTCCGACGGAGGTCGAGCTCCGCGACAAGGACCAGCGCGCCGTCGAGCTCACGCTCGTGCGGTCGAACGCCGTCGTCGTCGCGCCGGTGCCGGTCGCTCCGGCGCCCGCGCCGTATCCGACGCCCGCGACGCAGCAGCCGGCACCGACGCCTGCCCCGCCGCCGGTCGAGGCGCCGAAGCCCCCGCCCGGGTCGCGCTCGAGCGACACGGGCCTCCTCATGGGCGTCCACACCGGCGTCTTCATCCCCGGCGGCACGGTGGTGCCCGCGACGACGTCGCTCACGGGCGAGTCGACCGGGACGCGCGACTTCAAGGACGTCGCGCGGACCGGCGGCGGCGTCGGCCTCGACCTCGCCTTCCGCCTCGGCCGGACGCTCCTCCTCGGCGGCATCTTCGACTACGCGTCACTCGGGTCTCCCGACCGCGCGCCCTCCGACTATTCGGCGGGGACGCTCTACTACGCCGCGCTCCTCGGCCTCCTCGCGAACCCCGACAAGGTCTCGTTCTACGGCGACGTGTCGCTCGGCGGCCGGTCGCTCTCCGCGTCGGGGTCGACCCCGGCCGGAAAGGCGGAGCTCAGCGCGAGCGGCGTCGAGCTCGGGATCTCGATGGGCGTCATGATCCCCGCCGGACCGATCCGCATCCTGCCGAAGATCGGCGTGAACTACGGCACGTTCTCCTCTTCGAAGACGTGCATCTCGAACGTGTGCAGCTCGGACGACATCAAGAACGGCGCCGGCCACACGATGGTGTTCGCCGGGCTCGCGGTCTACTACCACCTCGATCTCGGCACGAAGAAGTAGCGGACCGCGGCGCGCGGTCCGCAAAAGGGGCCACATTCCGTGTACCTGCGGCGGTCGAGGCGCACAAAGAGCTACAACGAATTACAAGTTGGTGACAATGCTCGAGGTAGCCGGTGCTTAGCTCCTCAGCATGCATCTGGCCTTGTGTTTCGCGTACTTCGCGGTCCTGCTGTTCCTCGCGATGTACGGGCTTCACCGCTCCCACCTGGTGATCACGTGCCTCCGCTACCGTGATCGGCTCCGCGCGCTGCGCGAGGGCCTGCCGCCGGTCGCGCGCGACACCGATCCCGAGACGCTCCCGGTCGTCACGATCCAGCTGCCGCTCTTCAACGAGGCGACGGTGCTCGAGCGCCTGCTCGATCACACCGCGAAGATCGCGTACCCGCGCTCGAAGCTCCAAATCCAGGTGCTCGACGACTCCACCGACGAGTCGCGCCACATCGCGCGCATGAAGGTCCAGCAGCTCGCCACGCACGCGCCCGCGATGAAGGGCGTGCGCGAGGACTGGAACGGCCCGCTCGACATCGTCTACGTGCACCGCGTCGATCGCACCGGCTACAAGGCAGGCGCGCTCGATGCCGGTCTCGCCACCGCGAAGGGCGAGCTCGTCGCGATCTTCGACGCCGACTTCATCCCGCAGGACGGCTTCCTCCTCGACCTCGTCCCGCACTTCCTCGCCGACGAGAAGGTCGGCATGGTGCAGGCGCGTTGGGGTCACATGAACCGCGACGCGTCGCTCCTCACGCGCGTGCAGGCGCTCATGCTCGACGGCCACCACCTCGTCGAGAACCGCGCACGCGCGGCGGCCGGTTGGCTGTTCAACTTCTCCGGCACCGGCGGCATGTGGCGCAAGCGGGCGATCGGCGAGGCCGGCGGCTGGCAGCACGACACGCTCACCGAGGATCTCGACCTCTCCTACCGCGCGCAGCTCGCGGGCTGGCGCTTCGTCTACCGCGAGGACGTCGTCACGCCGGCCGAGCTCCCGGAGGACGTCAGCGCGTTCCGCGCGCAGCAGTTCCGCTGGGCGAAGGGCACGGTGCAGACCGCGCGCAAGCTCATGAAGCGCGTCATCTCGAGCGACCTCTCGCTCTCGCAACGCGTGGAAGCCGTCTTCCACATGACGCCGCACTTCGCGTATCCGCTCATGGTCGTGCTGAGCGTCCTGCTCCTGCCCGCGCTCATCCTCATGCCGGCGACGAACCCGCAGACGATGCTCCTCATCGACCTGCCGCTCTGCATCGGCACGACGGGCTCGCTCGCGATGTTCTACGCGATGGCGGAAGCGGCGCAGGGTCGTCGCCGCATCGACGCGCTCAAGGTCCTGCCGGCCCTGCTCGCGCTCGGCGCGGGCCTCGCGCCGCACCTCACGCGCGCGGTCTGGGACGGCCTCCGCAACATGGCGGGCGAGTTCGTGCGCACGCCGAAGCAGGGCTCCGCGCACAGCCATCGCTACCGCGCGCGCGCGGACCTGCCGATGGCGGAGATCGGTCTGTCGATGATCTCCTTCGCGAGCGTCGTCGCGTCGCTCGAGACGGGGCACTGGTTCGCGACGCCGTTCGCGATGATGTTCACGTTCGGCTATGGCTACGTTGCGTCGCTCGTCGTGAGCGAGCAGGCCGCGCGCCGTCGTGCGGCTCGCCTCCTCCCGGCGAGCGCGGCAGCCGAGCTCGAGAGCGTTCCGCCGCCCGCGCCGGCCGCTTCCGAGGAGCTGGCGGCCTGATCGGGGCCTGACGACCCCGCTTCGAACTCCTCGGAAAGACGAGCTTTTCAGGCTCCTCTTCCCACCTCCGACGCCCGCGGCAAAGCCTCCGCGGGCGTCGTCGTTTTCCGCTGGCTCGACCCCGGGAAGCCGTTTACTATCCGGTACCTGCGAGCTTCGCTCGAGCGTTTTCGGGTCGGTGCGACGCAGACCAGCAGCAGCATCTCGAGACGGGGGTAGAGACGATCATGACGAAGGCCGAGATCGTCCAGGCGCTTTACGCGAGGGTCGGCGGATTCTCCAAGAAGGAGTCGGCGGACATCGTCGACCTCGTCTTCGAGATGATGAAAGAGACTCTCGGGCGCGGGGAGAAGATCAAGATCAGTGGCTTCGGCAACTTCGTCCTCCGGGACAAGCGCCAGCGGCCTGGTCGTAACCCGCAGACGGGCGACCCGATCAAGATCAGCGAACGTCGCGTCCTGACGTTCAAGGCAAGCCAGATCCTGAAGCAGGCGCTCAACGCCAAGGAGAAGTCCGGCAACGGAGCTCCGGCGCCGAGCTCGTCGGGATCCAACGGCGCAGGTCCGACGTCGCACGTCACGCCGCTCGGTGGTGCCGTCTCCGGCGTGACCGGCGCGGCGAGCGTCGAAGCGTCGTCGAAGGAGTAGCCGGGCAGTAGCGCCCCGACCGTCGCATGGCCGAGCTCCCGTCCAAGCTCTTCTTTCGTATCGGTGAAGTGGCGGGCCTCGTCGGGGTCGAGCCACACGTCCTCCGATACTGGGAGCGCGAGTTCCGGAGCATCCGCCCGACGAAGAGCGCGAAAGGCCAACGCGTCTACTCCCGGAAGGACGTGGAGAACCTCCTCCGCGTCCGTGACCTCCTCTATCGGGACGGCTTCACGATCGCGGGCGCGAAGAAGAAGCTGTCGCGCGGCGGCGCGGGCGACGAGGACGTCGCGCCGTCGAGCGGCATCGCGACCCACGACGAGCTCCGCGCCGAAGAGCAGCGCGAGGAGACCGAGGTCGTGAGCCTCGGGGGCGACGATTCCGCCGCGTCGGCGCCGGCTCCCCTCCTCCACCCCGCGATCCGCGAGGACCTCCTCGCGCTCCGCGCCGAGGTGGAGGGCTTCCTCGCGGAGCTCGACGCCGCACACGCGCGCGCCGACTGAGACGTCGCGCATTCCTGGAGTTGCTGGGCGTGGAGGCGAAGCTCGTCGTCGAGGCGCCCGGCGCCGAGCGTGTTGCGATCGCGGCGCCGCGAACGAGCGGCGCCGCGGGCACCGAGGTCCGCAGCTTCGAGGCGGCGCGCGCGGGGGACGCTTTCCTCGTCTCCGGCTGCGTGTCGACGCCGGTCCCCGGCTGGGTCGAGGACATGCGCCCGCCGGTGATGGCGCGCGCGCACGCGTGGACGGCACGCATCGCGGAGAAGGCGACCGCAGCGCCCGTCGAGCTGCACGGCGACGGCGACGAGCGCTCGGTGCACCTCGTCGCAGGTGACGGCGCGTCCGTCGGAATCGCGCGGACCGTCGTCGGCTTCGAGGAGATCGGCGGCGCATCGCGCGTCGTCACCTGCGGGATCGCGTGCGCCGTGCGACGGACCACCGCGGGCGATGCGCTCGCGTGTGCCGGCGCGGTCCGGAGCGCGCATCTCGCCGGCGACGTCGCGCCTCCTCCGCCCGGTGTCGTGCTCGCGGGCGTGTCGTGGGCGGTGCATCACCCATCGCCCGCAACCTCGGGGCTCGTCGCGCTCGTCGCGTTCGGCCTCGTCGTCGCGGTCGTGGCGCGCAGGCGACCGCGATTCCGCGGCTGATCGCACGGCCGATCGGAGGACACGCGCCCGTACCGGCTCGGATTTGTTCCGGTGCGCTTCCGTGGGACACCGCCCGCAGAGGTTGTGTTAGAAGGGCCGCCTCATGGTCCGCCCGGGTCATCCGTCGTTCGGAGTCCGCTTGCTCTCGGCCGCCCTCGCGGCGGGGTCGCTCTTCGTTGGCTCCTCCGCTTCCGCGCAGCAGACCGGCTCGGGAACCGGCCAACCGGCGAACGACGCCGCGAGCACGCCTGCTCCGTCGCCGGGCTCCGGCGCGCCGAGCGATGCGCGCGACAACCTGCTGCCCGACGAGGAGCCCGCACGCCCCGGCATGCCGGCCGTCGATCCCGCGAAGGACCAGCAACGTCTCGTGCAGCAGGGTCGCGAGCGGCCGACGGCGGACGGCACGATCGGCAGCCGTCCTTCCGAGGTCTACAGCGAGGACTGGTGGAGCCACACGCGGCCGATCCTCGAGCTGCACGGCTACTTCCGCACGCGCGGCGAGCTGTTCCACAACTTCGCGCTCGGTCGTCACACCGCGCAGGGTCAGGCCGGCGACTACCTCTGGGCGCAGCCGCTCGACAACAGCTACACGGACCTGAACGGCAGCCGGAAGCCCGTCTCGCTCTGCGGGAGCGACGCGAAGTCGGAGTGCGAGGACAAGACGCAGTCGACCGCGAACCTGCGCCTCCGCCTCAACCCCGAGATCCACATCTCGGACAACCTGCGGATCCTCTCGCAGATCGATCTCCTCGACAACCTGGTGCTCGGCTCGACCCCGGAGTCGTACGCGATCCGCCCGAGCGGCACCGGCGCGACTGGCTACAGCCCCGCCGCGAACGGCTACAACGGATACGCGCCGCTCTCCGGCTTCTCGACGACGCAGGGCCCGCCGACGGCGGGCGTGAACGGCTACCGCAACTCGATCGACGTGCAGCGCGCGTGGGCCGAGTACCTGACGCCACTCGGCCAGCTCCGCTTCGGCCGCATGCCGAACCAGTGGGGTCTCGGCATGCTCGTCAACTCCGGCGACTGCCTCGACTGCGACTACCAGTCGAACGCGGACCGCATCATGTTCGTGTCGGGCGTGAAGTCGATGGACCTCTACTTCGGAGGCGCGTGGGACTTCGTCTCGAGCGGTCCGACGAACGCCTCCGCGTACGACGTCTACGGCGGCCAGCCCTACAACGTCGCGAACCTCACGAACGTCTCGCAGTGGGTCGCGTTCGTCGCGAAGCGCACGAACCCGGACCTCCAGCGCCTCAAGCTCTCGCGCGGCGACTGGGTCCTGAACGGCGGTCTCTGGGCCGTGCTCCGCAAGCAGTACCTCGACGTGAAGGCTGGCGAGACGCCGATCACCGTCGATCGATCGAGCGCGAACAATGGCCTCGAGCGCCGCGGCGCGGAAGCGTACATCCCCGACGTCTGGATCCAGTTCCTCTGGAACAAGCTCCGTCTCGAGGCGGAAGCGGCGACGATCTGGGGCTCGGTCGAGAGCTCGCCGGTCCGCCAGCAGGTCAGCGATCCGGTGAAGCTCCGGATGTGGGGCGTCGCCGCGCAAGCGGAGTTCCGCGCCGTCGAGGACAAGCTCCGGATCGGGTTCGGGCACGGCTGGGCGAGCGGCGATCCGAACGTCGAGGGCCTCGCGCCCGGCAACAACGCGCTCCAGGCGCGCCCCGGCGGCGGCGCGATCTCGACGTTCCGCTTCAACCCGGCCTACTACGTCGACTACATCTTCTTCCGCCGCATCCTCTCGCGCGTGCAGGGCGCCTACTACTTCCGCCCGAGCGTCGAGTACGACTTCCTGCGGAACCAGAACGGTCAGAAGCTCGGTGGCGGCGCCGCGATCATCTGGAGCCGCGCGAGCGAGTTCGTGCAGGCGCCGGGCAACAAGCGCGACCTCGGCGTCGAGCTCGACGTCCAGGTCTACTACCAGGCGAAGGACGGCACGCTGAACGACGACCCGAACAAGATGGGCGGCTTCTACACCGCCCTCCAGTACGGCGTGTTCTTCCCGTTCGGCGGCATGGACTACCTGCCCGGCGAGACGAAGGCGATCGGCACGTCGGACATGTCGAGCGCGCAGACGGTCCGTCTCATCCTCGGCGTGATGTTCTGACTTCGCGTTCAGGCCTACGGGGCTGCGCGCCTCCGGCCTGAACGCTCGTCAGAACTTCCTTGTCTCGTGGGGACTTCGTCCTGTTCAGGCGCTCGTTCCCCCTCCGGCGCTTCGCGCCTTCGGGAAACGAGCGCCCCGAACATCTTGTCTCGTGGGGACTTCGTCCCCCTCAGGACCTTCGCTCGCTTCGCTCGCTCTCGGTCCTGAGCCTCCCCCGACTCGCCTTCGGCGACGCGCGCTTCGCGCGCCCGAGAGAGAGACGGAGGGACGGAGGGAGGCACGCAGAGCACGGCCGCGCGGCGGGTTGGGCGATGCCGTCGCGTAGCCGAGAGCGCTCGAAGTGCGCTACCTTGGCGGCCGACGATGTCGCCTCGAAGCGTGCTCCTCGCCTGTCTCGCGTCCTCCACGATCATCGCCTCCGTTGCCTGCTCGGGCGGCGACGACACGCCCTCGACGCCGGCCGACGCCGGGAGCTCGAGCGGCTCCTCCGGCGCGACCGACGATGCCGGCGACGGCGCCGTCGCGAAGCCGGAGGAAGCGATCGATTCGGGCAGCGGAACGACGTGGACCGATCTCTATCGCGATCTCTTCGGACCGACCGGCCAGGCGAGCTGCGCCGGTGACGGGCTCTGCCACGGCTCCGCTTCGCAGGCCGGCGCGCGCGGCTCGAACGGTTTCGTCTGCGCCGACAAGGACGCGTGCTACGCCAGCATGACGGCTGCGAGCCCCGGGCTCGTGACCTCGACCGACACGACCGATCCCACCAAGAGCGTCCTCTATCTCACGCTCCGCCACCGCCGTACCGACGGCTCCGTGACGGGCTCGATGCCGAAGCGTCCGTTCTCGTACGTCTTCTCCACCGCATCGATGGCGCGCATCGCCACGTGGATCCAGAGCGGCGCTAAGAACGACTGAAACAGGCTCAACAGAGAAATGTCGAAGCTCCTCATCGTCGACGACCAGCGCAACATGCGCACGACCCTCGCCATGATGCTGCGAGGCGCCGGTTTCGAGGTCGACGAGGCCCAGAACGGTGAAGAGGGCTGTGAGCGCGGCGCGCACGGCGCGTACGACGTCGTGCTCACCGACCTTCGCATGGGATCGAAGGACGGGATCGACGTCCTCCGTGCGACGAAGGAAGCGCAGCCGATGACCGAGGTCATCGTCATGACCGCCTACGGCACGATCGAGAGCGCGGTCGAGGCGATGCGATTCGGCGCCTTCGACTACATCCAGAAGCCGTTCACCGAGCAGGAGCTGCTCGTCAAGGTCGGCAAGGCGCTCGAGAACCGCCGTCTCGCCGGTGAGGTCGCGTTCCTCGCGACCGAGTTCAAGGATCGCTACAAGTTCGAGAGCATCGTCGGCCGCTCGCGGCCCGTGCGCGAGGTGCTCGGGCGCATCGTCCGCATCGCCCCGACGGACGCGATCGTCCTCATCACCGGCGAGAGCGGCACCGGCAAGGAGCTCGTCGCGAAAGCGATCCACGCGAACAGCAAGCGCGGTGATCGGATGTTCGTCCCGGTGAACTGCGCCGCGATCACCGACACGCTGCTCGAGAGCGAGCTGTTCGGGCACGCCAAGGGCGCGTTCACGGGCGCGATCTCCGCCCGCAAGGGCCTCTTCGAGGAAGCGCACGGAGGCACCTTCTTCTTCGACGAGATCGCGGAGACGTCGCTCGCGTTCCAGGCGAAGCTCCTCCGCGCGATCCAGGAGAACGAGATCCGACGCGTCGGCGAGAACAAGCCGATCCAGGTCGACGTCCGCATCATCGCCGCGACGAACCAGGACCTCCTGACCGCGATCGCGGAGAAGCGCTTCCGCCAGGACCTCTACTACCGCCTCAACGTCGCGCGGTTCCAGCTCCCGCCTCTCCGCGAGCGGCGTGAGGACCTGCCCGACCTGATGAGCCACTTCCTCGACAAGTACAACCGCAAGATGGGGACGCGCGCCCGTATCGCGGACGACGTCATCGAAGCGCTCCAGCACTACGACTTCCCCGGCAACATCCGCGAGTTCGAGCACATGATCGAGCAGGCGGTGGCCCTCATCCAGGACGGCGTCATCACGAAGGACGACCTGCTCCCGGCGACGCCGCGTGAAGAGACGCCGGGCGGCCGCTCGGGACGCACGCTCGCGGACGTCGTCGACACGGCGGAACGTCAGGCGATCGAAGGCGCGCTGCGCGAGCAGGACGGCAGTCGCGAGAAGGCGGCCGAGTCGCTCGGCATCTCGCCGACGACGCTCTGGCGCAAGATGACGAGGCTCGGGATCACCTACGAGGGCCGCGGGTAGGCCATCCGTCGACTGGTGTGAGGGACGAGCTTCATTCTTCATCCCTGCATCTTCTTTTTCACATATGAAACGCGCGACGGGTCCGAAGGGGTGTTTTCTCGCATGAACGTCGTGGCCCAGGCCTTGCTGACGCTGGGCGCGTAGTCATGTCGACCATCCTCCTCGTCGATGCCCCCGAAGGCGACGCAGCCGTTCTCGCGAGCGCGCTGCGCGTCGAGGGGTTCACGGTTGTGGTCGCCCCTTCGGCGGCCGAAGCCAAAGCCGCCCTTGCCGCACAGCCCGTCACCCTCGCGGTCGTCGATCTGATGCTGCGGACCGACGGCGGAACGCACGGCCTCGAGCTCGCGCGCGAGATCCGCGCGCTCTCGCCGGTGACGCGCGTCCTCCTGACGAGCGCGTACCACTTGAGCGAGCGGCAGCTCGAGCGCGCCGACTGCGGCGTGAGCGGGTTCATCCCGAAGCCGTACGACCTCGCCGAGGTCGTGAACTTCGTCCGCGCGAAGGTGAACGGTCCGCCGAGCTCGCGTCGGTGGCCGACGGAAGCGAGCTCCGGGGTCGCCCCGCGGACCGGCACCGACGACGTCCCGGTCGTCGCGTTCGACTCCTCCCGCCGCCGCTGAGCTGCGATCGGGCCGTCCTCCGGACGTGCTATGAGCGGCGCGCGATGCGCCTCGACGCCTTCGATTACGAGCTCCCGCCGGAGCTCATCGCCCAGGAGCCCGCGCCCTCCCGGGAGCGCGCGAGGCTGATGCTCCTGCCCGCGAGCGGCGACGCCGTGCACACGCACGTCGCCGAGCTCGCCGAGCACGTCGCCCCTGGCACGCTCGTCGTCGTCAACGACACGCGCGTCATGCGCGCCCGCATCCTCGGCACGAAGGAAGGCACCGGCGGCAAGACCGAGGTGTTCCTCCTCCGCAAGACGGGCGAGAGCGTCGACGGCAACGCCGCGACGACGGTGCAGACCTGGAAGGCCCTCGCGCGAGCGTCCAAGGGGCTCCGCCCGGGGATGCGCGTGACGAAGGGCGTCCTCGTCGCCGAGCTCCTCGGCCGCGACGCCGAGGGCCTCTTCGAGGTCGCGCTCTCGACCCGCGACGGCAGCCCGATCGACGACGCGGTCCGCGCGGCGGGCCAGCTCCCGCTCCCGCCGTACATCAAGCGCGAGCCGCGGCCCGAGGACGAGGACCGCTACCAGACGGTGTACGCGCGGAGCGAGGGCTCGGTCGCGGCGCCGACGGCAGGGCTCCACCTCACGAACGCCATTCTCGAAGCCCTCCGCTCACGCGGCTGCGAGCTCGCGAGCTGCACGCTCCACATCGGGCTCGGGACGTTCCAGCCCGTCACCGTGGAGGACCTCGACGACCACCCGATGCACGCCGAGTACTTCGAGGTGAGCCGCGAGCTCGCGAGCGCGATCGCACGCGCGCGTGACCGCGGCGCGCCCGTGCTCGCGATCGGCACGACGACGGTGCGGACGCTCGAGTCGGCGAAGGACCCGGACCGCCCCGGCCTCGTGCGCCCGTGCGCGGAGGAGACGCGTCTCCTCGTGCAGCCCGGGTACCGCTTCGCCGTCGTCGACCGCCTCTTCACGAACTTCCACCTCCCGAAGTCGACCCTCCTCGCGCTCGTCTGCGCGTTCGGCGGGCACGAGCGCATCATGGAGGCCTACCGGCTCGCCGTCCGCGAGCGATACCGGTTCTTCTCGTACGGAGACGCGATGCTCGTCGATCGCGAAGGAGGAGCGCGATGACGGCGCCGAGCGCGAAAGGGTTCGCCTACCAGGTCGTGGCCCAGGACGGACATGCGCGAGCCGGCATTCTCTCGACGCCGCACGCCGAGGTCGAGACGCCGACGTTCATGCCCGTCGGCACGCAGGGCAGCGTGAAGGGGCTCACGCCCGACGAGGTCGCCGCGACGGGCGCGCAGATCGTCCTCGGGAACACCTACCACTTGTGGCTGCGGCCCGGGCCCGAGGTCGTCCACGCGCTCGGTGGTCTCCACGGCTTCACGCGCTGGCCGCGCGCGATGCTCACCGACTCGGGCGGGTTCCAGGCGTTCTCGCTCGGGGCAGGCAAGGACAACCTCGTGAAGCTCACCGAGGACGGCTTCACGTTCCGCTCGCACCTCGACGGCGCGCGGCACCACCTCTCGCCGGAGGAAGCCGTCCGCGTGCAGGGCCTCCTCGGCGCCGACATCCAGA
>JBDHVE010000068.1:0-45482 GCA_039809485.1 Polyangiaceae bacterium | reverse complement strand
CGCGCGGCGTCCGCCCACGACGTCGCGGAGGCCGCGGGCGCCGACGGCGCGGCGGCGGGAACGACGGCGGGCGCAGAAGGCGCCGCCGGCGGAAGCGCGGCGGACGACGCGGCGGCCGGCGTGAGCGCCCCGGTCGCGAGGAGCGAGAGGCCCGACGGCGCCTGCGCGCGCGTCGCGCTCACTTCGTCGAGCGCCGTCACGAACGCCTCGACCGCGACGACGCGCGCGTCGACGAGCTCGCCCGCGAAGGTCTCGACCCCGAGCGCGCCTTCGCGCGCGAGGAGCGCGCGGGCGCCGAACGCCGGGTCGTCGCCGGCGAGCGCGATCGATCCTTCGAGAGCGACGAGCTGCACGTGTCCCTCGATCCGCCGCGTGTGCCCGAGCGCGCCGGTCTTCGCGTCCACGATCCTGAGCTCGACGTCGGCGACGACGCCGCTCGCGCGGAGCCAACCGGCGAGGACGACCTGGTCACGCAGGACGGAGCCGACCGCCTCGGTGAGGCGAACGCCTTCGGGCAGACGGACGAGGAGATGACGGGCTTCGGAGGTGGAGACGATCATCAGGGGGCCGGGGCAGGCGGTGGAGCAGACGGAGGAGCAGACGGAGGCTCGTCGGGCTCGGGCTCGCGCGGACAGCCGGAGCGCTCCCCGCCGCGCGGGCCCTTCTCGGCAGGGCACGCGTCGACGCGATCGGGGATGCCGTCGCCGTCGGAGTCACGCATCGTCGGCGCGTA
This sequence comes from Polyangiaceae bacterium, assembly GCA_039809485.1. Classification (GTDB taxonomy): domain Bacteria; phylum Myxococcota_A; class Polyangia; order Polyangiales; family Polyangiaceae; genus Labilithrix. The sequence goes on along the minus strand of JBDHVE010000068.1, from coordinate 44,749 downwards.
GAGGATGCCGATGAGGAGCCGGAAGCGAGGCGTCGTGATCGCGGAGTCGAAGCCCGGGATCGGTCCGCCGCCGCCCGCCATGAACGAGACGTCGCCGCCGGCGAAGGGCGCGGAGCGGACGCCGAGGGTCCACTCGTTCGGCGTGATGTGCTTGCCGTTCGGGCGGCTCGTCACGCCGAACGCCGACTGCTGCGTGTCGAACTGCTCGGCGAACGTCCAGAACGCACGCCCTTCGAGGAACACCGAGAGGCGCTCACGCGAGAGGATGTCGTAGCCGGCGCCGAGCGCGGTCGTGAGCTGGGTGCCGACGCGTGCACCCGCGAACTGCGAGATCGGACGGACCCGCGCGCCGACGTCGGCGCCGAGGAAGAGGCTGCCGTAACGGACGTCGGCCGAGACGCCGGGGACGAAGATGGCATTGCGCTCGCCCGCGAACGCGTCGCGGTCGCCGATCGGCGCCGTCGTCTGGAAGCGGGCGACGATCGACGTCGTCCAGCCCGGGCCGTGCTCCGCGAGCGCCTTCTCCGGATCGACCCGCGGGCGCGGGAGGACGGCATAGGCGAGCCCGAAGCGGAGGTCGCGGACGGCGGTGTCACGGAGCGCGGCGCCACCGGAGAGCGAGCTCGTCCCGCTGCCGCTCTGCGCGAAGGTGATCGGCGCCACGAGATCGAGCTCGAGCCGATTGGTCACGCCGTAGCCGAAGACGAAGTTGCCGGTCACCTGGTCGTCGACGACCTTCTGCTCCGTCCCCGCCGAGGGGCTCGGCGAGGCGATCTTCAGGAGGACCGGCTGCGAGGCGTAGCTCGTGACGAGACCGAAGCCGACCTGGCCTTCGGCGATCGTCTCTCCGCCGCCGACGCCGAAGAAGCGCGTCGGACCCGCGTTCGGCCACAGCGTGTCGCTGTTGATGCAGGCCGAGACGAGCGGATTCGTGCAGCGGTCCGCACGCGCTTCGGACGAGGTCGCGAGGAGGACGGCGAAGGTCCCGATCGCAGCGAGAGCGCTCGGGACGGCGCAGGAGGCCTGAGGCCTTCGAGCTCGCATCACGGGCGCACCATACCAGAGTTGACTCCTCGGCATCCTTGCGAAAGAGAGGCGTGATGCTGCTGACGGCCACGCGCCCCCTCCTCCTCGCGAGCGGCTCGCCGCGCCGTCGCGAGATCCTCGACAACCTCGGCGTGCCGCTCGTCGTCCGCGCGACCGCGGCGGACGAGAGCACGCGGGCGGGAGAGAGCGCGGAGGCGTACCTCGTCCGCGTCGTGGACGCGAAGCTCGCCTCCGCACGCGAGGGCGCGCGGGCCGACGTAGGGGCGATCCTCGTCGCGGACACCTCGGTCATCGTCGACGGCGAGGTCCTCGGCAAGCCCGACGACGACGCGCACGCACGCGCCATGATCGCCCGGCTCGCGGGGCGGACCCACGAGGTCTGGACCCGGTTCGCGATCGCGGCCGTCGGCGCGGCCGATGCGCTCCACGCCGAGACGGTCCGGACGCGGGTGACGTTCCGCGCGCTGACCCCGGAGCGCGTCGCGGCGTACGTCGCGACGGGAGAGGGCCGCGACAAGGCCGGCGCCTACGCGGTGCAGGGGAGGGGCTCGGCGATCGTCGCGCGGATCGAGGGCTCGTACACGAACGTGGTCGGCCTCCCGGCCTGTGAGGTCGCGGTGGCGCTCGAGGAGCTGGGGCTCGTCTCGTGACACGTGACGCGCGCGCGGTGGTGGCGACCGCGCTCGCGTCGCGGCTCGCCGTCGTGGCGTGGGCGGCGGGCGTGTTCCCGCCGTCGGCCGACGGCACCTACTACCACCGGCTCGCGACGCGCCTCGCCGAAGGGCAGGGCTACACCTGGCTCTGGCCCGACGGCGCCGTGACGTACGCCGCGCACTATCCCGTCGGGTATCCGGCGCTCCTCGCGATCCCGTACGCGGTCTTCGGCGCCGCGCCCGTCGTCGCGATGATCGTGAACACGCTCCTCGGCACCGCCGGCGCGTGGGCCGTGCACGACCTCCTCGTGCGTGCGACGCGTCCGCGGCTCGCGCTCGCCGGTGGGCTCGTCTTCGCGCTCCACCCGGCGCTCCTGCCGTACACGGCGGCGCTGATGACGGAGGGCGTGACGGCCTCGCTCCTCGCCATCGCGTGCGTGTGCGCCGCGCGCGCACGGGACGTCGCGTCCGCGTCGCGCACGAAGCTCCTCGTCGGCCTCGGGCTCGCGTTGGGGCTCGCCACGCTCGTGCGACCCCCGTCGATCGTGCTCGCGCCCGTCCTCGGCGCGGTCGCCGTCGCGTCGTCCCTCCGCGTGCGTGCGCTCGTCGCCGCGGCGGTGACGGGGCTCGCGCTCCTCGTCTGCGCGCCGTGGACCGCACGCAACTGCGTGCGGATGGAGCGCTGCGCGCTCGTCAGCGTCAACGGCGGGTGGAACCTCCTCATCGGCACGCAGACGACCGAGGGCGGATGGCACGAGCTCCTCGTCCCGGAGCCCTGTCGCGAAGTGTTCGCCGAGGCGGCGAAGGACGCGTGCTTCGAACGCGAGGCGAAGAAGGCCATCCTGGCCGACCCCGGAGGGTGGCTCGCGCGCGTCCCGAGGAAGCTCCGCATCACCTTCGACTACTTCGGCGCGGCGCCCTGGTACCTCCACGAGGCGAACGCCGAGCGCTTCTCGTACCGCGCGAAGCTCGCGCTCGGCACGGTCGAGACGCTCGCCTCGCGTCTGCTCCTCGCCGCGGCGCTCGTCACGGTGTGGAAGCTCCAAGGTCCGCGTCGGCTCGCCCGGCGAATCACGTGCGGCGTGGGGCTCGTCGCGTGCGTGCTCGTCCCCGGCACGCTCGGCTACCTCGCGCTCGCGGGGGCGATCGTCCTCCTCGGTCCGCGCGCGCTCGTGCGTGCGCCGGTCCTCGTCGCGACGACGGCGGCGGTGATCCTCGCGACCGCGGTGATCCACGCGACCTTCTTCGGTGCGGGCCGCTACGCGCTCGTCGTCGTCCCGTTCGTGACGGCGCTCGCGTTCGTGCGCGAACGCGAGCTCAGTCCCGACGCGTGACGAGGTGGATGCTCGGGTAGCCCGCGAGCGCCGACGTCTGGACGACGCTCTTCACCACGAACGCCGGCGTCCCCTCGTCGATCGCGAGCGCGACGATGCCCGGGAAGGCGCCTCGAGGGTGGAGCTGCTTCCAGATCTCGCGCTTGGTGCGGAGGGTCGTGAAGAGGTCGTCGACCCGCTGCATCCGTCGCGACGCGAGGAGCGCATCGCCTCCGCCCGCGGAAGAGCCGTCGACGAGGATCTGCGCGCCGGCGACCGTGACGAGCGGCGCGTCCACCAGGTCGGCGGTGTTCCGCGCCGCGGGGACGTTCGGCCACGGCGTGATGCAGCCGCACTCGCCGGAGGACTCGAACCGCACGATGAGGAAGAAGAGGACGCAGAGGAGGATGTCGAGCATCGCGTTCGTCATCGGCTTCGGTGCCGCGATTCGCGCCGGACGCGGCCGGAGGCGCTCCGGGGCGCCGCGCCGGCAGAAGAGGCCGCGGGCGATCGTCGTGCGCGGAGCGCGGACCGGCATGCCGTTCGGACACGAGAGTGGTGCGCGGCCTTGGCTGCTCGTACGCTCGGCGGCATGAGCCTCGTGCGCGAATCGCGCATCTTCGTGGGCGTCGCGTCGTGTGCGGTCGCCTGCGCGAGCGCGCCGTCCTCGCCACCGCCGCCGGCGCCGCCGCCGGTCGTCCTCGCCCCGATCGCGACCTCGGCGCCGGTTGCCGTCGACGCCGGCGCAACGCGAGCGCGCGCGCCTTCACGTTGCAGGGCGCCCGCCCCCGGCGAGGTCAGCGACGACGACACGCCGCGCGTCCGCGGGACGAAGGGCGACGTCGTGATGCTCGAGTGGCTCGAAGCGCGCGGCGTCGGGAACGAGTCCGCGCTCTCGTTTCTCGCGAGCCGCTACGGGCTCGGCGCCGATCACGCGGAGGCCGTCTTCGCCTACGACCGCTGTGGGACGCTCACGGTCGGGGACCGCGCCGAGGAAGCGATCCTCTGCACGCCCGCGATCCCGTGGACGATCGTGCAGACGCACGCCGTCGTCCTCGTCGTCCGGAACAAGCGGCCCGCCGTCGTGCTCGACGTGGGGCTCGGGATGGTCGCGCTCGACTTCCCCGACGCGCACTGGCTCGATCTCGGCGTGAGCGCCGCGCCGGACGGGCGCACGATCGAGCTCCGTGATCGGGCGCCGAACGGCACGAAGCTCGTCCGTGCGCTGTCGGAGTGCCGCGCGCGCGAAGCGGAGCTCGACACGTGCGAGGACCTGCTCGTGAGCGAGGCTCCCGATCCGAAGACGCTGTTCGTCACGACGCCCTCGGGGAGCAGCATGATGACGACCAGCTTCCACGACTGCCCGTTGATGCTCGGACGCGACGGAAAGGTGCAGGTCGTCCGCGATACGCCGCAGAGCCCGCTGGGTGACGGCCCGATCGAGCTCCGCGACTGCGCCGGCGGCCGTCCGCCGATGCTCGAGATGCAGCGCTCGCTCGGGACGTCCTCGCCCGAGATGCGGAACGACGCGCGCCGCGCCCTCGCGTTCTTCGACAAGACCTGCGCGCAGCGGGGGACCTGGACGTGGAAGGGCGAGCGGTTCGTGAAGGGACCGTGACGGGAACGGCGACAGAGAGAGAACAGGAAACAGGAAGCAGGCGACGGGCAACCGGGAACGGGCTGCGACCGCGGCACCGGCGCCTTGTGGCGGGTCGCCCGAGGTCATTCCCTGTTGCCGGTTTCCTGTTTCCTGTTTCCTGTTTCTTCTCCTCGTGAGGACGTGTTGCGAGCGCGTTCCCCCTCTTCTATGGTTCGCCTCGGCCGACGCCGTCCAGGTGATCGCCGGTCGAGGTGCTCCGGTGCCTCGACGGGAGGAAAGTCCGAGCTCCGCAGAGCACGATGCCGGGTAACGCCCGGTCGCGGCGACGCGAAGGAAAGTGCAACAGAGAAGAGTCCACCTGCCTCGGGACCGCGAGGTCCTGCGGCAGGCCAGGGTGAAACGGCGGGGTAAGAGCCCACCGCGTCTCCGGCAACGGAGGCGGCAAGGCAGACCCCATCGGGAGCAAGGCCATGTAGGCGGGCGCAAGGTGCTCCTCTCCGGAGGAGCACCCGGAAGGGCTGACTCGCCCGAGCCCGCGGGTAGGCTGCTCGAGGCGTCCGGTGACGGCCGCCCTAGAGGAATGATCACCGCTCTCGTCGGGGCGACCCGGCGGGAGAACAGAACTCGGCTTACGGATGACGACGACCCGTCGGGGGCTCGCGAGCGATCGCGGGCCCTTCGGCGTTTGTGGGGAAGTCAGAGCCCGAGCTTCGTCCGCATCGCGGCTTCCGCCTTCACGAACGTCGTCACGAGACCGTCCTGGAGGAACGGGTCGTCGCCGTTCTTGTTGATCCGGTACTCCCCGCCGTAGGTGACGGCCCACACGCTCGGGTGCTCTTCCGCGATCGCGGGCAGCTGCGCGGCGAAGCGCGCCGGCCATGCCTCGGGAGCCTGGGCGAGGCGCTTGCCGTTCACGATCTCGTCCCAGTAGCCGGGGCCTGCCTCGCCGCACACGGTGGGGCGTCCGCCGTTTTCCTTCCGCCATGCCGCGAGCTTCTCGGCCTCGCTCTTCCAGCCGCCTTCGTCGAGCGAGCTGTAGTGGTGCCACTCGTAGACGACGCGGAGGTCCGAAAACGTCTTGAACTTCTTGTCGGCGTCGTAGAGCCAGTCGCGGCTCTTCCAGTATCCGGGACCGGTCGTCAGCACGTAGCCGGGGAGCTTCGCGCGGAGGACGTCGTGGTACGTCAGCCGGGTCGCGTTGTACGTGTCGTTGTCCTCGCCGCCCGCCCACTCGTTCACCGGCCCGAGCGCGAAGCGCTTCTCGTCGAACGCGCGCTCCGCCGTCCAGTCCGCACAGTGACCCATGTGCTCGTCCGTCCGCTTGCCGTTCTCGCCTTCGAAGTCCTCCGTGCCCATCACGTCGGTGCAGTCGAGGAAGACGGTGAGGCCCGCTTTGATCGCCTGGTCGGCGGCATCGAGGATCCGCGCGAAGGCGGCCTTGTCCGGCGGTGCGTTGTTCGCGCCGCCGCCGCCCATCGCGATGCTGGGGCGCCACGGGTAGAACAACCGTACGTGCGTGACGTGCGCGGTGTCGCGGAGGTACGTCCAGTAGGAGGTCGAGCCCGTCGCGTCCTGGCCCGGGAGGCTCCACGCCCAACCGCGCTCGACGTTCACGCCGAGGGTGAGGTTCCGGACGAACGCCTGCGCGGCGCCGAGGTCGTCGTCCGGTGCTGGCGCGGGAGCCGGCGCGGGCGGCGCGGGCTCCGCCGTGCCCGCGGTCGGCGTCGGCGTCGGCCCGCCGTTCGTGTCGGCAGAGGCCGGCAGCGCGGTTCTCCCGCTCGTGCTCGCGTCTCCGCACGCGGCGACCACGAGCAACGCGCCCCATGACAGAACCCTCGTCCTCCGCTCGGCCATCGATCACCTCCTCGTGATCGGGGTAGCGGCTCGACCGGTGCCCGACGAGACTGTTTTTCCGGGGCATGGATCCACCGGAAACCATGCTGCCGAGGCGAAATTCCGGGCTCGCTGTGCTAAGTGCAGCCCCGATGTCCGAACGCCTGACCGAAGACCGGCTTCGCGCCCTGCTCGACGAGCGCATCCTCGTGCTCGACGGCGCCATGGGCACCATGATCCAGCGCTACAAGCTCGGCGAAGCGGACTTCCGCGGCGAGCGCTTCCGGGATCACGAGATCGACCTGAAGGGCAACAGCGACCTCCTCGTCCTCACGCGGCCCGACGTCATCGGCGCGATCCACGACGCGTACTACGAGGCGGGCGCCGACATCGTCGAGACGAACACGTTCACGTCCACCTCGATCGCGCAGGCCGACTACGAGCTCTCGCACCTCGCCTACGAGCTCAACGTCGCGGCGGCGAAGGTCGCGCGCGCGTCGGCGGACAAGTGGACCGAGAAGACGCCGAAGCGGCCACGCTTCGTCGCAGGATCGATCGGGCCGCTCAACCGCTCGCTCTCGTTCTCCCCGAAGGTCGACGACGCGTCGTTCCGCGCCGTCACGTTCGACGAGGTGAAGCTGGCCTACGCGGAGCAGATCCGCGGCCTCATCGACGGCGGCGTCGACATCCTCCTCCCCGAGACGACGTTCGACACGCTGAACCTGAAGGCGTGCATCGTCGCGCTCGAAGAGGTGTTCGCCGAGAAGAAGACGCGCCTGCCCGTGATGCTCAGCGTCACGATCATCGACAAGAGCGGCCGCACGATGTCGGGTCAGCTCGTCGACGCCTGGTACACGAGCGTCGCGCACGCGAAGCCGATCTCGGTCGGCGTCAACTGCTCGCTCGGCGCGCCCGAGATGCGCCCTTACGTGGCGGAGCTCGCGAAGATCTCGCCCGAGTACGTCACCTGCTACCCGAACGCGGGCCTTCCGAACGCGCTCGGCGACTTCGACGAGACGCCGGAGGTGACGTCCCGCTACCTCCGCGACTTCGCGGAGGCGAACCTCGTCAACCTCGTCGGCGGCTGCTGCGGGACGACGCCCGATCACATCCGCGCGATCGTGCGCGCGATGGAAGGCGTCCGTCCGCGTCGTCCCGCGCCGCCGGAGAGGCCGAAGCTCACGCGCTACGCCGGGCTCGAAGTGCTCACGATCCGGCCCGACTCGAACTTCCAGATGATCGGCGAGCGCACGAACGTCACCGGCAGCGCGAAGTTCATGGAGCTCGTCAAGAAGGGCGACTTCCAGACGGCGTCGCAGGTCGGTCTCGAGCAGGTGAAGAACGGCGCGAACATCGTCGACGTCAACATGGACGAGGGCATGCTCGACGGCCCCGCCGCGATGACGACGTTCCTGAACATCATCGCGACCGAGCCGGAGATCGCGCGCGTCCCCGTGATGATCGACAGCTCCAAGTGGGAGGTCATCTACGCGGGCCTGAAGTGCGTCCAGGGCAAGCCGATCGTGAACTCGATCAGCTTGAAGGAGGGCGAGGCCGACTTCCTCGCGAAGGCGGAGACGATCCGCCGCTTCGGCGCGGCCGTGATCGTGATGGCCTTCGACGAGAAGGGACAGGCGGACAACACCGCCCGCCGCGTCGAGATCTGCCAGCGTGCCTACAAGCTCCTCACCGAGAAGGCGGGCTTCGATCCGAGCGACATCGTCTTCGACCCGAACGTCCTCGCGATCGCGACCGGCCTCGAGGAGCACGCGGACTACGCGAAGAGCTTCATCGAGTCGGTGAAGATCATCAAGGAGAAGTGCCCCGGCGTGAAGACGAGCGGCGGCATCTCGAACCTCTCCTTCAGCTTCCGCGGCAACAACGTCGTCCGCGAGGCGATGAACAGCGCGTTCCTCTACCACGCGATCAAGGCGGGCCTCGACATGGGCATCGTCAACGCGGGGCAGATCGTCGTCTACGAGGACATCGAGAAGGAGCTCCTCACGCGCGTCGAGGACGTGCTCTTCAACCGGCGCCCCGACGCGACGGAGCGGCTCGTCGAGCACGCGGAGAAGGTGAAGGGGACCGGGAAGAAGAAGGTCGAGGACCTCGCCTGGCGCGAGAGGCCGGTCGGCGAGCGGATCGCCCACGCGCTCGTGCACGGCATCGTCGACTACGTCGAGGCCGACTGCGAGGAGGCCCGGAAGGAGCTCGGCCGGCCGCTCTCCGTCATCGAGGGGCCGATGATGGACGGCATGCGCATCGTCGGCGACCTGTTCGGAGCGGGGAAGATGTTCCTCCCGCAGGTCGTGAAGAGCGCGCGCGTGATGAAGAAGGGCGTCGCTTACCTCGAGCCGTTCATGGAGGCCGAGAAGCAGGCGACCGGCGCGACGTCGCAGGGCACCGTCCTTCTCGCCACCGTGAAGGGCGACGTGCACGACATCGGCAAGAACATCGTCGGCGTCGTCCTCGGCTGCAACGGCTACGAGGTCGTCGACCTCGGGGTCATGGTCGCGCAGGACGTCATCCTCGACGCGGCGGTGAAGGAGAAGGCGGACATCGTCGGTCTCTCCGGCCTCATCACGCCCTCGCTCGACGAGATGGTCTCCGTCGCCCGCGAGATGAAGCGGCGCGGGATGAATCTCCCGCTCCTCATCGGCGGAGCCACGACGAGCCGCCAGCACACGGCGGTGAAGATCGCGCCGGAGTACGACCACGAGACCGTCCACGTGCTCGACGCGTCGCGTGCCGTCGGCACCGTGGGGTCCCTGATCGACCCGAAGCGGCGTGCCGCGCTCGACGTCGAGAACCGCGCCGATCAGCAGCGGCTCCGCGATCTGCACGGCCAGAAGCGCGTCCGGCCGGTCGTGACGATCGAGGAAGCGCGTGGCAACGCGACGAAGCTCTCGTTCGAGAAGCTCGAAGAACCGCCGTTCCACGGCGTCCAGCACGTGGAGGCCGACCTCGCCGAGGTCGCGCGGTACCTCGACTGGACGTTCTTCTTCACGGCGTGGGAGCTCCGCGGGCGCTTCCCGCAGATCCTCGAGCACCCGGAGCAGGGGAAGGCCGCGCGCGATCTGTACGACGCGGGCCGGAAGCTCCTCGACGAGATCGTCACGAAGAAGCTCCTCACCGCCCGCGGCGTGTACGGCTTCTGGCCGGCGGCGCGCGAGGGCGAGGACATCGTCCTCTTCGAGGACGAAAGCCACACGAAGGAGGTCACGCGCTTCCCGATGCTGCGCCAGCAGCAGGTGAAGACCGGCTCGGCCGAGAGCGGCGAGCCGAAGGCGCACGCGTGCCTCGCCGACTTCGTCGCGCCGAAGAGCGCGGGCGTCCGGGACCACGTCGGCGCCTTCGCGGTGACGGCGGGCCTCGGGATCGAAGCGCTCGTCGCGCGCTTCCACGCGGACCACGACGACTACCACGCGATCATGGCGAAGGCGCTCGCCGACCGCCTCGCAGAGGCCTTCGCCGAGATGCTCCACGCGCGCGTCCGCCGCGCCTGGTATGCGCCCGAAGAGCAGCTCACGAACGAGGAGCTCATCGGCGAGAAGTACCGCGGGATCCGCCCTGCGCTCGGCTATCCGGCGAGCCCCGATCACGTCCAGAAGCGGCGGCTCTTCTCGCTCCTCGGCGCCGACGCGGCCGGGATGGCGCTCACCGAGTCGTGCGCGATGACGCCGGCGGCGAGCGTGAGCGGGCTCTATCTCGCGCACCCCGAGGCGCGGTACTTCAACGTCGGCAAGATCGGACGCGACCAGGTCGAGGACTACGCGCGGCGGATGGGGGAGACGGTCGCCGAAGTGGAGCGCTGGCTCGGCCCGAACCTCGGGTACGACCCGGCGAAATGAGCGGTCCGTTCCGGACGCCGGGGCGCCGCGAGGAGGAGCCCGAACCGCTCGCCGACGACTTCCGCCTCCAGACGTGGGAGTCGTCGCGCGAGTGCCCGGGGTGCCGGTCACGGATGTTCGCGGCGCGCTGCGGTGGCGTCCGGATCGACGGCTGCGATTCCTGCGGAGGCGCCTGGGTGCCCGCGGCGGAGCTCGCGAAGGTCCAGCAGCGAGCGACCGCGATGGCGGCCATCCTCGCCGGCCTGACGGCAGCGGACGAGAATGCCGCGTCGACGTTCCTCGAGGGTACGCGCCTCTGTCCCGACTGCCGGAACGTGCTCGCGGTCGTCCCGCTCGGGGCGTTCCTCGGCGTCGGCGGCGAGCGCGTGGATCGGTGCAAGCTGCACGGAACGTTCTTCGACCGGGACGAGCTGGAGGCGTTCACGAGGAGCGCCTTCGGGAGCACGCCGCGGAACGCGGAGCCGATCGCGATGCCGGCGAAGAAGGAGGAGCCGCCGCCCGCGCGCCCCGAGACGCCGCATGGCGCCAAGAGCCTCCTCCACGGCATCGCCGAGCTCTTCCGCAAGATGGCGGGCTGAGCGCCGAAATGCGAAGACGCCGTGGAGGGGACCTCCACGGCGTCGCGTCGCTCGCTCAGGAGCTCAGGAGCTCAGAACTTGACGCTCGAACCGCAGCCGCAGCTGCCCGTCGTGTTCGGGTTGTTGAACTTGAACCCCGACCCGTGGACACCCTCGACGTAGTCGATCTCGGTGTTCTCGAGGTACTGGAAGCTCAGCGGGTCGATGTAGACCTTCACGCCGTTCGACTCGAACTGCTCGTCCATCTCGCCCACCTGGTCCTCGAAGTAGAGGTCGTAGGTGAACCCTGCACAGCCGCCACCGACGACGCGGAGGCGGAGGCCCTGTCCGTGGAGCGCCTCGGCCTCGGCGATCTCCTTGACCTTCTCCGCAGCCTTGTCCGTGATGCTGATCATGCGGGCACTATAGGTCGAAATGCGCCGGCGTGCCAGGGGGGCTCGGCGACCTCTCAGAGCTCGGGCAGCGTGTGCTCGAACAGCACCATCGCGCCCGGGGATCCGCCGCTGTCGCCGCGCCGGAACAGGTGCACGTAGGCGATCGTGAAGGACGAGTAGCCGAGGAGAGACCGCGGCGGGCGGACCGGGAAGGCGCCGGCGACGAGCGGCTCGAGCAGGCGGGTGAAGAACTGGAGCCCTGCGCCGGGGCCGTGCCACGCCGCGCGGTCCGGCCGCCCTTCGTCGAGGGCGAACACGCTCTGGTAGGTGAAGTACGGGCCGAACGAGTTGTCGCGTCCCCGGAAGGCGCTGATGCTGACGTCGAAGGCGATCCCGAGGTCGCAGCACGAGATCGTGCGCTCGGGCTCGCCGCGCAGGCGTCCGCCGCGCGCCCCGAGGTACAGCGAGGGGCCGAGGACGACGTAGCGGCCGACCTGGTTCTTGCCGGAGGCGCGCAGGAACCCGAACGAGCCCTCGTCGAACGGCGTCCCGAGGACGCTCACCCCTGCATAGGATGCGCTCTCGATCGGCGGATGGATCCAGCGCGGCCGTCCCGTCGCGGGCTCGGCGATCGTGACGGTCAGAGGCTCGGCGCCCTGCGCGACCGGGACGCGCACGACGATGCGACGCGGCAGATCCGGCTCCGGCAGCGGCGTCTCGGCGCGGAACGCGATCCAGAAGGTGGTGCTCTGTCCGGGCGGCACGACGATCGACTCGCCGTGCTCGCCGAGTCGGATCGCGTCCGGCGCGTTCCCGCTCCCCGAGGTCCAGGGCGACACGACCATCTCGGCGTGCTCGCCGCCCGGATCGACGAGCGTGAGCGTCGCGCGCGCCGCGTCGAGCCACACGGCGGCTTGTCCCGCGCTCGTCGCCGTGATCGACACGACGAGGACGGACGGGCCGCCGCCGCGTTGTGACAGGAACGCGCCCGTGGCGGAGACCGACGTCGCCTGCGCTCGGACGTCACCGACCTGCGCGGACGCGGGCGTGCTGAGCGGCAGCTTCTTGACGGGCACGCAGCCGAGAGCGGCTGCGGCGACCACGGCCACGAGGAGGCGTCGCATGGCTCGCCGACGAGCACGAGGCGTGCCCGGACGACGCGCGCGTTCCTCCGCATCGCGCCACGTGCAGCATGCACGCGTTGCAGGAATCGTGCAGGACGCGCGTCAGCGGGTGTCGGCTTCGGGGCCGGCGACCTTCGTGATCGCGCCCGCCTCGCACGTGACGACGAACGCGCCGCGACCCGTCGGCGTCAGGCCCGCGACACCGGCCGATCGGCCCGTCCGCGAGCAGATCCTCTCGCCGAGGGCATCGGTCGCGCCGTCGGCCCCGACGACACCGACGAGGCCGTCCGGCGCGGCGAAGGCGACCGCGCCGCGCGCGTCGACCACGACGCCGGCATGCGGGGGCGCGACGAGCGGCGCCGTTCCGCCGTCGGGCAGGAGTGGCGCATTCATCGTCGCGACGGGCGCGCGGAGCGTCTCCTGACCGGCCGCATCGATCGTGACGACGAAGGCGCGCGTCGGGACGAGCGACAGCATCGTCGCGAGCCCGGGCCGGAGAGCGACCGGACCGAGGTACAGCCCCTGCGGGGACACCGCGCGCGTGCTCCGTGTACCGCGCGCGACGTCGACCTCGACGACCGAGACGCCGTCGACGATCGCGACGAGCGCGCCGGTCTCGGACAGGGACGCCGCGCCGTCGATCGGTCCGCCGAACGAGCCGACACGCACCGGCTCGCGTCCCGGGACCCAGCCGTGGATCGTGCCGGTCGCGGAGACGGAGAGGATCCGGTCGCCGCTCGACACGAGCGGCGCCGCCGGCGCCTCGGGGAGCGTCACGCGGTTGCGGACCCCGCCTTCGGCGTCGAGGACGACGACGTCGGTCGCGGTCGCGACGACGATGCCGCCGTCCTCGAGCGGCAACGGCGCCGTGCGGAGGTTCCGCTCCCCACCGATCCGCGCGACGAAGCGCGGGCGCGGGCTCGAGCGCTTCACGCCGACCGCGTCGCCCGTGCTCGTCACGAACACGACGGTGCCGTCCGACGTGACCGCCGCCGGACCGACCGCGCCGGCACCGACCGTCGCCTGGCCACGTTCCTCGCCGGTCTCCGCGTCGAGGAAGATGACGTCGCCGCGCCCGGTGACGACGGCGACGGCGCCGTCGGGCGTCACGAGCGCGGGCTGATCGATCCCGAGGCCGACCGTCTTCCTCCACGCGATCCGGAGCGTGCGCGTGGGGAGCGGATCACGCGCGAGACCGGTCCGCTTGGCATCGACACGGGCCATCGGCGAAGGGCCGCGCGGCGCGCCGACGACGAGGACCGTAGGACGCCGCGGATCGAGCCGCTGTGCGTTCGCTTCCGGAGCGAGCAGGGGCACGACCGCCGCCGCTCCCGCCATCGCGAGCGCGACGACGAACGCGCGCTTCATTTCTTCGCACCGCGCGTGACGAGGACGAGCGAGGCGTCGAGCTCGGGGACGGTCTGGCCGCCGGCGGTGACGGTGCCGTTGACTCGGCCGAAAGCACGGACGGTGTCCCCGGTGGCGGCTTTCACTTCCTCGCCGTGGAGGATGCGGACGAGGCACGGCGCGCCCGCGCACGACTTCTTGTCCTCGACGAGGAGAACGCTGTGGCTCGCGTCGATGTTCGCGCGGACGACCGCGCCTTCGACGACGCCGTCCTTCCCGACGTTGCCGGCGGGATCCTTGGAGAATACACCGAACGGGACGGGGCTCTTCGCCTCGAGCTCCTTCGCGGTCGCCTCGAGCGACTGCACTCGCACCACGCGGACGCGAGCGGTCCGCGGTGCGAGCGGCGCGGCGGTCGCGACGACGGGGAACGTGCGTTCGCCGCCGGCGGGGAGCTCGGCGCGCACGGCGAACCGGCCCTGCGCGTCGAGCGGTGCGGGCGTCCCCGCGACGGTCACGGTCGCCCCCGGCTTCGTCTGTCCGGCGAACGGCGCGCTCGCCTTCTCCGTGTAGAGGACGAGCCCGGGCGCGTCGACGTGGAGCGGGCTCACGACGACGCGTGCGAGCAGCTCGCCCGTCTCGGGCTTGCCGTCCTTCGGCGTGATCGAAAATGGTATCTTCCGCTCGATCGTCTTCGTCTCGTCGCTCGGCCCCTCGACGTCCTGCGTGACGTCGAGCGCGTAGGCACCCTTTCCTTCGGCATCGAGCGCGAGGGGCTTGCCCTCGACGCGGACGTCGGTGCCGGGCACTGCCTCGACGCGCACCGTGATCGCCGGCGGCGACGCGGAGAGCGTCGTCAGGTCCGCGCGCACGCGATAGGCGACCGGGACGTGGATCTTCACTTCTTCGTCACGGCCGGTCGCCGGACGATCGATCGCGACGGTGAGGGTGTTGTCACCGATCGAGAGCGGAGCGGGGAGGGGGAGCACCGCCGCGTGCGCCTGGATCGTCGCGGCGGAGGCGCCGAGCTTCACCGTCGTGCCGTCGGGGCACGACGCGCACGTGAGCCGGAGCGACTCGCGCCCGGTGTCGTCGAGCTGGGGCTGCGCGGTGAGCGGCGCGCCACCTCGCATCGCGAAGACGATCGCGACGCCGCCGATCGCGACGAGCACCATCACGATCGCGACGACGGCGACGGCGGGGACGCCGCGCTTCGCGGGCATCGCCGGCGCGGCGGGGATCGGCTCGTCCTGGAGCGGCGGAGGAGCCGGAACGATCGGCGGCGGGGGCGGCGCGACCGCGCCCATGCCGTAGGCCGTCGGCGTGCCGGAGTAGGCGGGACGCGCGCCGGGCGCGGGCGCGGGCGGCGGCGCTCCGGGCGCGATGCCCGGGATCGCGACGCCGAGGAGCGTGCCCTGCTTGCTCGGCAGCGCGGCGGCCGCGCTCGGCGGACCGGGCTCGGGCGACGGCATCGTAGGCGCCGAGCCCGTCGTCGTGTGCGTCGGCGCGATGCCGGGGATCGCGACGCCCAGCATCGTCTTCGCGGCGCTCCCGAACACCGGCGCCGCCGGCGGGGCAGGGGCCGGCTCCGGCTGCGCAGGAAGTGCTCCGCGCGAGGCGGGGAGCGCGGCCGCCGGCATCCCGAGAACGGTGTGCGCCGCGTTCGGCGGAGCCGGCGCGGGCGCGGGCGCGGGCGCCTCCGGCTGGGCCGGGACGACCGGTGCCGCGACGACGCCTCCGGTCGGAGCCGGCGGCATCCACGACTGCGGAGCGAGCACGCTCCGCGAGAGCGGGCTCGCGTCGGGGCGGCGCGGATCCGGCTCGGCGGCGCCTTCCGGCGGCGGCGCGATCGGCTTCTGGACCGCAGTCGTTGCATTGTGCACGGATTCGGGCGCGGGCGCGCCGCCGAGGAAGAGCGTCTTGCCGAGGCTGCCGCCGGGCGCCGGCGCCTTGGCGGCCTCCGCCTTCGCGACCGCTTCGCGCACCGCGCGGGCGCGCTCCTCGGTGCCCGGGTCGTTGATCGTGCGGCCGAGGGCGTCCGGCGTGACGGCCGGGATCCCGAGGCTCGTGGCCGCGCTCGGCGACGGTGCCGGCGGTGCGGGCGGCGCACCGGCTCCAAGAGGCGCGACGTCGACGATCGTCTTCAGGAGCCCGCCCTGGCCCTGCTTCGCGGCTTCCTTCTCGCGTGCGATCGCCGCGAGCTCTTCCGGCATCGCGGAGGCGATCGGGGTCGGGATCCCGCCGCTCGAGGCGGCGAGCTCCCTCTCGAAGGCCTCGAGGTTCGGCATCGGTCGGGCGACCGTCTCCTCCTCGTGCGGCGACTTCGGCGCGGGCGCGGCGAGCACGGCCCCGCACTGGCCGCAGAAGCGCGCCTGCTCGGCGAGCGGAGCGCCACACTGCGGGCACAGCCGATGATGGGACGGCGAGCTCACGGAACGTGGGGACTCTACGCCGAGACGCCCCCGATCGGAACGGCTTCGTGCGGCTTGCGCGAACGGCGCGGGACTGGAACAACGGTGTCCGTGCGGGCCTTCGTGCTGGCCACCGGATCGAGCGGCAACGCGGTGCTCGTCGAAGCGCACGGCACACGTGTGCTGGTCGACGCGGGAATCGGGCCGAAACGCGCGGAGGAGCGGCTCGCGTCCCTCGGCGAAGCGCTCCTGCCGCGCGGGGTCGATGCGATCGTCGCGACCCACGAGCACGGCGACCACTTCGGGCAGATCGAACGACTTTCGCGCGCGCTCCGGGCGCCGGTCTATCTCCATCCGGGGATCGATGCGGCGCGCGTCCGGCGGAAGTGCCCGATCCGGGAGTTCACCCCCGGGGAGCCGTTCCGCGTCGGCGCCCTCGAGATCGGCTCCGCCGTCGTTCCGCACGACGCGCCGCAGGTCGCGATCCGGGTCGCCTCGGACGATCACGCGCTCGGGATCGCGACCGACGTCGGCCACGTGACGCACGAGCTCGTCGACCTGCTCGGCGCCTGCGACGCCGCGATCGTCGAGGCGAACCACTGCCCCGAGCTCCTCGCCTTCGGCCCGTACCCGCCGCGCCTCCAGGCTCGCATCGCGGGCCACCTGGGGCACCTGTCGAACGCCCAGTGCGCCGAGCTCGCCGCGCGGCTCGTGGGATCCCGCGTGGGGAAGCTCTGGCTCGGGCACCTCTCGCGCGCGAACAACACACCGGAGCGCGCCCTCGAGACCGTCGCCCCGGCCGCCCGTCGCATGGAGGTGGCCGTTCTCCCGCACGGCGCCTCCGCCGCGCTGGAAGTGCGGCGCGGCCGACCCTATCAGCTGGCTCTCGCCTTCTGACCCGGCCTCGCGGCTGGGCTGGCTTTTCCTGGGGTTGCCGGGGTAGAAGGTGCGGCCAGAAAGGCCCAGACCTATGAGCGAAGTGCGTCTCGTGAAGTGTCGCAAGCTCGGCAGGGAGCTCCCCGGCCTCGACCGGCCGCCGTACCGGAACGAGCTCGGCCAGCGCATCTACGACGAGGTCTCGAAGGAGGCCTGGGAGATGTGGAAGAAGGACTCGGTGAAGTTCATCAACACGTACCGGGTCGATCTGACCTCGCCGCAGGGTCAGAAGTTCATGTTCGACCAGTGCGCGATCTACTTCGGCTTCGCGGAGGGCGAGACCGCCCAGACCGCCTGGGTTCCGCCTTCCGACGACGACAAGAAGTGAGCTCCAGCAAGGACATGTCCGCCGCCTCGAATCCGACGTTCCGCGTCCACCGCAAGTCGTTCCCGCCGCCCGCCGGCGAGACCGTCCCCGAGCTCGTGCTCGGCATCGAGGGGTTCGCCTATGCGGACCTCTTCGCGCCGGCGCGCCTCCGGGACCTCTACGACGTGTTCTGTCGCGAGCTCGAGACGAAGTCCCCCGACACGTGGAAAGCCTACGAGGGCTATCGCACGTGTCAGGGCGCGGGCATGACCCCGGAGCAGGTGAGCACCGTGCTGCTCTCCGTGGCGCCGTACGTGAGCGCCTTCGTCGGCCGCCTCTTCCGGGTCGAGGCGGAGATGGCGGCGCTCGGCGAGGACGTGAAGGACCGCTCGCCGCTCTGGCGTTTCAAGCAGGACTTCGCGAAGAAGCGCGTCCTCAAGGACGCGGCGGGCAAGACGTGGACGGGCACGCCCGAGCAGGCGGCCGACGTCGTGCGCGCGGCGCTCGCGGCGGTGAACGCGGCGGAGCCGGGTGACGACGAGGAGCTCGCCGTCGCCAAGGGCGTGCTCGCGATCTTCGAAGTGGACGAGGTCGCCCGCAAGGCGGCGAAGGCCGGCGGTGCGACCTGGACCGACGCCCTCCGCGCGCGTGCGGGCGCCGTGCGCACGGCGCTGAAGTCGTCGTCGGCCGCGTCCGCCTGCGAGGCCGCCTGCGCGATGGCCGACGCGCAGCCGACCGACGCGGAGAACCACAAGGTCGTCGCCTTCGCGCTCGACGCGATCGAGGCGTGGCTCGCGCGGCGGTGGAAGGATCACCACGACCCGGCGCACAAGTGGCCTTCGCTCCACGTCCCGAAGACACTCGACTACCAGCACCTCGTCGAGCTGAAGCGCTCGCGGCCGGAGCTCCCCGAGCAGTTCGTCGGCCCCGATCACGAGCGCCGCGAGCGCGAGGGCTTCGCGCTCACCGACAAGCGCGGCGACGCGCGGACGGTCGAGCAGGAGATCGACTACTGCCTCTACTGCCACGAGCGCGACAAGGACTCGTGCAGCAAGGGCTACCGCGATCCGAAGACGAAGGAGATCAAGAAGAACCCGCTCGGCGTCGTCCTGAACGGCTGCCCGCTCGACGAGAAGATCAGCGAGATGCACGTCATGCGTCGCGACGGCGATGCGCTCGGCGCGCTCGCCCTCGTCACGCTCGACAACCCGATGTGCGCCGGCACGGGTCACCGCATCTGCAACGACTGCATGAAGGCCTGCGTCTTCCAGAAGCAGGAGCCGGTCAACATCCCGCAGATCGAGACGCGCGTGCTCACCGAGGTCCTCGCGCTCCCGTGGGGGCTCGAGATCTACGGGTTCATGACGCGCTGGAACCCGCTCGACGTGCGCCGTCCGTACGCGCAGCCGTACAACGGCCGCAACGTGATGGTCGTCGGGCTCGGGCCGGCCGGCTACACGCTCGCGCACCACCTCACGCGCGAGGGCTTCGCGGTCGCGGCCGTCGACGGCCTCAAGATCGAGCCGCTCCCCGTCGAGCTCGTCGGCGATCCGGCGAACGGGATCGCGCCCCTGCCGGTGAAGGACTTCGCCGCGCTCGAGGAGGACCTCGACGAGCGCATCCTCCTCGGCTTCGGCGGCGTCAGCGAGTACGGCATCACCGTCCGCTGGGACAAGAACTTCCTCACGCTCCTCTACGTGACGCTCGCGCGGAACGCGAACCTCCGCATCTACGGCGGCGTGCGCTTCGGCGGCACGCTCACCCTCGACGACGCCTGGGCGCTCGGCTTCGACCACGTCGCCCTCGCGGCCGGCGCGGGGAAGCCGACGATCATCGACATGAAGAACAACCTCGCCCGCGGGATCCGCAAGGCGAGCGACTTCCTCATGGCCCTCCAGCTGACGGGCGCCTACAAGAAGAGCTCCGCGGCGAACCTGCAGATCGAGCTCCCCGCGATCGTGATCGGCGGCGGCCTCACCGCGATCGACACGGCGACCGAGCTGCTCGCGTACTACCCGATCCAGGTCCTCAAGCTCCACGAGCGCCTCTCTGTCCTCGTGAAGGACAAGGGCGAAGAAGCCGTTCGCCGGATGTTCGACGACGAGGAGTGGGAGCGCGTCCAGGTGCAGCTCTCGCACGCGAAGGCGATCCTCGAGGAGCGGGCGAGGGCGGACGCCGAGAAGCGCGAGCCGCGCATCCAGGCGCTGCTCGATTCGTGGGGCGGCGTCTCGCTCGTCTACCGCCGCTCGGTGCTGGAGTCGCCGGCGTACCGCTTGAACCACGAGGAAGTGCAGAAGAGCCTCGAGGAAGGCGTCCGCTACGTCGAGAACCTCTCGCCGACCGAAGCGGTGCTCGACGCGCGCGGCGCCGTCGTGGCGCTGAAGTTCAAGCGCGCCGACGGCACCGAGGTGGAGCTCCCCGCGCGGACGGTCTGCGTCGCGGCGGGCACGAGCCCCAACACGATGTACGAGAAGGAGTACGAGGGCACCTTCGCGCTCGACGCGAAGAAGCAGTACTTCCAGGCGCACACCGCGACCGTGGAAGGCGACCGCGTCGTGCTCACGAAGGTGGACCGCGGCACGGACGAGGCCTTCTTCACGAGCTACGCGCACGGCACGAAGGTCGTCTCGTTCTACGGCGACAACCACCCGCACTACGCGGGCAGCGTCGTGAAGGCGATGGCGAGCGCGAAGCACGGCTTCAAGCACGTCGCGGCGCTCTTCCCGGAGACGGCGACCCTGACCGCGAACGAGCAGCCGTCGCGCGACCGCCACCTCGCGCAGCTCTTCGAGAAGCTCGACCACCAGCTCCTCGCGAAGGTCGTCGAGGTGAACCGCCTCACGAAGACGATCGTCGAGGTCGTCGTCCACGCGCCGCTCGCGGCGCGGAAGTTCAAGCCGGGCCAGTTCTACCGCCTCCAGAACTTCGAGTCGCTCTCGCCCGTCGTCGACGGCACGCGCCTCGCGATGGAAGGCCTCGCGCTCACCGGCGCGTGGATCGACGAAGAGAAGGGCCTCCTCGGCACGATCGTTCTCGAGATGGGCGGATCGTCGCGTCTCTGCGCGGCGCTCCGGCCCGGCGAGCCCGTCGTCCTCATGGGACCGACCGGCACCCCGACCGAGATCGCGGCGGGCGAGACCGTCCTCCTCGCGGGCGGTGGTCTCGGCAACGCCGTTCTCTTCTCGATCGCACGCGCGTTCAAGGCGATGGGCGCGAACGTCCTCTACTTCGCCGGCTACAAGAAGGGCGAGGACCTCTTCAAGCAGGACGACATCGAGCGCCACACCGACCAGGTCGTCTGGTGCACGGACACGGGCGTCGAGATCGCGCCGCGTCGTCCGCAGGACGCGCACTTCCGCGGCAACATCGTCCAGGCGATCGTGGCCTACGGAAAGGGCGAGCTGGATGCCGCCAGGAAGATCCCCTTCACGAAGCTCTCGAAGGTGAACCGCATCATCGCGATCGGCTCCGATCGCATGATGGCGGCGGTGAAGGACGCGCGGCACGGCATCCTCGCGCCGATGCTGAACCCGAAGCACCTCGCGATCGGCAGCATCAACTCGCCGATGCAGTGCATGATGAAGGAGGTCTGCGCGCAGTGCCTCCAGAAGCACCGCGATCCGGCGACGGGGAAGGAGACCGTCGTGTTCTCCTGCTTCAACCAGGATCAGGAGCTCGACCTCGTCGACTTCGCGCACCTCTCCGAGCGCCTCCGCGCGAACTCCCTCCAGGAGAAGGTCGCGAACGCGTGGCTCGATCACCTGCTCGCGAAGAAGCCGGATCTCCTCCGAATCTGACTCGAGCTCTGTCCTTCGGCGCTCCGCGCCGACGGGCGAAGCTCGAGTCGGAGCGAGTGGCGGCGGGGCGGGGGAGAGGTCATTCTTCGGGGATGCGCTCTGCCCGCTTTCCTTTCGTCCTCGCCGCCCTCGCGCTCGTCGCCTGCAAGAGCAGCAGCACCGACTCGAACAGCTCGTCGAGCAGCACGGGCGGATCGTCGAGCAGCGGCGGATCGTCGAGCGGCGCGAGCGGCACGCCGAGCCCGACCGCGACGGTCACGCCCGAGCCCGAGCCCACCTTCGACAACGGCGGGCGCATCTGCACCGGCGTGACGCCTTCGACGGCACCCGACGACGGCGAGACGATCGCGGTGCCCGCCGGCATCACCGTCGCGGCCGGCTTCACGATCGAAGCCATCGCGCGCGTCCCGACGGCGCGTCACATCGCGGCGCTCCCGAACGGCGACCTCCTCGTCGGCACGCTCGGCGCGCCGGTCTATCTCGTTCCCCACGCGGACAGCGCGAAGGCGGGGACGCCGTCCGTCTACGTCAGCATCGACGACGCGCCGGTCCACGGCGTCACCTTCCACCAGCCGAGCTGCAACGTCTTCGTCGGCTCGCAGACGGGCGTCTATCGCTTCCCCTACCAGGACAAGGACGCCCAGGGGCAGCTCGCCGATCCGATCGCGAAAGTGCGTCCGAACGCGAAGGGCGGTCACACGACGACGTCGGTCGCGGTCGCCGGCGCGTACCTCTACGCGAGCGTCGGCTCGTCGTGCAACGCGTGCGAGGAGACCGATCCCACGCGCGCGACGATCCAGCGGATGAACATCGACGGCACCGGGATGACGACCTACGCGCGTCGGATCCGGAACCCGATCGCGCTCACGGTGAACCCCGCGACGCGCGTGCTCTGGGCCGGCGTCGCGGGGCAGGACAGCCTCCCGCTCGGGCATCCGTACGAATTCTTCGACGCCGTGACGACGCACCCGCCCGTCGCCGACTACGGCTGGCCCGACTGCGAGGAGAACAACAAGGCCTACACCGAGGGCGCCGACTGCTCGAAGACGGTCGCGCCGCGCGTCGTCCTGCCGGCGTACTCGACCCTCGCGGGCGCCGTGTTCTACCCGGCGAATCCGACGGGCGCGAACGCGTTCCCGGCACAGTACCGGGGCGGCGCGTTCGTGGTCGCGCGCGGCGCCTGGCACCAGACCGACGGCGTGTTCGTCTCGCCGCCGCGCGTCGTCTACGTCCCGATGAACGGTGACAATCCCCAGAAGCCGGTCGACTGGGCCGATCCGACGAAGCAGTGGACGGAGATCGTGAGGGGCTTCGAGACGCCCGATCGCAAGACGCGGATCGGCCGCCCGACCGGCATTGCGGTGGCACGCGACGGCAGCCTCTTCCTCTCCGACGACGACAACGGCCTCGTCTACCGGATCCGGCCCGCGAAGTAGTCGGAACGAGCGGCCCGCTGACGCGCTTCCATCCCGGGCCGCGACGTCGTAAAGACCGCCCACGATGGCGACACGACTGCACGTCGGCGCGAAGGACCTCCGTGGGGACATCGCCGCCTATGCCAAGCGCTTCGACCTGCTCGAGGTGCGAGGCGTGGACGCGGCCAACCTGCGGCTCGCGCCGAGCGCGGCCACGCTACGGAAGTGGCGCAAGACCGTGCCTCCCGCGTTCGAGTTCTCGATCGTCGCGGGACCGAACGTCGGCAAGCTGAAGAAGAGCGAGGCATTCGACGCCGAGCTCGCCGCGATGAAGGAGGCGGCGACGACGCTCCAGGCGCGCGTGCTCGTCGTGGCGACGCCGCCGGACGTGACGCCTTCCAAGCTCTGGCGCGACCGTCTCGCGAAGGTCTGGGACGAGCTCCCGCGCGACGCCGTCACGCTCGTGTGGGAGCCCTCCGGCCTCTGGGAGCTCGAGGACGCCGCCGCGCAGGCGAAGAAGTGGGACGTGGTCGTCGCGGTCGATCCGTCGCGCGACGAGGTCCCCGAAGGCCCCGTCGCCTACGGGCGCCTCCGGGCGCTCGGCGGCACGCGCGCGTACAGCACGACCGCGCTCACGCGGATCGCCGCGGCGATCGGCGAGCGGCGCGACGCGTACGTCGTCTTCGAGACGCCGGGCGCGCTGAAGGAAGCGAAGTCGCTCCGCGGTCTCGTCCGTCTCGGGGGCAAGGTGCAGGGTGGGCTCGGGCGGCTGCTCCGTCCGCGTGGCTCGCTCGCGATGCCCGGCGAGGAAGACGAGTGATGCGGAAGCAGCGCGCGGTCGCGTGCCCGTCCGCCGACATCGACGCGGCGGCGGAGGAAGTGCTCCGGAAGGGCAATGCGGTGGATGCCGCGATCGCGGCGGTGTTCGCTGCGGCCGCGCTCTCGCCGGGCGTGCTCCTCGGTCCCGTCCAGCTCCTGCTCGGCGGCGGAGGCGCGGGCCTCCGCGCGTTCGACGGTCGCGTCCGCCAGCCCGGGATCGGCGCGCCGCGTCCGCGCGGGTTCACGTCGGAGGAGGAGATCCCGACGGGCGCGCGGGTCGGCGTGCCGTGGCTCCCGGCGACGCTCTCGGCCGCGCTCGCGACCGCAGGCAGCGCGACGCTCGCGCAAGTGCTCGCACCGGCGATCGCGATCGCGAAGGGCAGCCCGCGCGCCGAGATCCTGTCGAAGCTCGCTTCGCGCGGGCCGCGCGTGCTCGAGGAGCGTCCGCTCGCCTCCGAGCTGCTCGCGGCGTGCGGACGGCCCAGCGGCGGCCTCCTGACGAGCGACGACCTCTCGTCGCCGAGCCCGGAGATCGCGAAGGCGTCCACCACCACGCTCGCGGGCCCCGCGCCGGACTCGATGCGTGCCGCCGCCGTCGCGAAGGCGGGCGGCAACGTCCGCGTCCTCGTCACGCTCCCGTGGGCGCACGTCGAGGACGGCGCGCCCGAAGCGCCGACCGGCCTGTCCGAGGCGGCGATCGGCGGCGCCCGCTCGGCGATCGCGGTCGACCGCAACGGCACCTTCGCGATCGCGTGCTGGGACGAGGGCCTCGAGGGGCTCTTCCTCGAGGAGCTCGGACTCCGTGCTCCCTACGCGGCCGAGCCGGTTCGTCGTGGTCAGACCCGTGTTCGTCCCGGAGACCCGCGGCCCGCTTCGGCGCCGCTCGCGCTCGTCGGCTCGCCGGCGGCGCCCGAGGTCGCGCTCGCGGCGTACGGCGCGCGCGACGCGTACGCGGTCCTCCGCGGCGCGCTCCGCGGGCTCGTCACCGAGGAGCGGATCGAGGCGCACGGCGAGTCGCGGCTCGCGGCGGTGTCCCACGTGCGCGGCACGGCGTCGGTCGTCCGCTCCTGACCTGTTCCTCGCGCGCGGGCTCGGTGACGGGCTCGCGCGCCGGAGGACGATGGACGCAAAACGGCGAGAGGCCCGAGGAGCCCCTCGCCGGATGTGGAGCGTTCATGCGCGCATCATGCGCGCATGGAGCTCAGAGCTTGACGCCGTGACGCTTCGCGTACGCGACGACGCCGATCTTGTCGATCGTGCGGATGTCGCGCGTCGTCAGGTTCAGCGTGACGAAACGGCCGAACTCGGGGACCCAGACACGGCGGGTCTGGATGTTCACGTTCTGCCAGCGCTTCGTCTTGATGTTGGAGTGGGAGACGTTCTGCGCCTTGAGCTTGCGCTTACCGGTGATGTCGCTCTTCGCCATGGGGGTACCCTCGGGAGGGGCGTAACTTACGGAAAGGTGCTGCCAAGTCAAGCGCACTCTCTCTCGGGAGGCGGATTTCTGCCTCGGACGCTCTCCGAACGTCCTCAGGGACGGGCTGCGCCGAGGCGCCCGACGAGGTCCCCGCACCAGGCGCGGAGCCCCTCGAAGCTCGCGTTCTTCTGGAGGGTTGTCTCATCCATGTAGAGCCGCCGTGCGAGCTCGACCTGGACGACGTGGACGGCGAGATCAGGGCGGCCGTAGTGCTGGGTCGTGTACCCGCCCTGGTACGGATCGTCGTGGGTCACCGTGAAGCCGGCGCCTCGCGCGTGTGCGTCGACGACGTCGATGACCTTGCCGCTCGCGCTCGTCCGACCGCGCGTCCCGGGCACGACGTCCGAGCGCTTCGCGCTGGGATCGCCGTGACCCGCTCGTCCGATGCTCGGCATCGAGTGCGCCGCGAGGAGGAGCGCGAAGCCGAACTTCGCGCGCTTCCGCTCGAGCAGCGCCGCGAGCGTGCGGTGGTACGGCCGATAGACGAGCTCGAGGCGCCGCTCGAGCTCGCGGCGGGAGAGGGGACCGTCGAGGACGCGCGTCCCGTCGCTCGTGAGGCGCCAGACGATGCCGCGAGTCGCCCTCGCGTTCGCGGGGGCGCCTTCGACCGAGGCCGCATCGAGGTCGTTCTCGCTGCGGTTGAGGTCGACGACGTAACGGGACACGTGCGCGCAGATCAGCGTCGCCCCCCGGGCCGGGGCCTCGGCGTACAGCTCGTCCACGTAGAGGTCCGCATCGCGGCCGACGCACCGCGCGGGCGCGGCCAGCGTCGCGAGCGAGGGGCCGTCGAGATGGAGGCCGGCGTGGGGGACCTCCACGACGAGCGGAGTCTCCTCCGTCGTGGGCTCCACGACCGAGAACGGCGACGGCATCCCGTCACCCATAGCACGGCTCACGCTCGCGGATGAGCACGCTCGAACGCGGCACGCACGTGGTCCTGCGCCACCCGCGTGTAGATCTCCGTCGTCCCGAGGTCCGCATGACCGAGCATCGCCTGCACTGCGCGGAGGTCGGCACCGCCGCGGAGGAGATGGGTCGCGAACGAGTGGCGGAGCTTGTGCGGCGAGATCGGCGCCGTGATCCCGCACGCGCGCGCGTACGCCCGGAGGAGCTTCCAGAAGCCCTGGCGCGTGAAGCGCTTGCCGCGCGGCGAGAGGAAGAGGTGGGGGTCCTTCGCGGCGCCCTTCGAGTGCGCGCGCACGAGATCGACGTACTGCTCGACGCGCTCGAGGGCGATCTGCCCGACCGGCACGACGCGACGCTTGCCGCCCTTGCCGAGCGGCGACACCGTCCCGAGCTTCCGATCGATCTCGCCGAGCTTGAGCGAGCAGAGCTCCGAGACGCGGAGGCCGGACGCGTACATCAAGTGGATCATGGCGCTGTCGCGGACGCCGCGTGGCGAGTCGAGCGGCGGGGCGGCGAGGAGGCGCTCGACCTCCTCGTACGTGAGCACGCGCGGAAGCTTCCGGGCGAGCTTCGGGCGCTCGACGAGCTCGGTCGGGTCGGTGTCGATCGCCTTCTCGCGCACGAGGAACTTGAAGAAGCCCCGGAGCGCCGAGAGCTGGCGCGCGCTCGAGCGGGCGCTCTTGCCGCGCTTCGCAGCGGAGATCACGAAGGCGAGCACGTGCTCTCCGTCGATCCGTCGCGGCTCGTCGAGGACGTCCTCCGGAAGCTCGCGCGCGAGCTCGCCGAGGTCGCGCGAATAGGCCTCGAGCGAGTTCTTCGCGAGGGCGCGCTCGACCCGGAGGTGGTCGAGATAGGCGTCGATCCACGCGTGGAAGTCCATTCGCTGCCTCCGAGGATACGACGGCGCGCCGGCGTGGTCAGGTTCGTGGCGTGCCGGCGGCCGCGATCATCGCGGAGAGGAGCGCGCTCGGGTCGTCCTGTCGCATGAGCGCTTCGCCGAGGAGCGCGGCGTGGGCGGGGCCGCGAGCGACCTCGGCGACGTCGGCCGGCGTCTTCAGCCCCGACAAGTGCATCGGCACGCAGCCTTCGGGGATCGCCGCGAGGAGGCGCGACGCGCGCGCGACGTCCATGACGAGGGTGTCGAGGTCACGTGCGTTCACGCCGACGACGCGCGCGCCGGCGTCGAGCGCGGCCCGGAGCTCGTCCTCGCCGACGATCTCGACGAGCGGCTCGAGCCCCTCGCCACGCGCGGCCGAGACGAGCTCGGCGAGACGTGCGGGCGCGACGATGCGTGCGATGAGGAGCACGGCGTCCGCGCCCGCGCTCGCGGCGCGCGCGACCTGGACCTCGTCGAGGACGAACTCCTTCGCGAGGAGCAGCGTCGCGACGCCCGCCGTGTCGAGCGCCGCGCGTGCACGCGCGAGGTGGTCCCAACCACCGTCGAAGAAGGGGGCGTCGCAGAGGACGCTGATCATCGTCGCGCCGCCGCGCGCATAGGCGAGCGCGCGCGCCTCGACCGGAAGCGCGGTCGAGAGCGCGCCGGCGCTCGGGCTCCGGTGCTTGATCTCGGTGACGAGCCGGAGCGGTGCGCCGGCATCGCGGCGGAGCGCCGAGACGACGTCGCGGCGCGCGTGGCCGTGCGGCGCGCGCCGCGACGAGCCTCGCATCGCCTCGATCTCGGCGCGCTTCGAAGCGAGGATGCGGTCGAGCACCCCCGTCACGGTCGGTCCTCGAGCTCCGCGCGCTTCGTGGTCTCGTCCTCGTGGACGCGGCGCGCGATGTCACGCCAGAGCGCGAGCGTCTCGAGGGCGCGGCCTTCGGCGATCACGTCGGCGGCTTCTTCCGCCGCGCGCTTCAGGCTCGCCGCGTCGCTCGCGCCGCGGAGGACCGCGAGGGCGGCGCCCGCGTTCAGCGCGATCGCGCGCGCGAAGCCGGGGTGCTCGCCGGCGAAGGCGCGCTCGATCGCGGTCGCGTTGTCCTCCGCGTCGCCGCCGCGGAGGTCCTCGAGCGCGACGGTCGCGATCCCGAACTCGGCGGGCGTGACCGTCCGCTCCTCGACGCGGCCGTCCTCGAGCACGCTCACGCGCGTCCGCGCGGCCGGGCTGATCTCGTCGAGCCCGTCCTCGCTCCGCACGACCCACGCGCGCGTGACGCCGAGCCGGCCGAGCGCGGCGGCGATGACGGGACGGAGCGCGTCGTCGTAGACGCCGAGGAGCTGGTGGGTCGTCCGCGCCGGGTTCACGAGCGGGCCGAGCGCGTTGAAGATCGTCCGGATCCCGAGCTCTCGCCGCGCCGTCGCCGCGTGGCGGAGGGCAGGGTGGTGCGCGGGCGCCATCAGGAACGCGATCCGTGCTTCGCGGAGGACTTCGGCCTGCCTCGTCGGCGCGAGGTCGATCGGGACCCCGAGCGCCGCGACGACGTCGGCGCTCCCGCACCGGCTCGAGACGGATCGGTTGCCGTGCTTCGCGACCGGCGCACCCGTCGCGGCGACGACGATCGCCGCCGCGGTCGACACGTTGAGCGAATGCGAACCGTCTCCCCCGGTGCCGCACGTGTCGATCACCTGCGCGAGGTCGTGCTCGACCGGCGTCATCACCGCGCGGAGGGCCTCGGCCGCTTCGCCGATCGCCTCCGCGCTCTCGCCCGTCACCCGGAGCGCGGCCGCGAACGCGCCGATCTGCACCGGGGTCCACCCGCCGGCGAGGATCGCCTCGAACGCGCGGCGCACGTCGGCGGCGCCGAGCGTGCCGCTGTCGACGAGACGTCCGAAGATCTCCGGGAACGTCGCCTTCGTCACGGCGACCCCGCGAGCTGCTTCACCCAGTTCGCGAGGAGCTCCTTGCCGTGGGTCGTGAGGATGCTCTCGGGGTGGAACTGTACGCCTTCGACTGCACGCTCCTTGTGGCGGAGCCCCATGATCTCGCCTTCCGCCGTCCACGCCGACACCTCGAGGCAGTCGGGGAGCGAGGTCCGCTCGACGAGGAGCGAGTGGTAGCGCGTCGCCTCGAACGGCGAGGGGAGCCCGGCGAACACGCCGCGGCCGTCGTGATGGATCGGGGACGTCCGCCCGTGCATGAGGCGTCCGGCACGGACGACCTTTCCGCCGAACGCCTGCCCGATCGACTGGTGCCCGAGGCAGACGCCGAGCACAGGCATCTCCGCATTCGCGACCGCGGCGAGCGAGACGCCTGCCTCGTTCGGTGTGCACGGCCCGGGGGAGACGAGGACGCCGTCCGGCCGGTCACGTGCGATCTGTGCGACGTCGATCGCGTCGTTCTTCACGACCCGCGTCTCGGCCCCGAGCTCGCCGAGGTACTGGACGAGGTTGAACGTGAACGAGTCGTAGTTGTCGATCACGAGGACGCGGACCGGCATCGCTTCGACGACATCGTACCGCTGGCGACGTCCCCGTGCGCGCTCCTCTCCGCAGACGAGCTCACGCGAGCTGCGCGAGCTGACTGCCGGTTTCGCGGCGCGCGCCGCCCAAGGCCGAGCCCGCCCCCCACGTCAGAGCTTCGCCGTGATCGGCGCGATCATGGCGACGGCGAAGAAAACGTTCGTCTCGGCGCGATCGCGGCGCGCAGCTTGTTGCGATCACGACGAGAAGCTTCTAACGTGGCGCGCGCTTTCCTACGACGCTGAAATTTCGAGGGGCTCGATGGCCGAAGACAAGAAGCCGAAGATCGATCTCAAAGCGCGCCTCGGGAAGGCCGGCGGCGCTGCTCCGGCCGCAGGTACGCCTGCCGCGGGCGGGATCCCTGTTCCCGCACCCGTTCCCGCCCCGGTGCCGACGCCTTCGGCCGCGGCTCCCGTTGCCGGCATCCCGGCGCCCGCCTCGAGCCCGACGGCTGGGGTGACACCGCCTCCGGGCGTCCCGGTCGGACCCCCGCCCGCGTTCAAGGGCGCGATGGCCGGGCTCGATCCGTCGAACCCGCTCGCAGCCGCCGTGGCCCCGCCCGTCTCCGCGCGGCCGGTGCAGGCCGCTCCGCAACCGCCGCCGCAGCCTCAGCGCATCGAAGTGGACGAGTTCACCGTCCAGGAAGCGCGCAAGGGCGCCCGGAAGCAGGGCCTCGTCTACGGTCTCGTCGCCGCGGTCGTCCTCGGCGCCGTCGGCTACATCGCCGGTGGTGCGCAGGAGTCGAGCAAGGCGCGCGCGCGAGCGGTGAACGACGCGAAATCGCTCGCCGCCGACGTGACGAAGGCGCGCGAGCAACTGAAGACGCTCGCCGACAAGGTCGAGGCGGGCCGCAACACGCTCCGCAACGATCGCAAGTTCCCCGAGTCCCTCGCGAAGGACCTGAACGGCATCAACGTCGACTTCGACGGGTCGAAGCTCGCCGGCGTCCGCTTCAGCGGCTTCCCGCAGGAGACGACGAGCGGCCTCATCGAGTTCATCACCCAGGTGCAGGGCATCAACGACCGCAAGGCCGCGCTTTCCTCGCTCCTCACGCGCACGCAGAAGCCGATCACGGAGCAGCTGTCGGCGGGCCAGCGCACGAACGTGAGCTACGTGGTCATGCTCGGCGAGAAGGAGCAGGGCACGAACAACATGTTCGCGATCCTCGCGCCGCTCACGAAGTCGATCGAGGTGAACCCGCAGCAGCCCGCGCCGTTCCCGGCCGAGTTCACCGCCACGGACCCGCTCAGCCGCAAGAACATCACGCTCCCGAAGTACGGCCCCGGCGCGCTCGAGAAGCCGAAGGCCGGCGTTGCGTTCCCCGTCGTGCCGAAGTCGGTCGAGGCGGCGTGTCCGAGCGAGAGCTCGGGCATGATCGCGCAGCTCGTCGGCCAGCTGAACCGCGTCATCAACGACGTGCGCGGTGAGAAGGCTGCGCCGGGCGGCGACGTCGTCACGGAAGAGAAGCCGGGCCTCCTCGAGAAGGCCGACAAGCTCGTCGCGGGTCTGAACCGCGTCCAGTGAGCCGCCGCGAGGCGGGTTCGAGCCCTGACGACCTCGCGTCGTCAGGGCTCGTTCGTTTCGAGGGCCACGCGTCCCCACGCGAGGTCGACGCCGGTCTCCGGGTCCACGCCGCCGCCGACGTCGACGTAACCGCGCGCGAGCAGCGCGGTGCACCGGAGCACCCGCGGAACGCCGGGCGCGCGTCCGAGCGCCGCGAAGAGCCTGCCGGCCAGCGAGCGCGCCGACGCGACGTCGGGGAGCACGACGACGAGCGCTCCTCGACCGAGCGTGGTCGGGTCCGGTAGCGCGCGGGCGACCGACGCCACGTCGGCGCCGTCGTCCGGGCCGAGCGTGACGAGGACGTCGCGCGCGCCTTCGTGCACCTGCGCTCCCAGCGGCATGCGGCGGGCGCGGGCGAGCGCGCTCTCGCCGGGACCGACGACGCGCGCGGCTTCGAGCAGCGGCGGGCGTGCGCCGCGCCCGGCTTCGGGGCGCGGCGGGTGGGCGGCGCGGCTCACGACGCGGAGGCCTCGACGGGCGGCGAGAGCTCGGGCTCGGCGCGGACGATCTCGACCTTCACGACGCGCTTCTCGTCCGCCTCGCGGACGATGAGGTCGTAGCCGTCGAGCGAGAGGGTCGCGCCCACCTCCGGGACGCGCCCGGCGCGATGGACGATGAGGCCTCCGAGGGACTCGAAGTCACCGTCCTCCGGGAGCTTGCGGCCGAGGTGGAGCTCGAGGTCGCCGATCGGGATCGCCGCGTCGGCGACGTAACGACCTTCGGCGACCTTCGTGATCGGCGCGACTTCCTCTGTGTCGTACTCGTCGCGGATCTCGCCGACGATCTCCTCGATGATGTCCTCGAGCGTCACGATCCCGGCCATCCCGCCGAACTCGTCGCTGACGCATGCAAGATGCAGCCTCCGCGTGCGCATCTCGCGGAGCACGCTGAGGGCGGGCTGCGCTTCGGCGACGAAGAGGACGGGCTTGCGGATCAGGTCTTCGAGCTTCGTCTGCTGGAGCTTGCCGGCGCGGAAGACGTCGAAGAGGTCCTTCACGTAGAGGAGGCCGACGACGTTGTCGGACGACTCGCGGTAGACGGGGTAGCGCGAGTGGCCGTCCTTCGTGACGAGGTCGAGCACCTGCGGAAGCGGCGTCGAGAGGTCGATCGCGGACACGCGACGGCGCGGGACCATGACTTCTCGTGCCGTGAGGTGCTTGAAGTCGAGGACGTTGCGGATCATCGTCGCCGGCTCCTTCTCGAGGGCACCGGCCTTCTCGCCCTGCGCGACGAGCCACTCGACCTCGGTCTCCGTGAGCCGCGCTTCCTGCTCGGTCGTGGTCTGCGGCACGCGACCGCGCACCCATGCGCCGAGCACCGCGAGCGGCGCGGCGATCGGGAGCGCGGCCCACTCGAGCGGCTTCAGGTAGGTCAGGCCGAGGCGACCCGCGGCCTCCGGCCGGGCGCGCGCGAGCGTCCCGAGCACTTCGGCGAACGTGCCGTAGACGGCCACCGACGCGAGCACGGCCGCGACGGCAGCCCATCCCGGCGCGACGGCATGCGCGGCCGCTCCCTGGAGGAGAACCGCGGAGAGGCTGATCGTCGACACGCGCGCCACGAGCCAACGGCTCAGGATCGCGAGCCGGTTCTCCACGAAGCGCTTGAAGCCGGGATCGTTCTCTTCGACGAGCGCCTGCAGGCGCGCCTCGGGGAGCGCGGTCAGCGCCGCATCGGCGCAAGCACAGAGGGAGCCCAGGGCGGCCGAGACGACAGCGAGAACGACCGGACCTACGGGGATACTCAAACGCTCGGTGCTCCTTGGCGCCGGGAACCGGAAGGATCCGCTCGGATCGCGCCGGGCTCGCTCCGGGGGTCCGGTGCGAGGGCGTGGGGAGGCTCGAAAGGCAGCCCCCCGACCGCCGTAGGGAACCCTAGCGTGGTGTCGGGCACGGTCAAGCACGCCTGATGACGCAGCTGACGCCGCGCGTCAAGAACCAGGCGTGCGCAACCCGTCGCTCTTGCCGGCCGACCAGCGATTTCATGGATGTGTCGAACGCTCCGCCCCCGAACCGTGCGACGTGCGCTGACGTGCCGCGAAAGCTGGAGGACAGCGCGCTCCGCGAACGTGGCCACGGCCGCGCTCCGGAGGTCGCGTTCGCGCGCGTGCTCGCGGGCCGGACGAGGCCCGGACGGACGACCACGACGGTTCCGAGCGCGAAGCCATCCTCGTCGCTGGCCCCGCGCACGACGGCGTCGCGTCGCGAGCACGCCGGCGAGGTGCGCGATGCCGAGGAGCGCGCTCGGGCGCGGCCCGAGGAGGATCCCGAGCGCGACGCACGCAAGGCGGCGCGCGGCGCCGACGCGGACATGCTCGACTCCGCCGCCCGGCACCTCGCGCAGCTCGCGCCGCCGCCGTGCGCTGCGTTCCCGCCGCCGCCGGCCGTGTCCGTGGACGCACCGTCGCGGGCACGTTCGCTCGAGGAGCTCCTCCCCGAGCTCGTGCGACGCGTCGCGTGGGCGGGCGACGGGAAGCGCGGCTCGGTCCGGCTCGAGCTCGGCGCCGGCGCCTACGCCGGGGCGAGCGTGATCGTCCACGCCGACGGCGGGCGCGTCCGCGTCGAGCTCGGCGGGCTCCCCGACGCGACGCTCGCGCCGCTCCGCGCGCGCATCGGCGAGCGGCTCCGTGGTCACGGCCTCGACGTCGAGAGCGTCACGTGACGGGCGCCGCGAGCTCGGCGACGGTGCGGTTCGTACGCCGCTTCCAGATGAAGCCGTCCAGCACGTAGTGCGTGAGCTGCGGGAGGGCGAGGAGCGGGACGACGACGAGCTTCGCGGCGCCGAGGTCCCATCCTTCGCCGAAGAGCCAGGCGCGATCGTGCCAGACCGCACGATCCCAGACGAGCTCCTCGACGAACGCGACGAGCCAGAGCGCGCCGAGGAACACGAGCACGTGCTGCGTGAGCGCGCCGTAGACGCTCGACCGCGCGACCGGCGTCGCTCCTTCCTTCTTCGCGTGCGCCCACACGATCGCGAAGTAGGGGATGCCGTGCATCAGCACGTTCGTCACCGTGAACGCGTAGTCGGAGTCGAACACGACGATGCCGACGAGCCACGCTGCGGCGGTCGTCACGACGACGACGTCCTTCCCCGGATTGCCGCGCCCGCGCGCCCAGAGGGAGACCGAACGCGCGACGTACGCGAGCATCGCGACGACGTAGAGGACAGCGCCGATCGGGTAGAGAAGCGATGGGATCGCGACGACGTCGTCGGGCACGAACCACGAGAACCGGCGCGGCACGTGGGTGTGCCAGTAGAGGAGCGGGCCGCAGGTCGCGGCGTAGATCGCCGCCGTGTCGACGAGGCGGCCGTCCGCCTCGCCGGCCTTCGCGCGGTAGAGCGCGACCCAGCCGTACTGCTGGCGCACGAAGTGGAAGATCGCGACGTACGCGAGCGCGCGCCAGAACGCGAGCTCGCCCACCGCGTAGAGCGCGACGCTCGCGACGAGGCCGACGATCGGCGCGACCGCGAAGAGGCGAGCCCGCGCGCGCCGCTCGCTCGGATCGAGGTACGTCTTGAACACCGTCGACCAGACGTGCGCGACGTCGCAGAGGACGATCGCCGGCACCCACGCCCAGCCCGGCGTCTCCGCGTGCAGCACGCCGGTGGCGGCGCCGACGCCCAGCGCCGCCATCGACAGGACGAAGCTCCCGACGAACACGCCGAGGTCCACCCGAGGCGAGAAGAGCCAGGCCGCGCGCACGTCAGGACTCCTTCGCGCGAACGGCGGCGAGCGCCTCGTCAGCCGCACGCGTGCCGTGGAAGAAGGCCTCTTCGAAGAGCGCGACGCCGCTCAGATCGGTGTGCGCGAAGTGGATCCCACGGTGCGGCTGCACCGCGGCGCGGCGCGCGCCGCTCTTGAAGAAGAGCCCCGGCGTGGGCCGCAGGATCGCGTGACCCCAGCGGACGACGTCGACACGTGTGGCGAGGGTGCGGATGTCGGGGTGCGCCGTCTCGAGATCGGCGAGCGCGACGTCCGCCCACTCGTCACGGCCCGCCGCGTAGAGGCGTTTGCGCGCTTCGCGCGGGTCCTCGTCGCAGAGTGGGAGGTAATACGTGATCACGGTGGGGCCGTGATCGCGGCCGGTCTGGTGGGTCGCGACGACGTAGCCGAGCGACGGGCTCTCTTCGATGACGTTGTCCCACGCCATCATCCGATCGCCGCGCGCACGGAGGCGGGGCCTGCCGGAGAGCGTGATGTTCGCGACCATCCACGCGCCGTACGCGAAGTGCGAGAGGTGCGCCGGCGGCGCGTCGCGGTAGGGACGAACGACGACCCGGGCGACCATCTGTGGCGCGGCGAAGATCACGCGGCGCGCGCGGTAGCCGACCGCGTCCGGCGCCTTGCCGACCGCCGTCACCCGGACGTGCTCGCCCTCGGGGTTCACGTCCATCACCGCGAGCCCGGTCCGGACGTGATCCTTCACGCGCTGGTGGAGGCGGGCGACGAGCCAGCCGTTGCCCTCCGGCCAGGTGAGGACGGGCTGCGGGTCGCGCCCGGGGCCGAGGAGGCGCGACGCGTAGTAATGGACGCCTGCCCACGCGCTCGTCTGCGTCGCGCGCGCGCCGAAGTCGTCGCGGCACGCGTAGTCGACGAGCCAGCGGAGGCGCTCGGAGGTGAAGCCCTCGCGCGTCATCCACTCGGTCATCGTGAGCTCGTCGAGCTTCGTGAGATCGGCATCGTCCGACCCGAGGGCGACGGGAACGGCGAAGGCGCGACGCCCGCGCGCGTCACGGAGCGCGGCGAATCGATCCATCGCCTCCCGGAAGCGCGCGAACTGCCGCTTCTCGTCCTCGCTCTCGCCGTCGTGGACGTAGATCCCGTCGTGCCACGCGCCGTCCGCGAAGACGCGCTCCTGCGGCTCGCGGCAGAGGAACTGCTCGGCGAACGTGGGCTCGCCGCTCGCGTCGGTGCCCTCGACGACCGAGGCCTCGCGGAGGAACGCGACGAGGTCGCGGTTCTCCTTCATCGGCGCCGTGATGTAGTGCGCGCCCCAGGGGAAGGCGCTCGTCGCGTTCGCGCCGCTCCGCGCCGTCCCGCCGACGGCGCCCTCGAGCTCGAGGACGACGAAGTCCTCGTAGCCTGCCGCCCGGAGCCGGTGGGCGGCGGAGAGACCGGCCACCCCGCCGCCGACGATGACGACTCCGACGTCGGTGAAGCGATCCTCGCCGATCGCGGGCGGGCGCTCGTCGCGCACGCGGTGACCGAGCTCGTCGGGACGGAACGCCATCACGCCGTCGGGGACGCGCTTCGGCTTCTTGCAGGCGGCCGCCGCGAACGGCGCGCCCAGCATCGCAGCGAGGAGGTCGCGGCGGGAGAGGCTCATCGTCAGTCCGTCACGAACGCGACCCACGCCTCGCCCCGGACGAAGGCGAGCGCGAGGACGGCGAGCACGACGCCGGACGCCGCGCGGAGCAGGGTCGGCCTCTGGGTCTTCACGACGAAGGTCGCCGAGAGGGCGACGACCGCGTTCACGACCCCGGCGAGGACCGACGTGCGGACGAGCCCGAGCCGCGGCACGAGCACGAGCGGGAAGAGGAGCGACGCCACGAGCGCGCCGACGTAGTCGTACGCGAGTGCGCGCGCGACGATGTCACCGAACGTCTTCGGCGCCGCGTCGCCGTCGCGCGTCCGGAGGATCTTCACGAGGAGCGGCAGCTCGAGCCCGACGAGCGCGCCGAGCACGAAGACGTACGCGTGGAGGGCGGGCCGGAGCGGCACCTTCGCCCCGACGGCGAGGAGCAGGAGAGGGACGCAGAGCCCGCCGAGGATCGCGAGGACGAGCTCGACCTCGACGTAGCGCGTCGCCGCGCGCGGCTCGAAGAAGCGCGCCGCCCACGCACCGACGCCCATCGCGGACAGGTAGGTGCCGAGGACGAGCGAGAACTGGAGGACCGCGTCGCCGAGCAGGTAGCTCGCGAGTGTCCCGCACAAGAGCTCGTAGACGAGCGCGCAGAGCGCGACGACGAGGACGTTGCCGAGGAGGAGCCGGTCGCGGGCCGCCAAGGTACTGCCTCCTCCTCGCGGCTCGCCGTCAGCCGTGGATCGCGGCGGAGACGATGAGCGCGATGCCGAGGATCACCGATGCGATGATGATGGCGAGCGCGGTGTTCTGGTCCTCTTCGATCTCCTTGCGGAGCGAGAAGGGCGTCACCTTCACGATGATGAGGAACGCCACCGCGAACAGCACGAGGCCGAGCGAGCTGAACGCCAGCGCGCTCACCAGTGTTTTTGCGATGTTGTCGAACGCCATCCTTCACCCTTCGATTGTGGGGAGTTCACTTCTTCGGAGCATGGGGCGCGCGTCCGCGCGGCTTCGGCAGGATGCGTTTGCCGAACGCTTTCGCGAGCACGGCCGTCGGTAGATAGCTCGCGCGCGACCACGTGATCTCGTCGGGCGTCGCCTCGAACGAGAGCAGGTGAGGGGCACGCACGTAGTCACGGACCTCGCTCTCGTCGCCGGGCGAGACCTCCCACGGGAGCTCGCCGGTCGCCCAGTCGACGCGCGCGCGTCCGGTCGAGAGCGGCTTGTAGAGGTCGCCTTCGAAGAGCGCGCCCTTGTCGGTCTCCGTCACGCGGGCGGCGTCGACGCTCTCGACGAAGCTCCAGTGCCCTTCGGAGACGACGAGCCAGCGGAAGCCCTCGGCCGGATCGTGCAGGAGGTACTCCTCCCAGCCGAAGCGCTCGCCGTCCTCCCGCACGCTGCGCGCGAGCACCGCGATGACGCGCCACCGGACGCCGTCGAGCTCGCCCTCGTCGCCGAGCGCGAGCCAGAGCTCGATCCCTTTCGGCGGCGTCTTTTCGAACCCCGTGACGGGGAGGAAACGAGGACGTTCGGCGCGCGGGCGGAGGCCGAGCTCCGACAGCGCGACCGCGCGGCCGCGGAACACGCGGGGCACGTCCTCGCCGTAGTCGATCGTCACGTTCTCGCCGTCGGGCCCCGCGAGGTCGGCGTAGCGATACGCCTTCGGCGAGGTCTCTGCGTCGCCGAAGGCGGCGACGCGCTTCGCCTGCCCGCGCTCGACGACGACGAGCCCGGTGTCGAGCGGTCGACCGGGGCCGAGCGCTTCCCAGGCCGGCGCGATCGACGCTTCGTGGTAGAGGACGAACGTGCCGCGCGCTTCGGCGAGCCACGCGCGCTCTTCGTTCTCGAAGTCGACCGCCCACTCGTTCCAGATCGCGCCGCTCTCCGATCGCACGCAGACGCGCCCAACGAGGGTGAACGGCCCCTTGCCACGGAGCTTCCCGCGCGCACCGAGCTCGAGGACGGTCGAGCCCGCGTAGATCTCGGCGCGGCTCATCGCGCTTCCCCGCGCGGGAGCGCGCGGACCGTGACGTTCGCGGCGCCGAGGGCCTTCGCGAGGGCGTCGGTCCACGGATAGCCGGGACGAGGCCGGCAGCAGTACAGGTTGAACGTCGCGAGCCCGTGCTCGGGATAGGTGTGGCACGTCAGGTGCGACTCCGTGAGGAGGTACATCGCCGTGACACCGCCCTCGCCCGGGAAGCGGTGGAACAGGCCTTCGGCGACGACGCGCAGCTCGAGCCGGGCGAGGACGTCCTCGAGGACGCCGCGCACGCGGTCGAGATCGCGGAGCGCCTCCGGCTGGCAGCCGTGCGCTTCGACGAGCCATTCCGTTCCGACGATCATCGCGGTCTTCGTCCCCGAACAAGCGCGAGGCTAGCCCCTCGCGCGGCTGCCGAAAAGCACGTATCGTCGGCGACGACCATGGCCGTGGCGAGCGGACCCTGCCCGAATTGCGGAGGCTCGATCGAGTTCCGCGCCGGCTCGTCCTTGTCGCTCGTCTGCAAGTACTGCAAGCACGTCGTCGTCCGCACCGACCGCGACATGCGGAACCTCGGGCGCGTCGCGGACGTCGTCTTCGGCGACACGGCGCTCGCGCCGGGCGATCGCGGCACGTTCCGCGGCCGGAGCTTCTCGGTCGAGGGCCGCCTCGTCCTCCAGCACCCGCAGGGCGGCACCTGGGAGGAGTACTACGTCCTCTTCGACGGCCGGAATCCGGGCTGGATCAGCGAGGCGCAGGGCTACTGGCAGGTCGTCACCGCGGCGAACGTGCCGGCGCCGCCGCTCGCGTCGCTGCGCCCGCAGATGCAGGTCCCGCTCGGCAACGCCGTCTTCACGGTCCAGGAGCGGAACGAGGGCGTGTTCCTCTCCGGCGAAGGCGAGCTCCCGTTCGCCGCGACGCCGGGCACGCGACGCGTGTTCGTCGACCTCTCCGCGCCGCAGGGTGGGTGGGCGTCGGTCGACTACGGCGACGGGCAGACCGCGCCGCAGGTGTTCATCGGCGTCCAGACCTCGCTCGCCGAGTTCCAGATCCAGAAGCACGGCGGCGCGCGGCCGGCGGCGGAGGTCCAGACCCAGACGATCAAGTGCCCGAACTGCGGCGGCAACCTCCCGGTGCTGGCCCCCGGCTCGGAGCGGATGGCGTGCCGCTACTGCAACGCGATCAGCGACGTGAAGCTCCAGCAGGTCGTCGCGCAGCAGGCGCAGGCCCGCGAGCAGCCGTCGATCGAGCTCGGTCGCAAGGGCGTCATCCCGGTCGCCGACGCGAAGGGCGTCCACGGCGTCGAGTGGACCGTGCTCGGCTACGTCGAGCGCTCGACCGGTTACCCCGGCTCCGACGACTGGTTCGGCTGGCAGGAGTACCTCCTCTACAACGTGCAGCACGGCTACCGCTGGCTCGTCTTCGACGAGGGGAACTTCCTCCTCACGACGCCGCTCGCGGCCGGTGACGTCGACGCGAGTCGCGCGCCCGTGTTCGTCAACCACCGCAACCTCCACTTCCAGCGCCGGAACGCGCAGCAGGCGCGCGTCGACTACGTGCTCGGCGAGTTCTACTGGAAGGTGCAGGTCGGCGAGTCGGTGTGGGCCGAGGACTACGTCCACGGTCGCGAGGTCATCTCGTCGGAGCGCTCCGAGAACGAGGTGAACTGGTCCCACAGCGTGATCATCCCGACCGCGGTCGTGACGGCGGCGTTCGGCTACCAGCCGAAGACGAGCGCGTACGGCGCGGCGCAGCCGGGCGCCGGCGCGAGCGGCAACCTGATCGGCATCATCATCGTCATCGTCATCGTGCTCATCTTCGCGAGCATCGCGTGCGGCGCCTGCGGGGACGACAACGGGACCGCGAGCGGCAGCAGCACCTCCGGCGGCGTCTACACGACGTCGGGCGGGATCCGGAGCGGCAGCTCGAGCGGCGGCTTCGGCGGCAAGTAGCCCGAGAGGCGAGCTTGGCCGTCCTCCTCCTCTACGTCACCGTCGTCGTCGTCTCGACGTGCGGGCTCGTCTACGAGCTCGTCGCCGGCGCGATCTCCACCTACTTGATGGGCGACTCGATCACGCAGCTCTCGACCGTGATCGGCGTCCACCTGAGCGCGATGGGCGTCGGCGCGTGGCTCTCGAAGTACGTCGAGGACAAGGTCGCGGATCGTTTCGTCGAGTGTCAGCTCGCGGCCTCGCTCGTCGGTGGGCTCGGCGGGCCGATCCTCTACGTCACCTTCGCCCAGAGCGCGCACGTGCGGCTCGTCCTCTACCTGCTCGTCGCCGGCGCCGGCGCGCTCGTCGGCGCGGAGCTGCCGCTCCTGATGCGGGTCGTCGCGCGCCGGTTCGGGATGAAGGACGTCGTCTCGCGGATCCTCTCACTCGACTACGTCGGGGCGCTCGTCGGCGCGCTCGTCTTCGGCCTCGTGTTCCTCCCCGCGCTCGGGATCCTCCGGACCGGGATCGCGTTCGGGATCATCGGCGCGGCCTCGGGGATGTGGGGGACGTGGGTCCTCGGGCCGTACCTCTCGCCGAAACCCCTCCGCATCAGGGCGGTCGTCGTGCTGGCGGTGCTCTTCGGCGCGCTCGGCGCGTCGCAGCGGGTGGTGCGTGCCGCCGACGAGGCGCTCCTCCTCCATCCGGTCGCCTTCGCGAAGCAGACCCAGTACCAGCGGATCGTGCTCACGCAGGCGCGCGCCGGAATGAGCCTCTTCCTCGACGGGAATCTGCAATTTTCGTCCGTCGACGAGTACCGCTACCACGAGGCGCTCGTGCATCCGCCGCTCGCGGCGGCGAAGCGGCGGACGAACGTGCTCGTCCTCGGCGGCGGCGACGGGCTCGCGGTGCGCGAGATCCTGCGCTGGCCGGACGTGGAGAGCGTCACGCTCGTCGATCTCGATCCCGGGATGACCGAGCTCGCGCGCGAGCTGCCGAAGCTGCGGGAGCTGAACGGGGCGTCACTCGCCGATCCGCGCGTCCGCGTCGTGAACGAGGACGCGATGGTGTGGATCGCGGAGCCGCGGGAGGGAGCGCCCGCGAAGTTCGACGCCGTGATCGTCGATTTTCCGGACCCGAACAACTTCGCGCTCGGGAAGCTCTACACGGTGCGGTTCTACCGGCTCTTGAAGGAGCGGCTCGGAGAGGGCGCCGTCGTGTCCGTGCAGAGCACGTCGCCGCTCGTCGCACGGCGGTCGTTCTGGTGTGTCGTCCGGACGATGGAAGCCGCCGGCTTCGGCGTGCGCCCGTACCACGCGTTCGTGCCGTCGTTCGGCGAGTGGGGATACGTGCTGGCGAGCGGGGAGGGGACGCCCGCGATGCCGACGAAGGTTCCGGCGGGGCTGCGCTACCTCACGGACAGCCAGCTCGCGTCGCTGTTCGATCTCGCGCCCGACATGGGGCCGGTCGAGACGGAGCCGAACCGGCTGAACAACCAGACGCTCGTTCGGTACTACGAAGAAGAGTGGCAGCGCTGGGCGAGGTGAGGGCACGGCGAGCGTTGCTCGAACTGGCTTCTCTTCGTGTGTTCACATCGTGTGAGGCGACGGCGCGAGCGCCGTCGTCGCGCGCCCGCGGCCGCTGGCACGCAGCGTGC
Source organism: Polyangiaceae bacterium (assembly GCA_039809485.1). Classification (GTDB taxonomy): domain Bacteria; phylum Myxococcota_A; class Polyangia; order Polyangiales; family Polyangiaceae; genus Labilithrix. Next base: position 3,132 of record JBDHVE010000068.1, on the reverse strand, counting down.
TGACGCAGGCGTCGGCAACGCACCCGCGTGGCCGATCGGAGAGGTGTTCCATGACGACGACGCGACCCGCTTTCTCCCGTCTCGGCACGGTGACGTGCTTCGGAGCTCTCCTCGCCGTCCTCGCCGCGTGCAGTTCCGCTGCGACAGACGCGGGCGCGCCTGGCTCCTCCGGGCTCGTCGAGCCGGAGCAGCAGGGGCCGACCGCGGACGTGTCCAAGGGCGGCGATGCGAACGACGCGGGCGCGCCGTCCGGCGGCAACACGAAGGACGCCGGAGGCGCGGGGCTCCGCGTCGTGCAGGTGGCGCTCGGCGGCGGTCACACGTGCGCGTTGCTGTCCGACGGCCGCGTCAAGTGCTGGGGCCTCAACCGCGCCGGCCAACTCGGTCTCGGCGACGAGGAGAACCGCGGCGACGGCCCCGCCGAGATGGGCGCGGCGCTCCCGGCGGTCGACCTCGGGCCGGGGAGGACGGCGAAGGAGATCGCGGTTCTCGTCCAATCGACGTGCGCCCTCCTCGACGACGGAACGGTCAAGTGTTGGGGAGAGCGACGCGGGCTCACGGGCGAAGACATCGACGTCGGCGAGGCGCCGGGCCAGATGGGGGCAGCGCTCGCTCCATTGCCTCTGCCCGGACGCGCGAAGCACCTCTTCGCCGGCTTCCAGCACGCGTGCGTGATCCTCGAAGACGACACGACGCGGTGCTTCGGCGCGGTCAACGACTTCGGTCAGCTCGGTGTCGGCGACAAGACGGCGCGTCCGCCTTCGACGACGCTCGCGCCGCTGGCATTCCCCGGCGGCCGCAAGGCCCGCGAGGTGCGCCCCGGCACGACGCACACCTGCGCGCGGCTCGACGACGGGACGGTCTCCTGCTGGGGTGACGGCAACGAGGGCGAGCTCGGGACGGGCACCAAGACGACGGCGCTCGTGCCCGGCGGCCCGGTCGACCTCGGCGGCGGCAAGCGCGTCGTCTCGCTCGCGACGTCGGCGCAGCCCGTGCTCGCGTCGGTTCCCCACGGGTACAACTGCGCGGTCCTCGAAGGAGGCGACGTCAAATGCTGGGGATACGGCAGCGCGGGGCTCGGCATCGGCTACGTCCCCAACTCGCTCGCGAACCGCGGCGACGAACCGGGCGAGATGGGGGACGCGCTTCCAGCGGTCGCTCTCGGCGCAGGGCAGCGCGCGGTCTCGATCGCGGTGGGGATGGGCCTGACGCCGTACGCCACGATGTCGTGTGCGGTTCTCGAGAACGGCAGCGTGAAGTGTTGGGGGAAGAACGCGTTCGGAACGCTCGGCATGGGCGACACCCTCCCGCGCGGCGAGGACCCGGCGACGATGGGCAACGCGCTCGCGCCGATCGACCTCGGCCCGGGCGTGAAGGTGTCCGCCGTGGCCGTGAGCACGAGCTACGGAGAGCGGCTCTCCGCGTGCGCCGTCACCACGGACGGACGCTTGAAGTGCTGGGGATTCAACAAGGACGGTCAGCTCGGTCTCGGCGACACGGTGATTCGCGGCGCAAGCCCCGGACAGATGGGCGCGGCGCTGCCGTACGTCGATCTCTGGTGAAGCGCGCTACGCGTCCCGCAGGATCCGCATCGCGTTGTCGTGCATGATCTTGCCGACCGCCCCGCGCGAGAGGCCTGCGGCGAGGAGCGCGTCCGCGAGGTGCGGGAGGCCGCGCGGATCCTTGAGCGGTCCGGTCGGGATGATGAACCCGTCCCAGTCGCTGCCGAGCGCGGCGGAGTCCTCGCCGACGACGTCGACCACGTGGAGGAGGTGCTTCACGACCGGCGCGAGCCCGTCGCCGCCCACGTAGCGCGGGCAGAAGATGACGCCGACGACGCCGCCCTTGTCCGCGACCGCGCGGAGCTGCTCGTCGTCGATGTTCCGCCAGTGGTCGAACGCGCCGAGGACGCCGGTGTGGCTCACGATCGGCGGCTTCTTCGCGACGCGGCACGCGTCGAGCATGCCGCGCTTGTTCACGTGGGCGAGATCGACGATCACGCCCTCCGCCTCGCAGCGCTCGACGAGGTCGAAGCCCCACGGCGTGAGGCCGGCGTCGTCGCGGCGGCCGCGCCCGTAGGCGGGGTGGCCGGCCTCGTTCTCGCTGAAGTGGAGGAGGCCGATGTAGCGGACGCCGCGCTTCGCGAAGACGCGCACGTTGTCGAGATTGCCCTCGAGCGCGTGCGCGCCCTCGATCCCGAGGAGCGCGCCGACCGCGCCGGCGCGACGGGCGGCTTCGATCTCGTCCGCGGTGCGGACGAGGCGGACGCTGCCCGGCTTCCGCGCGATCTGCGCCTCGAGCTGGTCGATCTGCTCGTGCACCACACGCGCCATCCCGCGCACGCGGGACGCGAGCGGAAGCGACACGAGGCCGAAGAACTGCGCGCTCATCCCGCCCTCGCGCATCCGCGGCACGTCGACGTGGCCGCCGAGCGCGGCGAGCGGAAGCGGCGGCTCGTGCGCCTTGTGGATGTCGTAGCCCGTCCATCGCGACCACATCAGCGTGTCGGCGTGGAGGTCGATCGGCGGGTGCTCGTCGAGGACCGCGCGTGCGCTGTCGGAAGGGAGGGCGGGCATCGCGTGTCCTCACGGTTTTCGCACGACTTGCAAGAGGCGTCGAGGTGAGGCTAGGCACGAGGGCGTGGTGGCACGGAATCGAGCTCGAGCGCGCGTCCTCGTCGTCGGCATCGGCGGCCTCGGCTGTCCGCTCGCGATGGTGCTCGCCCGCGCCGGCGTCGGCACGATCGGCATCGCGGACGACGACCTCGTCGACGTGACGAACCTCCACCGCCAGGTCCTCTTCACGGACGCCGACGTCGGCCGGCACAAGGTCGCCGCCGCCGCGGAGCGCCTCCGGGCCGACCACGCGGGTCTCGTCGTCGAGGAGCACACGACCCGCTTCCTCCCTTCGAACGCCGTCGAGCTCGCGCGCGCGTACGACCTCGTCGTCGAGGGGAGCGACAACTTCGCGACGAAGTTCCTCGTCGCCGATGCATGCGCGATCGCGAAAAGGCCGGTCGTCCACGGCGCGGCGGTTCGATGGCACGGGACGGCGCTCGCGGTCTCTGCCTCTCGAAGGCCGTGTTACCGCTGCCTCTTCGAGGACCTTCCGCGCGAGAACGCGCCGAACTGC
>JBDHVE010000067.1:0-45876 GCA_039809485.1 Polyangiaceae bacterium | reverse complement strand
TCGATGCGATCGCCCAGGCGCGCGTCCTCGCGAACGTGAAGGCGGCGGTCTCGGCCGCGACGCCGCGGCTCGTCGAGGACATCCGCGCGACGAAGCGCGATCTCTCGCTTCGTGAGCTGCTCGCCGAGTCGGGGGTGGAGCTCGCGCAGATCTACAAGCGGGGAGGGAAGGGCGGGCGCTCGCGGCTCTGGCGAGATCTGCGCGCGGCCGCGGACCTGCCTGTCGCGCCGCTCCGCGACGGCGACGAAGACGTGCTCGCGTGCCTGCAGGACCTCGTCAGCTTCGACGATCCCGCGTGCATCCGCCTGTGGCTCGAGGCCCTTCGCCACCCCGCACCTCCGGAGCGGTTCGACCCCAACGAGGTGACACGACGGCGCTGGCAGATGCTCGGCGTGAGCTTCGACGAGAGCGCTCCGCGCGACCTCGACGCGACCCTCCGGAAGCTCTGGTCGCCGGCCGTACGCGACGAGCTCGTGGCGCTCCTCGAGGTTCTCGAGGACGAGATCGCCGTTCAGCCCGTTCCGCTTCGGATCGCGCGTGGCGGTGACGTTCCTCTCCACATGCACTGTCGCTACTCGCTCGTGCAGATCTTGGCGGCGTTCGACGAGATCACCGCGACCGGCAACGTCGCGCGACCGCAGCAGGGCGTCTACCTCGCGAAGAAGGCGCGCGCGGATCTGCTCCTCGTCACGCTCACGAAGAGCGAGCGCGAGTACTCGGCGACGACGATGTACAAGGACTACGCGATCTCGCCCTCGGAGTTTCACTGGGAGTCGCAGAACGACGCGGTGCCGACGCGTGGCGCCGGGCTGAGACACGTCGATCCCGTCGGGCAGGACGTGACCCCGCTCCTCTTCGTCCGCACGAAGAAAAAGGACGACCGCGGTCGGACGATGGCGTACGAGCTCCTCGGGCCGGTCTCGCCGCTCGAGTGGAAGGGCGAGCTGCCGATCCAGATCGTGTGGAAGCTCGCCGTTCCGATGCCGGCGCTCACGTATGCGGACGCGCGTGTCGTCGCGGCGTGAGGGCTCCCAACGGCGTCGCGCACCCGATTCCACATGACCGAGAAGGGCGACGTCGTCGCGCCGCGAGAAGGCGAACGCGTCACCTCGTCACGGCCGATGCAGCCACCGCATCCCTCGACAGCTCGCGGCGCCCTCCACCTCTTCGGCGAACCGTCCGCCGGCGCCGACGGCCGAGAGGCGCGGGATGACCGCGAGCGCACGTGGCCCGAGCGCGAGCCACGGTGCCACCCGGCCTGCGGGCTCGCCGCGCGCGAGCGCATCGAGTTGACGCGATTCCCGTAAGCCGTTCGCCGCCATCGCCGCCCCGAGCCTCCTTGCAGCGGCCTTCAGCGCCGATCGCTGCTCGACCGGAACGAGAGCGAGATCCGCATCACGCAGCACCAGCGCGAGATGCGAGCCGGCGAAGGGAACGCGGAGCCGGAGCTCCGAGGCACACGCGGCAGCCGCCGCATCGTCGGGGAGTTCGAGCACCCCGAGCCCAGACACCGCCCAGGCGACGAATCGGCCTCTCTCCGCGACCTGCGGCTCGGCCGAGAGCCGCGACCACGCCGGCACACACGTTTCGTTCGGCGCGAGCGCGATGCCTTCGCACGAACGAACGATGCGCACTTGGAGGCCCGCCCCCACCCAGTCCTCCCGATCGAGGGCGCGCGCGGCCGACAGCGCCGGCAGGTACGCGGCCGTCGCGAGCTCGAGCTGCTCGATCGGATCGCCGTCCCCGAAGTCTGCGAGAAGGGGATTCGCGCGCGCCTCGAGTCGGTCCGCGGCAGCGTCCACGACGTCGAGCACGTGCTCGCGCTCTGCGGCCGTGAGGGACGAAATCGCAAGCGCCATGGCCCGATCCTCGTCGGTCGTCGTCGACGAAGCGCCCGTCGTGTCGGCCAGCGGCGCATTCCGGATCACGAGACTCACGTCGAGTGAGCTCGAAGGCTCACGACGTCGTCGCGCCACGTCTGCCGCGAGCGCCGTCACGCCGCCAACGACCAGGGTGACCAGCAGCCCGGCGAGCGTGACACCGCGTAGCGTCATCGGCGGCGTGCCGAGATCTCGCCGCCGAACGTTGTCGTGCCGCTGGCGGTGCCCGCCGCAGGATCGAGGGTGAGCGTCAGGGAACCCTTCCGAAACTTGTCCTTGTCGATCTGTTCCTCGCAGGACGTCATGAAGGTGAGTCCCTCGATCTTCACGTCGCACCGGAGCCGCGGAGTCAGTACCGTCCACTCGCCGCCGAGCTCGCCGAAGCTCGAGGCGAGCTGTGACTTCCGCTGCGCCGTCGACTTGCCCCGCGGGAGTGGCTTGCGCTCGACGAAGTCCCAGCCCTGCAGCGTACGATCGAGAGGAGGCTGCATACCGCTGCAGTCGAGGGAGGAGAGGGCTGTCCCGACCGTCGCCGTACAGCGGTCGCCGCGCTTGCCTTGCATCGTCCACTCGCCGCCGACCGGGAGAGGGACGATTCCGAAGTCGATCGGCTCTGCTGCATGGGTCGTCGACACCTCGGACGAGTCCGTGCCCTGCGTCGCGCGCACGGCGGGAGCCGCGGTCGAGAGGTCGACGGCGAGATCGAAGCGGTCCCAGGTCAGAGCGAAACGCGTCGAGGTGATGGTGAGCGTTCCGCTCCCTTGAGGACCTCCGAACACGCCGAGGATGTCCCAGGTCCCCGCGATTGGCGACCTCGCAGCTGGCTCGCCACTCGAGCCCGAGCCGGGGCCAGGACCGCCCCCACTGGAGGCGACGGCTCCGTCGCCGCCGGACGAGCATCCGACGCACGCAGCCAGCACGAGACACTCGATTCGGGGAAACGGACGGTGTGGTTGATTCACGAGGTCCTCCAAGCGGCGCGCATCCTAGTCGGAGTCCGCGCTGCCGGATATGAGGGGATCCTCTTAACGACCACAGGCGGCCGCGCGGCGCATGCTCGCGCGCGGCCCCGTCACGTCACGACTACGTGGCCGAACGATTGCTACGCGCCGAATCGCGAGGACGCGTTCGAGGAGCGCTCGTCGCGACCCTCACCGCTCCTCGCCCTCGACCGCCTCCTCCCAACTCCGGCCCTTGCGGACGTCGTCCCAGCAGAAGCGCGCGCCCTGGTTGTCGTCCGGGTTCAGCGAGAGGAGCCGCTCGAAGGCGCGCTTCGCGGCCGCCATCCGGCCGAGACGCCACAGCGCCAAGGCCTGACCGTGGACGCAGCGCAGGAACGGGCGATTGTAGAGGAGACCCCACGGCAGGTAGATGTCGACGCCTGCCGGCAGCGAGAGCTCACCGATGCCGAGACCGATCTCGTAGTGCACGAGCGCGCGCTCGACGCGGCCCGCATCGAAGGCCATGTTCCCGAGCGCGGCATGGGCGTCGAGGACGCGAAGGTCCTTCGTGAGGACGGTCATGAGGAGAGCGCGCGCCTCGGCCTCACGTCCGAGCTCCCTCAGCTCCGCGGCGTCGCAGGTCGGATTGTCGTCGACGTCGGCGCCGGGGAGAGCGCCCCACGCGACGCCGTCGAACTCGAAGGCGGGCCGCGGCTTCGCCGTGAGCTTCTTCCAGAGCCGATGGTACGGATCTCGTCGGTCGGCTCGCCGCCCTCGAGCGGCAGCGGCTCGAGCCCGAGCGCGGGGATGTCGATCCGAGCGTCCGCCACCGTGCCGCTCGCGTAGGCCTCCCCCCGCGACGTCCAGCGCTTCTCGATGACGACCGTGAGGACGTGTCCAGGCACCACGTCGCGGAGATCCGGCGAGCGGAAGGTCACCTCGCCCTCTCCGCCGAACAGGCGAAGCCGGGCCGAATCGAGGTTCGTGTTCACGACGACCGCCTCTCGCGGCTGCGCGGCCACGAGGTCCGTCGTCACGCGCCTCCGCGCCGCGGAGGCCGACGCCCCCTTCTTCGACGGGCGCGCACCGCGGATCTTCTTCACGCCTTTCTGGAGAGTCATCACTGGCTACCGCCGCCGGCGACGCTCCCGGACGGGAGCACGGACGTCAACCGGCAGAGCGCGGGTGGCACGCGCCACCCCGTGCCATGGCCGAGGCCACTCTTCCTTCCGCGCAACGCACTGAGAGCACACGCGCTCGGGCTTGGCCCGTGGCGTGCGAGGCGGGACCGGCGATGCTACCGTCCCAGGTGATGCGCGGCGCCCGTGTGACATACGACGTGCCGACGAGTCGGCCGGACTGGGAGCTCTCCGAGGAGACGATGCCCGAGTCCGTCCCGCACGACAGCGCCGTGGAGATCCTGAAGTCGCTCCTCGGCTTCTGGGCCGCCTCGAAGGACAACGTGCAGATTGCACGAAACCTCGCCGTCCGCTGGGACCCGACGCGGCCGCGCGTCGGCGTGGATCCCGACGTGTGCGTCCTGTCCCCGAAGCCGCCCGACGGTGAGGAGCTGACGAGCCTCCGCACCTGGGTCCCTGGGCACGCCGCGCCGAAGCTCGCGATCGAGGTCGTGAGCGAGTCGAACGTGACGAAGGATTACGCGCAGGCGCCGGACAAGTACGCGGCGAGCGGGACGGAGGAGCTCTGGATCTTCGATCCGAAGCTCGCCGGTCCGCGCGCGCACGGCGGTCCGGTCCGGCTGCAAGTGTGGCGGCGGTCGGAAGGCGCGTTCGTGCGCGAGTACGCGGGCGAGGGCCCGGCGTGGTCGGAGGCGCTCGGGGCGTGGGCGGTGGTCACGGACGGGGGCAAGCGGCTCCGCATCGCGTCGGCGGCCGACGGCGCGGGCCTCTGGCCGACCGACGTCGAGGCCGCGCGTGCACGCGAGGAAGCCGCGCGTGCACGCGAGGAAGCCGCGCGCGCCGAGACGGAGGCGCTCCGCGCGCAGCTCCGCGATGCGCAGGAACGCCTCGGAAGCGGCTCGCGCTGAGGCGCGAGCTCTCGCGCGCCGCGCGGTCGCCGCCGCTCGCGCGTGAGATGCGCTCTTGCGTTCGTCGCTCGTGTTGCGCCCGGCACATCCAGTGATCGCGCGTAGCCCCCGGGAATGCGCCGCGCCGAGCCGCCTTCGCGGGGAAGGTGCGCCACGAGCATGCGTAGACGGCGACATGCGCCTGAACAGGATCGTGCTCTCGTTCGCCGCGTCGCTCGCCCTCCTCGTCGGGTGCACGGGTGGCCCCGATGCGCCGGCATCGTCGACGAACCAAACGGCGCCGGCGGAAGCGGTCGACGCGGGGCCGCCCGCGACCGGCGAATCCGATCCGGGGGCGCCGACCTCCGACGCCGGCAGCGCGGGGCCGGGCACGGGCACCGGCGCGAGCGCGAACGGCGCGCTCGCGATCGTGAAGCTCTCCGCGACCGTGTCCACCGTCACGTGGAACCCGAGACCGACGGAGTCGTCGTCGGTCACCTTCGTCGCGATCGTCACCGCCACCGCCGGACTCGACACGATCGCGGGCGGCGCGCTGGAGGACGACACCGGCGCGCTGTACGGTGCATTCGGAGCCGGCTCCACGAAGGGCACGTTCGTCGCGATGACGGACTTCGCCGCGATGAACCGCATCCGCGCGATCGATTTCTCGAACGCGGGCGGCACGCGCGGGAACGCGTGTGCCGCCGACGCGATCTGCGCGCAGGGCACGTGCAAGGCGAACCGCTTCTGTCTCGCCGGCGGCGACGTCTGCGATCAAGTCTGCGCGGCTCAGGGGCTCGTGTGCGGTTCCGTCGCGCGAACCGACGGTCCTGCCTGCACGGGCGTGGTCTATCTCGGTGAGGGCCACCCGTGCAACGCGCCGGCTCCGGTCCTTCCCGGCGGGATCTGGCAGTGCCGTTGCCGGTGAGGGAAAGCTGGCTCGCCTCGCGTGCGAAGCTCTTCCCGTCGGTGCGTCTCGTCGACGTCGGGTAGTCCGCCCGGAGTGAGTCCGGACAGCGGGGGCCGCGAGGCCACCTCCGGCGTGGCGCAGGCCACCCGGTCGTCGCCCGAACCGCGCAGAATCACGCGGCGCGAGCTCTGGCGTGGGGCGTGCTCGACGGAGAGCGGATGCTAGCCTTCGACTCGATGGTGCACGTGACGTACGGAGTGCCTCGGATCGCGAAGGGCTGGGAGCTCCCCGAGGAGACGATGCCCGAGTCGACGGTGCACGGCGCGCAAGCGAGGCTGCTCGAGTCGATCTTCGTGCAGTGGGCGAAGGGCAAGGACGTGCTCGTCGGTCGCAACCTCGCGGTCCGGTGGTCGGAGCCGATGCCGAAGGTCGGCGTCGATCCGGACGTGAGCGTGTTCGCGCCGAGCCCTCCGCTCGAGGAGGTGCCCGGCGGCGGTCGCGACCTCCGCAGCGTGCGGACGTGGCTGCCCGGCCATGCGGCGCCGCGACTGGCGATCGAGATCGTGAGCACGACGAAGCCGCGGAAGGATTACCGGCTCGCTCCCGAGAAGTACGCGGCGAGCGGGACGAAGGAGCTGTGGATCTTCGATCCGCTGCTCGCAGGCCCGGCGATCGGCGGGGGACCCTACGTGCTCCAGGTCTGGCGCCGCCAGCCCGGCGGCTTCGTGCGCGAGCACGCAGGCGACGGGTCGGTCTTCTCCGAGGCGCTCGGGGCGTGGGCGGTCGTCATGGAGGATTCCGCGTGCGCGGAGACGGGCGCGCCGCGCGTCCTCCGCGTCGCCGCGCACGAAGACGGCAACGCGCCATGGCCGACGGAAGGAGAGGCCGAGCGCGCCGCGAAGGACGCGGCGATCGCCACGACGGAGGCCGAGCGGATCGCGAAGGAGGCGGAGCGCGAGGCACGCGCCGCGGCCGAAGAACGCGTTCGCGAGCTCGAGGCGCTCCTCGCCCGGCGCTCGGAGTAGGTCAGCCTTCGAGCGCGCCACCCAGAGCTCGCGGTGCAGGGGGTGCGCTCATCGCGCGGAGCTGCGGCAGGCGCCGGTCCGGTTCACCCCGCCTGCGCCCGCACGTCGACGCAGCACTTCTTGAACTTCTTCCCTGATCCGCACGGACAGGGATCATTGCGTCCGACCTTCCGTGCCGACGTTGCGGCCGTCGCCGGATCGCCTCCTCCGTCCGCGGCGATGAAGCTGTCGTAGGCGGCCATCACGATGGCTCCCATCTGCTCCCGGAGCATCGCCCGCGTCTCGTCGGGGCGCTCCTCGAACGTCCGGAGGTTCTTCGGAGCGACGAAATCGTTCTCGCCCGCGAGGTACGCGGCCCAGCTCGCGAACGTCCACCGCGCGTCGTCCTCGACCCACGTGGGATCGAGCTGGGCGCCCATGAGATAGCCCTTCGCGAACGACACGCACGCGTCGACCTCGTGCTCGGCCGGCATGAGGGGCCTCCGCGCGTTCACCGCGTCGACGACCTCGTTGTAGAGGCGGAGAAGGAGATCGACGCTCCCCTTGGCAGCCTCCTCGCCGAGCGCCTCGAAGCCGTTCGGGAACACGGCGGGGAGCCACGTGGAGGGTGGCACCTGGCCGGGCGCGACGACGACCGCGTGGAGGAGGCCGAGGTAGCCGTCGATGTCGAGCGGGCTCTCGATGTCGAGCACGCGGGCGAGCAGGTCGTATTCGTGATCGGAGAGAGGTCGCGAGCTGGACTTCGCCATCGCGGCGGACCCTCACCGCGCGCCGACAGGGACGCAAGCCTCGAAGCACGAGGTGGCCCGTGCCAGGGCGAGGCCGGCCAGAGGCCACGGTGGTCTCCGTGCAAGCTCCCGAGACTGCTCGCGCGCGCTCCTGGCCCGCCGCGTGCTCGGCGTCGTGACCGATGCTACGGTCCGAAGCGATGCAGCGCGGCGCCCGTGTGACGTACGACGTGCCGAAGAGCCATCCGGGCTGGGAGCTCCCCGAGGAGACGATGCCCGAGTCGGTGCCGCACGACATGGCCGTGGAGCTCTTGAAGGCGATCTTGGCGTGGTGGGCGCACGCGCAGTCCAACGTGCAGGTTGCACGCAATCTGGCCGTGCGGTGGGATCCGTCGCGTCCGGCAGTCGGGGTGGACCCCGACGTGTGCGTGCTCTCGCCGACCCCTCCCGACGGCGCGAGCCTCACCTCTCTTCGCACCTGGCTCCTTGGGCACGTTCCGCCGCGGCTCGCGATCGAGGTGGTGAGCGAGACGAACGCGACGAAGGACTACGCGCTCTCTCCGGACAAGTACGCGGCGAGTGGCGTCGAGGAGCTGTGGATCTTCGATCCGCTTCTCGCCGGGCCGCGCGTCCACGGCGGCCCCGTGCGGCTGCAGGTGTGGCGGCGGACCGAAGGGGCGTTCGTGCGCGAGTACGCAGGGGAAGGGCCGGCGTGGTCCGCGGTGCTCGGCGGGTGGGCGGTCGTGACGGAGGGCGGGAGCAAGGTCCGCGTCGCGTCGAACGCGGACGGCACGGGCCTTTGGCCGAGCGAAGCGGAGGCCGCAGTCGCAGGCAAGGAAGCCGAAGCCGTCGCGAAGGAAGCCGAGCGCATCGCGAAGGAAGCTGCGCTCGCGCGCGTTCGTGAGCTCGAAACGCTGCTCGCGAAGCGTGGATGACCGCTCGGTAGACGACGCCGGCGCGTGCAATCCGTCGGGGTGACATTGCCGAGCTGCCGAGCGCGACTAGGATGCGCCGCGATGCCCACCGACCCCCGCGCGCGTTCCGCCTCTGCTCTCACGGCCTCCGGGCTGCTCGTCGCGCTCGCGACGTTCGGTCCGGGCTGCACCGTCTCGGCGGATCACGCTTCGTCGAGCGCCTCGGCGATGGCGGCGTGCGATCCGGCGCAGCCCGGCTGCCTCGTGCCGGACACGACGGGGTTTCAGATCCGCGCGTACGCCGGGCAGGTCGTGAAGAACGGCGGCAAGTGTCTCGACTACGCGAGCGACGCGATCGGTGCCCCGCTCGTCCTGAACGACTGCGCGACGGCGCATCCGCTCCGCGTCGTCGAGCTCCCGGAGCGCATGGGCACGGACGGCTGCGCGCGCAAGCACGAAGTCGCGCTGACGAGCCCGAGTGGGCTCGTCGTCGGGATCGGCACGGCCACGGGCGGCGTCGAGACGCCTCTCGAGCTCCAGGCGAAGGCGACCGGGACGGGCCCGCACGACTCGATCCGCGGCACGGTCACGATGGCCCAGCGCTTCTCGCTCGACGGCGACAGCATCATCGTCGCCGCCGATCGCGAGGGCACGGGCGCGAACGTGCGCGTCGCGAAGGTGCAGAATTCCCGTGGCAAGAACAGCTCGCCCATCGTGGTCGGTCCGCGCGAGCTCCGCGATAACGAGCTGTGGGACTTCCACGCCGTCGACGAGAGCGGACGCGATCCGACGACCGGGTTCGTCCACGTCAACGGCCTCGAGGGACTGCGCCAGTACTTCCACTCGAATCCGGGCGGCGCGCACCAGTGCGCGCGGCAGGAGATCAACGGTCCGAAGTGGCCCGACTACGACACCGTCGTCGTCGTCGACGACGCTCCGATCATCTTCGCGACGACGCCGACGGCCGCGATGGCCGCATCGGCCCCCGTTCCGGGCGCCGATCCCATCCTCGTCACCGACGGCGTCACGATCCGCGGTGACCGCCGCGGCACGCGGATGGGGCCGGCCCTCGTGGAGGACAACAAGCTCACCCGAACGGTCATCGACACGCTCGGCAACGACATCCGCATCACGGGGCTCCGGTTCGACGGCCCGACGCGCTCCGACGACGGCTCCTGGGAGGCCTTCCCGAGCACCGGGATCCACGTCCAGGAGCGAGACCCCGAGTCGGTCCCCGATGAGCGCCGGGAGTACACGCGCCTGGTCGTCGACCACAACGACATGTCCGAGTTCGTGACGGCGGCCGTACGCGTCGACGGCGGGGACAAGAAGTGGACGGCGTGGTGCACGCCGTTGCCTCCGGAGTCCACGAGGCCGAACCGGACGCAGGTCTCGCGGAACTTCATCCACCACGATCGCGTCGACGGCTCCGGCTACGGCGTCAACGCGAACTCGGGCGGCTTCCCGCGCGTCGAGGGGAACACGTTCGTGCAGAACCGGCACTCTGTCGCGGCGACGAACTCGTCGCCGCTCACCGGCTATCGCGCCCACGCGAACCTCGTCCTCTCGAGCGCGCCGATCATGACCCACCTCGGCGTCGGGAACATCTACACGCACGACTTCGACATCCACGGCACCGGCGAGAACGGGTTCGGCGGCATCGGCGGCGGCTACACCGAGGTCGGCTACAACACGTTCCTCGGCCACGGCGACTGGAACACCTGGCGCGCGAACTTCAAGCTGCGCGGGATGGCCTGCGACAAGGTCGAGGTCCACGACAACGTGTTCCTCCAGAGCAAGGACGAGGCCGTGCAGTTCGACCAGTCCGACGGCGTCTTCCAGCCCGACTTCTACGTCGACTTGCACAAGTTCTTCAAGGTCGCGAGCTCGAACAAGTACGACCAGGCGAACCCGACGAAGCAGCTCGCCACGGGCGACTTCGACGGCGACGGACGCACCGACCTGTTCCTGGCGACCGGCGCCGCCTGGTACTACGCGCCCGGCGGCGAGGCCGAGTGGCGCGTGCTCAGCCCGGACAAGACCGACGCCGTGACGAGCTTGCTCTTCGGCGACTTCGACGGCGACGGCCGCACGGACGTCGTCGGGCAGAACGGCGCGAACGCGCTCGTCTCGTGGGGCGGCGTCTCCGAGTGGGAGTACCTGAACTTCGTGCCGCCGTGGCGCTCGCCGGGCGGTCCCTCGCTCGCGAACGTCGCCGTCGGCAACTTCGACGGCGTCGGCGGCGACGACCTGTTCTTCGCAAACGGCGAGGGTTGGTACGTCGCGGCGGAAGGCAGCGGCGCCTGGGTGCGCTCCGGCCCGTCGAGCTTCCGCGTCCGCGACGTGCGCTTCGGCGACTTCAACGGCAACGGCACGACGGACGTGTTCGCGATCGTGTCCGGCAAGTGGATGTTCAGCGACGGCACGACGCAGAACTGGGCGCCGCTTCCCGTCTCGCTCACGAGCAGCTCGAACGGGCTCTTCGTGGCCGACTTCGACGGCAACGGGACGGACGACATCGGCGGCATCGTTCCGGTCTCGGTGTCCGGCACGAAGGTGACGCTCGGCTGGCGCTGGTCCAAGGACGCGGCGCAGGGGTGGCAGACGCTGCTCACGACGGACAAACCGCTCGCCGCCGCGGGGCGCTTCCGCGGTCAGGTCGCGGGCTCCGCGCTCCTCTTCTGGGACGACACGAAGCTCGACGCGGCGTTCGTCGGCTCGGCCGGGCTCACCGACTTCAGCCGTCAGGACATGCGCTGAAGGCGAGCGCGACGCGGCATCACCCCGTCGCCTTCCCCAGCTCCTGCGCCAGCCCGATCAGGATGCCCTCCGGCCCGCGGATGTAACAAAGGAGGTACGCGTTCTCGTACTGCACGACTTCGTCGACGACCTCGGCGCCGTGCTTCCGGAGCCGCGCGAGCGTGTCCTCGAGATCCTCCACCGCGAACATCACGCGGAGGTAGCCGAGCGCGTTCACGGGCGCCTTCCGGTGATCGGCGACGATCTTCGGCGCGAGGAAGCGCGAGAGCTCGAGCCGGCTGTCGCCGTCCGGCGTCCGCATCATCGCGACCTCGACCCGCTGATCGCGCACGCCGGTGACGCGCCCGGCCCACTCGCCTTCGATGATGGAGCGCCCTTCGAGCGTGAGCCCCAGCTCTTCGAAGAACGCGATCGCGCCATCGAGCGACTCCACCACGATGCCGACGTTGTCCATCCGCTTGACCGTCATCGATGCCCTGCCTTGTCTCACCGGCTCTTCTTTCGCCGCGAAGGCGCGCGAAGCTACACGCGCACGGCGCGTCGCGGTAGAGAGCGGCGCGGACGCCGACGAAAGCGAGCGCGTGTCGCACCTGAAGCGTGGCCTGGGCCACCGCTGGGCCAGCCGATGCCGGGCGCGAGCTCCCGCAACCTCGCGCGACCGCTCACGCGCGGCCCTGGCCCGCAGCGTGCTCGACGCGGCGGCCGATGCTACGGTCCGAAGCGATGCAGCGCGGCGCCCGTGTGACGTACGACGTGCCGAAGAGCCATCCGGGCTGGGAGCTCCCCGAGGAGACGATGCCCGAGTCGGTGCCGCACGACATCGCCGTGGAGCTCTTGAAGGCGATCTTGGCGTGGTGGGCGCACGCGCAGTCCAAGGTGCAGGTTGCACGCAATTTGGCGGTGCGGTGGGACCCGTCACGTCCTGCGGTCGGGGTCGACCCCGACGTGTGCGTGCTCTCGCCGAGCCCACCCGATGGCGCGAGCCTCACCAGCCTGCGCACCTGGCTCCCGGGGCACGTTCCGCCGCGGCTTGCGATCGAGGTGGTGAGCGAGACGAACGCGACGAAGGACTACGCGCTCTCTCCGGACAAGTACGCGGCGAGCGGTGTCGAGGAGCTGTGGACCTTCGATCCGCAGCTCGCGGGACCGCGCGTCCACGGCGGCCCCGTGCGGCTGCAGGTCTGGCGGCGGACCGAAGGCGCGTTCGTCCGCGAGTACGCCGGGGATGGGCCCGCGCGGTCCGCGGTGCTCGGTGCGTGGGCGGTTGTGACCGAGGGCGGCAGCAAGCTTCGCATCGCCTCGAGCGCGGACGGCACGGGCGCGTGGCCCACCGAATCGGAGGGCGCCCTCGCGCGTGTTCGTGAGCTCGAAGCGCTCCTCGCGAAGCGCTCGGAGTGACCTCGTGCGACCGAGACCGCGGTCTAACGCGACGTAGCGTCGGCGCCCGCCACCGCATGCACCTCGGCGGCATTCCCCGGCGTCCAGGTCGCGAGCAGCGTCACGACGGCGATGACGGCCGCCGAGAGCACCCAGGAAGCGACGACGCTCCTACGCGCGCGCACCGCATCGGGCGTCTCGCTCTCGCGCATCTCGTCCTCGACCGGCTTCACGATCGCCGCGAACGCCTGCTCGACGTCGAGCGCGAGGTCACCCGCGGGGGCAAGCGGCTCGTCATCACCGAGCGGTGACGGGATCCCTTCCGGAATCACGGGCGCGGGCGCTTCGACGGTCGGGATCTCGTCGGTCGCGGGGTGTGGCTCGTTCATCGTCGCGACGACGGCGGCGAGATCGGCCGCGCTGAAACGCTTGGTCGAAGGCGGCGCCTCGAACGCGTCGTCGGGAACGGGGAGCGGCGTCCTCTCGGTCGCTGCGACGTCGGAGTGCGAGCGTGCGGAGTTGAACCGAACCATGGGCCCGGCCCTCAGCAATCGAAGTGCCCTGCGGTCAAATCAGCGAGATCGTGGAAGACCCACACCCTCACCTCCACCGTGGCAAATCGGCGATCGTGGCAAGCGGCGTCGCTTACGCCTGCGATCGCGTGAGCGCTTCGTCGAGGTGACGGCGCATCGTCTCGAGAAGCGATGCGCATTCACGCCCGCTCTTCCACACCGCGTTGAAGCGCATGGAGCTGACGGGACCCGCGGCCGTCGCGAGCTCGGCGAGGACGGTGTCGAGCTCGCACCGCGCGGCGCGCGCCGCATCCTTTCCCGCTGCCTTCACCCACTGCGCGATCGGCGCCGGCCCGATCTCGAACGCATCGAGACCACAACATCCCGCCACGCAGTTCACCTCGCATGCGGCGACGAGCGGTTCGAGCGCGGGGCGCACGTGGAGCGCGAGCTCGCTGCCGGGTCTCCCGGTCAGACGCCGATCGACATCGGTCGCGACGCGGAGGCAGGGATCCTCCCCCGACTCCACGACGAGCCCGAGCGCGTGACCTTCGAGCGTGAAGAACATCGACGCTCCCTGCCAGACGACCTTCGCGCTCGGGAGGAAATCGGCGAGCGTCTGGAGCTGCCAGCTCCACGCTGCGTCGTCGGGGGAGAGCGCGAGGCGAGCGGGATGCCCATCGAGCAGGGCTTCGAGCGCCGCGTGGTAGACGGGCGGGAGCTCGGAGAGCGTCGCCGTGAGCGTGCTCTCCTCGGCAGCCGTGGGGGCACGATCGCCGATCGTCGCGAGGAGCCGCTCGTGGAGGAAGTCGTTCGCGCCCACCCTGCACGCGAGATTATCGGGGGAAGACGCGTGCGTCAGCGTGGCTGAAGTCGTTCGCGCGCCTGCGTCCCATCGGTGGCACGGGCCGGGCTCTGGGCCAGGCGGTGTCACCTCGCAGTGCTCGCAACTCGGCGAGACCGCATGCGCTCGGGCTCTGGCCTGCGGCGTGCTCGACGCGGCGGCCGATGCTACGGTCCGAAGCGATGCAGCGCGGCGCCCGTGTGACGTACGACGTGCCGAAGAGCCATCCGGGCTGGGAGCTCCCCGAGGAGACGATGCCCGAGTCGGTGCCGCACGACAGTGCCGTGGAGCTGCTGAAGGCGATCTTGTCGTGGTGGGCGCATTCGCAAGTGAATGTGCAGGTTGCACGCAATCTGGCGATCCGGTGGGATCCGTCACGTCCTGCGGTCGGGGTCGACCCCGACGTGTGCGTGCTCTCGCCGAGTCCGTCCGACGGCGCGACCCTGACCAGCCTTCGTACCTGGGTTCCCGGACATGGCCCGCCACGCCTCGCGATCGAGGTGGTGAGCGAGACGAACGCGACGAAGGACTACGCGCTCTCCCCGGACAAGTACGCGGCGAGCGGCGTGGAGGAGCTCTGGATCTTCGACCCGCAGCTCGCGGGGCCGCGCGTCCACGGCGGGCCGGTGCGGCTGCAGGTCTGGCGGCGAACGGAAGGAGTCTTCGTCCGCGAGTACGCCGGCGACGGGCCGGCATGGTCCACCGTGCTCGGCGCCTGGGCGGTCGTGACGGAGGGCTGGAGCAAGCTCCGCGTCGCGTCGAGCGCGGACGGCACGGGCGTGTGGCCGACGGAGGCGGATTCCGCCCTCGCCGCGAGGGAAGCGGAAGCCGTGGCGAAGGAAGCCGCCCTCGCGCGTATTCGTGAGCTCGAAGCGCTGCTCGCGAAGCGGCCGGGCTGACGCTCGGAAGAAATAGTCCGTCACAGCCCGCCCCGGCCTGCGTCGTATCGGTCGGAGGTGCCCGATGGCGTCGAAGATCGTTCTCGCTCTGGTCTCTGCTGGTGTCGTGTTCGCGGTGGGTTGCTCGGACGGTGGTTCCGCAGGGGAAGCGACGGGGAAGGCCCCGTCGGCGCTCGTCACGGCACGCCTCGAGGGCACGTTCGCCTTCGACCTCGACGCGTCCGACGTCGCGGACGGAATCCACGCGAAGTGCGAGAAGGAGGCGTCCGGTGACGCCGCGAAGGCGACCGCTTGCTACGACGCGATCCGGAAGGAAGCGCGCGACGAGAAGGTGCGCTTCACGAAGGACGGGGCGGGGCAGCTCGTCTACACGTCCTTCGGACCCGGCGAAGCGGGCGGCGAAGAGGTCTACCTCGAGGCGCCGATCACGCTGACGCGCGGCACCACCGACCACGACCTCGTCGCGAAGGCGGCGGCGTTCCCGCGCGGCTCGTTCGTGTCGCGCGTGTCCTTCGCCCTCCGCGATCTGCCGATCGAGCTGCCCGACGCGCGGACGGTGATCCTGCTCGACGCGAAGAAGGGGCGGCTGGTGTACCGCAAGGAGTGAGGTGTCCGGACGCCGATCGTGATGACGGATGACGAGCGAGAGGAGATCGACCGCGAGCTCCTCGGCGATCGGCCGCGCACGTCGCCCCGCCGCCAGCGAGCCAAGAGGTGATCTCGATCACGCTCGACACGAGCGCCTTGATCGCGCTCGAGCGAAGGCGCCCGCGCATGTGGAAGGTGATGCACAGGGCGCAAGAGCTGGGCATCGTCCCGCTCGTGCCGGCCGACGTCGTTGCCGACTGGTGGCGAGGACGGAGCGACATCCGCGAAGCCATCCTCGGCAGCGTCGTCGTCGAGCCGTTGACGGAAAAGCTGGCTCGACGCGCAGGCGAATCGCTCGCTGCGGTGAAAGGGGCCACGTCGGTCGACGCCATCGTCATGGCGTCGGCGGCGCAGCGTGGCGACACCGTCTACACCGGCGACATGGATGACCTCGAGCGACTGCAGCGGTTCTTCCCGTCGGTGCGTCTCTTCGAGGTCGGGTAGTCCGCCCCGCAGTGACGCCGGAGAGAGTGGCCCCGGCCACCCGCCGGCCCGGCCCAGGCCACCCGCGCCGCTCCGATTCGCGTGGAGTTTCGTCGCGAGCTCGCCGGCACGACGCGTGCTCGGGCGCGACGCCGTGACTCTCCGCATGCGGTTCGACCGAGGCACCCTCGAGCTCGACACGTCCCACCGCGACGTGCCGGGCGCCGTCCTCGACCCGCGTAGCCACACCCTGCGCGCCGCCGCCTGCGCGCTCGGCGAGATCACGTCATGGGCCGACCGCGAAGGCCTTCGCGTCGAGGGCGATCCGCGCGCGGCGTGGACGACGAAGCCTCCCGCCTCCCTCGCGCCGCTCGGGCTCCGCCCCTATCAGGTGCAGGCGCTCGGGGCGTGGGAGGCGGCGGGACGGCGCGGCGTCGTCGTGCTGCCGACCGGGGCCGGCAAGACGCGCGTCGCGATCGCCGCGATGCGCGACACGGGGCTGCCGGCCGCCGTGCTCTGCCCGACGCGCGCGCTCGCGAGCGCGTGGGTCGAGCAGCTCGCGGCGCAGCTCGAGGAGCCGATCGGGATGATGGGGGACGGACGCCGCCGGGCCGAGCGCGTCACCGTCATGACGTTCGAGAGCGCCTTCCGCTGCATGGACGAACTCGGCGATCGGTTCGGTCTCCTCGTCGTCGACGAAGTGCACCACTTCGCCGCCGGCCGCCGGATCGAAGCGCTCGAGGCATGCGTCGCGACCGCGCGTCTCGGCCTGACCGCGACCGCGCCACCCGGAGGGACGGCGGGATCGACCCGGCTCGAGGACCTCGTCGGCCCGGTCGTGTTCGAGGTGTCCTTCGGCGAGCTCGTCGGAACCCACCTCGCGCCGCTTCGCGTGACACGGATCGCGGTGCGACTCGAGCCGGACGAGCGGGCCGCCTACGAAAAGCTCTCGCGCGCGTTTCGCACGATGTCCGCCGTCCTCTTCCGCGCGAGCCCCGGCTTGTCGTTCCCGGGCCTCGTCGCGCAGCTCGCCGCCACGCTCGAAGGACGCCGCGCGCTCCGTGACCACCACCGCGCCCTCGAGCTCGCGGGCTTCCCGCGCGCCAAGCGCGCGATCGTCCGCGACCTCCTCCTCCGTCATCGCGACGACCGCACGATCGTCTTCACCGCGCTCGCCGAGAACGCCTACGACGTCGCACGCGAGAACCTGGTCCCGGTCATCGCGGCGGAGACATCGCGCGCGGAACGTACGTCGATCCTGGAGCGCTTCCAGCAGGGGACGATCCGCGCGGTCGCTTCCGCGCGCGTGCTGAACGAAGGGATCGACGTGCCGGAGGCGAAGGTCGCGATCGTCGTCGCCGGCGCGCTCGGCGAGCGCGAGCACGTGCAGCGCATCGGGCGCGTGCTCCGTCCGTCGCCGGGGAAGGAGGCGCTCGTCTACGAGCTCGTCACGTCCGAGACGGCCGACGCGCGCCGTGCCGCCGCGAGGAGGAAGCAGCATGTTGCCCGACCGACTCATCCCGTACCGAGAGCATGAGGGAAACCTCCTGCCGCTCTGGCTCGAGCCGCGCGACGAGGTCTGGCTCCGCGAGCTCGTCGACGAGGCGGCCGCGTGCGAAGGCGCGACGGCCGACGAGGCGGATGCGCGCATCGTCGAGACGAGCTTCCGCCTCGCGCGTCTCCACGGCGTGAGCCGGCGCGTGGTCGAGGCGGTCTGGTGGGTCGAGCGGAGGCGGTATGCGACGCGGATCGACGCTCCGGTCCCGCCGGAGCAGATCCGTCGCGTGCTCTTCGATCTCGCCGCGGAGCGGGCCCACGAAGAGGCGCTCGCCACCGCGGCTGCCGAGCTCGGGATCACGCCCGACGCGATCCTCGCCGCGCTGTTCGCGGATCGCGCGGGGGCGCGCCGGCTCGTGCCGCCCGCGACACCGGCGACGACGCGCTCGCTGCTCGAAGGCTACAACCGTGCGCTCGCCGAGGCGCTCGTGGTCCGCACGTCGGAGATCATCGCCCGCGTGCATGCGCACACGAGACGCGTCGTCAGCGCCGCACGGCTCCTCGGGCTCATGTTCCAGGCGGAGAGCGACGAGGAAGGCGACGCGACCAAGCTCGTCGTCTCCGGCCCGCTCGCCCTCTTCCACGAGACCGTGAAGTACGGAAGAGCGCTCGCGAGCTGGCTTCACACCGTCGCGACCACGCCTGCGTGGAGCCTCGAGGGCACGACGCGGATCGGCGGCCAGTCCTTCGCGTTCCACCTCGACGCGAGCGCGCCGATCCCACGCGTCCACGCGCTCGCACGGGCGACGGACAGCAGGGTCGAGACGCGGCTCGCCCAGGACCTCCGCCGGCACGAGCCGCACGTGCGGGTCGAGCGCGAGAGCGAGGTCCTCCGGATCGACCGACGGTTGCACTTTCCCGACTTCGCGCTATCGCTCCCGGAAGGACGCGTCCTCGTCGAGGTCGTCGGCTTCTGGACACCGGAGTATCTCGCGCGGAAGGCGGCCCTCCTGGACGAGGCGCGCGTCCCGATCGTCTTCTGCGTGGACGCACGGCATGCCCACGGCGCGCTCGCGCCGAGCGACGTCGTCGTTCCGTTCCAGAAGCGAATCGAGGTCGCGCCGCTGCTCGAGGCATGCCGGCGAGCGCTTCGCGGACGGGTGCGCTCGGGCGTCCTGCGCCATCGGCTTCGTTTCGCGCCGACGCCGGTGTTCTCGCGTCACGCCGTCGCCGCAGGCGCCGCGCCCGCGGGCTGGACGCGCGAGGTCTTCGAGGATCTGACCCGCGGGGCGTGCGTTCGTGGCCTCTCGCTCGGGGCGCATCCGGTCTACGGGCCGCAGATCCTCCTCGTCGGAGAGCGGTTCGTCGCGCGGGCCGGACGTGATCGGAGGGCGGCGGACACGCTCTTCGTGAATGCGATCGCACCGCGTGAGCGCGCGGAGCGCGCCGCCGCCGCGTCGTCCGGCGTCGCGGCCGAGATCGAGCTCGCGGAGGAGCTGAGTGGCGACGCAACGAGCGCACCGCGTGACGACGTCCTCGCCCTCTTCGAGAAGCTGCCACCCGCTCCTCTCGTGACGTCCGCGGTCGCGTGACGCGGGCTCACCCGATGGCGAGGACGCGAACCGAGCGGAAGTAGCTCGCGAGCGACTGCAGATCTCCTACGTCGGACGTGTACACGATGTCGCCCCGCTGCGTGGCGGACGCCATGACGATCGCGTCGATCGGCGTCGCCGTTCGCACCGCGGCGAGCGCTTCGCCCGCGAGCTTCGCGACGTACTCGGTGAGGGGCTCGACGCGCAGAGCGCCGACGATGTGATCTCGGACGTCGCTCCGGCCGCGCCACCATTCGGTGAGGACGGGCGCTGGAACGGTGACGCGGACTTTCAGCTCCGCGGCGCGTTCCACGATCCGTCGCGCGCGCGCCGATCGACGCTCGAGCGCGATCAACGCCCCGGTATCGAACGTCAGGCCGTCCTTCATGCGCTCGTCTTCTTGCCCCTCGGCTTCGCGGAACGGCGTGCGGGCTTCGCCCACTCGCGGTCGAGGTCCTCGCGATCGGCATCGGTGAGGAGCGGACCTCCGAGGCGCTCGACGAGCTCGTGCATGCCCTCGAGCAGCGCCGCGTCCGCGGCCAGCTCCGCGATGACAGCCGAGACGTTTCCGCCGTAGAGGCGCTTGGCCCGCTTCCGGAGGGACGCGAGGTCCGACGACCGGACGGAGATGCTGATCTTCTCGGTGACTCCGGCGCGCTTCCGCATGTGCGACCAGGGTAGCACACTCGCCGAGGAGCACCCCCGCGTGCTAGGCGTCCACGCATGCTCGGTCACGAACGCCTCGGAACCGGTCCCCGCCGCGCGATCGTCCTCAACGACTGGATGGGCGACACGTCGTCGTGGGACCCCGCGCGCCCCTACCTCGACACGACCGCCATCTCGTGGGCGTTCGCCGATCTGCGCGGCTACGGCCGCTCACGCGAGCAGCGCGGAGACCACACCGTGACCGAGTGTGCCGCCGACGTCCTCGCGCTCGCCGACGCGCTCGGCTGGGACCGCTTCGCCGTCGTCGGGCACTCGATGAGCAGCCTCGTCGCGCTCCACCTCGCGCAGCATGCCCCGGAGCGGATCGAGCGCGCTGTCGCGCTCACGCCTCCGCCTCCGCGCGGCTTCGGGGTCGACGACGCGACCCTCGCCGCGATGCAGGCGGTCGCGACCGGCGACGACGCGCGCCGCAGGAAGATGATGCAGATGATGTGGGGCGCGCGGCTCACGGACGCGTGGATCGCGTTCAAGGCGGCGCGCTGGCGGGAGACCTCCATGCCGGCCGCCGTCGCGGCGTTCGTTCCGATGTTCGCGCGGGACGGCATGCCGGATCCGACCCGCGCGATCTCGGTACCCGTCCTCGCCGTCACGGGGGAGCACGATGGAGAGCCGATGCGCGCGCGGGCCGTCGAGCAGGCGCTCGCGCCGTTCTGCCCCCAGCTCGAGGTGCGCGCCCTCACCGACTCCGGCCACTACCCGATGCAGGAAGTGCCGCCGCTCCTCGTCGCGATCGTCGAGCGGTTCCTCACGGCAGCCCGGTAGGACACGGCGGCTCGTTCGCGGCGCTCCGATTCACCCTCAGCTCGCGCGGCTCCGGCGCGACGCGATAGACGAACGTGTGCTGGATGCGCCGCGGGGCCATGCCGCCGCAATACCGGGTCGTCTGGACGTCGAGCGTGAGCGTCTTCCCGTCGTCGTGCACCTTGCCCGGCGTCGCGGTCCCGCCCTCGGTCTGGAGCGAGAACACGGCGAGCCACGTCGCGTTCAGATCGAGCGGAGGAGGAGCCCCGTCCTTGCAGCGGACGAACGCCCGGAGCTGCGCTTCGGTGCGGATCAGCGTGTTGCGCATCGTCTCCGACGGCTGCACGCCACAGCCCCCGGGCGCGGACCATGGCGTCGCCTCGATCGGCGCGCTCCGGGGCGCGGGCGAGGGCGACGGCGCGGACGACGCGGCCGCGACGACGACGGTCGCCGTCGCCGGTGCTGGCGTGGGACTCGCCGCGCACGAGAGCGCGAGGAGCGACGCGGCGACCATCCAGCGGAGCGGCAAGAAAGGCATGCGAGGAGCGTACGCGTGCTACGCTTCACACGTGAGCGAGAGCGCCCGAGAGCGAGCCGCCGCACGACGGCGCCACTGGACGGGAGGCGTCGCGCACTCGCACGAGGAGATGGACGAGGCCGACCTCGAATTCTGGCTCGCGAGCTCGGCCGAGACGCGTGTTGCGGCGGTCTGGCAGCTCCTCGAAGAGCTTCGCCACCTGCGAGGTGACCATGGACCTGCCCCCCGACTTCAGCGATCTGTTGGCGGAGCTCGCCCGCGCGGGGGCTGAGGCGGTCGTCGTCGGTGGATACGCGGTCGCGTTCCACGCTCGGCCTCGCGCGACGAAGGACATTGATCTCGTCCTCCGCCCCACACGAGAGAACCTCGAGCGCGCCGCGCGTGCGCTGAGCGAGTTCGGCGCTCCCGAGAACGTCGTCTCCGCGATTCAGACGATGGGGGACTCGGACATCGTCTACCTCGGTCAGCCCCCACTTCGAATCGACTTCCTCCGCCAGATCGACGGCGTCGACACGGACACGCTCTTCGCCCGCGCGGTGCAGGCGACCTGGGGCGAGCACACCGTTCGCATCATCAGCCTCGACGACCTCGTCGCGAACAAGCGCGCTGCCGGCCGACCCCAGGATCTCCTCGACGTGGCGCTGCTCGAGCGCGTGCGCGCACGAAAGCGCTGAGAGACGCTCCGTCTCCTCGCCGCGGTCAGTCGTCCAGCCCGAGCCCCTCGAGGATCCGCGGGATGTGCTTCTGGACGCGCGCCGCGCGCGTCTCCGCGCGCTTCGCCTGCGCGAAGTGGAGGAGGTACGCGCGCTGGCGGCCCGGCGTCAGCTTCTCGAACGCCTCCCGCAGGTCCTCGTCCGCCGCGAGCTCGGCCCGGAGCTCGTCGACCATCTCGAAGTCCTCGGTGCTCTTCTTGGCGACCTGGAGCCCCGCCTTCTCGTTCGCGACCGCTTCCTTCACGTAGGCCTTCACCGTCTTCGCGAGCTTGGTGACGGAGGCGAGATCGGTGAAGCGGATCTGACGTGCAGACTGCACGTTCTTCGTCTGCTGGACGAGGATGCCCTTCGGATCCTTCAGGAGCGCGCCCTTGTGGAAGAGGACGGCGCAGTACTCCTTGAAGCCGTGGAGGAGCGCGACGTTCTTGCCGTCGAGCGTGTAGCAGGGATGTCCCCACTTCAGCTCTTCGGTGAGGCCGGTCTCGAGGAAGATCTCACGGAGCTTCGTGAGCTCCGCCCGCCACTGCTTCTGCCGCTTCAGGTACGCATCCACCTTGCGATTCATGCGCCGCGGACGCTACCACGCCTCGCCGTCCCGTGTAGGCTCCCGCCATGATGCGCGCCGCGAGCAGCATCCTCGTCGGCCTCGCCGTTCTCGCGCCCCGCGCCGCTGCGGCGGCGCCGGAGGACACGGCCGTCAGCGTCGTCTACCGCGTCGACGAGGGGTGCCCCGATCGCGCCGCCTTCGTCCGCGACGTCACCGCGCGCGCCGAGCGCTTCCGCGCCGACGACACCTCGCGCGACCACGCCTGGACCGTGACCGCACGACGCGCCGAGGACGGCACCTTCACCGGCACGCTCGCGATCCGCGACGCCGAAGGGCCCGAGACCGTCCGCGACGTCCGCGGCGCGACCTGCAGCGAGGTCGTCTCTGCGCTCGCCCTCATCGGCGCGCTCACGATCGGCGCCGAGGCCGCGCCGCCGAGCCCGCCCGCGCCACCGCCACCACCATCACCGCCTCCTCCACCGCCTCCTCCCTCACCCGAGCGCGGATGGCAGCTCGCCGTCGCCGCCGGGGCCGCGCTCGAAGGCGGCGTCGCGCCATCTGTCGTCGGCGCGTTCGGCGGAAGGATCGAGATCCGCGCGCGTCGCCCGGGAGGATTCAGCCCCTCGCTGAGCCTCGGCCTCGTCCGCAGCCTCGAGACCACGACGGCGGTGCGCACCGGAGGCAGCGCCACCTTCGTCCTCACCACCGGCATGCTCGATCTCTGTCCCTCGCGCTGGGCGACCGATCGCCTCTCTGTCGCCGCCTGCCTCCGTGGCGAGCTCGGCGTCCTCGCGGGCGAAGGCGAAGGCGTCACGCCGCCGCGCGCGGACGCGCCGGCCTGGGCCGCTCTCGGCGCCCTCGTCCGTGGCGAGCTGCTCGTGGTCTCGCCCGTTTCGCTCGCGGTGACGGGCGGCCCGAGGACGCCCCTCGTACGCACCCGGTACATCTTCCAGCCCGACATCACCGTCTACGAACCCCCGGGGATCGCAGGGTTTGCGGGCTTCGAGCTCGTCGTTCGCTTTTTGTGATCGTGCTCGTAGCGGCCGTACATACCGTGGACGTGGGGCTGCTTTCGGTGCACACGACGTCCGGACCGCGCATGCCGCCGATCCGGCCCGTCGCCCTCACGATCCACGAGCTCGTCCAGACGCACTTCGATCTCGTCTGGCGATGGCTCCGCGCGTTCGGTGTCGCGCGCGACGACGCGGACGACGCGGCGCAGCAGGTCTTCCTCGTCGCCGCGGGCAAGATGGATGCAATCGTGCCCGGGAGCGAGCGCGCGTTCCTCTTCGGGACCGCGCGCGGCGTCGCGGCGAACCAGCGGAGGATGTCGAAGCGGCGCCCGCCGCTCGCCGACGAGGCGGAGATCGCCGCCCTTCTCGACGCCTCCCCGAACCCCGAGGAGACGCTCGGTGATCAGGAGGCGCGTGCCGTGCTCGAGCACCTCATCGCGCGGCTCGACGACGATCTCCGCGACGTCTTCATCCTCTTCCAGCTCGAGGAGCTGCCGACGGCCGAGATCGCCGACATCCTCCAGATCCCGATCGGAACCGTCGCGTCTCGACTACGTCGGGCGCGGGAAGCCTTCTCTGCCGACGTGAACCGGATCCGCACCGCGCGTGCACGCACCCACGGAGGGCTCGAGCGATGACGGACCGCGAGCACCAGAGCACGGATGCGCTCGAAGCGAGGCTCCTCGCGTCGTGGAAGAAGGAACGGTCCTCGCCCGAGGCGAAGGCGGCGGCGCTCGCGCTCTTCGCCGGGGCCGGCGCGGCGACGACGGTCGCCGCCGGAGCGAAGGCGGCGAAGGCGACCGTCGGCCTCTCGCTCGCGGCGAAGGTGACGGGCGGCGTGCTCGTGACCGCGGCCCTCGTCGGCGGCAGCGTGCTCGCGACGCGGTCGTCTGCGGTCCCCTCGCCGAGCAACGCGCCGCCTCCGAAGGCCGTCGTCACCCCGCCTCCGCCTGCGCACGCGCCCGCGCCGGCCGAGCCCGCCGTTCCCGCGATCGACGTGGCGAGCCTTCCTTCGGCGCCGTCGGTCGCGCGCCCCGCGGCGGCTCCTCCGGTCGAGAACGCTCCGCCTGCGGCGCCTTCCGCGTCGCCGCCTCCGCCCGAATCCGATCTGAAGGAGCAGGTCGGCGCGATCGATCGCGCGCGCGCCGCGCTCGCGCGCGGCGACACCGACGCTTGCCTCTCCACCCTCACCGCCTACGACCGCGCGTACCCGAACGGCATGCTCTCGCAGGAGGCCACGCTCCTCCGCGTGCAAGCGCTCGTGCAGCGCGGCGATCGCGAGGCCGCGCGTGCGGTCGCCGAGCGATTCCTCGCGAGCCACCCCGCGAGCCCGCACGAGCAGCGGATTCGTCGCATGCTCGAGCCAAATCCGTGATCGCGCCGGCGAGGGCCGTACATCCCTCGGCGTGGAGAGAACGATGCTTACCCTGAAGACCCTCTTGCCTCTTTCGATCACCGTCTTCTTCGCCTGTGCGAATACCGCCGATCTCGGTGGCAGCCCTGCTGCCGACGGGGGAAACCCGGGAAACACCGGAGTCGCGAAGACGAACGAGGACGCCGCGACGGCGACCGTCGCCCCCGAAGGCTGCATCGCGCCGACGACGTCGAACTACTACGACCACACATTCCCGAGCGGAACGTGCGTACCGGGCGGGTGCGCCCCCGGCGACTTCAAGCTCCCCGCGTCGCTCGTCGACTACGCCTACAAGTGTCCCGCGATGGACGGTGAACCGTTCATCTGCGTCGCCCCGCTCTGCCCGAGCTCCAACGACGGCGGCGCCTGCGGTCCGTTGAAGACGTATCCGAATCTCGTCGAGCCGGGCGGCACCCTTGCGACGCGCCCGACGGGCACGGTCCTCCGGATCTCGCTCGCGTACCAGGGCACGCGCGTCGCGATCACCGACGTCACCGGCCTCACGAAGATCCTTCCGCCGAGCGTGGGCCCGTTCCAAGCAGGCATAAACGCGGGCTACTGGTTCGAGCTCCGCACCGCGGGCGACGCGGTGCTCGATACACGCCTCATCCAGGATCCGACGACGCAGGAGGCTCCCGGCCCGGACGGCGGCTTCACGAACAGCGTGCGCCCGCTGTGCGACGAGAAGACGTTCGAAGTCGTCGTCCCGAACGACCCCACTGCCCACTACGCCGTCGTCTTCGGGAGCCCCTACGGCACCCAGCTCGCGGCGACGGAGCTCGCGCGCTTCAAGATCCCGTGACGGTCGTCACGACAGCACTTCGAACGGTCCGCCGCGCTCGAGCGCGCGCTGGTACGCCGGCCGCGCGTGCACGCGCTCGACGAACGCTTCGAGCTTCGGGCGCGGAGCGCCGTCGCCGCGTACGACGCCGGCTTCGACCGGGAAGCTCATCTGGATGTCGGCGGCCGTTATCTCCTCGCCCGCGAACCAGGTGTGCTCGCCGAGCGCCTTCTCCATCCAGTCGAGGTGGAGGCGAACGTTCGGCATCACGAACGTGGTGAGCACCTTGTTCGCGACGCCGCGCACGACGGGCCGCACGAAGAAGGGGACGCCCTTCGCCGCCTGCATCCGCCCGAAAACGAGCTTCAAGAGGAGCGGCGGCATCGCCGAGCCCTCGGCGTAGTGCAGCCAGTACGTGTAGCGGAGGCGCTCGGGCGTGCCGCGTGCCGGCGCGAGGCGACCTTCACCGTAGGTCTCGACGAGGTACTCGAGGATCGCGGCCGACTCGGCGAGCGTGTGCCCCGTCTTCGTGTCGGTGATGACTGGCGACTTGCCGAGCGGATGCACCTCGCGGAGCTCCTTCGGCGCGAGCGACGTGACGGGATCGCGCGCGTAGCGCTTCACGTCGTACGGGATGCCGAGCTCTTCGAGGGCCCAGAGGACGCGTTGCGAGCGTGACGCTTCGAGGTGATGGACGAGGATCACGCGCGCGAGGGTAGCCCGGGCAGGAATGGGCGTCGCCACGAGTGAGACGGAGAGAGTGCGGCACGCGGTCCTCGACCTCGCGGCCCACGGGCATGCAGCATGCACGTCGCCTCGCGTGTCGCTCCGTCGCGCTCTGCCGCTCCTCGGCCTCCTCCTCTCGTTCGTGTCGTGCGACAGCACGGCGTCGGAGGACGACTTCGGTCCGCCGCCGCCGGTGAAGTCCCGTCTCGCGCTCCTCGAGCGGCTCGGACGTCCAGCGCGCTTCCTCATCGGGCACGGTAACGATCTGCCGGACGGCGACGCGAGCTTCTCCTTCGACCGCGCCGGGATCTACTCGCTCCCGGCGACGCTCGACATCCACTACGTCTACCTCTCCGGCCTGCCGCGCGAGACGACAGCGGAAGGCGGTCCCGGCTGGCCCGACTACAACCCGGACGGCGCGTTCGTCACGCACGTCGCAGAGACGGCGGTCGCACGCGGCGTCGTCCCGATGTTCACGCTCTACCAGGCAGCGACGCGCGGTGAGCTCCGCCTCGACGTCCTCCGCGACCCGGATTTCATGGGCAAGTACTGGGACGGCGTGCGGCTTCTCTTGGACAAGCTCCGCGCGCTCGACCGACCCGCGATGATCCACGTCGAGCCCGACTTCTGGGGCTACGTCCAGCGGGCCGCGCGCTCCGGCGCGCCGGCGGAGGTGCCGGTCGTCGTCGGCGCGGCCGTGCCGGAGTGCCGTGACCTGCCGGAGGACGTCTCCGGGATGGGCCGCTGCATCGTGCGGCTCACGCGACAGCGCGCGCCGAAGGTCACGCTCGGCTTCCACGCGTCCGGCTTCGGCGCGCTCGACCGTCCAAAGCGCGTCGCGAAATTCCTGACCGACTGCGGTGCGCTCGAGACCGACTTCATCGTCCTCGAGACACTCGATCGCGACGCGGGCTGCTTCGAGCAAGGGATCGATCCGCGGTGCGGGCGCTCGGAGTACGCACCCTACTGGGACGAGACGAACACGCGCTCGCCGAATTTCGCCGAGCACGTCGCCTGGGTGAGCACGATCCACGAGCGGCTCGGCCTCCCCGTGCTCTGGTGGCAGATGCCGCTCGGCGTCCCGAGCGACAAACCCGGCGGCGCGCCGAAGCGCTATCGCGACAACCGCGTGCGCTACCTCTTCGCCCACCCCGAAGCGTTCGAAGCAGCGGGCGGCTTCGGCGCGGCGTTCGGTGTCGGCGCCCCGAACCAGACCGACATCACGACCGACGACGGCCAGTTCGCGCGCGCGGTGACGCAGTACTACGCGCGTCCGCTGCCGATCACGAGGCCGTGAATACCGCGGCCGGCGCGCCGTCGAAGCGTGCAAGATGTCGCCGCTCGGCCGAAGGCTCGCCCTGTTCGCGCCGCTCGTCGTCCTGGTCGTCGGTGCGATCTACTCCGCGTCCAACGTCGCGGCGCTCCCGTTCGGGTGGCGGCTCGCGTTCCCGTGCGTGACGTCGCTCGCCGCGATCGCGTTCTGCATGCTCTTCTCCTCCGGTGTTCGCCCCCGCGGGGCGGCGCTCGTGACGCTCGTGACGATCCTCGCGACGCCGATCGGGAGCGGGATCGTCACCGGCTTCCTCGCATTCCTGAGAACGTGGGGAGATCCGACCAAGGCGTTCGAGCGCGGCGTCCTCGCCTCCATCGTGGTCGTCGGCGGGATGCTCCCGGCGACGATCCTCGTCACGCGAAGAGCTGCGACCGTGCGGGCGCTCTGGATCGTCGCGGCGACGACCGTCGCCTTCGAAGCGAGCGCGCTCTGGTCGGCACCCGATGCGCACGAGCCGTACGAGCCGACGTTCGACGCGATCTCCTGGACTCCACCGCCGATGGCATGGGCGGACGAGGCCCGCGGCACGCTGTGGCTCTCGGCGTGCGTCATCGGCGCGTGCGCCCTCGTCGTGCTCCTCGTCGCGCTGCGCGATCGGTCCGAGCTGGGGCGCGTCGGGGCACGAACCGCGGCTGGACTGTTCTTCGTCGTCTGCGCGGCGATGTACCTCTTCGTGCGCGTCGCGCACCTCGAAGCGAATACCGACGTCGCCGCCCTGACGAGCGAAGGTGGTCGCCCTGTCGCGGTCCCTTCACTTCGGAGCACGTGCGAACGCGTCGAGCGCAACGAGAGTTGGTCGCAGGTGGACGCTCGGCTCAGGCGTTCGATGGCGACGTCGCAGCGGCTCGACGCGAACCGTTACCGCTGGCGCCCTCCGAAGGGCGACGGCCGGACCAGCGCGTGCGAGGTCACGTTCGAGAGCTTCAACGATTTCTCGTGGGCACGACGAGCCGACTACCGCGCCGAAGCGCCGGAGTGAGCGCGGGGCGGCCGAGGCCACCCCCGAGCCAGGCCCAGGCCACCCGAACATCGCGCGAACCCCACGGAATGACGAAGCGCGAGCTCTGGCGCGCGGCGTGCTCCGCGGACTCCCGATGCTAGCCTTCGAGTCGATGGTGCACGTGACGTACGGGGTGCCTGCGAACGCGAAGGGCTGGGAGCTCCCCGAGGAGACGATGCCCGAGTCCACGGTGCACGGCGCGCAAGCGAGGCTGCTCGAGTCCGTCTTGGTGCAGTGGGCGAAGGGCCAGGACGTGCTCGTCGGGCGCAACCTCGCGGTTCGGTGGTCGGAGCCGATGCCGAAGGTGGGGGTCGATCCGGACGTGAGCATGTTCTCGCCGCGTCCG
Source organism: Polyangiaceae bacterium (assembly GCA_039809485.1). Classification (GTDB taxonomy): domain Bacteria; phylum Myxococcota_A; class Polyangia; order Polyangiales; family Polyangiaceae; genus Labilithrix. Next base: position 17,022 of record JBDHVE010000067.1, on the reverse strand, counting down.
CCGCCCGAAGAGGTGGCCGGCGGAGGTCGCGACCTCCGGAGCGTACGGACGTGGCTTCCGGGCCATTCACCGCCGCGTGTCGCGATCGAGGTGGTGAGCACGACGAAGCCACGGAAGGACTACCGCCTCGCGCCGGAGAAGTACGCCGCGAGCGGGACGGGCGAGCTCTGGATCTTCGATCCGCTTCTCGCGGGGCCCGTCATCGGCGGCGGTCCCTACCTGCTCCAGGTCTGGCGCCGCCGACCGGATGGATTCGTGCGTGAGCACGCCGGCGACGGGCCATTCTTCTCGGAGGCGCTCGGGGCATGGGCGGTGGTCCTGGCCGATCCAGCGTGCGCGGAGACCGGGGCGCCCCGCATCCTTCGCGTCGCCACCCGCGAAGACGGTACGGAGCTCTGGCCGACCGAAGCGGAAGCCGAGCGCGCCGCGAAGGAGGCCGAGCGCGCCGCGCGAGCCGCCGCCGAAGCCCGCGTCCGCGAGCTCGAAGCGCTACTCGCGGCGAAGGGCGGCGGTTAGAGGCGCCCTCGACGATCACTCCACGACGAGGACGGCGCCCTTCATCGACGGGTGCTTGATGCACACGTAGCCGAACGTGCCCGCCTTCGTGAAGACCGCCGACGCCGAGCCGGCGCCGAGCTTCAGGTCGCCGGGGGTGAGCCCGTCGACGTTGAGCGGATGCGTGGTGAGATCGCCGTTCCACACGACGGTCTGGCCGACACGGACCTTCAGGCACCGGCCAGGCGCGTTCTCGATCGAGAAATCCCAGGTGAGCTCTCTCGCATCGCCGTCCGCGGTCCGATCGACGAACGATGTGCAGCCGTTCACCGCCGTCGTGCCCGAGTCCTGCACCGCCGGAGCCGCGTCCTCCGCCTTCGAAGCGTCCGCGCCGTTCGTCGTCCCGGCGTCGCTCGCGGACGTCTCCGGCGGAGCGGGGGTCGCCTCGTCCTCGCACGCGATCAGCGCGGTGGAGACCAGAAGTCCGACGACGGCGCACGGCGTCCAATTGCGAAGGAACATGGTCACCTCTTGCTCCGTCGCGAGCCGCGCCCGCGCCGTGCACGATCAAGGGCCGCAAAGGCGGCTGCCGCGGTCTAGCACCGCAAGGGCGGGGTGCAACTCGTTGCACACTGCGCAACTGGACTTCGTCGGCTTGCGCGCGCTTCGTCGGACGCTACGAGGCTTCGCCATGCGACCGTACGCGTTGCGGGGGAATCGTCGTTCGGGTCCGACGCGTTCCTCGCCAGCGTCACGCCCTGAGCGCGGTCGCGGCGTAGGAAGCAGCGCTACGGGACTGCGCGTCGGCGAGCGAGACCGGTTCGTGACGACGACGCTCACGGCGCCGCCGCCGGCTGCGGCGGCGGCGAAATCGGAAAGAGGAACGGAGGGAACGGAAACGCACCGACGAGGACCCCGCCGACGGCGCTCCGCTCGGTCGTGAACGGACCTGCGCCCGCGTTCTCCGGAGGCGTGTACGCGCTCGCCGCCCACGGCGCCGGCGTGAGCGCGAACGATCCCGCACCCGCGTTCTCGGGCGGCGTGTACGCGCTCGCCGCCCACGGCGCTGGCTCCAGCGCGAAGCGACCCGCGCCCGCCGCGAAGGACGGCGGACGGAAGAGTCGATCGTAGAGGATCGCGACGCTCACGCCCGCATCCGCCGTTTGCTCGGAAGCGACGCCGGGTGGCGGCGCGCCCGCTTCCGCGTTCTCCTCCGCGACCACGGCAGCGCCGGCGTCCGGCACGACCGCGGGCGCCGACGCGACACCCGCATCCAGGTCGGCAGCGCCTCCGGAGTCGACGTCGACGCGAGGCGCGGCCGTCACCCGCTCGTCGGGCGGCACCTCGGGAGCTGGTGCAGGCTCTGCGGGAGGCGCCACGCGGCGCGCTGCCGGCGCAGGAGCTTCTGCCGCGACGCTCCCAGCGTCGCTCGCGCTCACACGCTCACCCGACGTGGTCGTCGTCGCCCCGGTCGTGTGCGTCTCTGCCTCGTCGCGCGCGCCACACCACGACACGAGCGCGGCCGCCCCTCCGCCGACGACGGCGGAGACGAAGGCTGCCTGCAGGAGAAGGCGACTCCGCTCGCTCATGCGATCGACCGAGCATGCATGCGCCCGGCCGCGTGCGACCTCGACCGCAGTCTACGACGCGGCGCTCTTCGCCCAGATCGTCAGCCCGACGCCCGCGAGGATCGCCACGCTCGCGCCCGCGAGCCGTCCCGACACGCTCTCGCCGAGCAGCGCCACCGCGCCGGCCGCCGACAGCACCGGGACGAGGAGCTGGAGGGCGGCCGCACGGATGTTCGTGAGGTGCCGGAGCGACGCGTACCAGATGCTGTAGCCGAGCCCCGACGCGATCGCGCCCGACGCGCACGCGAGGCCGAGCCCACGCGCCGAGACGTGCGCGCCCGACGTCATCGCAATGACCGCGAACAGCACGGCGCCCATCGGCGCCGCCCGCGCGAAGCTCGAGGCCGTCACCGCGATCGGATCCTTCGCGACACGTCCGAGCAGCGAGTAGACACCCCACGCGACGCCGGCGATCGCCATCACGAGCGCGCCGAGCAAATCGGGCGCGCTCTTTCCGGGCACCGTCAGCGCGACGAGCCCCGCGAGCGCGAGGAGGACGCCAGCCCACGCGATCGGACGCGGGCGGTCTCCCCGCCACACGCCCCAGCCGATCATCGTCGCCTGCACGCACGCGAACAGGATGAGCGCGCCGATCGCCGCGCCGAGCTTCAGGTACGCAAACGAGAACGGCGCCGCATAGGCGAAGAGCGCCCCGCCCGAGGCCCACTTCGCGCGGACGGGGCGATCATCGTGCGGCCTCCCGCGCGCGAGGAGGGCGAGGACGAGCGCGCCGCTCGCGAGGCGCACGAACGTGAACGTCGCCGCGTCGACGCTGCCGGCGGCGAGCGCGGGACGGCACAAGAGCGAGTTCCCCGCGAAGCAGGTGAGCGCGAGGCCGGTGAGGAGCGGCGCGCGCGCGCTCACGCCATGACCTCTTTCACGATTCGCGAGCGCTTCCCCCACCGGATCGAACGTACGCGAACCCTCAGGGCTTCGCGATCAGGCCGTCGATCGCGCCCGTCGCGACGTCGTTCACCGCGTTCGTGTCTCCGCGCGTGATCGCGTAGAGGACGCCCTGGAGCGCCGCGGTCTGGCTCGCGGCGGCGGTGCCGGCGGGAGCGAGCGCGCCGGTCTTCGGATCGAACTCCGTCTTCCCCTGCGGACTGATCGCACCGAACCATCCGGGGACGAGGAATCCGTTCGCGCGGACGTAGACGAAGTTCGAGTTCGCCGGAGTGCCGTCGGGCCAGCCCGCATTGTTGAACGCGTTCTTCGGCGTGTCGCCGGTCACGACGAGGACGGTGTTGTCGGCGAGCGAGAGCGGACGACCCTCGTGCCCGCACGCCGTCTCGTTCGCGGCCGCGAGCTCGGCGTAGAAGCGATCGAGGATGCCGGCGAGCACGTCGGCCCGCGCCGCGGCGGGAGCCGCACCGAGCCATGCGCCGTGCGGATCGTCGTTCAGCGCGGGCATCACGACGGTGCCGACGAGGCCTTTGCGGAGCAGGTTCGCCGTGAAGAGCAGCCGCTCGGCGAGCTGCTTCACCACGACCGGCGCGTCTGCGGGGTACCACGTCGCGAGCTTCGTCGCGTCGGGCACGAGCTCCGCCTCGAGCGTCGCCGAGACCGTCGCCGTCGCCTTCAACGCGGCGATCGCGCTCGGCACGTCAGGGGCCGGCGTCGCCGCGGGCGCGCCCGCCGCAGGACCATAGGGAAGGGGGACCTGGCTCGCGTAGAGAGCGAGGACGGGGAGCGCGGGCGCGAGGGACTTCTGCGCGCGAGCGCCGGCGGCGATCACTTCCGTCGTGCCGACGCGCGTCGTGATCGGCGTGAGGCTGTGCGTCTGGTTGATGCCGGCGACGAACCCCGTCGGCTGCGGATGCAGCCCGGAGCCCTGCCAGAGCGTCGTCGTCGCGCTCGTGCGTCGGACGTAGAGCGGGTGCGCGGCGGTGCCGACGCTCGCCGCCTTCGCGGGATCGTCGAAGCTGTACGTCGACTGGAAGCCCGTGATCACCGCCGGCGCCGGCCACAGCAACGTGAACCACGCGAGCCCGCCGATCCCCGCGACGAGATGCACCGTGCGCTGCGCGCCGCATTCGGGGAGCGCTCCGGGCGCGGGAGCGGACGGCGTCGGCGTCGGCGTCGGCGTCGCTGCCGTGGTCGCCGGCGGCGCGTCGGTGGTCGGATCGGGAGCGCCGGGGCCGTCCCCCGCGATCGAAGGTCCTTCCGACGCACCGCCGCACGCCGCCGCGAGCCCCAGCGCCATCACGCTCGCGAGCGCGAGCCGCGTGCTTCGTTCGATCGATCCGCTCTGCATCATGCGTCGTCGCCAACGCAACGAGCAGACCACGCGCCGATCGCGTTCTTTCCGCGAAGAGGCGCGTGGTTCCTCACGGATCCATCGAGGCGTCGCCCCTCCGTGCGCGGGGGCGGTCGCCTTCGCGGCGCGTCACTTCTTCGCGCCGCCCTTGTTCCCCGGGTTGCCGGGGCCGGTGCCCGCGCCGTCGTTGATCGGCGGGTCGCCGGGCGGCTGCGGATCTTCGCCGTTGCCGACGCCGTTGTTGCCCTTCGGCCGGCACGTGTTCTTCACGGGGAGGAAGCCTTCGTCGCAGTGCGCGCACACGCAGGTCGTCGACCTGCCGCGCGTCGTGCAGTGGTAGCCCGCGTCGCACGAAGCGGGCGCCCCGCCCGACGAGGAGCTCGTGCTCGGCGAGTCGGTGCCGCTGCTCGGCGAATCACTGCCGCTCGGCGAATCACTGCCGCTCGGCGACTCACTTCCGCTCGGCGCATCGCTCGCGGACTCGCTCCCGACCGGCGACGGTCCGTCGACCGTCGCCGACGAGCCGCCCGTTCCGATCGGCGAGCTCCCGGCGGGACCGGTCGCGCCCGGAGGCACCGAGCCTTCCGGCGCCTTCGGATCGGTGATCTCGAGCGAGCCGGGGACGTACTCGGTCCCGGCCGGGCACGGTCGCGCCCCGCCGGATCGGATCTGGAGCGACGCGACGCCGGGGTCCTTCGCCGGAGCGCAGTCCCACGCGGCCGGCGCGCCGCCGCCGAACTGAGGCATCTCGCAGGTGGTGACCTCGCCGCCGTTCACGGCCTGGGTCGCGCATCCGGCCGCGTCGGGATCTCCGCTCCCGCACGCGACGACGAGCCCACCCGCGAACGCCACCAGGAACCCCCACACCACGTCGCGACGCATCTTCGTTCTCCTTCGGCTGCACCTTCCTTTCGCAACACCGATGCCGACGTCCTCCGACGGCGAAATTTTCCGCCGCCCTCGGATCTCCGCGCACTTGCGCGCGACGCATCCCGAGCCTCCGGGACGCGCGCGATCCGGCTCCGGGGCTCGCGCGTGTCCCTGGAAAAGCGAGCGACCAGGCCCTCACTCGTAGCGGAGCGCCGCGAGCGGGTTCAGGCGTGCCGCCTTCCGCGCGGGGAACACGCCGAAGACGATCCCGACCAGAACCGAGACCGCGAACGCGATCGGCATCGCGATCCCGGGCACGACGAACGGCACCTTGATCAGCCTCGCAACCCCGACCGCGCCGAGGAGACCGACGCCCATCCCGACGATCCCGCCGAGCGCCGACAGCGTCGTCGCCTCGATCAGGAACTGGGTGAGGACGTCGCCCGCGCGCGCGCCGATCGCGAGGCGGACGCCGATCTCCCGCGTCCGCTCCGTCACCGACACGAGCATGATGTTCATGATCCCGATCCCGCCGACGACGAGCGACACCGCCGCGACTCCCGCGAGCAGCGTCGTCAGCATCCCGGTGACGGACTGGAGCAGCGCCTGGAGCTCGCGTGGATCGCGCACCGCGAAGTTGTTCTCCTCGCCCTCCGGGATGTGCCTCCGCCGGTGGAGGATCGACGTGATCTGGTTCTTCGCGTCCTCGATCCGGTCCGGCGACTTCGCCGAGGCCATGAAGACCTGGACGCGATCGTTTCCCATGATTCGTCGCGAGAACGTCGAGTACGGCATGAAGATGACGTCGTCCTGGTCCATCCCGAACGCGGAAGCGCCCTTCGCCTCCATCACCCCGACGACGCGGCAGGTGAGCTGGTGGAGGCGGAGCTCCTGGCCGATCGGGCTCTGGCCCGCGTAGAGAGCGTCGGAGACCGTCTGTCCGACGAGGCACACCGTCGCCGCCTGCCGCTCGTCCTCCTGGTTGAGGAGACGTCCCGCGGACGCGCCCCAATTGCGGATCTCGAAGTACTCGGGCGTGACGCCCGACGTCGTGACGAGCCGGTTGTACGGCCCGACGACGACGCGGAGCGGGCGCGACCCGGCCGCGGAGACGAGCGCGATGTCGTGCGCCTGCCGCCTCACCGCCTCGAGGTCCCCCGCCGTGAAGAGCGGCACGCCGAGGCTCGACTGCTGCATCCCGCGTGCGCTCCCCGGAACGACGATGAGCATGTTGCTGCCGAGCCCGCTGATCGCCTCGCCGACGTACGCGGTCGCGCCGCGGCCCATCGACTGCATCATCACGACGGCGGCGACGCCGATGATGATCCCGAGCATCGTCAGCATCGACCGCATCTTGTTGCGGAGGAGCGCGGAGAAGGCGAGCGAGACGGTCGCGGAGAACACGTCAGGCCGCCTTCCGCGCGTCGTCGACGATGCGCCCGTCCCGGAAGCGGACCTCGCGCCGTGCGTAGCCTGCGCTCGTCGGATCGTGGGTGACGATCACGACGGTGATCCCGCGCGTCCGATTCACGTTCGAGAGGAGCTGCATGATCTCGGCGCCCATCTTCGAGTCGAGGTTCCCGGTCGGCTCGTCGGCGAGGATGATCTCGGGGTCGTTCACGAGCGCGCGCGCGATCGCGACGCGCTGCTGCTGTCCGCCCGAGAGCTGGTTCGATCGCGCGCCCTCGCGCCCGGCGAGCCCCACCGCCGCGAGCGCCTCCTTCGCGCGCCGCTGCCGCTCGCGCGCGGACACGCCGGCGTAGACGAGCGGCATCGCCACGTTCTCGAGCGCGGACGTGCGCGTGAGCAGGTTGAACTGCTGGAAGACGAAGCCGAAGCGCGCGTTCCGCAACGCGGCGAGGACGTCGGCCGCGAGGTCCGTCACCGGGATCCCCTCGATCAGGTAGTCGCCATCCGACGGAAGCTCGAGGCAGCCGAGGATGCTCATCGCCGTCGACTTGCCGGAGCCGGACGGACCCGTGATCGCGACGAACTCGCCGGCGTGGATGTCGAGGTCGACGCCGTCGAGCGCACGCACGGCTGCGTCGCCTTCGCCGTAGATACGCACGACGTTGCGGAGCGAGAGGAGCGGCGCCTCGTCAGTGGGCGATCCCATACGCCTTCCTCCCTTCGGGCGTGATCTCGTAGACGACGTCGTCGCCCGGCGCGAGCGCGCCCGACGCAATCGCGGTGAGCTCGCCGTCCGAGATCCCGGGCGTCGCCGGGACGCGGCGGAGCGCGTTGCCGGCGAGGACCCAGACCCCCGGCTCCGGCGTCCGCTGCTCGCCAGGCGGCGTGAACTGGAACGCCGCCGCCGGTACGCGGAGGACGTCCTTCGCCTCGGCGGTGCGGATCCGGACCGACGCCGTCATCCCGGGCTTCAGCGCGATGTCGGTGTTGTCGACCTCGACCTCCGTCCCGTAGGTGACGACGTCCTGGACGATCTGGGGCGAGCTCCGCACCGACGTGACGACGCCCTCGAACGTGCGGCTCGGGTACGCGTTCACGGTGAAGCGCGCGCGCTGGCGGACCGCGACCTCGCCGATGTCGGCTTCGTCGACGGCGGCGATGACGTGCATCTTCCGGAGATCGGCCGCGACGGTGAAGAGCACCGGCGTCTGGAGCATCGAGGCGACGGTCTGCCCGGGATCGACGTTCCGCGTGATGACGACACCGTCGATCGGCGAGCGGATCACCGTGTGCTCGAGGTTCGTCTTCGCGAGCGTCTGCGCGGCGAGCTGCGCGGCGAGCTGCGCCTCGGCGGCGGCGACGCGCTGTTCCATCAAGCGCGCGGTTGCTGTTGCCGTGTCGCGGTCCGCCTCCGACGCCGACTTGCTCGCGAAGAGCCGATCGACCCGCTCCTTGTCGCGGACGACGCGGTCGCGATCGGTCTTCGCCTGCTCGACGGCAGCCCGCGCGGCCGCGAGCGTCGCCTGCATCTGCGCGAGCTGCGCCTCGAGCGCGGCGCGGTCGAAGCGGGCGAGGATCTGCCCCGCCTCGACGCGGTCGTTGTAGTCGACGAGGACGGTCGCGATCCGCCCGGAGATCTCGGCGCCGACCTGGACCGTCGTCATCGCCTCGAGGTGACCCGTCGCGTGCACCTCGCGGACGACCTCACCGACCGTCGCGTTCGCGCTGCGAAACCGAGCGGCGAGAGGGACCGGCTTCGGGCGCGCGCCGATCCACAGCGCGACGACGAGCGCGGGGATCGCGAGCGCGAAGAAGGCGAGGATGATCCGGCGGCGCGTCTTTCGCTGGTTCTCCCGCTCGATCAGGTCGGCGAGCGAGCGCTTCCTCGAAGTCACGCCACCGCGCGCAGCAGCCTCCGGCGTCGGATGAACCGCCATGTCCATGCCCGCCGTTGCGCAAGGCGCATGCCGCACGGAGTCGCGAGGAATCGACCGCCGAAAGCGGACTCATCCGTGCAACCTCTGCGTTTCCTGCACCGGGTGCGTCGGTCGTAGGCCTGCGGGCCGAGCTCGCCGCGCGCTGGCACGCCGCCTGCGGCTCCATCCGCGATCACTCAGCAGGAGGCATTCGCGTGGCCGACCATCTCCAGATCACGTTCCGCGATTTCCCGTCCAGCGACGCCCTCGAGACGCGCATCCGTGCCCGCGCCGCGAAGCTCGACGAGTTCTTCGACAAGATCGTCGCGTGCCGTGTGGCGATCGAGGCGCCCCAACGACGCCATCAGAACGGCCCCAAGTTCCGCTGCCGCGTGGACCTCGTCGTCCCGAACGTCGAGCTCGTGGCGGAAAACGCCGAAGGGAGCGAGCCGCGCGGGGACGCGTATGCGGCCGTCGACGAGGTGTTCGACGAAGTCGTGCGGCAGCTCGAGGACTACGTCCGGCGTTCCCGTTGGGACGTGAAGCGGCACGACCGCACGCCACACGCGCGCGTCGCGAAGCTGATCCTGAACGAGCCGGAGGGCAGCCGCTACGGCTTCCTCGAGACCCATGACGGGGGCGAGATCTACTTCCACGAGAACTCGGTCCTGAACGGCAACTTCGACAAGCTCGAGATCGGCACCGAGGTCCGCTTCGCGGAGGAGGACGGAGACAAGGGCCCGCAAGCGAGCACCGTCGCGATCACGAAACGCCGGTCGCGCGAGACGACGACGACGGAGGACGCTGACGCCGTACCCGAATCACGCGCGTGAGCGCCGTCCCACGATTCCGTCGAGCAGCTCGACCGCGCGCTCGTGAGAAGCGGCCTCGAGCTGTGCTCGAACCCGGACGGCGCCGGCGCGGGCCCGCGTGCGGGCCGACGACGGGAGGGCGCGAAACGCGCCCTCGAGCGGTTCGGGAGCATCCTCGGCGAGGAACGCGAATACGACGCTGGCCTGGAGGACATCCTTCGCCCGCTTGTCGCTCGTCGTGGCGCGTTCCTGCGAGACGACCATCTTGTGCCATGCGAACGCCTCCGGACGCGGCACGCGAACGGGAACGACGCTCTCGCGCCCGAGCACCACCGCCTCGATCGGAGCCTCGAGCAGCGGCCCGAGGAAGGGCAGCGCGGTCGCGTGCGCAGCGAGCTCGGGGACGGCGCGCGTCTGCACCTCCGTCCCGCGCGCCGGGACGAGGAGGTCGACGCGAAAACGACTTCCTCCCTTCGGCTTGTACGATGTCGCAGGAAGCTTCCGATCCAGCGCGGGCACCGGGTAGAGCGGCACCAGCGACTCCGCGAGCACTTCGGCGAAGTCCTGCTGCGCGGCGAGCTCGAGACGCGCGCCGCGAGCGATGTCGACGTCCTCCGTCGCGAACGCAGCGGCGCGGATCCCGAGGTCGTTCAGGAGCACCGCGTACGCGTGAGAGCCGACGAGCACCGCACCGGCCCGGAACAATCCGCGGTTCGCCATCGCGCCGAGCACAGCAGTGGTGCGCGGGTCGGCGCGCACGTAGCCGCCCTGCGCGAGCAGTCGGCCGTCGCGGAGCAACGCGTTCGTGACCGCGATCTGCTCACGGAGATGGCTTGCTCGCCGTTCTGCGGCCGCATCGCCCTCGGGGCCGACGTACTCGGCCTGCTTCTTCCCCTCCGCATCGTAGAACTGCCGGTAGAGGAAGCGCCGGCCCTTCACCTCGCGCGCGCCGACGCTGCCCGCGGTGCCGACGAGCACGAAGGGCTGCTCGAGTGCTTGGCGCTTCAGGTCGGAGTAGGCGGTCTGGAGGACGAGCGGGTGGCGCGAGAAGATGGACGGCACAGTTGGTATCCAGAACCAGATTCTAGATAACAACGGCGGCCGGATCCAGCCTGGGCGTTGTTCTCTACTCTTGCCCGTTGGATGACAACCCGGCGTCCTCGCTTCCGAGAGGCATCGCGCCCGCGTCGGCCGCGACCGGCGCCAGGGGCGGAAGGGGCGTGGGCAGAGCGCTCGGCGCGGGAGGCGGCGCGGCCGCTGCTGTACGGGAGGGCGAACCGCCCGATCGGAACGCCGCGAACGACGCCGTCATGCGGTCGAGCAGCAGCGGGACGGTGAGCGCCGCCGACGCGAGCCCGACGACGATGGCGGTGGTGAGCAGCGCGCGAGACGTGCGCGGCGGCGGCGATGCCCTGAACGGCGCCGGTGTCGTCACGACCGGCGCCTCCGTCGTCGCCCCGACCGCCGGCGGATGGACCGACATCGCGAATGCGGCCGGCGGGCAGCTCGGCGCCGCCGGCGGCGCGGCGACGAACGACGCCGACGACGGGCGCGACGCGATCATGCGCGTCGAGCTCGGCGCCGTGATTTCCGACGACGGCAGCACGAGCTCGGGCGGGAGCGCACCCGCCGCGAACGTCGCGAGCTCGACGGGAGTCGTCGCGGGCCGGGCGAGCCGTTCCGCGACGACGCGCTGGCGCTCGCGGCGGACGTCGGCGAAGAGCTCCGCGATGTACGCCCCGAGCTGGTTCGGCGCGTAGCGGGGCCACCGCGCGTCGACGTAGGCCGCGAGATCGTCGGCGAGCTCGCGCGCCGACGCGTAGCGGTCTTCACGATGGAACGCGAGCGCACGCTCGACGATCTCCTCGAGTCGCTCCTCGACGCCGGGGTTGACGTCGCGGATGCGCGGCATGCGCCCGGCGAGGACCGCCGCGATCACTTCCACGTCGCTCGTGTTCTTCCAGGGCCTCACGCCCGTCGCGGCTTCCCAGAGCATGACGCCCATCGCGAAGACGTCCGCGCGCCGATCGACGCCTTCGCCGAGGAACTGCTCGGGCGGCATGTAGCGGACCTTGCCCTTGAACTTGCCGGGGGTCGTGACGTGCGACGCCGCCGACGACTTCGCGACGCCGAAGTCGAGCACCTTCACGTGTCCGTCGACGGTGACGAGCACGTTCTGCGGGGAGACGTCACGATGAACGAGCCCGAGTGGGCGGCCGTCCCAGTCACGCAGCTCGTGGGCGTGGTGGAGCCCGTTCAGCGCCTCGCACGCGATGCGGAGGTGGAGGCCGAGCGGCAGCGCGCGATCGACCTTGCGCGCGCGCGCGAGGATGTCGCCGAGCGAGTGCCCGTCGAGGTACTCCATGACCATGACGTTGTGCCCCGCCTCGCAGATCACCTCGTAGGTCTGGACGACGTTCTGGTGGTTGAGGCGTGCGGCGATGCGGGCCTCTTCGAGGAACATCGCGAGGAGCAGCGGATCGCCGGCGACCTCCGCGGTCGGCATCTTGAGCACGACGAGCTTCGTGAAGCCCATGGCACCGCGCAGGAGCGCGAGGTAGACGTGGCTCATCCCGCCGGTCGCGAGCGGCGCGACGATTCGGTACTTGCCGATCGACCACGCGCGCTCTGCTCCGGCGGCAGCCTCGAAACGTCCGCTGCTGCCCTCGTTCGACATCCCTCGACACCCCCGCGGCCCTTGCCGAAGGGGGAGGCTAGTCCCGCGCCGAGGCTGCTGACAACAGTACGCGACACGCCCGGCAACCCGAAAATTGCCGCGTGGAAGCTGCGTTTGTCGCAGAAAGAAACAAAGACGTTTTTATGTCGCGCACTTGCGCCCTCGGGTGGGAGGCGCGCCCTCCTCAATCCCGCGTCGCCACCCGGGGTCGATTCGCCCGGCGGAGGTACCCGACGGCGTGGGCGACGTGCACGTCCGAGAACGCGTGACCGACTTTCTGCTCGTCGACCGCGTGCGGGATGCCCGCTCCGCCGAGCGCGGCGCCGAACGCGCGCGAGTGCGCGGCGGTCGTCTCGTCCTCCGCGCAGACTCCGACGAACACCGGCGCGCGACGCGTCGCTGGCTCGCGCGACCACATCCCGGTCCCGCCCGCGAACGCGGCGTAACCATCGACGTCGGCGCGCCCGCGCATCGCGAGCGAGCTCACGAAGTAGGCGCCGCTCGAGAACCCCATCACGAAGACCTCGTCGAACGGCCGACCGTCGCGCGCCTCGAGCGTCTTCTTCGCGGCCATCCAGCCGTCGATGAGCTCCTGCTCGACCTTCTCCTGGGCGGCGAGCGAGCCCGGCCAGACGTAGCCCTTCTCGGTGAGCGGGGAGCGCGGGAAGATCGCCTCGAACCCGATGTACTTCGCCTGACGGATCAGCGCGCGCTGCTGCGTCCACTGCCACGTCGTGTTCTTCGCGATCGCGCCGTGGAGGAAGACGACGAGCGTCCTCCGCGACGACTTCGTCGCGGGCGCGATGTGGCAGATGCCGTCGGCGAGCGCCTCGGCCTCCGGCGCGCACCAAGGCTTGTCGCCGTTCATGCCACCGGGGACGGTGGCTTCGTTCTGCGCCGCGAAACCAGTGGAAGGAAGCGCGGCGAGCGCCCCGACGAAGGAAGCCAGCACGAGGAAGCGAGGTCGGAAGGACGTCGGGGCGTTCCGCATGGCGCCCCGACGTGTCCATGAACGGTGCCACCGCGCCCCTCAACGATCTTCGCCGCTTACGTCACGCTCGCGCTCGATCCTGAGTCCTCGATCGAGGACCTCGGTCCTCGCGGCGGAGCGCGTCAGTGGCGGCAGTCCGTCGTCCGCACGACGTCCGGCGACAGATCGCGGAGCCCACGCAGCGCAGCGAGCCCGCGCTCCGCGTCCGGCGACATGCGCGCGACCTCCGAGAGCTGCTTTTCGAGCGCGGCGATCTCCTGGAGCGCATCGGCGCGCGACAGCTTCGCGAAGTCCGGCGCCGGCAGGCCTCCGGCACCGAACGCCGCTATCACGCCCGCACCGTAGCGGTTCGCGAACGCGGTCCGGACGCCTTCTTCGTAATAGCGGATGCGGAGGAGCTGATCGGCCTTCTGCGCGAACGCCGCGCGCTCTTCGCGCGGGACGTCGTTCCGCTGCGAGAGGACGCGGTACGTCTCGTAGTCGTGGAGCGCGGTCTGCGGATCGGCCAGCATCCCTTGGTGGCCGGCGGTGATCTCCCCCGCGACGAACTTCGCGAAGCGGCTGTCGGCTCCCACCTGCGCGCGGCGGAGGTCTGCGAGCTGGACGCCGTCGCTGAGCCCTCCCTTCACGCTCCACGTCGTGATGTGCTGCTTTGCGAGGTGCGTGGGGACGTCGAGCCTCTCGTGCGATCCCTTCGTCGCGCGCGCCCACGCTGCGAGGTGGGCGGCCGGTGCGAGCGGCGAGCTGCCCGCGTAGCCCCACATCGTCTTCAGGGCGGGGAAGGCCGCCTGCCAGCCGGCGCGCACGTCGTCGACGCCGGCCTGTCCACTCGTCGAGCACGCCGCGAGGTGGATGTCCTCGATCTGCGCGGCGGCGCGCGGCATCGCGCGTGCGAGGCGGAGGACGTCGTCGAGGCGGAGCATGCCGCGTCCGCCCCAGAGCTCGGTTCCGCCGGAGTGGCCGGAGAGGACGAGGCGGGAAGGGATCGCCTTTCCCGCCTCCGCTTCGGCGAAGACGTTCGCGAGCTGGGCGAGCTTGCCGCGGACCTCGGGCGCGGCGTTGCGGAAGACCTCGCGGACGGCGGACTCGACCCGCGGATCGAGCCGGAGCGACGTGACGAACGCGTCGAGGTCCTCGGGCTTCGCGAGATCGTAGTGCTTGCCGGCGATCACCACCTCCGCGAACGCGTCGCCGGTGAGGGCGCGGACCGGGCCGTACGTGTCGAGCGCGCGCCGCTCGATCGCCTCGCTCTCCGGATTCAGCCCCAGGTAGAGGATGCCGTCGTCCTTCGGAACGTCCGCCGCGAGCTTCGCGAACTGCGCGGCCTCGGCGGCGAAGGCGCGATCGAGGCGATCGAACGCGCGATCCACGAAGCGGTCGTGCAGGAGCGCCCGCGTCGCAGGCCGGGGCGGCCCCGCGGTGAGGTCGGGGCCGAGGCGGTAGCTGCGTTCCTCACGGACGGGGCCGACGGTCATGGCGTGTCGTTCGGCCGGACCCGGGGCGCGGTTGCGTGGTCTTCCTACGCGAGGCGGCGCTGACAGCCGGGGCACATCGTCGTCGTGCGGCCACCGAGCTCGAAGCGTTCGAGGCGCGTCCCGCAGCGCGGGCACGGCTCGCCCTTGTGGCCGTAGATGCGGAAGGGGCTGTCGCTCCCGAGCTCGTTCTCGGCGAGGTCGGCGAGCGTCCGCTCGATCGTCCAGCGGAGCCCGCGTGCGACCGCCCGCATCGCGCGCGCGTCGACGGCGGCAGCGCGCGAGCGCGGATCGATCTGCGCTCTCCAGAGCGCCTCGATCGCTTGGATGTTCCCGACGCCGGCGAGGACGGACTGGTCCATCAGCGCCTCCTTGATCGACTGCTTCTTCCGCTTCGCGAGGCGCGTGACGATGCGCTCGACGTCGATCCCGTCCGCGAGCGGGTCGGGCCCGAGCGAGGTCCACGCTTCGATGTCGTCCTCGGCGAGGATCATCCGGCCCCACCGCCGCGGGTCGACGTAGACGAGCGCATGACGTCGCGCTCCGCGTCGGAGCTCGAAGCGCACGCGCTCGAACCGCACCGACTCCGCCTCCGCCTCGTGGAACCAGCCGGTCATCCCGAGGTGGACGAAGAGGCGCTTCTCGTCGAGCGCGATCCGGAGCCACTTCCCACGTCGCTCGAGGCGCTCCACCCTCCGCCCTTCGAGCCCGCGCGCGAAGGCGCGCGGTGTCAGCGGCCGGACGATCCGCGCGTCCGTGGTCACGACGCGAGCGAAGGTCGCGCCGGGAACGACGCCGCATCGCGCGAGCTTGGCGCGGGTGTGCTCGACCTCGGGAAGCTCGGGCATGGAAGGCGCTACCTCGATTCGATCCACGAGGGCAGCACGATCGCGCTCGCTGCCACGCCGAACATGTCACGCTCGACGACGTGGAGGTTCTGCACGTACCGCGGGAAGTCGTCTGCGCGCGCATCCATGCTGTTCGCGTCGATCGCTTCTTCGAAGCACGCGACGAGCGACGCGTGCGCGACCAACCCCATGTCGATCATCGCCTCGATGTCGTTCCTGTCGTTGCCGTTGAAGCGCTTCAGCTTCGAGACGACGACGTCCACGACGTCGAGCACCTCGACATCGAGGCTCTGGAGCTTCCCATCGAAGGCGGGCACCTTCTGCCATCGCGGAGCCTGCCGGAGGAACGGGACGCTGGCCGCGACCACCTCGACGTAGAGACGGTGTCGCGTGTGGAGCGGCGTCCCGTGCCCGCCCAGCTCGATCAATCGCCGCCGCACCTCGATCGTCAGATCGGTTGTCTCGAGCACGTCGCCGTCCTTCGTGCCACGCGTGTAGTTCGCTTGCAGCATGAGGGCGGCGGAGCCGAACACGCGAAGTCTGATCCGCTCGCTCGGACGAGGGATCCACAGCGCGTCCAGCTCCTCGAAGAAGCGCTCAAAGATCGTCACGGCTCGCCCTCAGTGCCTCGACGAAGTCGTCTTCCGTGAGCGCCGTGATGATCCCCCAGCGCCTCGCACTCGGCGATGCGGACGCGATGAGGCCCTCCGCCGTCTGCCTGCTGCGAATCTGCGCGTCGAGGAGGTCGAACGGGCGCGGCTCCTCCGCACGTGCGCCCTCCGGCGACGGCACGAACGCTCGGAACAGCTCCAGCTCGGTCTGGACGCGCCGATAGGACTGCGCGACAGCACGCGGCAACTGCTCGTCGCGCAGCTCGCGCGCGATCGCGCCGAGCGTGCTGTCGAGCAGCCAGTCGAGCCGACGATGGATCCCGATCTCCGCGAGTCCGGACCGGAGCTTGAGGAGATTCAAGCGATCGACGTTCTTCGCGAGTACGGGAGCGAGCGCCGTGACGAGACGCGGAGACCCGCTCGCGAGGGCCTCGCGGATCGTCCGCTCGAGGTCATCACTCCAGTTGGCGGGCAATACGTCGCGGCTCTCCACGAGGTGCGTGGCCCCGAGGCGCGCGAGCGCGTTCTGCAGGGCCGCCTCCGGGTCCGGCCGCTGGTCGACGAGCTCTGCAATCGTCACGTTGAACTCGCGAAGCACCACCAGGACCTGCTCGGCGGAGAACGATCCGTCGCCGCGTTCGAGCTCGCTGAGCCGGCCCTGCGAGACGCCGAGCACCGAAGCGAGCTCCGCCTGTGTCCAGCCCCGTTCGAGCCGCAGTCGACGCACGCTCCGGGCGATGGCGCGCCGAAAATCTTCCAGGAGCTCTCGCTTCTTGGCCGGCATCGTATCGGGGTACCAATATGTATATAGCTATAGCTATAGACGCTGTCGACCCCTCACCCGCGCGCCGGCGTCTCGCGGGAACGGCCGGGGCTCGCAGGAATGCGGCCCGAACCCTGCAACGACCGCCGCAGAGCTGATCACGATGGCCGACCTCGCCCACCACTTCGAGGGCCGCGAGCTGATGTGCCCGGTCTACGTCGACGACGAGGGCACGCCGGCTGCCGACGTGACGATGATCGAGCGCGGCGTGC
>JBDHVE010000066.1:0-45968 GCA_039809485.1 Polyangiaceae bacterium | reverse complement strand
GAGGGCGGCCGTACGGTCGGCGCCGGCATCGTCACGAAGGTCATCGAGTGATGGCTGGCTCGGCTCGGAGGGCGGCGCTCGAGCACGAGCGTGGCCCTTCCCGCCGGGCAAACGACTGACCGAGCACCCAATCGGCAGTTTGCAGTTTGCAAGTCAAGGGGGCGTGAGCTAAAACGCGCGGCCCCGCGAAGTCCCGAGTTACCGAGGTCAAGAGAGACATGGCTTCTGCCACCACCATCCGTATCCGCCTCCGGGCGTTCGACCACCAGCTGCTCGACAAGTCGGCCAACGACATCGTCGAGACCGCGAAGCGCACCGGCGCACGCGTGGCAGGGCCGATCCCGCTCCCCACCCACATCTCGCGTTACACGGTTCTCCGCGGGCCCCACGTCGACAAGAAGTCGCGTGAGCAGTTCGAGATCCGTACGCACAAGCGGCTTCTCGACATCCTCGAGCCGACGCAGCAGACGCTCGACGCGCTCATGAAGCTCGACCTGTCGGCGGGTGTCGACGTCGAGATCAAGTCGCCGCGCTGACCGGCTCCAGATTCAGAGGCTCACAATGGCAACCATCGACGTTTACAACCTGAAGCGCGAGAAGGTCGGCACGGTCGACCTCGCGGACGAGGTCTTCGCAGGAGAGGTCAAGGAGCACCTCTTCTACGAGGTCGTGAAGGCGCAGCTCGCGAGCAAGCGCCAGGGCACCGCGGCGGCGAAGAACCGCTCGGCTGTCAGCGGCTCGACCAAGAAGATGTACAAGCAGAAGGGCACCGGCAACGCTCGCCACGGCTCGAAGCGTGCGCCGGTCTATGTCGGCGGTGGCCAGGCCCACCCGCCGCGCCCGCGTGACTGGGCGTACCGGCCCCCGCGCCAGGTGCGTCTCGGCGCGCTCAAGAGCGCGCTCTCGAAGTTCAACAAGGAAGGCCGCCTCGTCGTGGTCGACCGCTTCGAGCTGCCGGAGATCAAGACGAAGGGCGTGATGACCGCGCTCGCGTCGCTCAAGACGAACAAGTCGACCCTCGTGGTCGACACGTCGAGCAACGAGAACCTCCGTCTCTCGATCCGTAACTGCAAGGACCACCAGTTCCTGCCGCCGGAAGGCGTGAACGTCTACGACCTGCTCCGCTTCGACACGCTCGTCCTCTCGAAGGACGCCGCGAAGCAGCTCGAGCAGCGTCTGCTCGCCGAGAAGGCGGGAGGTGCGAAGTGACCCCGGAATCGATCATCCGCAGGCCGATCTTCCTGACGGAGAAGTCCAACGCGCAGCGTAACGGCAACCAGTTCGTGTTCGAGGTCCTCCGCGGCGCGAACAAGATCCAGATCAAGGAAGCCGTCCAGAAGCTCTTCAACGTGAAGGTGGAGAGCGTCAACACGATGGTCTATCGCGGCAAGGATCGCCGCATGGGCCGCGGCTACGCGAAGATGCAGAACTGGAAGAAGGCCGTCGTCACCCTCAAGGAAGGTGACAGCATCGACTTCTTCGCCGATACGAGCGAGGGCTGAGCCATGGGTGTCAAGACGTACAAGCCGACGTCCCCGGCGCGGCGCTACTACACGGGGTACGACTTCAAGGAGCTCACCCCCGGCAAGAAGCCGGAGAAGAGCCTCCTCGAGCACCAGACGTCGTCCGGTGGTCGTAACGCGCACGGCCGGATCACGAGCCGCTTCCGCGGTGGTGGTCACAAGCAGCGCTACCGCATCATCGACTGGAAGCGGAACAAGATCGGCGTGCCGGCGACGGTCGCCTCGATCGAGTACGACCCGAACCGCACGGCGCGCATCGCGCTCCTCCACTACGCGGACGGCGAGAAGGCCTACATCCTCGCGCCCGACGGCCTGAAGGAAGGCGACAAGATCGTCTCGAGCCGCAACGCGGACATCAAGCCGGGCAACTCGATGCCGCTCCGGCACATCCCGCTCGGCACGAGCATCCACAACGTCGAGATGCGCAAGGGCAAGGGCGGCCAGCTCGTCCGCTCCGCCGGCGCCGCCGCCGTCCTCATGGCGAAGGACGGGGACTACGCGCAGGTTCGTCTCCCGTCCGGCGAGGTCCGCCAGGTCCACCAGGACTGCCGCGCGACGGTCGGCCAGGTGTCGAACATCGACCACGCCAACATCTCGATCGGCAAGGCGGGGCGTAGCCGCTGGCTCGGTCGTCGTCCGCACCAGCGCGGCGTCACGATGAACCCGGTCGACCACCCGATGGGCGGCGGCGAGGGTCGTACGTCCGGCGGCCGTCACCCATGCTCGCCGTGGGGCCAGCTCGCCAAGGGCCTCAAGACCCGCAACAACAAGCGCACCGACGGCATGATCGTCAAGCGGCGCGGCCAGAAGGGTTGATAGGAGCTTCCCATGCCTCGTTCAGTTAAGAAGGGCGCGTTCGTCGACGGTCATCTCATGGAGAAGATCGCGGCGGCGCAGGCGACGCAGTCCAAGAAGGTCATCAAGACCTGGTCGCGTCGGAGCACCATCGTCCCCGAGGCCATCGGCCTCACGTTCGCGGTCCACAACGGCCGCAAGTTCGTCCCGGTCTTCGTCACGGAGAACATGGTCGGTCACAAGCTCGGCGAGTTCGCGCCGACGCGTACCTTCCACGGCCACTCCGGCGACAAGAAGGCGAAGGTCGCCGCGGGCGGCAAGAAGTGAACGGGGTCCCCGCCGTCTCCGGCGGGGGCTAGACCGAGCGCGGCTCCGGCTGCGCACGGTCACGGAGCGAAGGCCTCTCGGTCCACGGACCGGGGGGCCTTCGTGCTTTGTCGGGCGGGTGAATCGCCGGGCCGCGTGGCTCGTCCATGACGGCGGTGGGCGCCGTTCGGAACGTCGGCTTCGTCGCGGCGCTCACGTCGGCGTGCGGGCTCGTCGCCGCGAAGCCGTCGTGGGTGCCGGAGAGACCCGTCGTCGCATCGGACTTCTACGACGGCGTCCTCGGTCGGAGCCCGAACGTGATCGCGGTCGAGCGGCCGTTCCGGGCGCTGCCGCCGTCGCGCGAGATCGTACGGCAGACGACGTTCTCGTGGCCGGAGATGCAGGCGCTCGCCGCGACCGCCGATCAGGTCGACGTGCTCGACTACGACGTCGTCGTGCTGCATCCGCCGGTCGGACCGCTGCCCGCCCTCGTCGACGCGCAGCTCGGTGGACCCGACCCGCGGGTCACCGACAGCGTGCGTGCCGGTCTCGTCGACGGTCGCTCGGCATGGGTCCTCCGCGACGGCACGTGGGTGCTCGTCGCGATGGGGTACGTCGACCGCGCGCGTGTGCTGCTCGCGCGCATGCGACCGGAGAAGCTCGCGATCCCCGGCGACGTCGCGCAGCTCGTCTGGATCGAGGACCCGCGTGAATCGGACCGCCGGCCGTGCAAGATCGAGAACGGCGACGTGTGGTGCAGCGGCCCGATCGGGAGCTCCCGCCGACCGCCGCGCCTCGCGTCGGTCCTCGTCGCGACGAAGGTGGACGGGACGCACGTGACGCACGCCCGGTACACGGAGCCGGATGCGGCGGAGGCGGCGCAGCTCCGCGTGCCCGAGGGCGCGCAGCGGATCGAGGACGGCGTCGACGTCTACATGCGCGAGCCCGCCGGAGGGACGAGACGATGAGCATCGATGCACGGGTGTTGCTCTCGTGCGCGCGGGCGGAGGCAGAGGCCGCCGTGGGCGAGCGCGCGACGTCGGTCGGGCCGAAGGCATCGCTCGTCACGACGCCGTTCCGCTTCCCGGGGACGGACGCCGACCGACGCGAGCTCGCCCCGTGGATCCGGAAGGTCGCGAAAGCGGCTGGTCACCGTGATCCGCGCGGCGTGCTCGTGATCTCGGAGGAGACCGACGTGCGCGCGCGATCGTACGAGCGCTTCGTCGAGCTCGTCGGCGCCCAGGGGTACTGGTGCCGGTCGGACGGATCGTTCGTCCGCGCGACGAGGACGGACGCCGCCGAGCAGCGCCCGCGGATGGCCACGATGCCGCCGGACGCGCCGGTCGACGCGCGCTCGAAGCTCACGTGCTTCGTGTTCCCGCCGGGGGCGCCGCCTCTCGCGCGCAAGCCCGTGGCCTTCGTCGCGATGACGATGCTCGGGGACGGGACGCTCCTCGTCGTCGTCCGCGAGGCCTTCTCGGAGCCGGAGGCGCTCCTCCGTTTCTTCCTCCACTATCCCGCGCTCGCCGCGCTCGCGAAGGACCCTCGGGGCTTGCTCGCGGTCCCCGCGAGCGCCTACGCCGCCGCCGGCGCGCTCGCCTCGTACGACGAGGTCGTGCGCCTCTACGCCGTCGCCGGCGAACGTCGCGGCGGGAAGCCCACGCACTATCGCCTCCGCGTCGCCGACCTCGACGCGCTCCGCGACGCGCTCGAGCGTTGATCGACGCGAGCGCGTCGCCTACCGTCCGCCGCCATGGGATGGAACGACGGGCTCGACGACGTGCCGTGGGCGAAGGCGTACCGCCCTGCGCGCGACGTCCCCGCAATGGTGCGCGCGCTCGTCGAGGGCCCGTCGGATGGTCGTCAGGCCGTCGTCGACGGCCTCTGGAACATCCTCGTCCACCAGGGCACGCTCGCGCCGGTCGCGGCCGAGGTCATCCCGTGGCTCGCCGCATATCTGGTGGAGGGGCCGCCGCAGCCGGACGGGTAGGCGTTCGCGCTCGAGTACTTCCGGACGACCGCGTTCGGCGACGACGCGTTCTGGCCACGTGGGTCCACGCCGTGCCCCGAGGCGTCGGATCGTGACGACGACCTCGCGCCGCCGCGGCGTGAGGCCTGCCGCGCCGCCGTGCGCGAACACCTCTCGCTCGCGCTGCGATTCGTGCAGTCGCCTACGAGAAGGTCGCCTGCCAGGCGATCGCGCTCGCCGCCTTCTTCCCCGGAGCTCCGAACGTGCGCGACGCGCTCCGCGGAGCGCCGGATCGGAGGCGGCCGCTCCGCGCCGCGTGTGCGCTGCTCGCACGCGCGCATCTCGGCGAGGACGTGTCGGCGGCCGCGGAAGACCTCGTCGCGGCGCTCGAGCCTGAGGTGCACGGTGACCGCGAGCGAGGCTCGCATCCACGCGGCGTGCGCAAGCGTCGTCGCGGATGCAGAGGCGGCGTCGGACGCCGCGGTCGCCGTCGTCGCCTGGGCGGCGCAGCATCTCGACGCCGGGCCGTCGCCGTTCACGCTGGGCGCCTCGGCGCTGGCGGAGCGATGCTTGCCGCTCGTCCCCGAGCTCCGTCGCGCGCGGTAGGCGCTCCGTGCGGCGCTGGAGGGCTGATTCACCGCGCGCGGGGGGGGCGGCGGCTCCGACATGCTCTTCAAGTCGACCGCGAAGCGCTGACGCGCACGCGGACGATCACTTGCAGCAGACGGCGCCCTCGATCGCGACCGGCTTACCGGGCTCCATCGCGATCTTCCCGAGAGGAGCCTTGCCGCTCTTCGGGCACGTGTAGCCCGGTCGGTGGATCGCGCCGTCGCCGATGTCGCCGACGACCTCGCCGCCGAGCTCCGTGCACTTTGCAGCCGTGAGCGGGCCCGGTGACGCGGACGCTTCCGTCGGGGGCGGCGGGACGGGGGGCGGAGTCGCCTGACTGCCGCCACACGCGACGGTCCCGACGGCGACGAGGACGAGGAAGCGAAGGGGCGAGGTCACGAGGCTGGACCCTAGCACCGCCGGGACGGCCGGACGACAGGGGGAACCTGGCGCGGAGCGCCTCGTCCGCACTCCGGAGCCCCTCCCCGGACGTCGAGCGCGACCGCATCCGACACCCATTTCTCAGGCCTTTCCACGTTCCCGAGCTCTTCCTCCGTGACCCGAACGGAAAGACGGCCTCGCGTAAAGCGCGGCGCCGTGGTACGCGCTCCGCCCGAAACCCGAGGCCTCACGGCCCCATTCCTAGAGAGAGACCATCTTGGCCGCTCGCATTCCCCTCGAACGCATCCGCAACATCGGTATCTCGGCCCACATCGACTCGGGCAAGACGACGCTCACCGAGCGCATCTTGTTCTACACGGGCCGCATCCACGCCATCCACGAGGTCCGCGGCAAGGACGGCGTCGGCGCCAAGATGGACTCCATGGACCTGGAACGTGAGAAGGGCATCACGATCCAGTCGGCGGCGACCTACTGCGTGTGGAACGGCTCGCAGCAGCAGCTCCAGCCGCACAACGTCAACATCATCGACACGCCAGGCCACGTCGACTTCACGATCGAAGTCGAGCGCGCGCTCCGCGTCCTCGACGGCGCCGTCCTCGTCCTCGACTCGGGCAAGGGCGTCCAGAGCCAGTCGATCACGGTCGACCGCCAGATGAAGCGGTACCGCGTTCCGCGCATCGCGTTCGTCAACAAGATGGACAACCCCGGCGCGAACTACGAGCGCGTCGCAGAGATGCTCAAGGAGAAGCTCGGGCACCACCCGGTGAAGCTCCAGGTGCCGATGGGCGCCGAGCACGAGTTCAAGGGCATCATCGACCCGATCCTCGGCCGCGCGTTCTACTTCGACGGCAAGGACGGCGAGAAGGTCCGCGACGAGGAGATCCCCGCCGAGTACGCCGACGTCGCGAAGTCGGCTCGCGAGAAGATCATCGAAGGCGTCGCCGACGTCGACGACGTGCTCGCGGAGAAGTACCTCGGTGGCGAGGACATCTCGGTCGAGGACATCCGCGCCGCGATCCGCCGCGCGACCCTCGCGCTCAAGATGACGCCGGTCATGTGCGGCTCGGCGTTCAAGAACAAGGGCGTCCAGCTCCTGCTCGACGCGGTGACCTACTACCTCCCGTGCCCCACGGACGTCGTCAACGAGGCGCACGACCAGGAGAAGGGCGAGGAGAAGGTCATCGTCCCGTCCGATCCGACGAAGCCGTTCGTCGGCCTCGCGTTCAAGCTCCAGCAGGACAAGTACGGTCAGCTGACGTACTTCCGCGTCTACTCGGGCTCCGTGAAGGCGGGCGACACGATCTTCAACACGTCGAACGAGATGCGTAAGGTCCGCGTCCCGCGCATGTTCCGCATGCACTCGGACGACCGTGAGGAGATCGAGGTCGCCGAGGCCGGTGACATCGTCGCCTTCTACGGCGTCGAGGCGAGCTCGGGCGAGACGTTCACCGACGGCAAGGTCAACTGGACCCTGACCTCGATGCACGTCCCCGCGGCCGTCATCTCGCTCGCGGTCGCTCCGAAGGACCGCGCCGCCGAGGCGAACTTCTCGAAGGCCCTCAACCGCTTCACGAAGGAAGATCCGACCTTCCGCGTGCACCAGGACGAGGAGTCCCAGCAGACGATCATCAGCGGCATGGGCGAGCTCCACCTCGACATCTACATGGAGCGCATGCGCCGCGAGTACAACTGCCCGGTCATCGCCGGTCAGCCGCAGGTCGCGTACCGCGAGTCGATCACGCGTCGCGCGGAGATCAACTACACGCACAAGAAGCAGACCGGCGGCTCCGGTCAGTACGCGAAGGTCGTCGGCTACGTCGAGCCGCTCCCGGCCGACGCGGTCGAGCAGTACGAGTTCGTCGACGAGATCTCGGGCGGTGCGATTCCGCGCGAGTTCATCCCGTCGTGCGACAAGGGCTTCCGCGACGCGATCAAGAAGGGCACGCTCATCGGCTTCCCCGTCGTCGGCGTCCGCGCCGGCATCAACGACGGTGCGGCCCACGCGGTCGACTCGTCCGAAATGGCGTTCAAGACGGCGGCTCTCATGGGCTTCCGCGAGGCGTACGAGAAGGCGGGTCCGACCATCCTCGAGCCGATCATGAAGGTCGAGGTCGAGGCGCCGACCGAGTTCCAGGGCTCGGTCGTCGGTCAGATCAACCAGCGCCGCGGCGTCATCATGGAGACGCGGTCGGGTGACGACGGCGTCAGCATCACCGCCGAGGTCCCGCTGAACACGATGTTCGGCTACTCGACCGACCTCCGCTCCGCCACGCAGGGCAAGGGCAACTACACGATGGAGTTCGCCAAGTACGCCATCGTCCCGCGCCAGGAGCAGGAAGAGATGATCAAGCAGTACAAGGCGAAGCTCGCCGCCGAAGCGAAGAAGTAAGCTTCCGCGACCGCCACGAACGAAGGCCTCTCGGTCGTGCGACCGAGGGGCCTTCGTGCTGTGGGGAGCGGGCGCGGCACACCGCCTCTTGGCGAGCGGCGTGGCGTCGTGCCCTCATGGGGGCGATGACGAGTCGTGCATCGATGCGGGGCGGCGTCTGCCTCGTCGTGCTCGCGACGGTTCTCGTCCCACGAGTGGCGCAGGCCGACGACACGCAGCCGCCGCCGCGGTCTCCGCTCGCGATCGGCGCTGCGTTCGTGCCCGGCGTCGTCGTCCACGGGAGCGGGAGCTGGGTCCTCGGCCAGCGGAAGACGGCGACGACGCTGCTCGCGGCGGAGGGGATCGGCCTCGGGCTGCTCGGCACCGGTCTCGCCGGTCTGGCGCTCACGGGCGCGTCGCGGCGCGTGGTGGCGCCGCTCGCGCTCGTGTCGATGACCGGCGCGGCGCTCTTCACCGTGAGCGCGCTCGCGGATCTCTACGGCGTGATCGGCCCGGCGGGAGGGACGCCGCTCCGAACGATGCCGTGGATCGAGACGCGCGCCGGCGTCTTCGGCGTCCACGACCCCACGCTCCGCCAAGGCCTCTTCACGACGGTCGGCCTCGATGCGCGTCACGGCCCCTTTCGCGTCTCTCCGAGCGCATGGATCGGAGGAGGGGAGAGCACGCGGAGGCTCCGCCTCGAGGGCGCGTACCGGTTCACGGGACCGACGACGACGGCCGCGACGTCGCCCGGCGTGGAGCCGTCGTGGGTCGACCTCGAGCTCGCGCTCACGAGCCACGACATGCGACGCGAGGACGTCACGCGCACGACCGGCGAGGTCTGGGTCTCCGGCCGCTACGCGATGTCGAACATCGGGCCCTCGCTCCGAGGGTCGTTCGCGGAAGGCGCCGCCGGCCTCGGGCTCGCCTCCGTCGCGCACACGCGCGACACCGACACGGACACGCTGCTCCTCGGCCGCTTCGGGTACGGCTTCTATCTCGGCGCCAAGCCTCGCGGCGACGTGACCGCGTACTACGAGCACCGCCGCGACGGCATCGCCGGCGGGATGAAGATCCCCGGGATCGGCGCAGGCTATCTCGGCTCCGTCGGCGCGCGCGGCCGCGTCTACCTCGACGAGCGGTTCGGCGTCGCCGTCGACGTGCAAGCGGGGTCGGCCGCGATCGCCGGCGTGTCGCTCTTGTTCCGCGAAGGAGGTGGCCCGTGAAACATCTTGTCGCCGTGCTCGTCGCGACCTCGCTCGTCTCGTGCCTCGGCGTCGCCGACGAGC
Organism: Polyangiaceae bacterium; assembly: GCA_039809485.1. GTDB lineage: Bacteria > Myxococcota_A > Polyangia > Polyangiales > Polyangiaceae > Labilithrix. The sequence continues at coordinate 36,707 of JBDHVE010000066.1, read as the reverse complement.
GCGTCGCGCGCGATCTCGCGGTCGGACATGCCGAGAGCGGCGCGGTCCGCGTCGACGTCGAGGAAGGCGCTGCCGCCGTCCGCGCCCTCGAGCCCGGTCTCGCGGTGCTCCGCGCGAACGTCCCCGAGCCGCGCTTCACCGTGACGGGCCTCACCGGCGGCGCGGTCGTCCGGATCCAGAACATCCTCGCTGACGCCGAGCTGAAGGCCGTCGACGAGGCCGGCCGTGTCGTTCCGCTCACCCGCCTGCCGGCCCGGATCCCGACCGAGGGCGCGTGGTCGCTCACCGCGACGGGGGCGCGCCTCGCGTTCCGGCTCTCCGTCGCCGACGCGACCGACACGTCGCCGTACCGTTTCGGGGTCTACGGCGACGTACAGGACGCGATCGACCGCGTGCAGGACATCTACCGCCGGATGAACGAGGAGCGCGGGATCCGCTTCGCGCTCCTCGTCGGCGATCTCACCGAGCGCGGCGGCGACGGCGAGCTCGAACGCTTCGCGAAGGAGCTCGAGACGCTCACGTTCCCCGTCTACACGACGCTCGGGAACCACGAGCTCGGCAAGAGCAACGACGATCCCGGCTACCACCGCTGGTTCGGCCGCGGGAGCTTCCGCTTCGTGTTCCGCGGCGTGCAGTTCACGATGCTCGACTCCGCGAGCGGAACGATCGCGCCCGACGTCTACGACTGGCTCGACGGGTGGCTCGCGGAGGGCGCCGCGCGCGCGCACGTCGTCGGGATGCACATCCCGCCGATCGACCCCGTCGGCGTCCGGAGCGGCTCGTTCGCGAGCCGCGCGGAAGCGGACAAGCTGCTCTCGCGCCTCTCGCGCGGCAACGTCGACCTCACGGTCTACGGCCACGTGCACTCGTACTACGCGTTCGCGAACGCGGGCATCCCCGCCTTCATCACCGGCGGCGGCGGCGCGATCCCCGAGCGGATGGACGCCATCGGCCGTCACTTCCTCGTCTTCGACGTCGACCCGCCCGCGCAGCGGTTCACCTCGACGCTCGTTCGCGTCGACGTGGACTGATCACTCGAGCGCGGAAGTGTCCTCTCGAGCCTCCTCGTGCAGCGGCGGCAGCCCGAGCGCGACGCGGACGGGGCCGAACGAGCGCCGGTGCACCGCGCACGCCCCACGCTCACGGAGCGCGGCGAGATGCTCCTTCACCGGATAGCCCTTGTGCTTCGCGAAGCCGTAGCCGGGGTGCTGCACGTCGAGCTCGCACATGAACGCATCGCGTGACGTCTTCGCGAGGATCGACGCGGCGGCGATCGACAAGCTCCGCGCGTCGCCCTTCACGATCCGCTCCTGCTCGCACGTGAGCTCGGGGATCTTCCTCGCGTCGACGAGCACGTGCTGCGGCGCGAGCCCGAGCGCCTCGACCGCGCGCCGCATCGCGAGGAGGCCGGCCCAGTAGATGTTGATCGTGTCGATCTCCTCGACCGACGCGAAGCCGACGCCCCACGCGACCGCCTCGTCCCGGATCACGACCGCGAGCCGCTCGCGCTCCTTCGCGTCGAGCTTCTTCGAGTCGTCGACGCCGGGCAGACGCGTGCCCGGCGCGAGCACGACGGCTCCGGCGTAGACGGGCCCCGCGAGTGGGCTCATCCCCGCCTCGTCGACCCCGGCCACGAGCGTCAGGCCCTTCGACCACAGCGCCTGCTCGAAGCGCAGCATCTTCCGGAGCCGCTGCCCCTCCGAGCGATTCTCGGTCCGCCGCCGCGCGATCGCCGTGAGGATCGCGCGTGCGCCCGGCCGGGCGTCGACGCGGAGCTGGGCCTCGAGGGCTTCGGGGAGGGGGCGCCCGCCGTCGACATACCGCTTCCGGATCTCCGCGAGCGTGAGCACGGCGCGCCTCCTGCTCGAGGGTCCTAACGTCCGTGCGCCAGCGAGGCAAGCGGAGCGACGCGACCGCTCTGGTAGAGCTCGCGGGATCGAGGAGCATCGTCCTCGCTGGCGGGCGGAAACACCACCAGCGCGCGTCGCGTGTCGACGGCGGTCGACGGCGTGTGGACTCGAGTCGACGACCTCGAGAACCACGGGAACGACGCCCGGGTCGCAGGTCGTCGCCTGGAGGCGACGCGCGCAAGAGGTGGGCGCCACACCCGAGCGGCGGCACGGCGGGTGCCAGGGCGAGCCGCATGCATCGCGGTCGATCGATCGTCGCCGTCTGTGTCCTCGCGTGCTCCGCCCACCTCGCGTGCGGGGACGACGCGGCGACGACCGCCGACATCGCGGCGACCGAGCCGGGCGCGACGAGCGCGACGAGCTGCGAGGCCCACGTGTCGACGATCGACCCGAGCGCACCGGTCGCGACGTTCGAGGCCGACGTCGCCCCGGTCCTCGCCGCCTCGTGTGGCTTCTCCTCGTGCCACGGCTCGCGGAGCGCGGGCAACCACGGCGTCTACCTCGGCGCGGACGCGGCGGAGGTGAAGGCGGGCCTGCTGAAGCCTTCGCGCACGCTTCCTGCGATGCCGCTCGTCACGCCGTCCGCGCCGGCAGAGAGCTTCTTGCTCCACAAGCTCGACGACGACTTCTGCACGCTGCCCGCGTGCGCCGACGGCGCGTGCGGCAGGTCGATGCCGTCCGGCAACCCGCTCCTCCCCGAAGCGACCCGCGACGCGATCCGTCGTTGGATCGCCCAGGGCGCTCGCTGAATCACCGGAGACCGAACCGACATGATCCGATCTTCTTCCGTCCGTGCGCCGACCGTCTGCGCGCCGGCCCTGCTCCTCGCGCTGCTCGTGTCCGCGTGCGCGACCGACGACGTCGCGACGAGCTCGCCGCTGCCGACCGAGCCCGCGCCGGCCTCGTCCGGGTTCCGGTTCTCGACGGGTCCGTTCGAGATCCAGCCGGGCGACACGTTCGAGTGCTTCTACACGAGCACGATCACGGACAAGCAGCTCAACGTCCGCTCCGCGACGGGAAGACAGGGGCCGGGGGGGCACCACATCACCGTCTACTACACCGACCAGAAGGTGCCCGTCGGGCACCACGAGTGCACCGACGTCGAGATGATCGGGCTCCACCAGATCGCCGGCGCGAACGACGGAAACGAAGGCATCATCGGCCTGCCGGAGGGCTACGCCACGGTCGTCCCCGCCGGCAAGCAGCTCGTCGTGCAGGCCCATTACATCCGGACCGAGCCCGGGCCCGCGACCGTCGAGGACGTCGTCGATCTCCAGACGCTCGAGGCGAACGAGGTGAAGGCGTTCGCGAACAGCTTCGTGCTCGTCGACGGAGGCTTCAAGGTCCCGCCGCGCGGAGAAGCGACGAGCGTGAGCGACTGCGTCGTTCCGAAGGACCTCGATCTGCTTCTCCTCCTCGGGCACATGCACGAGTGGGGATCGCGTTACAAGCTCGAGCGGATCGACGAGGCGACCAACAAGCCGGTCGAGATGCTCTACGAGACCGCGTGGGAGCCGCTCTTCACGTCGCATCCGCCGGTGACGTCGTACGACCCGCAGAAGCCCCTCCACCTCCCGAAGGGGACGCGGCTCCGTCAGACCTGCACGTGGAAGAACACGGAGTCGAACGAGCTCCAGTTCCCGCGCGAGATGTGCGTGATGTTCTCGTACTACTTCCCGGACGACGGGTTCCTCCAGTGCGACACGACCGAGGTGAAGCCATGAAGCAGACGAACGTCGTGACCGTGATCGCATCCGTCCTCCTCGCCGCCGCGTGCGGTGGCTCGGACGGCGACGTCGTGAAGGAGTCGTCGCCGACGACACCGACGTCGGCGAGCTCGTCGGGCGCCCCGCCGGCGCGCAGCTCCGGCGGGAGCTCGAGCTCCGGCTCGAGCACGAGCTCGAGCTCGTCGGGCGCGACGCCGGATGCCGCCGCGCCGCCCGGAGGCAACTGCGTGCCGAAGGGATACGCGGGCAACGAGAAGAAGATCGGCGCCTATTGCGACAAGGACGTCAGCTGTCCGTTCCAGGTCGATCCGTTCCTCGTGTGCACGGCGACGTACGATCCGACCGGGACGCACTCGTTCTGCACCGCGCCCTGTTCGAAGGACGAGGAGTGCGGGACGGGCGCGACGTGCGTCCACGACAAGCAGGGCTCGGGCTGCGTCCCGACGCAGTGCGCGAACTGACGCCGCGAGAGTGATCGAACCGATCGTGATCTGCGCTCTCTGCGGGCGCGATCGAGGCTTCGTGGTAAGGACCCGGCGATGGACGCGCGGGGCGGAACGTCGTCGGATCGGTACGCGATCGATCGCAAGATCGCGTCCGGCGGCATGGCGACCGTGTACCTCGGGCGCGCCCTCGGCGCGCACGGCTTCGAGCGCCGCGTGGCGATCAAGGTCTGTCATCCGCACCTGCTCGAAGGCGAGGCGCGCGTCCACGCGCTGGTCGACGAAGCGCGTGTGACCGCGCGCATCCGTCACCCGAACGTCGTCGCGACGCTCGATGTCGTCCCGGCGGCGGCCTCGCTCCATCTCGTGATGGAGTACGTCGAGGGCGTCACGCTCGCCGAGATGCTCCGCGACGCGACGGCATCGGGGGAGCGCTTGCCGCTGCCGGTCGTCGTCCGGACCATGCTCGACGTCCTCGCCGGTCTCCACGCGGCGCACGAGACGAAGGACGACGACGGCCGCCCGCTCGGGGTCGTGCACCGGGACGTGTCTCCCCAGAACGTGCTCGTCTCCGTCGACGGGCACGCGAAGATCGGCGACTTCGGGATCTCGAAGGCAGAGGGCCGGCTCGCGCTCTCGACGGAGACCGGCGAGGTGAAGGGCAAGCTCGGCTACGTCGCACCGGAGGCGTATCGCGGCGAAGCGGTCGCGCGGCAGGCCGACCTCTATGCGACGGGCGTCGTGCTCTGGGAGTGCGCGGCGGGAGAGCGCCTCTTCGAAGGCGACTCGCACGCGAGCGTGATGCAGCGTGTCCTGCGAGGCGGCGTCCCTCCGCTCGGGTTCCTGCGCGACGACGTGCCGCTCGAGCTCGACGCCGTCATCGCGCGTGCGACGGCGACCGACCCGCGGGCGCGCTACGCGAGCGCGGAGGACTTCGCGCGCGCGCTCGAGGCACTGCCGGTCACGCCCGCGACGACGCGCGAGCTCGGCGCGGCGGTTCGGGCGGTGAAGGCGCGGCGCGAGGCAACGGAAGGGCCACCGAGGGCGATCGAGAGCGTCCCGCCGTTCGCGGTCGAGACGCCCGCTGCGCGGGCCGAGGCCGTCGCCGCGCTGCCGCCGAAGCGGCACTCGCGGGCGTGGATCGTCCTCTCGTCACTCGCGGTCGCCGCCGTCGCGATCGCGTCCGCCGCCCGTCCTGCGCGCGTCGCGCGTGCGGTCTCTGCGCGGCCCGCCCTCCCGGTTCCGCTCGTGCGCGTCGTGCCCGCCGCACGCGAGCCTTTGCCTCCCGCGCCGTTGCCGCCGGCGAGCGGAAGGCGTGCGCCGTCGAGCGAGCCGCGTCGCTCCGGCTTCTATGATCCGAAGGAGCTCTGACGTGAACGCGCGCGCGGTCCTCGTCGCCGTCCTCCTCGCGACCTTCGCGCCGGCGCTCGCGCGTGCCGAGCCCGCAGCGGCGCCGGCGGTGACGAAGGCGGCGCAGGACCTCTACACCGCGGGGCGCGAGAGCTATCGCGCGGCGCTCTACGGGCGAGCGCTCGAGGAGTTCGAGCGCTCGAGCGCGCTCGTGCCGTCTCCCAACACGCGTCTCTACATCGCGCGCTCGCTGCGCGAGCTCGGTCGCTGGGGCGAAGCCGCCGAGCAGTACAAGGAGACGATGCGCGAAGCGGGCGAGCGTGGCGGCCGCTATGCGCCGACCCGCGAGGCCGCCGAGATCGAGCTCCGCGACGTCGAGGCACGGCTCGCGCATGCGCCGGCGAAGGAGCCGCCGGTGGACGCAGCCCCGACGTCGACGACGAGCGTCGAGCCCGCTCCCGAGCCGGCTCGTCGGTCGAGCCCCGAGCCGAGCCCCGTGCAGCCGACGACGCTCACGTGGGTGGCGGGCGGTCTCGCCGTCGCCGGAGTCGCGACGGGTGCCGTCCTCTACGGCGTCGCGAGCGACCGCTGGGGCTACCTCGAGGACCACTGCCGCGCCGCGCGCGATGCCTCGTGCGACGACGCGCGCAGCACCGGTCAGCGGAGCGAGACGGCCGCGTACGTCGTGCTCGGCGTCGCGACCGCGCTCGCCGCGGTCACGGTCGTGTCCCTCTTCACGTCGCCTCCGAAGCGGACGGCGACCACCACCGCAGCACCATGGCCGCTCGCGTTCTGAGCGCGGCGCTGCTCGCGTGCGCTGCGGCGCTGCTCGTCGGGTGCCCGCACGACTGGTCCTCGTTCGAGGGCGGGGAAGCCGCGGTCGCCTCCGGGCCCGACGGCGCGGCGCCCGCGCCGTCCACACCGCCGGCCTCGTCTGCGCCGGACGTGCTCGCGACGCTCGGCGAGCACCCCGTGCTCCTCCGCGCGGACGGCGAGGGCCTCGTCTTCTCGACGCGCGAGGGGAGCATCCTCGCGTGTCCCCACACGGGCTGCAGCGCGGTGACGTCGATCGCGTCGGCGCAGCGCGACATCCGCGGGCTCGCCGTCGCGAGCGGCTTCGTCGCGTGGGGCGCGCGCGGAGACGAGCGCGTGCGGCGCGCCCCGCGCACGCCGGGCGGCGGCTCGCTCGTCGAAGCGTTCGAGGACGACGGGATCGTCGCCGTCGCGCTCACGCCGGCGAAGGTCTACTTCGCCGTCGACGCCGCCGGCATCGCGTTCGGCGCTCCCGGCGTGCGGAGCTGCGCGCCGGATGCGGACTGCGTGGGCGCGATCACGTACGCGAGCTTCGCCGACGGGCTCGCGACCGAGATCGTCGTGGACGGCGCCGATGCGTTCTGGCTCGGCGAGCATCGCGTGCTCGGCTGCCCACTCGCGACCTGTGATCGCGACGTCGGCGCACGGACGGTGCTCGCGGACGAGCCGGTCGTCGCGTCGGCGCTCGCGGTCGACGCGACGGAAGTGCTCTACGCCTCTTCGCTCGACGGCGGATCGGTTCGCGCCGTCGCGCGGAGCGCGCTCGCGTCCGGAGGCGTCCCGCGCACCGTGGCGAGCGGTGTCGGCTCGGTCACGAGCCTCGCGCTGACGGCCGCCTCCGTCTGGATCACGAACGCCGCCGCAGGGACCGTCACGCGCGCGCCTCGCACGGGCGGCGCGCCGGTCGTCGTCGCGAGCGGGCTCGCGGCTCCGACCGGGATCGCCGCCGCCGCCGGTCGTGTGTATGTTGCATGCGCCGGCGACGGGCGCATCCTTCGCTGGAGCGACCCGTGACGCACAAGGGCTTCGAGACCGAGACCGTCCCCCACGCCTCGCGGATCCCGAGCGCGTCGCGGAACCTCCTGCCGCGCGTGAAGGTCTCGTGGCAGGACGGGGCGGGGGAGCACGAAGCACGGGTCGACACGAGCGCGCTCCTCGGGTCGTCGCCCTCGGTCGGTGTCCGGATCGAGGACCCGCTCGTGTCGCGTCTCCACGCCGAGCTCTCGGTGCGGCCGGACGGCGTCTGGGTCCGCGATCTGTCGAGCACGAACGGCACCTACGTCGAAGCGGTACGGATCGCGGAGGCGGAGATCCCTCGCGGTGGTCGCCTCCGCGTCGGGTCGACCGTGCTCCGGATCGTCGAGGTGTGGGACGCGCCGGCGCGGCCCGACGCGTGGCCGGACGAGCGGCTCGGACAGCTCCTCGGCCGCAGCGCCCCGATGCGTGAGCTCTTCGCGCGGCTCGTGCGTGTCGCGGCGACGTCGACGCCGGTGCTCGTGCACGGCGAGACGGGCGCCGGCAAGGAGCTCGTCGCACGCACGATCCACGAGCGGTCCGCGCACGCCGGAGGACCTTTCGTCGTCGTCGACTGCGCGACCCTGCCTTCCGACCTCACGAGCGTCGTCGCCTCGGCGCGCGGCGGCACGCTGCTGCTCGACGAGGTGTCCGACGTACCGCCCACCGTCCAGGCGCCGCTGCTCCGTGCGCTCGAGAGCGCCGAGGTGCGCTTCCTCGCGGCGACGCAGCGCGATCTCCCGAAGCTCGTCAGCGAAGGCGCGTTCCGCGAGGACCTCTACTTCCGGCTCGCCGTCTTGCCGCTCACGGTCCCGCCGCTCCGCGAGCGGCTCGACGATCTGCCGCTCCTCACCCGCGCGTTCCTGTCACCCGAAGAGCACGCCGCCGTCACACCGGCGCTCCTCGCCGATCTCGCGGCACGCCCGTGGCGCGGGAACGTGCGCGAGCTCCGCAATTTCGTCGAGCGCGCGCTCACGTTCGGGACCGAAGAGGCGCTCGAGCTGTTGCCCGCTTCGGAGGCGCACCCGTCGGTCCGCGGCGCGCTCCCGCGCGTCGACCACGACGAGCCGTTCAAGGTCGTGCGCGATCGCTGGATCGTGCATCTCGAGCGCGAGTACCTGCGTGGCGTGCTCGCGCGCACGGGCGGGAACGTCTCGGCGGCGGCGGAAGCCGCGGGCCTCGACCGCGCCTACGTTTACCGGCTGATCCGCAAGCACGGCTTGTGAGCCTGGTCCCGGATTCGCATCGCCACGTGTGGAGGTGCGTCATGGCGGGAAAGCTCGACGGGAAGAAAGTCGCGATCGTGGTCACGGACGGGTTCGAGCAGGTCGAGCTCACCGGCCCGAAGGAGGCGCTCGAGGCGGAGGGCGCCGAGACGTTCATCGTCTCGCCGAAGGCCGATCAGGTGAAGGGCTGGAAGCACACGGAGTGGGGTGACACGTTCGACGTCGACGTCGAGGTCAAGGAGGCGGACGCCGACGACTACGACGCTCTCCTCCTCCCGGGCGGGCAGATGAATCCGGACAAGCTGCGGCTCGAGCCCGAGGTCGTGTCGTTCGTGAAGAAGTTCTTCGACGCGTCGAAGCCGGTCGGCGCGATCTGTCACGGCCCCTGGCTGCTCATCGACGCGGGCGTCGCGAAAGGACGCCGCGTGACGTCGTGGCCATCGATCCGGATCGACCTCAGGAACGCGGGGGCCGACGTCGTGGACGAGGAGGTCGTCGTCGACAAGGGGCTCGTCACGAGCCGCAAGCCGGAGGACATCCCGGCGTTCAGCAAGAAGCTCGTCGAAGAGATCGCCGAAGGTCTCCACGACGAAGCGCACCGGGCGGCGCGTCGCGCGCAGCGGTCTCGCGCCGGGGCGTGAGCGCGAGGGCTACACGAGGTACGCTGCCTTCGTGTTCGTGATCGCGCTCGTCGAGCTCCGTGGGTCGGTGGAGGTCGAGATGCCGTCGCTCGCCGCGGATCTCGGGATCACGGCCTACGAAGCCGGGCTCCTCCTTCGCGGGGCGACGCCGTCGCTCGTCCTCCGCACCCACGAGCGCGATCGCGCGACCGCGCTCCTCGCGGCGATGCGAGCGCGCGGCCACGAGGTCGTCGCGTTCGACGACGTCGCCGTGCGCTCGTCCGTGACGATGACGTGCCCGCGGTCGTTCCGCCTCGACCCCGACGCCTTCGTCGCGGTCGGGCCCGAGGAAGAGCACTTGCCGTGGAACGACGTGCTCGCGATCGTTCGCGCCGTCCACCAGACGCGCACGGGGAGCACGACGACGACGAAGGAGAAGAAGACGAGCCTCGCGCGCGCAGCCCTGTCCGGTGGTCTCGTCATGTCGAAGACCGTCGCGAAGGAGACGTCGCGTACGACGGAGGACCGCGAGCCGGTCGCGTACCTCTTCCGCGCGAGCGGCGAGCCGCCGTGGCTGCTCGCCGCCTCGCGGCTCCGCTACGACGGCCTCGGGATGCCGCTCGCGCCCTCGCAGCACGAGAACTTCGAGCTGCTGCTCCGTGCCGTCCAGGAGCACGCGCCGCATGCCGACGTCGACGCGCGCCTCCTCGCTTCGCGGAGCGCGGCCGAGACGGCGAGGACCACGAGGGCGGGCGAGCACTCGACCTCGTCGGCGAGCGGTGTCGACGTGCTCGCGCACGTCGTCGCGATGGCGATCAGCAAGCGACCACGCCGAGCGTGACCTGCGCGGCCGAACGGCCGACGGTGGATCGAACGCCCGCGGCCTGCCGTCCGCACGACCGAGATCCTCGTGGCTGCAGCGCCCCCTCGCGCCGGTACGACGTGTGCTCGTCGGATCGCGATGACCGTCCTTCGCCATGTGGCCGTGCTGATCGGCCTCACGCTCGCCGCCTGCTCCACCGCTGCTCCGCCCGAAGACGTGGCGAGCGACGAAGGCGAGATGGTGAGCGACGACGCGCGCGCCGTCTTCGGCGATCTCGCGTTTCTCGAGGACGTCGTCGAGGCACGCGAGATCGCCGGACCGGACAAGGCCGCCGCTCTCGGCGCGCTCGCGAGGGCGCTGCCCTCCGAAGGCGAGCTCGCGCGATGGGCCGGCACCTCGCCGTTCGAGGACAGCGCGGTCGAGGTGGTGCTCGCGTCGGGCGGCTCGGCGACGATCGCGTCGCGCCGCTCGCGCGGCGCCTCCGCGATCGCCTCCGTCACGCGCGTGGTCGGTCCGACCGGGCGCGAGCTCGTCTATGCCGAGCGCCTTCGCACCGAGCCGGCGCTCGTCGCCGAGCTCTTCGCGGTCGACGGACGCGCGCTCCACCCGGTGCTTCGGAAGCGCGCGGAACCGGGCGAGGCGGGGGCGCTCGCGCCGCGCGCGCTCGGGTTCGATCTCGAGCAGCGCCTCGGGACGCGCGCGGTGCTCTCCCGGAGCACCCGGGCATCGATCTGCACCGCGTGCACGATGGGGCTCCTCGGCGCGAAGTACGTCGGGCCGACGGTGCTCGCGCTGGCGGGAACGGGCGGCGCGGCCGCGACGTGCGCGAAGCTCGGTCTCTCCGCGGGGGCCGCGACGGCTGTGTCGGGACCGGGGGCCGCCGTCGTGGGCGGCGGCTCGTGGCTCGCGTGCAACGTCCTCTTCTGGGGCCTCGGCGCCGTCATCTCGTCGGCGAACCTCCTCGAAGGCGACGACGCGCGCGCGGAGGCATGCAGCGGGTTCTTCGCCTCCGTGAGGCTCGGACGCGTCTGCGACGGGATCGAGCCCGAGGAGTGCAGTGTGGGGGCGATCGCGAACACCCCTTCGCCGAAGGACAAGTGTGCGCGGATGGGGATGTGCGCGCGCGCGTTCAACTGCACGTTCGACGCGAAGCAGCTCTGTCCTTCGCTCGACGCGACCAACGAGAATCGCGCGCTGTGCGAGCGCATCATCGACCGCACCTGCCAGCGTCCCCTCGGCTTGCACGAGGAGGCCGACTTCGCGGCGACGTGCGAAGCCTTCGCCGCGCAGCCGTGACGGGGAAACGCCGGCGCGCGTCTCGAACGAGTCGCGCCCGCGGCACTGCGGCGCGCGTGCCTTCCGCCATGACGAGGACGTGTTAGAGCTTTCGCTCTAGCCATGCGGAACCTCACCTTCGTCTTCGTCGCCGGAGCCCTCGTCGCGTGCGGCTCGTCTTCGTCGCGATCGTTCGAGTCGGATGGCGAGCCGACGACGCCGGCTCCTTCCGGCGAGAGCGCGAGCAGCGGCTCGCTCGGCGGTGGTCCCGCCGCGCCGGCACCCGCCGCCGCGACCGGCTGCGAGAAGATGGACATCGTCTTCGTCGTCGACAACTCGGGCAGCATGGGCGAGGAGCAGACGAACCTCGCCGCGAACTTCCCGAAGTTCGTGTCCGTCCTCGATCAGACGAAGGCGGGCAACGGCGCGCCGATCGACTACCGCGTCGCGGTGACGACCACCGGTAAGAGCTACAAGCTCGTCGGGCCGTTCGGGATCTCCGACGACGAGAAGGGCGACGACGGCGCCTTCCGCAACAACTGCGGTGGCAGCAAGCGGTGGCTCGAGCGCTCCGAGGCGCAGGCCTCGTTCGCGTGCCGCGCGCAGGTCGGCACCGGCGGACCGAGCGAGGAGATGCCGCTCGAGTGCATGCGCCTCTCGCTCACCGACAGGATGGCCGACGGCACGAACGCCGGGTTCGTCCGCGACGACGCGCTCCTCGCCGTCGTCTTCCTCACCGACGAGGACGACTGCTCGTTCAAGGCGAAGGAGCTGAACGAGGGCTTCGGCGATCTCTGTGAGGACAACAAGTCGGCCGAGGCACCCGAGGCGTACGTGCTCACGCTCGATCAGATCAAGGGCGATCGCGGGAAGTGGGCGACGGCCGTCATCGCGGGGAAGACGGCGTGTCAGTCGTCCTTCGGCTCCGCCGCCGAGGCGAAGCGCCTCGGTCGCTTCGTCACCGCGACGGGGAAGAACGCCGTCTTCAGCAGCATCTGCGAGGGCGATCTCTCGAAGGCGCTCGAGGAAGCGATCGCGAAGTTCGGCGAGGCCTGCCGCTCGTTCCCGAGCCCGCGCTAGCCGCGCGAAGCCTCGGCCGCGTGCGTCCAGCGCACGAGGAGCACGCCGGGGACGAGGCACACGACCGTCGCGATGACGAATGCGGCGAGCCGGCCCCCGTGGTCGGCGATGAGGCCGCCGAGGAAGCCGCCGACGCCGATCGCAATCGCGTTCGCGCTCGTGAGCACGGTGTAGTGGAGGCCCGCATCGGCCGGTCGCGTCGCGCTCATCAGCGCCGCGAAGAGGACGGTCGTCCCGAGCCCGCTCCCGAAGTGCTCGACCCAGATCGCGATCGTCATCAGCGTCTGTCCTGCGCCGAAGATCTCGACCGCGACGAGCGGCAGACACACGACCGCCTGCACGACGAGCGAGATCCAGAGCGCACGCGCTTCGCCCGCCCTGCGGTGGAGGACGCCGCCGGCATACGCGCCGACGAGCGCCCCGAACGATCCGAAGAGCACGACGGCGTAGCCGATCCGCTCCTTCGACCAGCCGTAGTCGACCGCCATCGGCTTGAGCAGCGCGCTCGCCATGTGGAGCCCGAGCTTGAACGTCAGGGCGAGGGCGAGGACGACGGAGGTCTCGCTGCGGAGGACGTGACGGAACATCGCGAGGAGGGGGATCGGCTGCTCGTCCCCTGTTGTCCGGCTCGCCTCCGTCGTCTCTTCGCTCCGGCCCGCGAACGCGCCGAGGCTCGCCGCCGCAACGACGCCCGCGCACGCGAGCAACGTCGCACGCTCGCCGAGGCGCGCGACGAGCAAGAGGAGCGCCGAGCCGCCGAGCAGCATGCCCACACGGTAGCCACCCACCTGCGCGGTGTTCCCGAGGCCACGCTCCTCCTCGCGGAGCGCGCGGACCGCGAACGCGTCGACGAACACGTCCTGCGTCGCCGCGAGCGCCGCGGCGAGCGCGGTGAGCGCGAACCAGAGGGCCGGCGCCTCGCGGAGAGGCTTCGTCGCGAACGCGGCGACGGTCGCGGCGAGCGCGAGCTGGAGCACGAGCAGGATCACCCGGGAGCGCGGCCTTACTCGGGGGTGATCCGCCACTTTCGCCCAGAGGATCTTCAGCTGCCAGGGGAGCTGGAGCCACGCGAGCGACGCGATCGCAGTATACGTGTACCCTTGCTCACGCAGCACGACGGGCAGGTAGTCGACGGCGAAGCCGAACGGGATGCCCTGCGCCGTGTAGAGACACGCGAGAGCCCAGAGCACACCGGACCTCGTTGCCGGCGCTTCCGGAAAACCGGTGCGCGGAGAAGGTGTCACGGGACCTCTTTCGCGTTCCGCAAAGCCCCACTATAAGCTCCCCGAGTGATGTCGTCTTCGAACGTTTCGGCCCCGGCGCTCGTGCTCTTGCACGGGTTCGCCCTCGACGCGCGCATGTGGCGGCGTCAGGTCGAAGCGTTCCAGGACTCCTACCGGGTCCTCACGATCGACCTCCCCGGCTTCGGGCCGCAGGCGCGAGAGCTCGGCGAGGTCGAGCCCGCGGCGGAGATCGCGCGTGCGCTCGATGCGAGCGGCCTCGTCGGCGCGCACCTCGTCGCGAATTCGTACGGGGCGGCGGCGGCCATCGACTTCGCGCTCCAGAACCCGCGCCGCGTCCACTCGCTCACGCTGATGGGCCCGCTCCTCCTCGGCAAGCGCACGGGCTTCGAGACGTGGAGCCGCTGCGTGGCCCTCGCGAACGAAGGCGACCGCGCGACCGCGTGCGAGCTCTGGCTCGAGGACCCGCTCTTCGAGGGCGTCCGCCAGGACGAGGACCTCTACGAGGAGGTCCGGCAGATCGTGCTCGACTACGGCGCGGGGCACTGGACCGGCCGGATCACCTCGCATTGGGCGTATCCGGACCCGCTCCAGCACCTGTCGAAGCTCGACGTGCCGTCGATGATCGTCTCCGGCGAGGCGGACATCCCGTCGTTCGTGCTGATGGCGGAGGCGTACGCGAAGACGCTCCCGCGGGTCCGCCGCGAGATCATCCAGGGCGCGGGGCACTTCCCGAACCTCGAGCAGCCCGAGCTCTTCAACGAAGTGCTCCGCTACTTCATCGAGAACCTGTAGGGCCTGGGGCGCGCGTAGACCGTGCTGTCTCGCGGCGGAGACGGCTGTCTCCGGCGCGGGGCCGATGTGTGCTCACTGCGATCTCGCCTGGATCCGGACGCCGGCAGGGCGGGCACGGCGACTGCTGCTGCGCTCTCCTGGATGGCTGCCGTACGTGCCGCGTGCCCCGCGACCCTGACGATCCCAGCGCGTGATGCCGTGACGCTCGCGCCCGCGTCGGCCGACGTCCCCGTCACGCACGACGCGCACCACGCGCTGGAGGACGACCGCTACGAATCCGAAGGGCTCCTCGGCCGCGGCGGGATGGGCGCCGTGCTGCTCGTCCGCGACACGCGGATCGGTCGCGAGGTCGCGCGCAAGGAGCTCGCCGACACGCATCGGCAGGACCCGGTCGCGCGCGCGCGCTTCGCCCGCGAGGCGCGCCTGCAAGGCCAGCTCGAGCACCCTGCGATCGTCCCGGTCTACGACGTCGGCACGACCGACCAGGGCGATCCCTTCTTCACGATGAAGTGCGTACGGGGCGAGTCGCTGAAGGACGTGCTCGAGGAGCTCCGCTCCGGAGCCCCGCCGCGCTTCTCGCGCCGGAAGCTGCTCACCGCGTTCAGCCAGCTCTGCGCGGCAGTGCACTACGCGCACGACCGCGGGGTCGTTCATCGCGACATCAAGCCGGCGAACGTGATGCTCGGTGCCTACGGCGAGGTCTACCTCCTCGACTGGGGCGTCGCGAAGGTGGCCGACGAAGGGGCCGACGTCGCGATCCGCGAGCTCGAGCAATCGGGCGAGCTCGACGTCGTGCAGACGGGCTGTGGCGTGATCATGGGGTCGCTCAACACGATGGCGCCGGAGCAGGCCGTCGGCGGCCTCGTGGACGCGCGCGCCGACGTCTACGCGCTCGGCGCGATCCTCTTCGAGATCCTCACGTGCGCGCCGCTTCATCCGCGCGGCGCCGCTCACGACGTCCTCGCAGCGATCGTGCGCGGGGTCGACGCGCGCGCGAGCGTCCGGTTCCCGGCCGCCGACGTGCCGCCGGAGCTCGAGGCGCTCTGCGTGGCCGCGACGCGGCTCCACCCGTCGGAGCGCCTCGCGTCGGCGCTCGCGATGCACCAGGCCGTCGAGCGCTATCTCGACGGCGACCGCGATCTCGAGCTCCGCCGCGCGAGCGCGCGGAAGCACGCCGAGGACGCGCGGCTCCTCGCGGACCGCGCGCTCGCGATCAGCGGTCGGGACGAGGAGGACGCGCGCGCTGCCGCGGTGCGCGAGGTCGGGCGCGCGCTCGCGCTCGATCCCGACAACACAGAGGCGCTCGCGACGCTCGTCCGCGTGACGACGACGCCTCCCCGCACGGTCCCGCGCGAGGTCGCGGAGGAGATCGAAGCGCAGGCGCGAGGCGACATCCGCATCGGCGGCGTGGCCGGCGCCGTCGTCTACGGGCTCGTCGTGCTCGCGGCGTACCCGACCTGGCGCTTGCTCGGTGGAGCGAACCTCGTGGCGTACGTCGTCGCGCACGTGCTCTGGAGCCTCGCCTTCGTCGCGAGCATCGTCACGATTCGCAAGCAGAGCTACTGCGCGCTCATGGCGATGTTCTTCTCCGGCGTCGGCGCGTCGATCTACGTCTCGACGATCTTCAGCCCGCTCCTCGTCGTGCCCGGGGTCGTCACCGCCCACGCGGCCGTGTTCGCCAACGCGACTCCCCGGCGGATCCAGAACACCATCATCACGTTCGCGAGCCTCGCGTCGGTCGGGACGATCCTCGCGGAGGCGACCGGCCTCTTCGCCGACACGGTGCGCTTCGTGAACGGCGACATCGTCGTCCACTCCGACGTGTTCGCGTGGTCGGAGCGCTCCGGGCTCGCGTACCTCGCGCTCGTGCTCACGACGACGGTGCTCGTGCCCGCGCTCGTGGTGGGCGGCCTCGCGCGGAACATGGCGCGGATCTCGGACGAGATGATGCTGCAGTCCTAACACCTCCGCCGGCTCATCGCGCACCGGCCGTCGAGCGGCGCGGGCGAAGCGGCGCGTGGGTGAGCCGACCGGCGCCGCGACGTCGTGTCAGGCAGTGCCAGGGCGAGCGATGACGTCGTGCGGGCGTGCAACCGTGTGCCAGGAGGTGCCGGTCCGACGCGAAAGTGGTCAGGAGCCAGGTCCTGCGGCCCCGCTCGGGCCTGCGGGAGCCGGGACGAACGGCTCTGCTCGTGTGCGAAACGTCGCAGAAAGCGCTCCATTCCGCTTGCCAAACGTCCCGCAATAGGTAGAGTGCGCCTCCCTTCGGGTCCCCCAGGACCTGTAGGGCTCGGGATTTCCCGAGTGTTCTCCCCGTCTCTGGACGGCCGTAACGGGTCTCAACGCTTCGCTCGCTTCGCTCGCTCGCTTTCTTCGCGACGAGCACCGCTCGCGGGCTCGCTGTAGAGACTACGACGGCGTCCTGAAACAGCCGGTGGGAGAAACCCCACCGGTAAGAAGAAGGTCCGTCCCATGGTGTCGAAGGCGATTGCTCGCTTCGCGCGCATCAGCCCGCGCAAGGCTCGTGTCGTGGTTGACCTCGTTCGTGGCCGTCAGGCCGGCGAGGCCCTGCAGCTCCTCGAGTTCACGAAGAAGAGCGGCGCGCCCGTTCTCAAGAAGCTCATCGAGAGCGCGGTGGCGAACGCCCGCACGGTCGCCCCGGGCACCGACCTCGACAAGCTCTTCGTCGAGACCGCCTTCGTCGACAAGGCGCCGAACAAGCACATGCGCCGCTGGCGCCCGCGCGCCATGGGCCGCGCGACGCGGATCCAGAAGGGCATGAGCCACATCACGATCCACCTCGGCTCGCGCGACTGAGCGCGGACCCGTACCTAAGACCCCAAAAGAAACCTGAAGAGAAGAGAACGCGATGGGTCAGAAAGTTCATCCGTACGGCTTCCGCCTCGGCGTCATCAAGACGTGGAACTCGAAGTGGTTCGAGGACAAGAACTACGCGAAGTGGCTCCACGAGGACATGCGCATCAAGCGCGCGGTCAAGGAGTACCTCATGAACGCGAACATCGCGTCCGTCGAGGTCGAGCGCGCCGCGAACAAGGCCAAGGTCATCGTCTTCACGGCGCGCCCTGGCATGGTCATCGGCAAGGGCGGCAAGGGCATCGAGACGCTCAAGACCGGTAACCTCAAGACCGCGGCGAAGGGCGAGACGCTCTTCCCGGGCGTCCAGTCCTTCACGGACAACGAGGTCTTCATCGACGTGCAGGAGATCCGCAAGGCGGAGACCGCTGCGCAGCTCGTCGCCGAGAACGTCGCGATGCAGCTCGAGCGCCGCGTCGCCTTCCGTCGCGCAATGAAGAAGGCCCTCTCGACGGCGATGAAGTTCGGCGCCAAGGGCATCCGCATCCGCTGCTCCGGCCGTCTCGGCGGCAGCGAGATGAGCCGCGTCGAGACCTACCGCGAAGGTCGCGTCCCGCTCCACACGCTCCGTGCGGACATCGAGTTCGGCACCGCCGAGGCTCGTACGAAGTACGGCATCATCGGCGTCAAGTGCTGGGTCTTCAAGGGCGAGGTCCTCGCTCGTCGCCAGCGCCGCCCGCAGACCGGCACGCTCTGAGAGATTCCGGAGAAGAGTCATGCTTTCCCCGAAGCGAACCAAGTTCCGCAAGATGCAGAAGGGCAACAACAAGGGCACCGCTTACCGCGGGTCCGACGTGTCCTTCGGCGACTTCGCGATGCAGGCGGTCGAGCCCGGCCGCGTCACGGCCCGTCAGATCGAGGCCGCTCGTATGGCGATCACCCGTCACGTGAAGCGCTCCGGCAAGCTCTGGATCCGCGTCTTCCCGCACCGCCCCGTCACCAAGAAGCCCCTCGAAGTCCGAATGGGCGGAGGCAAGGGCGGTGTCGAGGAATGGGCCGCCGACATCCAGCCTGGTCGCGTCATGTACGAGATCTCGGGCGTCGACGAGGCGACCGCGCGTGAGGCCTTCCGGCTCGCCGGCCACAAGCTTCCGATCGGCTACAAGTTCCTCGTCCGCGGGACGATCGAGTCTCTCCCGGTCGCTGCGATGAAGCGCGGCGAGGCGGCGGAGAAGGCGCAGAAGGCGGTGTCGAAATGAAGTCCAAGGATCTGCGTGAGCGGAGCGTGGAGGACCTGAAGGAGCTCGAGAAGAGCCTTCAGCGCGACACCTTCACCCACCGTTTCAAGAACTTCACCAATCGCCTCGACGACACGAGCGCGATGAACAAGACGCGCAAGGACCTCGCGCGCGTCAAGACGATCCTCCGCGAGCGCGAGCTCGTGGCCGCCACCAAGAGTGAGACGAAGGCATGAGCTCCGCCGCCAAGATCCCCGCCGCGCCGCCGTCGCAGGCGACGCCGAAGGCCGAGAAGACCGCGCACGGCTTCCGTCGCAAGATGGTCGGCAAGGTCGTCAAGGACAAGATGGACAAGACCGTCGTGGTCGAGTGCGTGTCGTCGACGCGCGATCGCCTCTACGGCAAGTACGTTCGCTCGCGCACCCGCT
The DNA here is from genome assembly GCA_039809485.1 of Polyangiaceae bacterium. Classification (GTDB taxonomy): domain Bacteria; phylum Myxococcota_A; class Polyangia; order Polyangiales; family Polyangiaceae; genus Labilithrix. The sequence goes on along the minus strand of JBDHVE010000066.1, from coordinate 17,910 downwards.
ACAAGGCGCACGACGAGACGAACCAGTACAAGGTCGGCGACGAGGTCGAGATCCAGGAGCACCGCCCGATTTCGCGCGACAAGCGCTTCATCGTGGTGCGCCTCCTCAAGAAGTTCGTGGAGGAATGAGGCTGCCATGATCCAGATGCGCACCATCCTCGAGGTCGCCGACAACTCCGGCGCGAAGCGTGTCCAGTGCATCAAGGTGCTGGGCGGCTCGCGGCGTCGTTACGCGCGCCTCGGCGACGTCATCGTCGTCTCCATCAAGGAGGCGCTCCCGGGCACGAAGGTGAAGAAGGGTGACACGGCGAAGGCCGTCGTCGTCCGCGTCAAGGACGACACCCCGCGTCCCGACGGCAGCTACATCCGTTTCGACGAGAACAGCGCCGTCCTCATCAACGCTCAGCAGGAGCCGGTCGGCACCCGTATCTTCGGACCGGTCGCCCGCGAGCTCCGTGGCAAGAAGTTCATGAAGATCATCTCGCTCGCGCCGGAGGTGCTGTGATGGCTGTCGCGCGCCTCCAGAAGGGTGACGAAGTCGTCGTCATCTCGGGCAAGGACAAGGGCAAGAAGGGCAAGGTCATGCGCTTCTTCGCCGAGAACAACCGCGTGCTCGTCGAGGGGATCAACCTCGTCAAGCGCCACATGCGCCCGAACCCCCGCATGCAGCAGGGTGGCATCCTCGAGCGCGAGCAGCCGATCGCGGCGAGCAAGGTGATGCTCGTCGACCCGTCGACCGGCAAGGGCACCCGCGTCCGCACCAAGACGGACGACAAGGGCAACAAGGTCCGCATCGCTGCGAAGAGCGGCGAGCAGATTCCCTCGCCCCGCAAGGCGGAAGCCGCTCAGGCGTCGTGAGGAGCTAGGTCATGGCTGACGAGAAGAAGGAAAAGAAGGCTCCCCGCAAGGGCAAGGGCGAAGAGGGCGGAAAGGCCCCCGCGCAGAAGGTCGTCTCGACGGCCGAAGCGGTCGCCCCGCGCTTCGCGGAGAAGTACACGAAGGAAGTCATCCCGGCTCTCACCAAGCAGTTCGGTTACAAGAACCCGAACCAGGTGCCGAAGCTCGAGAAGATCGTCATCAACATGGGCCTCGGCCAGGCGGTGACGAACCCGAAGATCATCGACAGCGCCGTCGACGAGCTCCGCGCCATCACCGGTCAGAAGCCGGTCGTGACGCGTTCGAAGAAGGCGATCGCGGCGTTCAAGCTCCGTCAGGGGCTCGCGATCGGCGCGATGGTGACGCTCCGCAAGCAGAAGATGTGGGAGTTCATCGACCGCCTCATCACGCTCGGCCTCCCGCGCACGCGTGACTTCCGCGGCGTCTCGCGCCGCGCGTTCGACGGCAAGGGGAACTACACGCTCGGCCTGAAGGAGCAGATCATCTTCCCCGAGATCAACTACGACCGCATCGACGTCATCAAGGGGATGAACATCTCCTTCGTGACCTCGGCGAAGACCGACGAGGAGGGGCGTGCGCTCCTCCAGCACCTCGGAATGCCCTTCCGGCAGGCGTAACGGAGACGACGATGGCCCGTGCCTCTCAGTTTGCGAAGCTCAATCGCGCTCCCAAGTTCGCGGTGCGCCACAAGAACCGCTGCAAGGTCTGTGGTCGCGCGCGAGCGTACTACCGGAAGTTCGAGCTCTGCCGCGTCTGCCTCCGCCAGTTTGCGCTGCGCGGCGAAATCCCCGGCGTGATCAAGGCGAGCTGGTGATCCCATGATGACCGACCCCATTTCCGACATGCTCGCGCGTATCCGTAACGCGTCGCTGGCTCGCCACGACCGCACGGAGATGCCGCACTCGAACCTGAAGCAGCACCTCGCCGAGGTGCTGAAGCAGGAGGGCTTCCTCGATGACGTCCGCGTCAGCGAGGGCGAGGGTCCGAAGACCCTCACGCTCGTCCTCCGTTACGGCCGTGACCGCTCGAGCGCCATCGACGGCGTTCGCCGCGTCTCGGCTCCCGGCCGCCGTGTCTACGTCCGCTACGACCGCATCCCGCGCGTCCGTTCGGGCATGGGCATCTCGATCCTCTCCACGAGCCGCGGGGTCATGACCGACCGCCAGGCGCGTGAGCAGAAGGTCGGTGGCGAGCTCCTCTGCGAGGTTTGGTGATCGCCATGGCAGCTCAGACTTCTTCTACGGGTACTCCGGCCGATCTTCGTCAGTCCCGCGTGGGCAAGCGCCCCGTGGAGCTGCCGAAGGGCGTCACGGTCACCGTCGCGAACGGCAAGTTCGAGGTCAAGGGCCCGAAGGGCACGCTCTCGCGCCCCGCTACGCCGAACGTCACGATCAAGGTCGAGGGCACGTCCCTCACCGTGATGCCGACGATCGGCGGCCGCGACGGCGCCCGCTTCCAGGGCCTCGCGCGCTCGCTCCTCAACGGCATGGTCCAGGGCGTCAGCGCGGGGTACGTGAAGACCCTGCAGCTCGTCGGCACCGGTTACCGCGCCGAGCTCAAGGGCAAGGTCCTGAACCTCGCCCTCGGCTTCTCGCACCCCGTGAACTTCCCGATCCCGGAAGGCGTGAAGGTCGAGATCCCGGGTGACTCGAAGGGCACGCTCATCGTCCTGTCCGGCTCGGACAAGGAAGTGATGGGTCAGACGGCCGCGAAGATCCGCGGGTTCCGTCCGCCGGAGCCGTACGGCGGCAAGGGCGTTCGCTACCAGGGCGAGAAGGTCCGTGAGAAGGCCGGCAAGGCCGCGAAGGGTGGTAAGTAGTCATGGGTTCGCAGCTCCAGGGGCGCGAGCGCCGCAAGCTCCGCATCCGTACGAACGTCTCCGGAACGGCCGAGCGTCCGCGTCTCACCGTGTTCCGCAGCCTCAAGCACATCTACGCCCAGGTGATCGACGACACCGAAGGCAAGACGCTCGCGCACGTCTCGACGCTCTCCAAGGACCTCAAGGGTCCGGCGGGCGACGCGGCGAAGAAGGACGCGGCCACCCTCGTCGGCAAGGCGATCGCTGCCCAGCTCAAGGCCAAGGGCATCACCAAGGTCGTCTTCGACCGTAACGGCTACATGTACCACGGTCGCATCAAGGCTCTCGCCGACGGCGCCCGCGAAGCTGGCCTCGAGTTCTGAGAAGGACGTCTAGTCATGGCTATCGAACAGATCGACGAGGACAAGCTCAAGGAGCGCATCATCCACATCAACCGCGTTGCGAAGGTCGTCAAGGGCGGCCGTCGCTTCTCGTTCGCGGCCCTCGTGGTCGTCGGTGACGAGAGCGGTCACGTGGGTGTCGGGCTCGGCAAGGCCAACGAGGTTCCGGAAGCGATCCGGAAGGGCAACGATCAGGCTCGCAAGAACCTGTTCAAGGTCCCCCTCGACGGCGTCACGATCCCGCACGAGGCGCACGGTCACTTCGGCGCAGGCCGGGTGTTCCTCCGCCCCGCGTCGCAGGGAACGGGCGTCATCGCCGGCGGCGCGGTCCGCGCCGTCGTCGAGTCGGCCGGCATCCACGACATCCTGACGAAGTGCATCGGCAGCGCGAACCCGCACAACGTGGTCCGCGCGACGATCCAGGCGCTCCGTCAGCTGAAGAGCGTCGACATGGTGGCGGGCAAGCGCCGGAAGCAAACGGCCGACGTGCTTGCTAACCAGACCGTGAAGAAGGCGAAGAAGGCCCAGCCGGAGGCGCAGTCGTGAAGGCCAAGCTCCGCGTCAAGCAGATCCGCAGCACGATCGGCGTCGATCACCGCCAGCGCGAGAACCTGAAGGGGCTCGGGCTCGGTCGCATCGGCAAGGTCGTCGTCGTCAACAACACCCCGTCGTTCCGTGGCGCCATCAAGCGTGTGCTCCACCTCGTGACGGTCGAAGAGGTCGACAATGGCTGACACGCTCTCCAAGCTCGCGAAGCCCGCGGGCGCAACCGAGAAGAAGCTTCGCAAGGGCCGCGGCGTCGGCTCGGGCCTCGGCAAGACGGCCGGCCGTGGTCAGAAGGGCCAGTACGCTCGCCGCAGCCGCGGCGTGAAGCGTGGCTTCGAAGGCGGCCAGACCCCGCTCGCGCGTCGTCTCCCGAAGCGTGGCTTCACGAACAAGTTCGCGGCGAAGGTCGCGGAAGTGAACGTCAGCCAGCTCGAGTCGTTCGCGGCCGGTGCGAAGGTCGACGAGGCGGCGCTCCGCGCGGCCGGCATCGTCAAGGGCGCGTGCGACCGGATCAAGGTCCTCGGCAAGGGCGACCTCACGAAGGCCGTCACCGTCACCGCCCACTCGTTCTCCAAGTCGGCCCAGGAGAAGATCGCCAAGGCCGGCGGCAAGGCGCTTCTCGTCCAGGCTCAGGCGGGTGAGTGAGGCGTTGGTGACCCGATGAGCGTCCTCGCCGGTTTCGCGAACATCGGCAAGGTGCCGGAGCTCCGGCGCAGGGTGCTCTTCACGCTCGGGATGCTCGCGGTCTATCGCATCGGGGCGTTCGTCACGATCCCGGGCGTGGACCGCAACGTCATGCGCGCGGTCGTGAACAAGCAGGGGGGCATCCTCGGCTTCTTCAATCAGTTCTCCGGCGGCGCGCTCTCGAACCTGTCGATCTTCGCGCTCGGCATCATGCCGTACGTCAGCGCGAGCATCGTCCTGCAGCTCCTCACGATGGTGTGGAAGCCGCTCGACGAGCTCCGCAAAGAGGGCGAGCAGGGCCAGCGCAAGATCAACCAGTACACGCGTTACGGGACGATCCTCCTGTCGGGCTTCCAGAGCTTCGGCATCGCGATGTCGCTCGAGGGTCTGAACAACGCCGACTTCGCAGGCGGTGCGACGGGCGACGTCGTGACCCACGCCGGCTGGGGCTTCCGCCTCATGGCGATGGTCACGCTCACGACCGGCACCGCCTTCATCATGTGGGTCGGCGAGCAGATCACCGAGCGAGGCATCGGGAACGGGATCTCGCTCCTCATCTTCGCGGGCATCGTCACCGACATCCCGAGCGGCGTCTTCGGCTACTTCCAGACGCACAAGGGATCGATCCAGCCGCTGAACCTGTTCGGCGTCCTCGTCGTCATCGTCGCGGCCGTCGCGATGATCGCGTTCTTCGAGCGCGCGCAGCGTCGGATCCCGATCTACTACGCGCGTCGAACCGTCGGCCGCCGCATCTACGGCGGGCAGACCGCGCACCTGCCGCTGAAGGTGAACACGAGCGGGACGATCCCGCCGATCTTCGCCTCGTCGCTCCTCGCGTTCCCCGCCACCCTGGCTTCGTTCAAGATCCCGGGCATGGCGCAGCTCCAGGCGAGCATGGAGCGCGGCGAGTGGCTCTACAACCTCGTCTACGTCACGCTGATCATCTTCTTCTGCTTCTTCTACACGGCCGTCACGTTCCAGGCCGTCGACGTCGCAGACAACCTTAAGAAGCAGCAAGCGTTCATCCCGTCGATCCGGCAGGGCAAGCAGACTGCCGAGTACATCGACAAGGTCCTCACGCGGATCACGCTCGGCGGCGCCTTCTACGTCGCGGCCGTGTGCATCCTCCCGGACATCATCAGCGACTATCTCCACGTTCCGTTCAAGCGGAGCGGGACCTCGATCATGATCGTCGTCGGCGTCGCCCTCGACACCGTCGCGCAGATCGAGGCGCACCTCATCACGCGCAACTACGAGGGCCTTTCGGGCGGGGGCGGTCGCGCGACGCGCGTTCGCGGAAGAAGGGACTTGGCGACATGAGGCTCGTCTTCGTCGGACCGCCGGGCGCAGGAAAGGGCACCCAGGCGAAGATCATCTGCGAGAAGTGGAAGATCCCGCAGATCTCCACCGGGGACATGCTCCGCGAGGCGAAGGCCTCGGGGAAGCTCCCGCAGGACCTCGTCCAGAAGATGGCGTCCGGCGGTCTCGTCCCCGACGAGGTGGTGATCGACCTCATCCGGCAGCGCACCGACCTCGAGGACGCGAAGAGCGGCTTCCTCCTCGACGGCTTCCCGCGCACCGTCCCGCAGGCGGAGGCGCTCGACAAGCTCCTCGCCGGCCGAGGGGAGAAGCTGAACGTCGTGGTCGCGCTCCAGGTCGACCGCGCGCTCCTCATCGAGCGCGCCACCCTGCGGCGGACCGACAAACGCACTGGACAGATTTATCACTTGAAGTATAAGCCTCCGCCCCCGGATGCCGAGTTGGAGCATCGGGCGGACGACCACGAAGAAGTCGTCCGGAACCGCATCGAGACGTACGAGAAGATGACGGCGGATCTCCTGCCCTTCTACGAGAAGGCGGGGCTCCTCCGGCGGATCGATGGGGTCGGAGAGGTCGACGAGGTAACGCGTCGGGTTCTCGCAGCTCTCGAAGCTGCCAAGTGAACGAGAGAAGTACTGCTGCAGTGGTGAGGGTGGAAAGAAGGCGTGTTGGATGAGTGAACGTCGTGAGCGGAAAGAGCCGAAGGGCGACAAGCTCGAGTTCGATGGCGTCGTGCAAGAGGCGCTGCCGAACGCGATGTTCCGCGTGAAGTGCGACAACGGGCTGATCGTCCTCGCGACGATCAGCGGAAGGATGCGGCAGTTCTACATCCGCATCCTCCCCGGTGACCGCGTCACCGTCGAGGTCAGTCCTTACGATCCAAGCCGCGGTCGAATCACCTACCGCCACAAGTGAGCTTGAAGAGAGTTTCGGGAGCAGGTCATGAAGGTCCGTCCGTCCGTGAAGAAGATTTGCGACAAGTGCAAGGTGGTCCGGCGCAAGGGCGTCGTCCGCATCATCTGTGAGAACCCGCGCCACAAGCAGCGCCAGGGCTGATAAGGAACACACGTCATGGCTCGTATCGCAGGCGTCGACCTCCCCCGCCACAAGCACATCGCGTACGCGTTGCCGTACCTCTACGGCATCGGCCGGACCCTCGCGAAGGAGATCTGCCGGAAGGCGAACATCCCCGAGGACCGCAAGACCGAGGAGCTCACCGAGGGTGACATCAAGCGCATCCGCGAGTTGCTCGAGACCGAGTACCGCGTGGAAGGCGACCTGCGCCGCGAGGTGCAGATGAACATCAAGCGCCTGATGGACCTCGGCTGCTACCGCGGCCTCCGTCACCGCAAGGGCCTCCCCGTCAACGGGCAGCGCACGCACACGAACGCGCGCACCCGCAAGGGCCCGCGCAAGGGCGTCCTCTCGCGCGCCGGCGCGTCCCGCAAGCCTGGCTGAACGCCGGCTCTCTCTAGCCGCTTAGAAGATTTCGGAGCAAGTCATGGCCAGCACGAAGCAGTCGCCCGCGCAGGGTGGAGCCGCCGCCGCGAAGGGCAAGGCGGGCAAGAAGAAGGTCAAGAAGAACGTCGCGACGGGCATCGCCCACATCCAGTCGACGTTCAACAACACCGTCGTCACGATCACGGACATCAACGGCAACACCGTGTCCTGGTCGAGCGCCGGCTCGCGTGGCTTCAAGGGCTCGCGCAAGAGCACGCCGTTCGCGGCGCAGCTCGCGGCCGAAGAAGCCGGCCGCAAGGCCATGGAGCACGGCATGCGCTCCATCGCGATCTTCGTGAAGGGCCCCGGCGCCGGCCGCGAGAGCGCGCTCCGCGCGCTCCAGACGGCGGGCTTCAAGGTCACGCTGATCCGTGACGTCACGCCGGTCCCGCACAACGGCTGCCGGCCGCCGAAGCGCCGCCGCGTCTGAGGACCGACACAGCGGTGGCGAAGCGCCGCCGCGACGTACGTACGAGCGCTGCTCTCTCTTCGGAGGGCGGCGCTCTCGCGTTTTGTACGGTCAGCCGAGCTCCGCGGTGAGCCGCTTCCGCGCGTTCGCGAGCCGTGACCAGACAGTGCCCTCGGGCACGCCGAGGATCTCGGCGATCTCCTTGTGCGAGAGGCCGTCGACCGCGAAGAGCGACAGCACGGTGCGGTGCTCGACGGAGAGGCGGTCCAGCGCGAGCACGAGCTTGCGCGCGCGATCGCGCGCGACGATCGCGTCTTCTCCGCTCGGCGCGGGCACGTCGGGATCGAGCGGCTCGATCGCGCGACGGCGAGCTCGGTGCTCGAGCGACGCGCGGATCGCGATCCGGTAGATCCAGGTCGAGAGCCGCGACTCGCCGCGGAAGCGCGGAAGCGCGCGGTGGACGGCGAGGAAGACCTCTTGGACCACGTCCTCCGCGTCGGCACGACGACCGGTGAGGTGGACGCAGAGGCCGAGCACCGGCTCGCGGAACGCGCGGAACACGTCGGCGACCGCCGCGTTCTGGCGTGTGCCGCCCTCGCGCGCGTCGGCGAGGATGCGCGCCTCGACGTCGGGGGAGAGGGAAGGGAAGGCCATCACTCGTCGGGCGCGAGCTCCGCGAGCTCGCGCCGCGCCTGCGGATAGGTGACGAGGAGCGCGTGCGCCCACGTCGCCGCGACGACGCAGGCGAGCGTCACGTACGTCACCGTCTGACGACGCTCGGTCGCCCAGACGGCGAGGACGGCGAGCACCGCGACGACGGCGAGCGCCACCCAGCGGAGCCGGCGGATCGAGCGCACCTGCTTCGCGAGCAGCTCGGCGTGGCGCGCGAGGAGCTCGTCGCCGGCGGCGAGGGACGACACGCTCCGGACCTCGCGCACGACGACGACCACACGCGTGAGCACGATCGCGGAGACGAGCGCGCCGACCTCGACGCCGAAGGTCCCGCCCGGAGCACCGAAGCCCCACGTCGCGAGGACGACGGCGAAGACACCGATCGCGACGCCGACCGCGAGCTTCCAGAGCCGCGCCCGCAGCCTCCGGCGGATGCCGGCCTCGATCCGCGTCCAGTCGACGGCCGCATGCGCTTCGCGGGCGCGGTCGGCGAGACCGGCATCGAGCGCGCGCGCATTCGCCTCGTACGCGCGGCAGCTCGCGCAGCCGACGAGATGGTCGGCGAGGACGCGTGCTCCGTCCTCCGGCAGCTCGCCGTGGAGCCGCTGCTCGATCGCGGCCTCGAACGCGTCGCACGAGGACATCCTGGTACCCACTACGTCGACTCCGGGACGGCCGGAAGCGGGAGCGGGCTCGTGCGTCCGAGGATCGAGCCGAGCGCCCACACGGACGCGATCGCGAACGCCGCGAGCGAGAGCTCGAACGCGGCGAGCTTCGCGTCGTCGTGTCCGACGCCGCCGGCGAGGAGCGCCCAGGTCGCGACCGCGTCGACGGCGGACTTGTACCCGAACGCGAGCGCGAACCACCGCCACGGCCGTCCCACGCGGAAGCCGTGCACGACGAGCGCGCACGTGACGACGTGGAAGACGAGGGCGGTCGCGCGCTCGAGCGGCGGCGCGACCGCCGTGACGAGCGTGACCGGTCCGGTCCGGACAAGACCGGCCAGCCCGACGAGCACGGCCTCGATCGCGCCGAAGCCCACGCCGAACGTGAGCGCTTCGCGGTGGTCGGCACGCCGGAGCCGCGTCGCGCGGACGACGGCGAGCGTCGCGCCGACCTCGAAGACGCCGGTGAGGAGGCCGATGTAGATCCAGTACGCCGGCGCGGGCAGGTGACGCCGGACGAGGTCGTTCGTCGGCAGTGCCCACCCGACCTTCGATGCGACGGACCCGAGCCAGACCGCTGCGCCGACCGCGAGCGTCGTCCATCGCGTCCGCGCACGGCGATGCCACACGACCGCCGCACCGGTGCCGATCCCCACGCAGCCGGCGGCGGGCAGCAGACGGACCCACGAAATCACGTCGTTCAGCATGTTCTCGAGCTCCTTGCCGGTCTTGGAGGGCCTCCCCGGAAAAACCTTCACGGAAAAAAATCGTCACGCTCGGCCGGCGTCGGCGATGCGAATCTCGTGAGGACCGCCATGTCGTGGAGAGCGCTCGTCGTTGCACTGGTCTCGGCGTCGGGGTGCACCCGTGGCGAGCCGGTCGTACATCACGACTCGCGCGCTCCGGCTCCGGCGCCGTCGGGCGCCGTGGACGCGGCGCTGCAAGCCGGCCTCGCGCCGCTCGGCGGCCTCCCTTGGACGACGACGATCGAGCTCGGAGGAGGCGGTTTCGCATACGTCGCCGTCCCGCTCGGCGCGACGTCTCCGCGGCCCGTCGTCGTCGGGGTCCACGGCGCCGGCGATCACGCCGACTGGTCCTGCTCCGAGTGGCGCGCGACGACGGGCGGCGCGGCGTGGGTCGTCTGCCCGCGCGGGACGAAGGACACGCGCTGGGAGGGCACGCTCGTCTGGGGCTCCGGCGCGCAGATCGCGAAGGAGTCTGCGCGCGCCGTCGCGGCGCTCCGCGCGAGGTTCGGGCCGTACGTCGCCGAAGGCCCGGCCACCTATGGAGCGTGGTCGCAAGGCGCGACGCTCGCGGGCGAGGTCATGTCGGTGGTCGCGAAGGGCGCCGGCGACGCGGGCGGTCCTGTGTTCGACCGGGTCGTCCTCGTCGAGGGTGGGTACGGCGGCGTCGACGCGCGCGGGATGGCCCGCTCGTTCGCGCGCGAAGGCGTACGCCGCGTGGTCGTGTGCTGCGCGAGCCTCGTCTGTCGCAAGCTCGCGGCTGACCTTCGCGTGGCTGGCCCTCCCTCCGGCGTCGAGGTGCACGTCACCGACGTGGGCCTCCGTGGACACTGGTTCGACGATCCGGTCTTCCGGTCGATCGGCGCCGAGCTCCCGTGGCTCTTCGAGGGCGACCCGAGGTGGGCAGGGCTTCTGCACTGAAGCAGGTGCGAGAGCGATGGCGAGGACCACCGTCAACGCGCTAGGGTCCGTACCGTGGCCGGAAACGACCCCGACGAGAAGCTCGAGCTCGCACACCTCGCGATCGCGCAGCTCGCGCTCGACGACGACAGTGGCCTCGCCGTCGCGTTGCAGCGCGCGGTGGAGATCAGCGGTACCACGCTCGGCGTCACGCACGTCGGCGTGTGGCTCCTCGATCCGCTCGAGCGCCGTCTCGTCCTCTCCGCCGAGTTCCGCCACGACGAGAAGATCCCCGTTCGCCCTCCGCACCTGCCGCTCGATGCCTGGCCGCGCTACGCGGCGGCGATCGGCGCGACGCGCATCCTCGCTGCCGACGACGCGCGCACCGACGCACGCTGCGCCGAGCTCGTCGAGCCGTATCTCGTCCCCTTCGACGTCCATGCGCTGCTCGACGCGGCGCTGTTCGTCGGCGGTCACGTCGTCGGGGTCGTCTGCCACGAGCAGGCCGGCGCGCCGCGGCGGTGGCTCCCGCACGAGCGCGCGTTCGCCGCCGCCGTCGCCGACATGCTGTCCGCGCTCTTCGAGCAGGCGCGCCGGCTCCGCGCCGAGAAGGACGTCCGCATCCGCGAGCAGCAGCTCTCGCGCGCACGCCGGCGCGAGGTCGTCGCGCAGATGAGCGCAGGCGTCGCCCACGATTTCCGGAACGCGCTCCAGGTCATCTACACGTCCGTGTCACTCGCGCGCCGCGAACGCGACGAGACGAAGCGTTCCGAGCTCCTCGACGCCGCGCTCGAAGAGGCGGATCGTGCGAATCGCCTCACGCGTCAGCTCACCGATCTCGCGCGCGACCGGGACGTGGTCCGCGCGGCGCTCGATGTCGCGGCCCTCGTCGAGGTCCTCGCACCGACGCTCGAGCGCATCACGAGCGAGAAGGGGCTCACCCTCCGGATCGACGTCGCGCCACGCGCGCGCGCCGTGCGCGTCTCGGCGGAGCACACGCTCCTCGAGCGCGCGATCGTGAACCTCCTCACGAACGCCGCGGAGGCGAGCCCCCCGCGGGCGCGCGTCGACCTCACGGTCGACGTGCAGGACGGGCGGCTCCTCCTCGAAGTCGCCGATTCCGGACCGGGCGTCGCGCCCGAGCACCGCGCGCGCGTCTTCGACCCGTTCTTCACGACGAAGGAGCTCGGGGGCGGAACGGGGCTCGGGCTCGCCGTCGTCGCCCTCGCCGCGGAGCTGTTCGGCGGCGAGGTGACGATCGACACGCGCGAGGGTGGGGGCGCGCGCTTCGTGATGTCGCTTCCGACCTGCGAGTCGCCGTCGTCCGCGCCGAGCGAAGACCGAGGCGTCGCGCTCCCCGCATAGCGCGCGGCTTCCGTCGCGCTCGCATCGGACCTACCCTTGTCTTCGAGGAGGCACGCGAGCGCGATGTCGAACGACGGCTCCGGCGGTGGACCGCCCCCTGGTGGATACGGTGGATTCGGCCTCCCGCCTGCCGGCGGCTTCGGCGCCGCGCCCCCGGGTGGCTACGGCCACGATCGGCCGCCGGTCCATCCTCAGCCTTACCTGATGGGGACGGCGCCGAGGCCTGCGGTGCAGGGCAGCTTCGGTCTCGGCTTCTGCGCGGGGTTCTTCGGCGGCTGCATCGGCGCGCTCCTCGTCTACGCTCTCGCGAAGGGGCACCAGACGAAGCGCGGCGCCGGGATCGGGTTCGCCGTCCAGATCCTCCTCGGCGCCGTCGCTCGCGCCCTGCGCTGAAGGCGGCCGGCCGCGCACGGCTCCGGGCTTGCATTTTGCCGCGGTTCGTCTAAAAAGCGCTTCCCCCGCCCGTACCCCCCGGATTTTCCGTGGGAAGGGCAAGCCGGGATGAAGCCGGGACCTCAGGCGACTGAGCCCCGGTGTAAACCGGTCGAACTCGGGCTCCGGTTTGCGGGCCCAGCAAGAGGAAGCGAAATGGCGCGTTACATCGGTCCCGTCTGCAAGCTCTGCCGCCGTGAAGGCATGAAGCTCTTCCTGAAGGGCGAGCGTTGCTACACGGACAAGTGCTCGGTCACCCGTCGTCCGTACCCGCCCGGCCAGCACGGCCAGGGCCGCGTGAAGCTGACGGAGTACGCGGTTCGTCTGCGCGAGAAGCAGAAGACCCGCCGCATCTACGGCGTCCTCGAGCGCCAGTTCCGCGACTACTACTTCGATGCGACGCGCCGTAAGGGCCGTACGGGCGAGCAGATGCTCGGCCTCATCGAGAGCCGCCTCGACAACGTCGTGCACCGCCTCGGCTTCGCCTCGTCGCGTAACGAGGGCCGCCAGCTCGTGAAGCACGGCCACATCCTCGTCAACGGCAAGCGCGTCGACATCCCGTCGTACCTGCTCAAGGCCGGCGACAAGATCGAGGTTCGTGAGAAGAGCCGGGGCATCAAGTACGTCGCGGCCGCGCTCGCGCAGGTCGAGCGCCGTCCGCAGCTGTCGTGGCTCGACCTCGACAAGAACAACTTCGCCGGCACGTTCAAGGGCTTCCCCGTCCGCGAGGAGCTCAACGAGCCGCCGATCCGCGAGCAGCTGGTCGTCGAATACTACTCGCGCTGACGCGCGATGTTCGAGGGCTCCGCCCTCGAGCTCCCGACGATTCCAGGTTCCGAGGGGCTCCGCCCCTCGGGCTCCCGAGACACTGGCTACGAGCAACGACACGGGCAGGCGACGGTGGGACCCGCGAAGCGGGTTTCAGAGGTCCCACGGGATCGCCGCGTGAACACAAGGGTCCCGACGTCTTCGTGGGGATCCTGAAGAAGAGAGAAGGAGCCGAGCATGAGCAACATCGTGACGCGTAACTGGCGTGACCTCATCCGTCCGCGTGGCATCCAGATCGAGCAGGATTCGCTGACCGACTTCTACGGTCGCTTCTCGTGCGAGCCGCTCGAGCGCGGCTACGGCATCACGCTCGGCAACTCCCTCCGCCGCGTGCTCCTCTCGTCGCTCCAGGGCGCCGCCATCACGGCCGTGAAGGTCGAGGGCGCGCTCCACGAGTTCACGACGGTGAGCGACGTCGTCGAGGACGTGACGGACATCATCCTCAACCTGAAGGAAATCGTCCTCAAGGCCGCGACGGCGAAGACGTACACCGTTCGCATCGACAAGGAGGGCCCTGGCCCCGTCTACGCGAAGGACATCCAGCTCGTCGACGGCCTCCAGGTCCTGAACCCCGACCACCTCATCGCGACCCTCGACAAGAAGGGTCCGCTCCAGATGGAGCTGACGGTGAACGTGGGCCGTGGCTACGTCCCCGCCGAGAAGAACAAGACCCCGACGATGTCGATCGGCACGATCCCGATCGACGCGCTCTTCTCGCCGATCCGCAAGGTGAACTACACGGTCACCAACGCGCGCGTCGGTCAGGTCACCGACTACGACAAGCTCGCGCTCGAGGTCTGGACGAACGGCAGCGTGAAGCCCCAGGACGCCGTCGCGTACGCGGCGAAGATCCTGAAGGAGCAGCTCACGATCTTCATCAACTTCGAGGAGACCGAGGAGACGAGCTACGTCCAGGGCACGCCCGAGGACGAGCCGCTCAACGAGAACCTCTTCCGCTCCGTCGACGAGCTCGAGCTCTCCGTGCGCTCGGCGAACTGCCTCCAGAACGCGAACATCACGCTCATCGGCGAGCTCGTTCAGCGCACGGAGCAGGACATGCTCAAGACGAAGAACTTCGGCCGCAAGAGCCTCAAGGAGATCAAGGAAATCCTTGCGAACATGGGGCTCTCCCTCGGCATGAAGATCGACAACTGGCCCCAGATGCTCGAGCGCTGGAAGGCCCAGCAGGCGCAGAACTGAACTGCACGGAGTCCAGCTTGCTGGACGGAGTGCAGTGAAGTCCACGAACGAAGTGAGTGAACTGAGTCACGAATAGACGGGGCGCGCAGCACGCGCCCCGTCCCCGTGTTCCCGCTCGCGCGTACCTGACACGGCGCGCGGCGGGCCTCCGAAGAAAGAAGACGAACCATGAGGCATCAGAACGCCGGTCGTAAGTTCGACCGCAACAGCACCAGCCGTCGCGCCATGTTCCGCAACATGGCCGCCAACCTCGTCCTGCACGAGCGCGTCGAGACGACGGACGCGAAGGCGAAGGAGCTCCGTCGCGTGGCGGAGAAGCTCATCACCAAGGCGCGCCGCCTCGGTGAGGTCGCCTACACCGCGCAGGACAAGCTCTCGGCCGCGGACAAGGCGAAGCGCCTCGCGACGAAGCGCCAGCTCCTCGCGTACCTCCCGCGCTTCGGCACGCGCGTCGAGAAGGGCGGCGAGACGAAGAAGGTCGATCTCGTCGAGAAGCTCCTCCTCGATCTCGCGGTGCGCTTCAAGAACCGCCCGGGTGGCTACACGCGCATCATCAAGGTGGGCCTCCGCCGTGGTGACAATGCGCCGCTCTCCCTCATCGAGCTCGTCGACGGCCCGGCTGCGACCGAAGGCGGCGAGGCGGAGAAGCCGGTCAAGGCGAAGAAGGCGAAGCCGGCAAAGGCTGCTGCCGCGGCCGGCTGAACCGACCCGACACGTCTGCGTGAGTGAGGGCGGCACCTCTCCGGAGGTCCGCCCTCATCGTAATTTTGGGCGATCGATTGCGCGGGCCGCCTCTACGGCATGTGTCATGCTCAATGGGCTGCATGCGCGCACGTGCCTTCGTCGTTTGTGCAATGGGCGCGAGCCTCGTGTCTGCGGTGCCGTCGCCCGCTCTCGCGGCGGAGGCCCCGGCGAAGACGTGTGAGCTCTTCGCCTTTCGTGGTTCTGCGCCCCAGCCGGACCAGCGGGACGTGCCGCTCGATGCTCGGATCCTCGTCGCTTACGAGGCCTGCGGCTCGAGCCGTGCGACGATCTCGCTCTGGAAGCGCGGCGATCCGGTCGACGGCATCGACGTCTACGGGTGGAGCGCGGACGCGAGCTGGGCGACTTTCAAGCCGGCCAAGCCGCTCGATCCGGCCTCCTCGTACGTCGCCGTCCTCGAGACGGAGCGTGGCGCATCGGTCATCGCGTTCACGACCGGCACGGCCCTGTCTCCGCCCGACGCCGACGCGAAGCCGTCGCTGCGTGTCCTGAACGCGCAGTATGCGAGCGCGCGCCTCATGCCGGACGGCCGCGCGCGCGCGGAGTTCACGCTCGAGCTCATCCACCCGAAGATCGGACCGCTCGGTGCCTTCTACCTCGGGGGGCCGAAGCGGATCGAGAACTCGTCCGCGCTCGTGACCGAACGCCTCGCGCTCGCCGACGGCCGCCCTACCGTCCCCGTGCTCCAGACGATCGAGACCCGTCCGGGCGAGCCCTCATGCTTCTCCGTTCTCTACGAGGATGCCGCGGGACGTCTCTCCACGGCGTCCGAGCCCGCGTGCACCGTCGTCCCCGGGACGCCGCTCGGCGACACGACGAAGGCGGACGGCGCATCGTGTGCTGCGGTGCCCAGCCGTGGTCTCGCGTCGAAGAGCGTCGTCGCGATGCTCGGTGCGCTCGGCCTCGTCGGTGCGCTCCGCCGCCGGCCGCGCCGACCGCTCTAGGTCGCGCGCGCGCGTCGCGTCCGGAACCCGCCGAAGAGGATCGCCGCGATCACGCCGAGGAGGAGCACGACGCCGCCACCCGCGAACGCGCGGAGGCGATGCTCCCGATCCGCCCGTTGCTCGTCGATCCGTACGAGCTCCTCACGCGCCTTCTGGTGCCCCGGGTCGAGCTCGAGGGCGCGGCGGAACGGCGCTTCGTCGACGATCCCGCGCGCGAGCAGATCGCGTCCGTCGAGGTAGGCGAGGTTTGCGCGGATCTGGGGAACGAAGGAGCTCTCCGGCGCGAGCCGGAGCGCCTTCTCGTACGCCGCCCGCGCGGCATTCGGATCCGTCTCGGCGAGCTTCCTCGCCTGCGCGACGTACGCGGGGGCGGCCTCGGCGCGGCGGTCGAGCATCGGCTGACGCGCGAGGACCTTGTCGAAGGCGGCGATCGCCTCGTCGAGCTTGCCGTCCCTCTCGGCCCGCAGCCCCAGCTCGAAGACGCCGTAGACCTCCTGGAGACGGAGGCGGTCGTACGCGGCGAAGAGATCACGTGCGAGGACCTCGATCGTCACGCCCTCGGGCGCCGGTCGGCCGACGACGTTCGCGTAGTTCTCGCGGAGCTTCCAGATCGCCTCCGGTCCGTAGGAGACGACGGCCTCGCGCGCCGCGTTCCGGACCTGCGCGCGATCGGCGTTCACGAACGAGAGGATGACCGGCAGCGCGTCGAGATCGCCGATCTTCGCGTACGCGCGGAGCACGTCGACGAGGACCTCGTTGTCCTTCGTCTGCACCGCGTCGGCCGGGATGCGCTTTCCCATCCCTTCGAGGAGCGAATACGCCCACGTCCGGACCGCGGCCGAGTCCTTGCGCGTCTCGATCAGCGCTGGGATCGCCTGCTCGCCCATCTTCTTCACGAGGCGCGCGAGCTCCGGACGGAGCGCGCCGTTGTGGTCCGAGGCGAGCCGCACGAGGCTGCGTCCGGCTGCCGTCGTGCCGGCATTCGCGAGCGCGCGGGCGAGCACGACGGAGACGAGCGCGGTGCGGACGGCGCTCGGATCGAGCTTCGCGGAGCCAGCTTCGGTGTCGAGCGCGAGGAGCGCCTCCACGAGGTCGCCCTCACGGCCGGCGGCCTTGCGCGCCTGCTCGATCGCCGCGGCGCCCGGCGCGCCCGGCGTCTTCCGCAGCTCGGCGAGCTTCGCCGTGATCGCGTCGACCGCTTCGGGACCGAGCTTCTCGACGGCGCGCGCCGCGGCGAGGCGCTCCGGCGCGGGGCGCGCCGCGAGGAGAGGCGCGAGCGGCGCCTCGAGGTCGAACGCTCTCGGCGCGGCCGCGCTCGCGACCGGCTTGCTCTCGGCCGACGCCGTCCCCGCGCCGAGCAGGAGAGCGGCGAACACGACGACCCGGCCTCGCCTCATGACGGAGTGAACGCGCGAACGGCCGAGCGCGCTTCCATCACTCGACGATCTGGAATTCGTAGAACTCGCCCGTGTAGCCCCGCCAGCGGATGTCGACGCTGTCGACGCGCGCGGCGGAAGGGCCGTGGTTCGCCCAGCTCGCGAGCTCCTTGACCGCGTCCTCGTCGCCTTCGGCCAGGAGCTCGACGCCCCCGTCCGGACGGTTCTTGACCCAGCCCGTGATCCCGAGCCGCCGCGCCTCGCGCTGGGCAGCCGCGCGGAAGTACACGCCCTGGACGCGGCCTCGCACGATGAGGTGGATGCGTTTCTGTGCCATCGAGGTCGGATCAAGGCTCTACCGAAGCTGCGGCGAGCGGGCAAGGGAAGCGCTCGTCGGCAGCCCGGATCCATCCGGTTTTCCGGCGTTCCGGAGGGTGGGCACGGCAAGTGCTTCCGCACCCCCTCCTGA
>JBDHVE010000065.1:0-46079 GCA_039809485.1 Polyangiaceae bacterium | reverse complement strand
GTCGGCATCGGCGGCACCGTCGGCGTCGTGCTCATCGCGATGTACCTCCCGATCTTCAGCATCGCCGGCAAGATCAAGGCGGACTGACGGGACGCGCGCCGTGCCCGCGCAGAGGCCCGAGGACGACGAGCGCCTGACCTATCGCCTGGCCTGGGTCATCGGGCTCAGGCTGGCGTTCCTCGTCGTCCTCCTCGCCGCGACGTCGTTCTTCTACCTCCGCGGCGCGCTCGGCCAGTACGACCAGAGCCGCGCGATCGTCTTCGCGACGATCGGCGGCGGCTTCACGCTCGCCGCCGTCTACGCGACGCTCCTCCGGACCGGGAAGCACCTCCGAAGGCTCGCCGCCGCGCAGATCGTCCTCGACCAGCTGACGTGGACGGCGATCGTCTACGTGTCCGGCGGCGCGACGAGCGGCGCGACGTCCTTCTACGGGCTCACCTGTCTCGTCGGCGCGATCCTGATCGGCCCGCGCGGCGCGGTGCTGGCGGCGCTCTCCGGGATCCTCTCCTTCCTCCTCCTCTGCTCGTCGTTCGCGTTCGGGTGGCTCACGCCGCCGACCGACCAGACCCATGCGGCCTACGCCGTCGCCTGGCCGGAGATGGTGTACCCGCTCGCGCTGAACGCGCTCGGCATCACCGTCGTCGCGCTGCTTTCCGGCTACCTCGCCGAGCGCCTCCGTGCGACCGGCGGCCAGCTCGCCGACGCGAACGAGCGAGCGCTCGTCGCCGAGCGCTTCGCGATGCTCGGGCGCATCGCCGCCGGTCTCGCGCACGAGATCCGCAACCCGCTCGGGTCCATCTCGGGCTCGATCGAGATGCTCCGCGAAGCGCCGGGCCTCTCGGCCGAGGACAAGCAGCTCTGCGACATCATCCAACGCGAGGCCGCGCGCCTGAACAACCTCGTCTCCGACATGATGGACCTCTCGAAGCCGCGGGTCCCCCAGCCCGAGCCGGTCGACGTCGTCGGCCTCGCGCGCGACGTCGTCGCGCTCGCCGCGCGCTCGGAGCGGAGCGGCGCCGGCGACGTGCACGTGCGCTACGTCGGTCCCGACGGCCGCGTCTGGGCGACGTGCGACCCGGCCCAGATGCGCCAGGTCGTCTGGAACCTCGTCCGCAACGCGGTCCAGGCAAGCGGGGCCGGAACGACGGTCACGGTCTCCGTCGACATCCGGGACGAACGCGTGCTCCTCGCCGTGGCGGACGAAGGCCCTGGAATTCCTCCGGAAGTCGCCGATCGCATCTTCGACGCGTTCTACACGACGCGGAACAAGGGCGCCGGGATCGGGCTCGCCGTCGTCCGGCGCGTCATCGACGACCACGCCCGCTACGGCGCAACCATTCGCGTTTCGAGCGCATCTCCTTCTACGGAGGAGCAGCGCGGCGCGGTGTTCGAGGTCGGGCTTGCACGCGCGGAAGCTCCAGCTAGAGAAGGGGCATCCGAGGCCGCGTTCACAGCTCGTGAGAACGGCCGGTCACAGGCTGCTGAAAACTGAGCAATTGCAGCCCCTTTCTCCTGGCATTAACGGTGAATGAGGACTGCGGACGCCCCGTCCAAAGCTTGTGACCCAACCACTCCGCCGAGCCGGCGGGGTTCCCCGAACAGAGGCATCGATATGCGGATCCGTAAGCTCGTCGCCGGTCTCACCCTCGCTCTCGCCTGCACGACCGTTCCGGCGCTGGCCGCGGCGGACACGGCGGGCGCGCAGACCTTCGTCGAGCGCGAGCACGGCAACCTGAAGAAGCTCGTCGAGTCGAACGCCTCGAACGACAAGATCCGTCAGTCCATCGACGCGATGGTCGATTACGACGAGTTCGCCCGCCGCTCGCTCGGCAATCCCTGCCCGCCCGGCGACTCGAAGACGTGCACCAACCACTGGGACTCGCTGGGCCAGTCGCAGCGCGACGAGATCAAGGGCCTCCTCCAGAAGCTCATCGAGAAGAACTACCGGCGCAACCTGAAGAAGACGAAGGACTACGACGTCACCTATCGGGGCGCGAAGGAGCAGGGCGACAACCTCGCCAAGGTCCGAACCGAGGCGAAGAAGAAGGGTGACAACCGCGACGCCTGGCGCGTCGACTACGTCATCCGCTCGCAGGGCGACGGTTACAAGGTCATCGACATCGTGACCGAGGGCTCGAGCATGACGACGAGCTACTACCGTCAGTTCACGAAGGAGCTCGGCAAGGACAACGCCGGCTACTCGAAGCTCGTGAAGAAGCTCCAGGACAAGATCGCCGAGAAGGAGAAGGAAGGGGACAGCAAGTGAGCTGACTCGGCCACGGTCGATCTCTAAGGAGCGCGCTCGCAGACGAAAGGCCGGCGCGCTCCTTCGCGTTTGTCGTCCGAGAGCGCGAGCTGCGTGTCGACGACGTCGTCGCGCATCCGGAGGAACGCGCGACCCGCGCCGGGATCGATCGGCTGTTCGCGGCCCCACACCTCAGGGCGCTCCGCCTCGGGCTTGCCGTCGTCCCAGCGCCACGTGCCCGAGGCGGCGTCGAACGCGAGCCCGATCCAGAAGGTCGACTCGAGCCGCGGGCCATCGGCCGGGAGGAACTTCACCGCCTCGCGCGCGAGCTGCTCGCGCTCCTCCGCCGTGTCGAGGAGGACGAGGCGGCCGTCGGGATACGACTCGCACGTCGTCTTCGCGCCGGCCGGCGTCTCCCCGGAGGCGAAGAGGACGTACGTCTTCGTGCCGGCCGTCGCCGGCAGCGTGAAGCAGATCGCGCCGCCGCATCCCTGACCGCGACGACCGACGGGCTCACGCTCGCAGATCGTCGTGAACGGCACGCCGCCGTCCTCGCACGGGACCGCGTACCAGCGGCCGGCGACCTGCGCGACGCACTGGCCGGTGCCCGCATCGGGCAGCGGCGGGAAGCCGACGCCCGCGTCGTCGGCCGGGAGCGCGAAACAGCCGGGGCACGGATATCCGGGCTCGTCGGCGCGCGACGGAAGGTAAGCGCCGCCGGCGAGCGGGCTCTGCGCGAGGCCGATCCACGTGGACGCGTCGCCGAGGAGCTCGGTCTCGCGTGCGCTCGCGAACGTCGCGACGTGCGCGCCCTGCTCCTGGCAGGCGCCGATCGCGGCGGCGTAGGACGCGGTCGCGCCTGCGTCGAAGAAGCAGTGATCGGTCCTGGGATCGACGAAGCCGTCGCACGCGAGGCGGCAGAGCGTGCAGCCCGCGGCGCCGGCTTCGCCGGGGTCGCACGACTCGCCGGCGTCGCCGCCGTCGTCGAGCGTCGCGATCACGCCGTCGCCGCAGAGCGAGAGCGATCCGAGGTCGGTCCCGCCGTCGGGCGACTCGAGCGGAGCGAGCGGACCGAGATCGGGAAGGCACGCGAGGGCGAGCGAGGTGGCCGCCGCGAGCAAGGCCCCGAGCGCGACGATGCGACGCGCGCGGCTCACCGGGGCTCTGGCGGGGACCACGTCTGACACCGTGCCTTCCTGGTCCATGAGGTACCATGAACGAGCATGACTGCGCGCGAGGTCGTTCCGCCTCCATCGGCTCCCGGAGCCGCGGAGCTCGATGCGCGACCGCTCGCGGAGCGGTACCGATCGCTGTTCGTGCTCGGACGTGGCGGGATGGGGTCGGTCGAGGCCGCGCTCGAGGTGCGGAAGGGCGGTGCGAAGGACTACGAGCGCGTCGTCGCGCTGAAGCGGCTCCTCCCCGAGCGTCGCGACGCGCGGCGGGTGGAGATGTTCCTCCGCGAGGCGAAGATCGCAAAGATGCTCGATCACCCGAACGTCGTGCGCGCGCACGCCTACGGTGAGATCGGCGGGGAGCTGTTCCTCGCGCTCGAGTACGTCGAGGGGCAGCCGCTGTCGCGCGTCCTCGCGACGGCGAAGGAGCGCGGCCAGCACGTGCCGGCGCGACTCGCCGCGCACGTGCTCGCGGAAGTGTGCGAGGGGCTCCACGCCGCGCACGAGCTCCGGGGCGAGAACGGGCAGCCGCTCGCGGTCGTGCATCGTGACGTGTCTCCGCAGAACGTCATGATCGGCTACGACGGCAGCGTGCGCCTCCTCGACTTCGGGATCGCGAAGATCGAGGCCGAGAGCGTAACGAAGACCGGCGAGGTGAAGGGCAAGACCGCGTACATGTCGCCGGAGCAGGCGATGGGCGATCCGCTCGATCGGCGGAGCGACTTGTACGGCGTCGGTGCGCTCCTGTTCGAGACGATCGCTGGCCGGCGGATGTGGGGCGACGGCACGGACATGGACGTGATCCGGAAGCTCGCGCTCGAGAGCCCGCCGCGCCTCGAGGAGGCGGGCGACGTGCCGGATTCGCTCGCGGCGCTGCACGCGAAGCTCGTGGCGAAGGATCGCGACGAGCGGCCGTCCGATGCCGCCGAGGTGGCGCGGCTGCTCCGCGAGATCGCGGGCGCGCGGGAGGGGAACGTGGCGGCGCTCGGCGCGCTGATGACGGCGTTCGCGGACGAAGCGCGCGAGCAGCGTGCGCGGCTGGAGACGGCGATCGAGGACGCTGCGCCGGCGCAGGCCGAAGCGCTGCGGGCGAGCGTGCTGCCGAGCGAGACGACGCGAGACGGAGCGCCAGCGGCGGAGGTGGTCGAGGAGCGAAAGCGCGGGCCGCTGGTGCCGCTGGCGGCGCTAGGGCTCGCGGCGGCCGCCGTGGTGGCGTGGGCCACGCTGCGACCGACCTCGACGGCGAACGCGACCGCCACCCCGAGCGCGCCCCCGAACGCGTCGGCGTCCGCGAACCCGAACCCGAACCCGAACCCGAACCCGACCGCGAACCCGACCGCGTCCGCGCCCGCGTCCGCGTCCGCGTCCCCGAACGCGACCCCGCACCCGCACCCGCACCCGCGCCCGACCTCGACGAATCTCCCGTCCCCTTCCTCCGCACGCCTCCCGCCTTCCGCTCCGCGGCCTCCCCCCTCCCCGCCCCCGCCGGCCGATGTGGATCCGACGCCGTTCTGAAGCGAACGCCTTGGTCACGCTCCTCGCGTGCCTCCTCGCGGCGCCTCCTGCGTGGGCTGCCCCGCAGGGCGAAGTCTCCACGCCGTCGGACCCGATGGAGATGCTCCGCGATCGCTTCCGGGTCGGCATGGAGCAGTACCGCGCGGGCCGCTACGGCGATGCGATCGTCACGTGGGAGCAGATCTATCGCGAGCTCGGCAGCGAGAAGGGCTATCGCCTCTCGTTCAACCTCGCCCGCGCGTACGACGCGGCGCAGGATCTGACGAAGGCCGCCGAGCACTACGAGACGTACCTGGCGCAGGTCGCCAAGCGGCGTGCGCGCGGCGAGACGCTCGAGGCGCAGGTCCAGAAGCAGGAGAAGGACGCGGAGGAGCGGCTCGGCCAGCTCGCGGCGACGCGTGGCCGAATCCGTGTCGTCGCGGGCGAGCGGCCGACGGCGGTGCAGATCGACAACGGCGAGCCCCGGCTCGCGGGCTTCGTCGCCTACGTGGCGCCGGGCGCGCATGCGGTGACGTTCGGCACCGGCACGAGCGCGACCAAGAGGCAGGTCATGGTCGCGGAGGGTGAAATCGTCGAGGTCGCGCCGCCGGAGCCGGAGCCCGTGGTCGTCGCACCTGCTCCGCAGCGTCGGCCGGCGCCGGAGGTCGCGCCTCCGCCGCCCACGAAGGATCGCGAGCCGCCGTTCGCGTCGACGTGGCTCTACGTCGCCGGTGGCGTGACGCTCGCGTCGGCGATCGTGCCGGTCGTCGCGTACGGGAACGCGCTCTCGTCGAAGAGCGCCTACGAAGCGAGCCGTGATCGCGCCGAGCAAGAGCGCCTCGCCGCCGACTACGAGGGCGAGCGCAGCCTCGCGTACGTGTCGCTCGGCGTCACCGGCGCGCTCGCGGGCGTGACCGCCGGCATGACGGCGGCGTACTTCTTCTGGCCGGAGGAAGCGCGCAAGACGAAGGCGAGCGCGTGGGTGACCCCGCAGGGCGTCGGCGTGCGCGGCGTGTTCTAGCCGCGCGTCGACTTCGCTCTCGCTCGCTCGACCCGCTCCACGACGAACACGATGATCGGCGCGCAGCCGAGGCCCGCGCCGATCGAGAAGCCCGCGATCGGCACCCAGTCGGCGAGATGAGGCGGGAGCCCGGCGGCGACGAGCACGCCGCCGAGGAGGACCGCGAAGAACCAGAAGACGCCGCCGAGGAGGAAAGGCGCCGCGAGGTAGCCG
Organism: Polyangiaceae bacterium; assembly: GCA_039809485.1. GTDB lineage: Bacteria > Myxococcota_A > Polyangia > Polyangiales > Polyangiaceae > Labilithrix. The sequence continues at coordinate 39,934 of JBDHVE010000065.1, read as the reverse complement.
AGCGACTCACGAGCGCCGTTCGAGAACGCGAGCGCGAGCCCCCACACGTTGCCGAGGGCGAACGCCGCGAAGGGCGCGCGGCTCGCCGTCGGGGGCGAGATGCCGAGCCGTACGAGCGTAGGGATCGCGAAGATCGACGCCCAGCCGAGGACGAGCCCGAGCCCGAGCATCGCGCCGATCGTCTTGCCGACGGAGATCTCGCGCGGCTTCTCGCGGCCCACGCTGCCGAAGGTATCACGCCTCACGGCGCTCGCGTCCTTCAGGGCGTCTTGGCTCGCGCCCCGAGCAGCGGAGCATGCCAGTCGGTGAGCAGGGCGACGATGCCCGTGACGACGAGCGCGCCCGCCGCGCCGACGAGCAGGATGTTCGTCCTCTGCTCCGCGTTCTTGCCCGCGTCGTAGTCGGCGCGCGAGAGGCTCGCCTCGTACGCGTCGCGACGAGAGAGGGTGTCGGCGCCGGACCAAGCCGTCAGGCCCCCGACTGCGAGCGTCAAACCACCTCCGACGACGGCGAAGATCGGAGCGAGACCGGACGAGCGAGGCGCTTCGTCGGCATCGCCCCGTGGAGCGGGCGGCGGCGCGGGCATGAACGAGACGGTGGTCAGCCCTCCCGCGGCCGCACGGATACGCCGGTGCTCGCGCGCGCCGGAGGTCATCGAGACGTCGTGCTCGCCGGGAGACACGAACCATCGCGAGCCGACGACGGGCTCACCGTCGACCACGATTTCGCTCGGCGCGCCCGAGGGGAGCTCGAAGGCGAGCTCCGCGAGCGTCGGCCGGAAGTTCGCAAGCGCCTCCTCCGCGACGCGACGTTCTGCCGACGGCGGGGACTGCGCGACGAACTGCGCGTAGAGGTTCGCCGCCCGCACCACGTCGCCGGCACGATGACGCGAGCGGGCTGCATTCCAGACCGTCGACAGGTGCGGACGAAGCACCTGCGCCTCCTCGAAGAGGCGCGCCGCGCGAGGGAAGTCGCCGCTCTGGAACGCACGCTCGCCGTCCTTGAACAGCTCCGCGGCTCGCGTCAGCGCGTCCTCGGCGGACGCGCTCGCTCCTGCGACGAGCCACGCAGCACCGATCACGAGCGAGAGCGCACGCCTCCGCACGCTTCTCACGGCGCGGGCACCCTGGCGGAGTCCGGGGAGAACCCGGGGCGCGACTGGATCGGGCCGAGGTCGACCGCCTCGAGCTGGTCGGCGTTCACGGACCCGATCTGCTCGAGGGTCGAAGGGTCCCACGAGGTGCTCGGTTCCGCCGTGAGCACCCAGTTCTTCGTGCCGGTTCCGGCGAGGTACGCACCGTAGCGCGAGAGAGCGGTCAGGATCGCCTTGGCCTCGACCGAGAAGGTTTCGGGGATCGCGAACGAGCTCTTCAACCGGAAGAGCTGTCCGAACGCCGGAAGGGCAGTCGACGTCTTGTCTCCTCCTCCGTGCCGCGCAGGCCACACGTGCGCGTTCCGGACGTTCGCCGCGTCGACCGTGAACCGGAGCGCGTGCTGGATCGTGCCCGACCTCGCTTCGTCGACGCGCGCGAGCAGCGGAAGGATCGGCATCCCGGACGCGTCCGCCGACTTCCACCCGTCAGGGCGCAAGGCGTTCGAACGGAGATCGAACGACGCCGATCCGAAGATGTCCCAGCCGCCGCCCGCACGCGGGTACGTGTGGAACGTCTCCCAGAGCCGACAGCTGTCGCTGTCGAGGATCAGCATGTTGTGGTCCTCGTACGGATGGCTCGCGTCGGTGACGATGCCACCTTGCACGAGAGGCGCGGCCGGCACCGGGAGGAGCGGGCTCGGCGCCGCTGCTGCCGTGCATGGCGAGACGAGCACGCGCGCAGCGGACACCGCGCAGTCGCTCTCCGGTCGTGGGTCGAACGCGAGGCTCGTGTCGGTCGTCGCATAACGGACGACGGGCCAGTCGAGCGTCGCTCCACGCACGACATTGAAGGGGATGCCGTACTCGTCGGCGGACGTGGAGCCCGGGGTGCCGACATTCATCCGGAGCCTCCACGTGCCGACCGACGCGATGAACGTCGCGGAGCTCGGATGCGCCGGGAGCGCGTCGATCGGCGTGTTGAAGACGTGATCGGGCGGGAAGAGCGGGCAGCCTGCGAGGGTCGGTCCGTCGGTAGTCGGGATCGCGGCGCCGTCCGGCGCGATCGTCCCCACTCGCGCGTCCCCCGTCGCGGCGGCGTCCCCGATCGGCGTGCCCGAATCGGCACGCTCTCGGAACTCGCCCATGACGTCGCACGCCGTCGCGAGCAGGATCGCGACGAGGAGCGGAACGCGAGCGAGGACGGCGGCGCGGCAGACGATGCGTGGCATCAGCGTGGATTCGCGACGAGACCGGTCACCTGCAAAAGTAGCACAGCGCCGCGCAGCTCGATGCGCCCGCCGACGACGAGCCGATGCAGGACATGCCCTTGTTCGGTCCTGCGCTGCACGTGCACGAGCCGTTCGAGCACGAGATGCTGGCGCCACACGAGCTCCCCGCGTCCGGCGCGGGCGCGGGCACGCCCGCGTCTCCCGCGTCCGCGGACGGAGCCCCGCCACCTCCGTCCTCCTCGAGGACTACTTCGGGCGATCCCGGCGAGCCGTCGCTCCGGCCGCCGACGGCGGCATCGGGGTCGCGCGTGACCAGGCTCTCGAGGGTCTCCTTCTCGGCGAGATCACTCCCGCTGCACGCAACGGTCGAAAGGACGGCGACGATCGCGAACACGCGCTTGGACATGGTGCTCTCCTCCTGGATCGCGAACCGCGCGCCCTCTTCCCCGGAGGGCGCGCGTTCGACCCGAGACGTGGACTGCACCGCAGGTGCCAGGCCCCGCGCGAACGATCCTGCGGACTTCCCGTCCTGCGCGTCGCAGCGTGGTGTCTCCTCGTGATCGAGGGGGCCCAGGGCGGCGCTCGGTGATCTGCCGGATCACTTGCCGCGTCAGCGGGGGTCGCGAGCGCGGAGCAGCTGGAAATAGCGGAGTGCGACCCCGCTCGCCGCGGCGGCGTCACGGCTGTTTCCGTGGCGAGCCATCATGTAGCCGACGTAGCGGCGCTCGAACTCCTCGACGACGAGTTTGCGCGCGTCCGACAGCGGGAGCTCCTGTTCGACGACCGCTCCGAGGAAGTCCTCGCCTCTGCGGAGGCCGGCGCCGCTACGCCAGCGGCCCATCTCGCCGAGGTTGTAGCGCGCCGTCACCGCGAGCTCGAGCTCGCGGACGTTCCCGGGCCACGGATAGCTCTCGAACCGCGGGACGAAGTCGGGCGGGAGCGTGCGCTGCGGCTGCTCCGGATCGTCGGCGGCGAGCGCCTCCCAGACGGCTTCGGCGATCACCTGCACGTCGCCCGGCCGGTCGCGGAGCGCGGGGACCTCCACGCGGCACGTCGCGAGCTTCGCGAGGAGGTCCTCGCGAAAGCGTCCGGTCACGACGTCGCGATCGAGGTCGCGTTTCGTCCCGAGGACGAGGCGCGGCCGCTCGGGCGCCGGGCGATCGACGAAGGCGACGAGCCTCGCCTGCACCGAAGGCGGCAGCGCCGCCACCTCGTCGATGTAGACCGTGCCCGAGGAGTCGCAGAGGAGGCCGGCCTCCCCGAAGAGGCGCTCCTCGACGGCGTTGGGGTCGAGGGCGTGTACCGCGACGACGACGAAGGGGCGCGACGTTCGCGAGGAGTGCGCGTGGATCTCCTCGGCGACGAGCTCCTTGCCGACGCCGGCCTCGCCGTCGAGGAGGACCGCACGATCCGAGCGCGCTACGTCGTGGAGCAGGAGGAAGAGCCGCCGCATGACGACGCTCCGCCCGAGCACACGACCGAAGGATGCGTCGGCGACGACGCTCGGGAGCGCATCGCCGCGCCGGATCGAGAGCACCGTCGACCCGACGGCGACGAACTCGCCGCCGCGGAGGGCGGCCTCCCGCATGCTGACGCCGTTGATCGTCGTCCCGTTGGTGGAGCCGAGATCGGTGGCGACGAGGACGCCCTCGTGGGCACGGAAGGCCACGTGGCGGCGCGAGACGGCGCGGTCGCTCAGACGGAGCGTGCACATGGGGCTCGTGCCCACGAGCACGCGTACCGAGGAGGCGGCCTCGAGGACGACGCTGGCTCCCGCGTCCGGGCCTTCGACGACCACGAGGCCGAACGCGGTTTCCGTCGCGCGGTCGGCCGGGCCCTCCGTTCGATGCGTCGGGAGCTCGTCGGACATCGCTGTGCTCCGGAGCGTTGCACGGTTTCCGCCGAGCGCGCAACGACGCGTCTACGTCACTCGCACACCTTGCAGATCTGGCTGCAGCTCGCGGCGCCGGCGCTCGACGAGCCGCTACACGCCGTTCCCGTCTTCGGCCCGGCCGTGCACATGCAGCTCCCGTTCTTGCACGAGACCTTCACCGAGCAGCGCGTTCCGGTCGGCGCGCTCGCCTTCGAGAGCGCGAGGACCCCGCGGATGAAGGCAGCCGCCGCGTCGGTCCGATAGCTCGCCGCCGCGCCCTGGCAGCTCTGCTTGCCGAACGAGTGGACCCCGACCACGATCTCGCCGGCGGTCGTCCTCGCGAGGGTGGGACCGCCCGAGTCACCGCGGCAAGATCCCGATCCCTGCGCGCCGTTCGTGTCCCCGACGCGGAGGAGCGTGGGCTCCTGCGCGGCGACGACGGTCACGGTCGAGCGACGCTCACCGGCCCCTGTCCCCGTGCCGTCGGGGTTCACCGAGGTGACGCCGAAGCCGACCTCGATCACCTTCTTGCCGACCAGGTTCGGCAGCGGGGCGAGCGCGACGGCGATGGGGTCGATCGACGTGACCGGCTGCGCGAGCAGGATCACGGCGACGTCCGGAGAGTCGAACGTCCCGGGCACGTAGCCCGGATGCGACGTGACCTTCGCGACGGGCACGCGCATGCCGGAGAGCGCCTTCGGACCGAACGCGACGCGCCAGTTCGAGATCTTCTCCGCCGGGGTCGAGACGACGCAGTGCGCGGCCGTGAGGACGACGTCGGCGCTGATGAGGGTGCCCGTACAGATCGACGTGGACGTCTTCCCCGTCGCGACCGCGAGCTTGTCGAAGAGGATCGAGGCGACGGCCGCGTGCGTGCCGTCGGCGCTCCCGTTGAGGATGGCGCTCCCGGACTCCTCGATGCCGTCGTCGGAGAGATCTTCGTCCGCCTCGGCGGCGCAGCCCGCAGTGCCGAGCCCGGCAGCGGCGAGGGCGAGGAGCACGAGAACGACACGCGACGCGAGCGACTTCTTCTGGAACATGGAGTCCTCCTTCATCCGGCGGGCGCACGTGTGCGCCCTCGCGGCGTGGCCCCCTCGGCCCGTCCGCGAGCTGCCGGCTCCGCGCTCTCTCGAAGCAGGCGGCGTGCCCTGCTCACGCGAGACGCCGGCGGCGCCGCAACCCTTCGAGACACATGGCTTTCTGCACGTACGGGGCGCGCGCGCGCCGCGCGCTCGCACGCGGCGGGCGTCGCCCGGATCCAGCGGGGCGAATCAGGTAGCGCGAAGTGATCTCCCAGATCACGAGCAGCGGTAAGCTGGAAAAGAGTCGATGTCCCACGTGCCCGTCGCCGGCTCGCTGTTCGAGAGGCGCTACCGGATCCAGTCCTTGATCGGTCAGGGCGGGATGGGTGTCGTCCTCGCAGCCCTCGACGAGCGAACGGGCGTCAGCTGCGCGATCAAGCTGCTGTCGAAGCAGGCCCTCGCGAGCGACAACGAGCGCCTCGTCCGCGAGGCGCGTGCGCTGATGCTGCTCAAGAGCCCGCATGTCGTCCGCGTCTATGACGTCGACGAGAGCGTCGAGCACGGCCCCTACCTGGTGCTGGAGAAGCTCGAGGGAGCAGATCTCGCCCAGCTCGGGACCACGCCGATTTCCGTCGCCCGCGCAGCGGAGCTGCTCCGCGGCGTGTGCGAGGCGCTCGCGGAGGCGCATGCGCTCGGCATCGTCCATCGCGACATCAAGCCGTCGAACCTGTTCGTCACGAAGCTGTCGGGCGGTGGCGAGACGATCAAGGTGCTCGACTTCGGCATCTCGAAGCTCACCGAGACGGCGGAGTGGAACGGGCAGCCGACGCTCACGTCGGCGGACGGCGTGCTCGGCTCACCGCAGTTCATCTCCCCCGAGCAGCTCGATCGCCCGCGAGACGTGGACGGGCGGACCGACATCTGGTCCGTCGGCGTCGTCCTGTTCCGCCTCGTCACCGGCACGTATCCGTTCGCGGGCAGCACCGTTTCGGAGACGTTCTCGGCGGTGCTCCGCGCCGAGATCCCGACGCTCGCGTCGCGCGGCGTCGACGCGCCGGAGCTCCAGGCCGTGCTCGACCGGTGCATCGTGCGCGACCGGTCGCGTCGCTTCGCGAGCGCAGCGCTCCTCGGCGCGGCGCTCGCCGCCGTCGCCGAACGGGGCGTCGCCGCGGGTACGCTCACGAAAGCTCCGCCGATCGTCGCGGCGCGCGGGGACGAGGAGCTCACGACGCATCCGCTCGCGGCGACGCCGCCGCCGCGAGCGCCTCGCGGTCCACGCGCCTCACGAGCAGCGCTCGTCATCCTGGGGATCGCCGTCGCGAGCGCGCTCGTACTCGGTGTGCGCGGACGTTCCGCCCGCGGCGTCGCGGCCGATCCGCGATCGACGTCGGCGCCGATCGCGACCGAGCTCTCGCCGCCGCCGCTCCCCCTCGCTGCTGCGGACGCGCTCCCCGTGGACGGAGGAGCACGCGACGTTGGACTCGCGACCATGGCTTCGGCGCCGTCGCGGTCGCGCCCCGCGGTCCGCACGGTCGCTCCGCGCAAGCCGGCGCCTCCGCCGAAGCCGACTCCGAGCGCGAGCGCGCGGCCGAGCCCCTCGCCCGAGCTCCGGCAGAACCCCTACTTGTGAGGTTTGCCGTTCCCGCGAAGAGAAACGACGGTTCTCCGTTCGAGAACGACGCCGGCGCGACCCCACCGGGAATCGCGGGAATCACGACGACGAGGACGCCGCTCTCGTTTGGTACGCCCGGTGCTGGGCGCGGGGTCCATGATCCGCCGCCTGCTCTTCACCCTTGCGCTCCCCTCTCTCGTCTTCGCCTGCGCGGCGACCACCGACGTCGCCGAGGAGGACGACGAGGCCACCGACGAACAGGCCTACACGTCGTGGGTCGACGTCTCGGCGTCGTACGTCGGTGCGTACACGCCCGCGCCCGGCGCGCGTCCCGGCGAGGTGACGTCGCTCCGGCTCCGGAAGGATCGCTCGTTCGTCCTCGTCCAGAACGGTGCGACGGAGCAGGGCCTCTGGACGGTGAAGAAGGGAGGCGCCGTCGCCGAGCTCCGGCTCACGGTCGCTTCGGGCGCCCGGAAGACCTTCCGCGTGACGCTCGGCGACGGTTTCCGCCCGCGCCTGGCCCTCACGCGCTCGCGCAAGACGAGCGAGCTCGAACGCGCGCCGGTGAGCTGCGAGTCGGTGACGTGCACCACGGGCATGGGCTGCGACGTCGTCGACACCGACGGGGTCCCGGGTCCGGTCTGCAACGTCCGCGCGCCCGCCTGGAAGACGGCCCTCGCCGGATACGACCTCTGGGGAGCCACGTTCTCCGGACTCTGGCAGCTCTCCTATGGTGCCGGCAGCAGAGGCGTGAGCTGCGGGATCCGCGTCTCGGCGTCCACGATCACGTGCGGGACCGTCGGCTGGGACGGCTGGGCCGTCACCGGTCGCATCGCGGACGACGGCACGATCCTCGGCGGCACACGCGAGGGCGACGACAACTACATCGCGGGGCGCATCGACGCGACCGGCGCGGTCACGCTCGACGCTTGGCGCAAGAAGGAGTGTTACACGGTCCCTTCGGGCACGTTCTGCGACAAGAAAGAGGCCGGGAGCCTTCCGAAGACGGCGAAGCCGTACGAGATGTGCCGCACCCCCGACCAGACGTTCCAGTCGGGCGGATGGGCCTCTGGCTATTACCTCGAGTGCTCCGAGTGCACGCCGGAGCGGCAGTGCATCCGGTACCCCGCGCCCTGAGGCAGAGCGAAGTGCCTACGCCTTCGTGCCGAACGCGAGCGACACTTCCCCGACCTTCACGACGTCGCCCGCCCGCAGCGCATGCGGCTGCGACCCGAGCCGCACGCCGTTGATCAGCGTCGGGTTCGTCGAGCCGAGGTCCGCGACGAAGAACGTGCTTTCGAGCGCGTAGATCTCGGCGTGACGGCGTGACACCGACGCGCTCGCGATCGGGATGTCTGCGCTCGCCGTGCGGCCGATCACGCACTCTGCCTTCAAGTGGAAGCGCGTCCCCTGCCCAGGCCCTTCGACGATCTCGACCCACGCGTCCGGCACGTCGCCGGCCGCCATGTCCATCAGCCGCGTGCTCGCGTCGCCGCGCGAGCGCGGCGCGCTCGGGACCGCGCCCGCGATCTTCGACGCGACCGCGCTCTTCCGGAACGCCGTCCACTGCTCCGGGTCGGGGAGGCGCTCCATCGCCGTCGCCTCGTCGAGGAGCAGCTCGTACGCCTCCGAGAGCGGCGAGCCGTCGCCCGCCTCGTACGAAGGATGGGCCGCGATCTCGGACATCAACGCGCGAAGGTGCGCGACCGCGCCGCCGAACTGCCGTTTGTCCGCCATCGCACGCGCTTCGCCGCGCGCGCGCTCCGCACGCACGAGGAGCACGTCGGCGGCCGCGCCGGCCACCACCGCCGGCGTCGCTCGCGACACCTCGATCGTCACCGCCTCGTCCACGCGCGCGACGTCCTTCGGCGCACCCGGTTCGTGGAACCGAACCGACACGTCCGCCACGCTCGTGAGGAACTTGTCGCCCGGCGCGGCGATCGACAGCTCGGCGACGACCACCGCGCGCGCGCCGGAGACGAGATCCGCGAGCGGGACGACGACCCCCTCGCGCCCGAACCGGAGCGCATCGCCCGAGACGAGCCGCTCGACGGTGACGCCGAGAGCCGGCGCGATCACGACCTCGACGCCCGCGGCGACGACGTCCGCCTGCGCGCCGAGCACGCGCGCGAACGAGCGCTTCGCCGTCGACGGATCCGCGACGAGCTCGTAGCCCCCTCCGCCCGCCTCGCCCACCGCCGAGAGCACGTCCTCCTGGTGATCGAGCCCGTAGCCGAGCGAGGCGATCGAGACCTCCGGCCGGTGCCTTCGCACGACCTCGCGGAGCTCCGCCGCCGTCGACGCGCCGACGTTCGGCGCTCCGTCCGACAGGAGCACGATCGCCTTCCGCGCGCCGCGCGGAGCGGCCCGCAAGAGCGACGCCGCCGTCTCGAGCCCCTCCTCCACGTTCGTGCGGCCGTTCGCGCGGAGGCGTGACACGCGCGAGCGGACGAGCCGCTTGCCTTCGACGTCGACCGGGACCGGCTCCACGACCGTCGTCGCGTTGTCGGAGAACGCGACGACGCCGAGGTGATCGGTCGCCCCGAGCCCTTCGAGGAGGAAGTCCACCGAGCGGACCACGTGTGCGAGCGGATCGCCCGCCATCGAGTGCGAGACGTCGAGCGCGAGCACGGTCCAGGACGGCGGCCGCGCGTCCGCTGCCGCGCCCTGCCCGGTCGCCGAGACGGCGACGACGAGGTTCACGCGTCCGCCCTCCGGACGCACGCAGGTACGGTCGAGCGACGCCGTCAGCGCGAGCGGCATGACGGGAACTGTAGCGCGCTCAGAAGTGCATCGCCGCGAGCAGGTTCGCGTAGTCGTCGGTCCAGAGCTTCTGCCCCGGCGGCCGCGCCACGTCCTTCCAGCCGGTCTTCAGCCCGACGAGGCGCGCCTTCTCGGCTGCGTTCGAGGTGAGAACGGCCCACTGCGACTCCGACCGCTCGAGCTCGCCTCGCCTCTCGGCGGCGAGGTCCGCGCGGTACGCGAGGAGGAGGCCCGCGTCCTCGGCGATCGCCGCGAGGACGGGCGCGAGCTCGAGGTGGCGGTTCGAGACGTGCACGAGGAGGACGCCGTCCTTCGCGAGCGCACGCCGGTACACCGCGAACGCCTCGCGCGTGAGGAGGTGGACCGGGATCGCGTCGGACGTGAACGCGTCGAGCACGACCACGTCGAAGCGATCGGCGGGTCCGTCCGCGATGCGGAGGCGCGCGTCGCCGACCTCGACCTCGACCCGCGCGCGCTCCTCCGCCTGCGAGAGGAACGTGAAGTACTTCCGCGCGACCTCGACGACGTCGGGATTGATGTCGAAGAACGTCCACGTGTCGCCCTTCCGCGCGTACGCGGAGAGCGCGCCGACGCCGAGCCCGATCACGGCGACGCGTCGCGGCGGCATCGTCAGCGCAGCGGGGTCGAGCGCCGGGAGCGGCCCGAGCACGTCTCCGCAGGGGCCCGCCGGGTGGTAGTACGCGTACGGGATCGCGCGCTTCGCCGGATCCGTCGCCTGCACGCCGTGCACCGTACGTCCGTGCGCGAGCGTCCGGAGCGTCGCGCTCTCGTTGACGCGGAGGACGCCGAAGAAGCTCCGCTGCGCCCAGAGGCTCGCGGTGCGCTCGCGCACGCGGACACCGATCGCGAGGTGCAGGACGACCAGCGCGAGCGCGTACGCGAGCGGGCGCTGCGAGCGCGTGAACATGACGAAGAAGAGCGCTCCGGCGACCGCGAAACAGAGGCCGCTCGACTCCGGCACGACGACCCGGAAGACGACGGCGCCGACGAGCGCCGCGACGACGATCAGCGCCACGTCGACCTTCGTGACCTGCTTCCGCTCCTCCGCGGGGGTCACCCAGTAGCGCGCGAAGAGGGCGAGCAGCACGGCGAGCGGATACTCGCGCGTTTCGTCGAACAGCGCCGGCGCGACGATCCCGTTCCAGAGCCCGCCGAGCGCGCCGCCGACGGAGAGGAGGAGGTAGAACTCGGTGAGGCGCGCCACGCTGGGACGCAGAGAAGCGAGCGCCTGGTGGCAGAGCACTGCCGCCGCGAAGAGGTAGACGAGGTGGAGGGCCGTCACGGCCCCGACCGGCGTGTCGATGTTGCCGAAGATCGCGAAGAGAACGATCGGCGCGAGGAGCGCCACGGCGCGGCCGACGATCTCCGGCTTCACGCGCTGCTTCTCCGCGAACGCGACGATGAACGAGACGAGGTAGAGCGCGAGCGGCAGGAGCCAGAGGAGCGGGATGCTCGCGACGTCGGTCGTCACGTACTCGGTCGCGCCGAGGAGCAGGCTGGAAGGGACGAACGCGAGCGCGATCCAGACGATCCGCTGCTGCCAGCGGGCGCTCGGCAGGAGGAGCGAGCTCTTCGGCGCCTCGGACACAGGCGGCGGCGGCGGCGTCTCCTCGATCGGCGTCGCCTTCCGGTGCTTCACCGCCGCCGCGGCGCACACGACGAGGATCGCGGCGAAGACGAGATAGCCGACCTGGAACGCTCGCGCCTGCGCGGAGGTCCCGAGAAGGGGCTCGACGACGAACGGATACCCGAGCAGCGCGAGGATGCTCCCCGCGTTGCTTGCAACATACAGATGATACGGATCGCGCTCGCCGTGCTCGGCGAACCAGCGCTGGAGAAGCGGCGAGGTCGTCGAGAGGACGAAGAAGGGGACGCCGACGGTGCGGAGAACGACGACGATGACTCCCAGGGTCGGGTGCGTCTCGACGAGATGGCGGGACGTGTGCTCGTCGACCGTGATCGGCAGCGCGAGGAGCGCGAGCGCGACGAGCACGAGGTGGACGACGACCTGGGTTCGGACCCGCACGCGCGAGCCGAGCACGTGCGCGTACGCGTAGCCGGCGAGGAGCAGCGCCTGGAAGCAGAGCGAGCAGACGATCCAGACCGCCGGCGCGCCCCCGAGGAGCGGCACGATCAGGCGTGCAGCCATCGGCTGCACGGTGAAGAGCAGCATCGCGCTGACGAAGATTCCTGCGGCGAACCGGAGACGCGTCACGGCTTCTCGATCGCGTACTTCCTGAGGTAGGCGCGGACGTGATGGCGCTCCATCCCGCTCTGCCGCGCCATCTCGCTGACGTTCCCCTTCGCGCCGCGCGCGAGCTGCGTGAAGTAGTCACGCTCGAACGCGGCGACGGCGGCGCGCTTCGCTTCGGTGAACGCCGTCGCCGGGCCCTCCCCCCCGCTCGGTGCAGCGGCGCCCGGCTCGCGCGCGAGGGTGAGCACGTCGTCGATCGCCTCCGGCGTGTCGGCGAGCGTCGCGGCGACCTGGACCACGTTCACGAGCTCGCGCACGTTGCCGGGCCAGTCGTGCGACCCGAGCCGCTTCTCGATCCAGTCGAGGACCACGGTCGACGCCTCGGGCTTGCCCGCCCGCTTGCAGACCTCCTCGACGAGGAGCGGGAGGTCCGAGATCCGCTCGCGGAGCGCAGGGAGCTCGACGCGCACCTGCGCGATGCGGAAGAAGAGGTCGCTCCGGAAGCGGCCCGCGTTCATCTCGGCGCCGAGATCACGGCGCGTCGCCGCGAGCACGCGCACGTCGATCGGCTCGAACGCGCTGCCGCCGACGCGCTTCACCTGCCGCTCGGCGAGCACGCGGAGCAGCTTCGGCTGGAGATCGAGCGGCAGCTCGCCGAGCTCGTCGAGGAAGAGCGTGCCGCCGTGCGCTTCGGCGAGCGCGCCCTTCTTCCGCTCCGTCGCGCCCGTGAACGCGCCCTTCTCGTGGCCGAAGAGGAGGCTCTCGGCGAGGCTCGCCGGGATCGAGCCGCAGTCGACGACGACGAAGGGGCCGTCCTTGCGATCGCTCGCCTGGTGCACGCTCCGCGCGACGACCTCCTTCCCCGTCCCGGTCTCGCCGAGGACGAGGATCGAGAGCGGCGTCCGCGCGACCTTCTCGAGGACGCCGAAGAGCCGGCGCATGCGCGGCGACGATCCGACGAGCTCGCCGAAGCGGTCGCTGAAGCCGACGTCGACGCGCTGCTTCGACGTGGTCGGCGTGACGACGAGCTTGCTCTGCCCGACGACGAGCTCGGTGCGCTGCGTGATCACTGCTTCGTGGATGCGGACGCTGGAGGCGAAGGTGCCGTTCGTGCTCCCGAGGTCCTTCACGAGGATCCCCTCGTTCACGGCGCGGAGCTCGCAGTGGAGCGCGCTCACCTCGGCATCGGCGATCCGGATCCGGGCGCCCTCGTCCCGGCCCACGACGATTGGGTCGACGTCCACCGTCACGTCCACGCCGTCCGGCGTCGTCACGACGCCGCCGCGGACGAACCAGTGGAGGATCCGCGCCCTGGTGGAGCTGTCCGACATGCGACCGTGGTTTTCGCACACGGCGCGGCCGGGGGGAACCGCTCCCGTACCGGTGGACGTCCCGACGTCCAGGGGTCTGGCCGCAGTCGGGCCGCAAAAAGCCGCGTCCGGAGCGGGTCACGGCGCTCGAGCCATGGCATGCTGTCTGCAGCCACAGATGCGGGGGACGGAGGCGGTCATGACGGCAGCGAGGAGCGGTGTGAAGCGCATGTTCGTGCTCGCCGGCGTCGTGTCCTTGCTCGCCTCGTCGGCGTGCAGGAAGAAGGACACGAACGAGCCCGTCGTCGACGACCCGCTCGCGATGGCGGAGGACGCGAGCGACGCGAACAACGTCGAGACGAACGGGCAGCTCCTCACGTCGACGCTCGTCGCGACCTCGACGAGCGGCACGCTTTCGGTCGCGTCCGCGAGCGACCTCGTGACGAGCGACCTCGGCACCGCCGACGTCGGCGACGCGACGAAGGCCCTCTACTTCCCGCGCGGCTGCCTCACCGTCGTCCACGACGCCGCCACGCGGACGGTGACGTACACCTTCGCGGGGTGCATCGGCCCGGCTGGCCTCGCGAAGCTCCGTGGCGAGGTGAAGGCGACGTACGCCGCGTCACAGGCCACGCTCGTCCTCGACCTCGTCGCGACCGATCTCCAGGTGAACGGCGCGACCCTCGACTGGACGGCGCACGCGGAGATCACCGCCGAGGGCGTCGCCCGCACGATGCGGTGGAAGGCGCAGCTCGCGGGTCAGACCGCGCGCGGACGCGACCTCGCACGCACCACCGACAAGACACTCCAGTGGGTCGTCGGCGAGCGGTGCCTCGCGGTGTCCGGCACGTCGGAGGGCAAGGTCCGCTCGCGCAACCTCCGCACCGAGGTCACCGACTACCGCCGTTGCCAGCGCGGATGCCCCGAAGCGGGCGGCGTCATCAAGACGACCAACCTCGACAACGGGAAGACCGTCGAGATCCGGTTCGACGGCACCGATCAGGCCACGTTCGTCGGCGCGAACGGCAAGGAGAGCACGCTGCCGCTGCTCTGCAGCGGCTGAGGCTCACTCCTCCGTCGTGCCGTCGCGCGCTTCGGTCTCGTCGGGCGCGCCCGGCGGAACCGACTTGTGCATCCCGGAGAGGCTCGTGAACTCGAGCCCGACGATGACGCCGTCCGGCTCCTCCTGCACCCAGACGATCCGGGCGGTCCGGCTGAGGACCTCGTCGGTCCCGAGCGTGACCTCGAACTTCTGACCGAGGGTGACCTTGTCCTCGAGGATGGCCCGGAGGCCGCCTCGGCTCACGTTGAGGGCCCAGCCCTCGAGGACGTTCCCTTCCTCCGTCTTGAGGGACACGCGCTCGGTCACCTCGCGGCGGGCGCCGCCTCGACGCATCGCGTGAGCGCCGCTCGGGACCTGCTTGAAGCCGTGCGCCCGAGTCGGGTTTCGCTTGGTCATCTCGTTCGGGGGAGCGGAGCCGGCCGCTACGCAAGCGGCTGCCTGGTCATGGTAGCAGAGCCACGCTCCCGGCGCGCAACTCCGCGAACCGCCAGCGCCGCTCGACGCCGAGGAGCGAATCGGAGTTGACGCACAGGGCCCTTTCGCCAGAATGTAGGACAGTCCCCGTTCGGACCTGCCCCAACGTGCCTTCGCCCCCTGCTTCCACCCCGCAACAACTGAAGAAGGCGCTCGTCGCGAACGGGTTCGAGGTGTTCCGGACCCTGGCCGAGGAGGTTGTCCTCGCCGAACGCGTCCGCGAGAACCTGATCCTCGACTCGGGCGTGCGCATCGGGCCCCTGCCCGATGGTCGGATCCGCGTGCGAATCGTGCTCCGTGCGCAGCGCACCGATTTTCCGAACGAGGACGAGAGCGCGCTCTTCGAGCGATGCCGCCGCCTCGCGCAGCCGGCCGTCGCCGAGGGTTTCGCGGAAGACGCCACGAACGTGAACGCGGTGAAGGACCCGGTCGATCCGGACCGGACGCTCGACACGTTCTACGAGCTCTTCCTCGCGCGCACGGTCGGGGCGCTGGAAGAGGCCGTGCCCGTGCTCAAGTACGCTCTGTCGCTGGAAAAAGCCGTCCACCACTGAGCGGAGATCGAAGCCTGTAGCCCGATGCCTCCCTGTGGTATGGGCAGGCCTCGCACATGCTCGACTTATTTCGACAGAGGGGCCTCACCTCGCTCGTCTACGGCGCCATCATCGTCGCGATGGTGCTCGTCTTCGTGCTCAGCTTCAACCCGAGCGCGGGCAAGAAGATGGGGTCGTTCAACGAGGCCTGCTCTGCGCGCGTCCTCGGCTCCTGCATCGAGCCGAAGGCGCATCGCGCGGCCTACCGCGTCATCTTCTCGCGCGGCCCCGGCCGGATGGGCAAGGCGACCACGTCGAAGATCGTCCTCGAGGGCCTGATCGAGCGCGAGCTCCTCGTCGCCGAAGCGCAGCGCCTCGGCCTCACCGTCGCCGAGGACGAGGTCAACGACAGCATCATCCGCGGCTTCATCGTCGCGAGCACGCCGGCGGACAACGTCG
The DNA here is from genome assembly GCA_039809485.1 of Polyangiaceae bacterium. Taxonomy (GTDB): domain Bacteria; phylum Myxococcota_A; class Polyangia; order Polyangiales; family Polyangiaceae; genus Labilithrix. The sequence goes on along the minus strand of JBDHVE010000065.1, from coordinate 24,288 downwards.
GCCTCGCGCGGCAGATCGGCATCGTCGACGGCCGCGTGAACGCGGGCTTCAAGGACCCGAAGACCAAGCAGTTCGACCTCAAGGTCTACGAGCGCATGGTCAAGCAGCTCACGGGCCGCTCGCCGATCGAGTTCCGTGAGTGGCAGTCGCGCGAGCTGCTCGCCGCGAAGATGCGCGACCTCGTCCGCGCGCCCGTCCGCGTCTCGCAGGACGAGGCGTTCGACCGCTTCGTGAAGGAGCGCACGACCGCGATCCTGAACTACGTCGTCGTCCGCAAGAGCTGGATCGAGAAGTACGGCATCGTCGCCGAGCCGAAGGACGTCGAGGCGTGGGCGAAGGACAAGGCGAACCTCGCGAAGGTGATCGTCCCCGTCCGCCACATCCTGATCAAGGCGGAGAAGCCCGAGGAGAAGGAAGCCGCGAAGAAGAAGGCAACCGAGATCCTCGACCGCGTGAAGAAGGGCGAGGACTTCGCGAAGCTCGCGAAGGAGTTCTCCGAGGACCCGGGCAGCAAGGACAACGGCGGCCAGTACGGCGGCGAGATGGTCGAGCGGTTCGTCGAGCCGTTCAAGAAGACCGTCAACTCGCTGAAGCCCGGCGAGCTCGCGCAGGAGCTCACCGAGACGGACTTCGGCTGGCACATCATCAAGCGTGACCCGGCGACGCCGGAGGACCTCGCGAAGGCCTACAAGGAGACGAAGTCGCTCGACCTCACGAAGGCGATGGCCTCGAAGATCGAAGCCGACATCAAGGCCGGCAAGAGCGGCGAAGAAGCGGTGAAGGCCGCGATCGCCCAGTACGGCATCACGAAGCCCGCGCCGCCGAAGCCTGCCAAGGTCGACGCGAAGGGTGACGCCGGCGCGAGCGCGTCGGCCGACGCCGGCGCAGCGCCCGCCGCTCCGACCTACACCGCGGAGACCGATCCGGAGCGCCCGCAGTTCCTCACGTCGAGCGGCTTCAACGAGGGCGGCGACCCGATCCCCGGCGTGAGCGGTCCGCCGGCGCAGCAGGTCGTCGAGTTCGCGTTCAAGGCGAAGCCGGGCGACGTGAACGCGCCGATCCGCACCGACGACGGCTTCCTCGTCGCCGCGCTGAAGGAGCTGAAGCCCGCGACGCGCGCCGACTTCGACAAGGAGCGCGACGTCTACATGGAAGGCATGCTCCACGAGAAGCAGGCCGAAGCGCTCGCGTTCTACGTGCGTCGTCTCCGCGAGGCGGCGAAGGACGAGATCAAGATCGACGAGAAGAACACGTTCGGTCTCGAGAAGGTCGGTGACGGCGGCGCTCCGCAGTCGCCGATGGACGAAGAAGAGGAGTGAGCCGATGACGTGGCAGCTCGCTGCCGCTCCGAACGAGCGGCCGTTCCGGGCTGCCATGCTCGCGAACGGGCTGCGCGTCGTCGTCTCGCCGCAGCCTCAGCTCCATCGCTCGCACGTCGCGCTCTACGTGAAGGTGGGGTCGCGGTTCGAGAGCCCGCCCACGAACGGGCTCTCGCACTTCCTCGAGCACATGCTCTATCGCGGCACGTCGCGGCTCCCGCACGCGCACGACGTGAACCTCGCGTTCGAGAGCCTCGGCGGTTACCTCTACGCCGCGACGCAGGCCGACTTCGGCGTGTTCTCGGTGACGCTCCCGAGCGAGTCGCTCCGTGAGGCGACGCTCCTCTTCGGCGAAGTGCTCCGCGATCCGACGTTCGCGGACATCGAGATCGAGAAAGAGATCGTCTGCGAGGAGATCCTCGAGGACCTCGACGACGAGGGCCGCCAGATCGACGCCGACAACCTCTCGCGCGAGCTGATCTACCCGTCGCATCCGCTCGGCTACACGATCACCGGCGACGAGAAGCGCGTCCGCTCGTTCGATCTGCCGATGCTCCGCGACCACCACGCGAAGCACTACACCGCCGCGTCGAGCGTGCTCGCCTTCAGCGGCAAGGTCGACTTCGACGAGGCGTTCGCGCTCGCGGAGGCCGCCTTCGGCAAGCTCCCGGCGGGTACGCCGATCACGTCACCGTCGCCCGTCCACACCCAGAAGAAGCCGCGCGCGCGGATCGTCGAGAACGTGTCGAGCCAGACCGAGCTCCGCGTCTGCTACCGCGGCGTCGGCGAGAACACCGGCCATCGCCCCGCGATGGACATGCTGATGCGGATCCTCGACGACGGGATGTCGACCCGCCTCTACCACCGCGTCTGCGACGACAAAGGCCTCTGCTACGACGTCAGCGCGACCTACGACGGCTACGAGGACGACGGCGTCCTCGACTTCGCCGCGGGCTGCCAGCACACGCGGACCTCGATCGTCACGCGCGAGATCCTCGACCTGATGCGCGAGCTCGCGAAGGACGGGCCGACCGAGGAGGAGCTCGCGAAGGCGCGCCGGCGGAACGCGTGGGAGGTCCAGGGCGTGTTCGACTCGCCGGAGGACCTCGCCGGGTTCTACGCGGGCGGTCTCTTGTTCGACCGCTTCGAGACGCCCGAGGGCCGGCTCGCGGCGAACTCCGCGGTGACCCGCGAGCAGGTGCGCGCGCTCGCGGAGATGGTCGCGCAGCCGGATCGCCTGAACGTGCTCGCGGTCGGCCTCCTCGAGGACGGCGAGGACGGGCGGCTCACGGATGTGGTGAAGGGCTACCGCGGGCCGTAGCGCTGCTGTCCTCGGGTCGCGGCTCGTGCACCTCCGCGGCAGCGAGAGAAGAAACAGGAAACAGGAAACAGGGAACCGGCAACGGAGGCCCATTCCCGGTTGCCGGTTGCCTGTTCCCTGTTTCCTGTTCTCTCGCTCTTCTCTTCGGACATCTACCCCCGACGAGAAACCCGGTCACGCTTCGCCTTGCTCACGCGACGTCTCTCCGTGGCGCGGGCGATGTGTGGCCTCTTCCTCGGGCTCTCGGTCTTGGTCCTCACGGCGTGCACGGCCCGGGGGCCGACGTCGCGTCCGCTCGGGGAGCAGCCACCGTCGCCCGCTGCCACGATCTTCGCAGTGGCGCCGCGGCGGACGCTCGAGCGTGAGGCGCCGGCGCCGAGCGCGGTGGCGTCGCTGCCGGCCCCGCCGCCGAAGCCCGATCCGGGGCCGCTCTCCCCTCCCCTGAAGAACGCCGCGCTCCGCTCGCCGATGCCGGGCGGGCGGATGGCGGGCTACGCGGGTGACACGGGGCTCGACATCGGCGGCGACCACCTCCCGGTGTTCGCGATCGCGTCGGGCACCCTCGACTACGCGGAGAAGGGGCACACGCACTGGACCCGCGGTAGGGACACGCCGTACTCGGTGCGGATCGAGCTCGACGCGCCGATCGCGTTCGACGGCCGGCGCGTCACGCACGTCTGGTACACGCATCTCGCGTCGCTCGCGTTCGAGCAAGCCGAGGGCATCCCCCGTGCCGAGCGGCGCCACGTCGAAGCGGGGGAGCGCCTCGGCGTCTCGGGGATCGGCAACGGCGTCCCGCATCTCCATCTCGGGATGCTGCTCGACGGCCAGGTCGAGCAGGACGACTGGACGTACATCCTCCGCGAGCACCAAGTCCGCGCGGTGCTGGGCGGCTATGCGAACGGCGCTCCGCTCGCGCCGATGGCGAAACCGACCGCCGGTCGGTGACCCCTCAACCCTCGAGTCCGAGCGCCAGCGCGAGCGCGCGGTCGAGCCTGCGCATCTTCTCGCGACCGAGTGCGCCGATCCGGTCCACGAGCCAGGTCTTGTCGACCGTCGCGATGTTGTCTGCGTTGCCCCAGCATGTCCTCGGTAGACCCTCGCGAGCCCCGAGCGGGACTTCGGTCTCGAGCCCGCGCTCCCGGGTCGTCACCTCGATCACGGACACCTTCGATCGTACTTTGTAGGCGAGGTTGCGCGAGACGAGGACGACGGGACTCCGCCCTGCCGGGCTCGGCAAGGCTGCCCACCAGATCTCGCCGCGTCGCATCAGCGCTTTGCCTTCGATCGCTTGGTTCGTCCCGCAGTTCGCTTCGTGGCAGGGCGCTTCGCCGCGGGGGCGTGCGTCGGAGTGTCGGTCCAGCAATCCCACCCCGCCATCGCCGCGCTGCCGATCGCGGTCGTCTCTCGAACCTCCTCCACGGTCTCCGGCTGCTTCATGTACGCGACCACGTACCGCCGCTCCTCGGCCGTCATCGCCTGGTCCGCCAGCCACGACTCGAGCGCGGCGGAGACCACGGCGCTACGCGACATGCCGAGGAAGCGACGACGTTTCTCGACGGCGCGGAGGGTCTCCTCCGGCACGGTGACCGCAACTTTCGCGACTGTCATACCGCCATCATACTCGCCGCTCCCGAAGCAGGCACGACCGCAAGTCGTCGCTGCCGCAGTTCGCCGCGTCAGCCAGGTGTGAGCAAGCCCGGCTCCCCGCCCACGCATTCGCGCAGCTTCCGCGGTGTGTGTATACTAGGCGTATGCCGCGCATCCAGGTCTACCTCCCCGACGAGCTGCACCGCGAGGTCAAGCGGTCCGGGCTGTCGCCGTCGGAGCTCCTGCAGGACGCGGTGCGCGCCGAGCTGCAGCGCCGTGAGCAGATCGCCCGGCTCGACGAGTACCTCCGCGAGCTCGAGCAAGAGGTCGGCAAGCCTGCTCGCTCCGACAAGACCCGCGCGGACGCGATCGTGCGCAAGATGACCCGGAACCGCCCCGCCCGGCGCACGGGCTGAATCGTGCCCGCCTTCGTCCTCGACGCGGGAGGCGTGAGCCGTCTCGCCGAGCGGTCGCAGCGAGCGAGCGCGCTCCTCGCCGCGCTCCGCCGCGAAGAGCTCTGGCCTCCCCTCGTGCCCGCTCCGGTGCTCGTCGAGTGCCTGACCGGTCACGCCGGCCGCGACGCGAACGTGAACCGGCTGCTCCGAACGTGCACCGTCGGGGAGCGCGTGTCCGAGATGCTCGCGCGCCGAGCCGCCGCGTTGCGCTTCGCCGCCCGCCGCGGCTCCGCGGTCGATGCGCTCGTCGTCGCCTCGGCCGAGCCGGACGGTGTCGTCCTCACGAGCGACCTCGGCGATCTCCGCGCGCTCGCGGCGTACTCGCTTGGCGTGATCGTCGAGCGGGCCTGACCCAGCCCAAGCCGAGCCGGCCTACCCCAGGAACCGCACGAGATGCTCCGCGAGCACCTCCGGACGGGTCCAGTGCACCATATGCCCCGCGTCCGCGATCTCCACCTGCTCGACCGACGCGAACGCCGCGAGCCGCTCGGCTTCGTCCGGCGGATGGAACCCCGTCGGCCCGCCCGACACGAACAGCACCGGGCACGTCACCTTCCGCGCGAACGCCTCGAACACGCGCGCGAAGAACGGGACCGGGGACGTGGTTCGGTGGAGCGGATCGCTCCGCCACGTGACGCGGTCCTCGCCTTCCTCCGGCCGCTCCTCGACGAGATGCACGAGCCGCGACGCGAGCACCTCCGGCGGCACGCCCGGATGGTTCAGGCCGAGGCGACGGAGCGCTTCCGCGCGCGAGAACGATCCGCGCTCGCGCCCCCGCGCCCGCACGCGACGGACGCCGTCGATCCACGCGCGCATCCGCACCGGCGCCGTGTCCGCGTCCATGTCGGGCGGGCCCACCCCCTCGACGCACGCGAGCCGCGCGACGCGCTCCGGGAACGCGCCGGCGTAGAGGGTCGCGACGGTGCCGCCCATCGAGTGCCCCACGATCGCGAGCGGCTCGCCGGATGCGAGCGCATCGAGGACGTCGGCCACGTCGTGGACGTAGTCGGCGAAGTGGTAGTAGCCGCCGCGCGGCACGCGCGCGCCCTCGCCGAAGCCGCGGAGATCGAGCGCCAGCACGCGATGGCCCGCCGACGCGAGCGACGGCGCCACGAGATCCCACGTGCCCGCCGCATCCATGAACCCGTGCAGCAGCGCGACCGTGAGACGCGGTGACGCCGTCGCGTGCGACCACTCGAGCACGTGGTGCACGAGCTCGTTTCCTTCGATGCGATGCGAACGTGTCGGGAGCATGGTCGTGCTGGTACCGCGTGCTCCGGGAAGATAGTCTGGCGCGCAGCAATGGCCCACTCGATCACGCTCATCCCGGGAGACGGAATCGGACCCGAGGTCGCGACCGCGACCCGCCGCGTCCTCGAAGCCACCGGGGTGAAGATCGAGTGGGAGGTCCAGGAGGCGGGCGCCGCGATCGCGGAGAAGCGCGGGACGACGCTCCCCGACGAAGTGCTCGAGTCGGTCCGCCGCAACAAGGTCGCGCTGAAGGGCCCGATCGGGACGCCGATCGGAAAGGGCTTCCGCTCCGTCAACGTCACGCTCCGGCAGGCGCTCGACCTCTACGCCAACGTGCGACCGGTGAAGAGCCTCCCCGGCATCGAGCCGCGCTTCGAGGGGACCGACATCGTCATCGTCCGCGAGAACACCGAGGACCTCTACGCGGGCCTCGAGCTCATGATCATGCCGGGCGTCGCGCAGTCGCTGAAGCTCATCACCGAGCGCGCCTGCACCCGCATCTGCGAGTACGCCTTCGACTACGCGGATCGGATGGGACGCAAGCGCGTCACCGTCGTCCACAAGGCGAACATCATGAAGCTCTCGGACGGGCTCCTCCTCGAGTCCTTCCGGAAGGTGGCGCTCAAGTACCCGCGGATCGAGCCGTTCGAAGTGATCGTCGATGCGTGCGCCATGCAGATGGTGAAGAACGCGAACAAGCTCGACGTGATCGTGACGGAGAACCTCTACGGCGACATCCTGAGCGACCTAGGCGCCGGTCTCGTCGGCGGGCTCGGGATCGTGCCCGGCGCGAACATCGGCAAGGACGCGGCCGTCTTCGAGGCGGTCCACGGAACCGCGCCCGACATCGCCGGCAAGGGCATCGCCAACCCGACCGCGCTCATCCAGAGCGCCGTGATGATGCTCCACCATCTGAAGGAGACGGTCGCAGCGCAGAAGATCGAACGCGGTCTCCTCGCCACCTTCGAACGCGGGATCCGCACCGGCGACCTCGGCGGCACGGCCGGCACCGAGGAGTTCACGCGGGCGCTCTGCGAGGCCGTCGCGCGGCAGTGAGAGCGGGCCGCGAGGCCCGACCGCACCATGACCGAGCACGAGGCCGTCGTCTTCCTGCTCTCGATCGCGACGCTCCTCGGCGTCGCGCGCCTCCTCGGTGAGCTCGCGCGGTCACTCGGCCTGCCCGCCGTCATCGGCGAGATCCTCGCCGGCGTCCTCCTCGGGCAGACCGTGCTCGGTCGCACGCTGCCGGCGGTGCACGCGTACCTCTTTCCGTCCGGCACGCCGAACACGATGCTCGCCGGCTACACGACGCTCGCCGTCGTGCTCCTCCTCGTCGTCGCCGGGCTCGAGGTCGACCTCGGGATCGTGAAGCGGCGCGGGCGGACCGCCCTCCTCGTCTCGGTGCTCGGGATCGTCGTACCACTCGCGGGCGGGCTCGTGCTCGGGTTCGGTCTGCCCGACGCGTACATCGTCGATCCGCAGCGGCGCGTGCTCTTCGCCGCGTTCCTCGGCGTCGCGCTGTCGATCTCCGCGCTCCCCGTCATCGCGAAGACACTCCTCGACCTCGGCCTCTTCAAGACCGACATCGGCCTCCTCGTGATGGCGGCCGCGATGCTCGACGACCTGATCGGCTGGATCGCGTTCTCGATCCTTCTCGGCCCGATGCGCGGCAAGGGGATCGAGCTGAAGCCGCTTGCTTTCACGTTGGTGCTCGCCTTCGCCTTCGTCGCCGGCGCGCTCCTCGTCGGGCGGAAATTCCTCGACCGCGTTCTCGCCCGGCTCGAGGCGCAGGCGGACGTCGCGCCGAACCGCATCCTCACGCTCGTCATCGTCCTCGCGATCCTCGGCGCGACGGCGACGCAAGCGATCGGGATCCACGCCGTCCTCGGCGGGTTCATCGTCGGCGTCACGATCGGCGACTCCCCGCGCCTCCGCGAGCGCACACGAAACATCATCCACCAGTTCGTGATGAACGTGTTCGCGCCCGTCTTCTTCGCGTCGGTGACGCTGCGGGTGGACTTCGTCGCGAACGTCGACTTCGTGCTCTGCCTCGCCGTCTTCCTCGTCGCCTGCATGGCGAAGCTCCTCGGGTGCACGGTGGGCGCGAAGGTGACCGGCCTCTCGATCCGCGAGTCGCTCGCGGTCGGCTTCGGCCTCAATGCGCGCGGCGCGATGGGGATCATCCTCGCCCTCCTCGCGCGCGACGCGGGCCTCATCGACGACCGGCTCTTCGTCGCGCTCGTCGTGATGGCGGTCGGGACCTCGCTCCTCGGCGGTCCGATGATGAAGCGGCTCCTCTACGTGCCGCTCCGATCCTCCGGCGGTCCGACGAGCTCCGGTCGCCTCGAGGACGCCGCCGCGCTCGTCCGCGCCGGCGCGTTCATCCCCGCGCTCCAGGCCTCGACCAGCGCACGGGCGATCGAGGAGCTCGGCCACGCGCTCCGCCCCGTCCTCGGCGACCTCGTCGAGCCGGCGCTGATCTCGGTGCTCGAGCGCGAGCTCGTCGCGCCGACGGGCCTCGGCGACGAGGTCGCGATTCCCCACGCTTCGGTCGAGGGCTTGAACCGCCCCGTCGTCGCGCTCGGCCTCTCGCACGACGGGATCGACTTCGACGCGCCCGACGGGCACAACGCACGGATCGTGTTCCTTCTCCTCCTCCCGCCGAAGTCGTTCGAGCGCGAGGTCCGCGTCCTCGCCGCGCTCGCGCGTTCGGTCTTCGACGAGCCGGCGCGCTCGGCGCTCGTGAAGGCGACGACGATGGAGGACGCCGTCCGCTGCCTCGACGAGCACGGGCGACGCATCGCGAGCGGAGCGCCGGGCCCGCGGATGGCGAGCCTCACGGACTTGTGACGGTCACGTCGTCGAGATCGACGCAGGCGCCAGGATCGCCTTCGCCGAAGACGCGCACTTCGAGCGACGTCGCGCCCGCGGGGATCGCGAGGTCGAACGCGATCTCCTGCCAGCTCGACGTGAGCGCGACGAGCTTCTGATCCTGGACCGGGCCGCTCGGCGTCTGCGCCGTCGCAGAGATGCCGCCCTGGGTCGCGAGGACGCCGCTCGCCTCGGGCTCGACGCGCGCGAACGCGCGGAACGTCCACGTGCCCTGGCGCGGGGCGATCCCGAGGTTCGTCATCACCCCGAAGAGCGTCTTCGTGTCGGTGCCGTTGCAGACACGGCACGCGAACTTGCCCGTCCGCGCGACCGAGATCCGGACGCCGTTTCCCTTCTCGATGTTCCAGGTCGCGCCGCAGCCCGTGCCGGTCTCCTGCTCGAAGCTGCCGTTCGCGATCGACGTCCGGACGACCTCGGCGTCGGTCTGGAGCGTGCCGGCCTCGGTCGGGCGCGAGCCGCCGTCCCCGCTCGAGGAGCTGCCGCCGCCGATCGAGCCGATGGGAGGAGAGTCGTCCGACGACGAGCATCCGAACGCCACGCCGAGGGCCATCGCGAATCCGACCACGAAGCGTACGAGCTGCATCCACCGTCAGGATACCCCGTGTGAGCCCCTCGTGACACGCGAACCCGGAGGTACTACGGAAGGCAGCGTGATCGTCGCCACCTGGAACGTGAACGGGATCCGCGCGCGCTCGCAGCGCCTCGCCGAATGGCTCGCGGAGCGGCAGCCCGACGTCGCCTGCCTGCAAGAGCTCAAGATCCCGGAAGCGGAGTTCCCGCACCTCGAGCTCCGCGCCTCCGGCTACCACGCCGTCCTCTCCGGGCAGCAGAGCTGGAACGGGGTCGCCGTGATCGCGAAGGAGCGCCCCGAGCTCGTCATGCGCGAGCTCCCCGGCCAGGCCGAGTGCGGCGCGCGATTCGTCGTCGCGAAGGTCGCCGGGCTCGAGGTCGCGAGCGTCTACATCCCGAACGGCAAGAGCGTCGCGCATCCCGACTACCAGATGAAGCTCGGCTGGCTCGACGCGCTCGCGAGTCATCTCGAAGCGCGCGCGGACAAGGACGCGCCCCTCGTCGTCGGCGGCGACTTCAACGTGTGCTGGACCGACCTCGACTCTTACGGCGGCGTCCGCTTCAAGGGGCACATCTTCCACACCGACGAAGAGCGCGCCTTGATCGACCGCATCCGCGCCGCCGGCCTCGTCGACCTCTACCGCGCGAAATACCCCGAGACGATCGGCTACTCGTGGTGGGACTACCGCGCAGGCGCGTTCCACAAGAACCAGGGCATGCGCCTCGATCTGCTCTTCGCCTCGAAGCCGGTCGCCGCGCGCCTCCGCGACGTCTACGTCGACCGCGACTATCGGAAGAAGGGCGCGACGAGCGGAGCAGTGCCTTCGGACCACGCGCCGGTCATCGCGGTTCTGGAGTGAGTCGCCCTCAGAAGCGTTCCTTCGGCTCCGACGTCGCCACGACCTTCACCTTCGGAAGCACTTCGCTCACGAAGCGGTCGCGGACGGCGCGCGCGCGGTCGTCCTCGCCACGTGAAGGGATCGCGGCGCCGACGACGAGGCACGCGTTCTCCCAGACCGGGTACGCCGCCCAGGCGCCGGCATAGGTGTCGCGGGCGAGGACGGTCGCCGTCTTCGCCATCAGAGGATCGACTTCGACGATCGCGACCTGCTTCACCGGCTTCGGAGCCGCGGGAGGAGCAGGAGGCGCGAGCGGCGCGGACCACGGGAACGCGGCCGGCGCGTCGTGCTTGAGCTCGACCTCGAACGCTTCGACGTACGGCTTCGCCCACTCCTCGAAGCTCTTCGTGCAGGCGCCCTGCGTGCTGTTGTCCGGCACGTGCGTGACGAACGCCGCGACGACGGCGTGATGCGCCTTCCCGTAGCGGAACCCGACGAGGCTCTTCACCGTGAGGAAGCGCACGCGCGTCCAGTTCGCCGCGTCGGGGAGCGGAACCGTCACGCTGTTCTGCTTGTCGGGGCGCGCGCCGAGCGCCGCGCTCTTGAGCTGTTCGAGCGCGGCGGCATGCGAGTCGCCGCCGTCACCGCCCTGGGCCGATTTGCCGTCGTCCTTCGGCGGAGGCGCTGCCGTGACGGGACGCGCGGGCACGCTGGTGGCCGCGCTCGCCGAGGAGCACGCTGCCGCCGCGGCGCCGAGAACGGCGACGAGGAGCGCGAGCGCAGAGGCCTGTCCAGAGCTCGTCTTCACGATTGACACCTTCCATTTTTGGACGGAACGCGTCGGACCGCCATTCGATTCTTCGCGAGGTTCCGTGCCGCGGGCGCCCTAAACCCCTGTATGCTCGTGGCAGGAGACCTTAGGGACGCCGCGTGGAGAGCACGACCCGAGCGATCATCGACCGCCTCCAGCGCGCGCTGCGCGCCGTCCTCTCGGGCAAGGACGAGGTCACGGACCTCCTCCTGGTCGGGCTCCTCGGCTCGGGTCACGTCCTCATGGAAGACGTCCCCGGCGTCGGCAAGACGACGCTCGCGAAGGCGCTCGCGCGCGCTCTCGACGTCGCCTTTGCGCGCGTGCAGTTCACGCCCGACCTCCTCCCGTCCGACATCCTCGGCTCGCAGGTCCTCTCGCCGCGCGAGGGGACCTTCTCGTTCCAGAAGGGGCCGATCTTCACGAACGTCCTCCTCGGCGACGAGATCAACCGCGCCTCGCCCCGCACCCAGTCGGCGCTGCTCGAGGCGATGAACGAAGGCCAGGTGACGGTCGACGGCGTGACGCGTCCCCTCCCCTCGCCCTTCCTCGTCCTCGCGACGCAGAACCCTTCCGACTACCAGGGTACGTATCCACTTCCGGAAGCGCAGCTCGATCGCTTCCTCCTCCGGATCGGCGTCGGCTACCCGTCCGCCGACGCGGAGCTCGCGATGGTCCTCGCGCGCCGGCGCGAGGACCCGCTCGCGAAGGTCGAGCCCGTCTGCGACGGCGCGACCGTCGTCCGGCTCCAGGAGGAAGTGCGCGCGATCGAGGTGAAGGAGCCCGTCGCGCGCTACATGCTCGACATCGTCCGGCGCACGCGCACCGCGCCGGAGCTCGAGCTCGGGATCAGCCCGCGCGGAACGCTCGCCTTCTTCCGCGCCGCGCAGGCGCGCGCGCTCCTCGTCGGCCGCAGCTACGTGAGCCCGGAGGACGTCCAGGCGCTCGCCGAGCCGGTCCTCGCCCATCGCGTGCAGCTCACGACGCAGGCGCGCTATGCGGGCACGCGCGCGCAGAAGGTCGTCGAGGGCCTGATCGATCAGGTCCCCGTGCCGCTCTGACTCGCGATGACGACGCGCACCGCTCGCCCCGGACGCACGCCTCGTCGGATCGACTTCGCGCGGCTGAACCACGTCCTCATCCCGAAGACGGCCGAGGAGCGCGACCGCTGGCGGCAGAGCGGCCTCGCGCGCGTGGCGATGCCGATCGTCACGTACGTCTGGGGCGCCCTCACCGAGGAAGGACGCACGTTCCTCGTCGTCGTGCTGGTGCTCGGCGCCTTCGGCGCCGACGTGCACGGCGCCACCGTCTACATCCTCTTCTCGCTCGGCGCCGGGCTCGTGTTCGGGTCGCTCGTCGCCGCGCGGTGGACGAAGATCGAAGACGTCGACGCGAGCGTCGTCGCGCCGAGGCACGTCACGGTCGGCGAGCCGATCACGTTCGAGGTCACCTGCGCTCATCTCGACCCGAGCGCGCCGCCGCCTCCGCCGATCCGCGTCCGCGGCCCGTTCCTCACCTGGGACGGAGCATGGCTCGACGGGACGCCACGCGAGCTCGTCCTCGAAGCGGGAGGCCGCGGCACCGTCGCCCTCCGCGCGCGCTTCACCGCACGCGGGATGCACGCGCTCGAAGCGTTCAGCGCCGGAGGCGTCGTACCGCTCGGCCTCTCGGTGGGGCCGCGCCGGTGGACCGATCGCGTGAAGGTGCACGTCGTGCCGCGCGTCGCGCAGGTCACGCGCCTCTCGATGCCGACGACGATGCGACACCAGCCCGGCGGCGTCGCGCTCGCGTCGAAGAGCGGCGAAGCGATGGACCTCCACGGCGTCCGCCCCTATCGCCCCGGCGACCCCGTCCGCGACCTCCACGCCCGGAGCTGGGCCCGCACGGGGCAGCCCGTCGTCCGCGAGTACCAGCAGGAGTACTTCACGCGCGTCGGCGTCGTGCTCGACACGGACGACGCCGATCCCGACGCCCTCGAGGCCGCGATCGAGGTGGCCGCCGGGATCGTCGCGCACCTCACCCGCGGCGAGGCGCTCGTCGACGTCCTCGTCGTCGGCGAGCGCGTCCACGAGCTCACCGTCGGCCGGAGCCTCGGCACCCTCGAGCAGGTCCTCGAGCTGCTCGCCGCGGTCGAGGGCTCGCCTCCGCTCCGCGCCGACGAGCTCGTCCCCCGCCTCGCGCCGTATCTCGATCGCCTCTCGCGCGTCGTCATCGTCGCGCGCGGTCGCGGCGCCGAGGAAAACGCGCTCGCGCGCCAGGTCGAGGGCCGCGGCGTCGCGTGCACGACCGTCGTCGTCGACGACGACGTCGTCCGCGCCGTCCGCGCGAGGGAGCCGCTCGCATGGTGAGGAGGCTCGTCCCGCTCCTTCCCGCGATCGTCGCGCTCCTCGCGCTCGGCGCCGTGTCGCTCACGAGCATCCCCGAGCTCTCCTCGGCTGCGAAGGGGATCGGGATCGGGTGCGCGGTCGCGTCGATGCTCGCGGCGGTGTTCCCGCGGAGGCCCGACCTCCGCGCGCACGGCTCCGTCGCGCTCGCGGCCGGCGCGATGGTCGCCGCGGGGCAGGTCGGCCACGACGCGACGTTCATGGTCTTCACCGCGCCGTTCCTCGCGGCGGCCGTCGCGACGCTCCGCGCACCGCGCGTCGCCGAGACGCTCGCACGGAAGCGCGGCGCCGGCGAGGCGCAGAGCCTCTTCGATCGCGCGATCCCGGTCCGTTCGCGCACGCCCGTGCTCCTCGCGATCGTGTCGGGCGCGCTCGTCGCGTCGCTCCTCGTCGCGTCGCTCCCACCGGCGTCGCGCGTCGTCGAGGCCCAGGTCGATCGCTTCTTCACCGGCCAGATCGAGGACAACCAGCGGATCGGCTTCTCGTCGCGCCTCAAGCTCGGCTCGACGACCAACATGCTCACGAGCGGTCGCGTCGTGCTCCACGTCGCGGGCACCGCGCCCGAGCTCTTGAGAGGCGCCGTCTACGACCGCTACGAGGGCGAGGTCTGGACGTCGACGCGCGACACGGAGCGGAAGCCGGTCGACGCGACGATGCCGCCCGCGTCGACCGCGCGGATCCTCATCGCGCGGGGCTCGAGGCTTCCTCGCGGGCGCCAGGCACGGTTCTTCGTGCCGCCCGGGACGTGCCGGTTCGGGACGGCCTCGAAGACCGCGGCCGCCGACGGCTTCGGCATCCTCCGGCCGTCACGCCAGGACGACCTCGCGGCCGAGCTCGTCGTCCTGTCGGAGAGCGATGCGCGCGCGAGCGGCTGGAGCTGCGAGCCGGGCCTCGCGGCGCCGCCGCCGGGAGACCAGGACCTCGACATGCCCGCGTCGCTCCGGCAGCAGCTCGCGCCGATCGCGCTCGAGTGGCTCGAAGGGCACGTCGACCTCCCTGCCCGCGAGACGGTGCAGCTCTATGCGAAGCGTCTCATGTCGTTCGGGTACTCGCTCGCGGTGAAGCGCAATCACCGGATCGATCCGGTCGTCGACCTCCTCACGCTGCACAAGGAAGGTCACTGCGAGATGTTCGCGGCGGCCCTTGCGCTCCTCGCGCGGACGCAGGGGATCCCGGCACGCGTCGTGACCGGCTATCGCGTGTCGGAGACGAACCCGCTCACCGGCGTCAGCGTCGTCCGCGAGCGCAACGCGCACGCGTGGGTCGAGGTCTGGCTCGACGGCCACTGGACGGCGGTGGATCCGACGCCGCCTGCCGAGCTCGCGGGCAAGCCACGTCCGACCTGGACCGAGCACGTCTGGGATGCGCTCGGGACGGAGATCGACCGCTTCTGGGCGGCGGTCGTGCGCGCCGACCCGGTGACGCTCGGCCTCGGGTTCGTCGCGCTCGGGATCGCGTACCTCTCCGTGCGCCGCGCGCTCGCCGCGCTCCGCCGGCGCGCGCCGCGCTCCGCGGAGGTCGCGCAGGAAGCGCTCGCGTCGTACGACGAGCTCGAGGCCTCGCTCGCGCGCGCCGGCCTCGAACGGAAACCGTCCGAGCCGATCGAGCGCTTCGCGACGCGGATCGCCGAGGGCGGCGAGGCCTGGGCCGGCGACGCCGCCTCCGCGATCCGCCGCTACGCCGCGCTCCGCTACGGGAGCGAAGGCTCCGAACGCGACGTGGCGCGAGAGCTGTCGGAGCTGGCCCAGCGAATCTGAGGCTCGCTCGCGTCCGGGCGGGGCCTGTCTCCCTCGCGACGTGGGTCTTCAGTCTTCCGTCTTCAGCACCTTGTCGTGAGCAGGGCCGGCCACTCGAGCCGCAAGCGCCGAAATGACGCCGCTCGAGGCAAGAGAGGCCGGACCTCTGGAGACTGAAGTCTGAAGTCTACTTCTTCTGCGTGCACTCCACCGCCGCGCCCGTCTCGCCCGGGTCGACGAGCTTGTTCGCGTTCGCGTCGGTCCACTTCACGTTGCCGTCGCAGACGAGGTTCTTCGAGTCGGACACGCTGATGGTGCCGCCGACCTCGTTGTTGACGAGCACGTTGTTGACGCCGTTGATCGTGATGTTGCCGTGGACCGCGCATTCGGCGACGACGTTGTTGTTGCCGGTGATCGTCAGGTTGCCCTCGATCACGCAGAGCACCATCGTCGCGTTGTTACCGCCGCCGATCGTCACGTCGCCCTTCACGGTGACCCCGCGCATCGCGAAGTTGTTGCCGGTCGCGTCGACGTTGCCGCCGATGACGGACACGTCGGGGCCGCTGCCGTAGACGGTGACGTTGTTGCCCTTCGCCGTGACGTTGCCCGCGATGTCGACGCCGTCGGCCGCGCCGTCGATCGCGACGACGCCGCCGTTCTCGTTCTTGCCGAGCTCGACGTTGCCGGGCGCGTTGATCTCGGGGGGCGTCGCGTCGGCCGGGTAGCAGACGACCGCGACGACCTTGCCGGCCGAGTCGAGGACGACGTCGCGACGCTCGCCGGCCGCGCACGATTTCGCGTCGACGCACTCGCCGGACGGAAGCGTGACGCAGCCCTGGCTCGGCTGCGCGGTGGTGGCGGGAGCACCGGTTCCCCCGACGACGACGGTCTTGTTCGGATCGCTCGTGTAGGCCGTGTCGTCGCCCACTTGCGCGTCGTCACCTCCACAGGCGGCGAGGAGCGCAAACGTGAGCACGGGAAGCAGGATCGAACGCATGAAGAACCTCCAGGAGGGGTCCCCGAGCAAGAGCGATGCTCGGACCGTGACGCAGTGCGCGGACGACTTCGCAGAGCGAAGGAGGGCAGCAGACGAAAGAGCGCGAGCGTCCGCCATTGGTCACCCCGCCGACCGGCGGTCGTCTGGACGACCGCGGCGCGAGTCGTCTCGTCCCGCCCGTGGGCGTACGTCGGCGACGACGGTGCGGGGGCACGCCGCTGCACCTGCGGCGCGCACGGATTTACGCGTCACGCACACGTGAGTGCCGCGCATTTCCTAGCCCGGATCGACGTGCAGACGGCCCGTAGCTGCGGTAAGGAGCGACCCATGACGTCGAGCATCACGGATTCGAACGGGAAGGTGCTGACCTCCAACAAGCATCTCATCAAGTGGGTCGAGGAGATGGCCGCCCTCACGAAGCCCGACCGGGTCGTGTGGTGCGACGGCTCCGACGAGGAGAAGGAGCGCCTCACGAAGGAGGCGGTCGACCAGAAGATCCTCGAGCCGCTGAACCAGGACAAGCTCCCGGGCTGCTACCTCCACCGCTCGAACCCGAACGACGTCGCCCGCGTCGAGAACCTCACCTTCATCTGCACCCCGACGAAGGACGAGGCCGGCCCGACGAACAACTGGATGGACCCGAAGGAGGCGTACGCCAAGCTCGGGAAGCTCTTCGACGGGTCGATGAAGGGCCGCACGATGTACGTCGTGCCCTACGTCATGGGCCCGGTCGGCTCGCGGATGTCGAAGGTCGGCATCGAGCTCACCGACAGCGTCTACGTCGTCCTCAACATGCGCATCATGGCGCGGATGGGCGCCCAGGCGCTGAAGATGCTGGGCGACTCGAACGACTTCAACCGTGGCCTCCACTCGGTGCTCGACTGCAACCCGGAGCGCCGCTTCATCTGCCACTTCCCGCAGGACAACACGATCTGGAGCGTCGGCTCCGGCTACGGCGGCAACGTCCTCCTCGGGAAGAAGTGCCTCGCGCTCCGCATCGGCAGCTACCTCGGCAAGAAGGAAGGCTGGCTCGCCGAGCACATGCTCATCCTCGGCGTCGAGAGCCCCGAGGGCGAGATGACGTACGTCGCGGCCGCCTTCCCGAGCGCCTGCGGCAAGACGAACTTCGCGATGATGATCCCGCCCAAGCGCTTCAAGGGCTGGAAGATCTGGACCGTCGGCGACGACATCGCCTGGATGCGCGTGAACCCGGAGGACGGCCGCCTCTACGCCGTCAACCCGGAGTTCGGCTACTTCGGCGTCGCGCCGGGCACGAGCTACGAGTCCAACGCGAACGCGATGAAGACGATCATGCGCGACACGATCTTCACGAACGTGGCGCGCACGCCGGACGGCGACGTCTGGTGGGAGGGCAAGGACGGCCCCGTCCCCGCCGAGCTCATCGACTGGAAGGGCAACCCCTGGAACCCGAAGTCGACGGAGAAGGCGGCGCACCCGAACGCGCGCTTCACCGCGCCGGCGGGGAACAACCCCTGCCTCTCGAAGTTCTACGACGACCCGCAGGGCGTCCCGATCAGCGCGATCATCTTCGGCGGCCGCCGCGCGACGACGGTGCCGCTCGTCATGCAAGCGTTCAACTGGATGAACGGCGTCTTCTTCGGCGCGACGCTCGGCTCGGAGACGACCGCGGCGGCGACCGGCAAGGTCGGCGTCGTGCGGCGTGACCCGATGGCGATGCTGCCGTTCTGCGGTTACAACATGGGCGAGTACTTCCAGCACTGGCTCGCGATGCAGTCGCAGATCACGAACCCGCCGAAGGTGTTCATGGTCAACTGGTTCCGGAAGAGCAAGGCCGGGAAGTTCCTCTGGCCGGGCTTCGGCGAGAACATGCGCGTCCTCAAGTGGATCGTCGACCGCGCGCGCCTGCGCGTCGGCGGTCAGGAGACGCTGCTCGGCTGGGTTCCGAAGGCGGGCGACCTCGATCTCTCGGGCCTCGACATCCCGCACGAGCAGGTCGACGAGGCGACGCACATCGACCTCGACGAGTGGAAGACGGAAGTCGAATCCTACGGCGAGTTCTTCAAGACGATCGGCCCGTCGATGCCGCGCGCCCTCGAGCTGCACCGCGAGCTGCTCCTCGCGCGCATCGAAGCGGTCCAGGGCGGACACGGCTGAGAAGAAGGCTACAGGCTACAGGCAACCACCTCCTCTAGCCTGAAGCCTGATGCCTGATGCCTTCTCTGATACGTTCGTCGTGTGAGGGGCCGGCTCGTCGCTGGATTGGGCGCAGCGCTCGTGACGGGCTGCGGGTACTTCGTGGACCTCGGAGGGTTGTCCGAGCCCGAGCCGCAGCCCGTGACCGATGGGGGCTCGGCCGTCGTCGACGCGAGCGACACGGCGCCGCCACCGAACCAGACGCAGGACGCGGGCGAGGTCGATGCGGGCGCGAAGGTCACGTATCGCGACCTCGTCCTCGCCGACAAGCCGATCGCCTACTGGCCGCTCGACGACGGCCAGGGCTCGCTCGTCGCGAAGGACATCGTCGGCGGTAAGAACGCGAACGTGAGCGGCGCAGCGAAGTTCGGCGTCGCAGGCGTCGCCGGCACCGCGCTCCAGATCGACGACCGTGCGACGTATCTCGAGGTCGGTGACCTGTTCGACTTCCCCGACAAGGCGCCCTTCACGATCGAGGTCTGGGCGCTGCCGAAGCTCGACGAGCAGTTCACGAACGTCGGCAACAAGCGTGGTGCGGGCGGCAACGGCTGGGTGCTCTACTTCTGGGACACCGGCGAGGTGCAGTTCGAGCAGAAGTGGAGCAACGGCCAGCGCGTCGGCTACAGCGAGGCGCCGCGCACCTTCGCCGCTCCCGCGCACGTCGTCGTGACCTTCGACGGCGCGAAGCTCGCGATGTACTACGACAACGAGAAGCTCCTGAAGACGTTCCAGGACGCGACCGGCGGCCCGGCCGACCTCACCAACGCGATGATGTGGGCCGGCGGCTACGCGGGCCTGCTCGACGAGCTCGCGATCTACGACTTCGCGCTGCCGCCCGAGAAGGTGACCGCGCACTTCAAAGCCGTCCGGCCCTGACGCGCGCGAGCTAGACTCGCCGCCATGAGCCTCTCTCGCGTCCTCCGTGCCGTCGTGACGGCGTCCACGTGCCTCGTTGCGCTCTCGGGGTGCGACAAGCTGAAGTCTATGGCGGGAAGGAGCGACGCCGACGGCGGCGCGGCGACGTCGAGCGGCGGCGGCCTCCTCTCGTTCGGATCGGGCGACTTCGAAGGCGAGATCACGATGAGCGCCACGTCGAAGGGAAACGCCACACCGACGACGATGGTGTTCAGCATCAAGAAACCGAAGGTGCGCATCGACGCGAAGGGCGGCATCCCGACGACCGGCGGCGGGATCGGGATGGGCGCAGCGCAGGGCGCCGTGCTCATCATCGATCCGACGCAGAAGAAGGGCTGGGCGCTCTCCCCCGCCGACAAGCGCGCGATCGTCTTCGACTTCGAGAAGATGAAGACGATGCCCCAGATGCCCGGGATGCCCGGGATGCCCGGCGCCGCGAAGGCGAAGGGCGCGCCGCCGAAGATCGACAAGACGGGCAAGAAGGACACGGTGGCCGGCTACGCGTGCGAGATCTGGGTCATCACCCAACAGGACGGAAAGCGCGCCGACGTGTGCGCGGCCGAGGGCATCACCTGGGTCGACGTCTCCGACCTCGGCTGGTCGTCGCCGGAGATGGCGGCCGCGACGGCGCTCACGGACGCGAACCGGTTCCCGCTCCGCATCGTGTCGATGGACGCGACCGGTGCGGTCGACACGAAGGTCGAGGCGACGAAGATCGAGAAGAAGCAGATCGACGACGCGCAGCTCGTCGTGCCGCCGGACTACCAGCAGATCGACATCGCCGCGATGATGCAGGGGCTGAAGGCCCTCGGTGCCGGCGGCGTCACGGCGCCGACGCCGAAGACCCGTTGATCGGGGCGCGGCTCGACGGTCGCGCGGCTTCCGCTATCGTCCCAACGCCATGCCGCTGACGCCGGAAGCCTTCGTGACCGAGCTCGAAGCCCAGAACCGTGCTGCCCTCGATCGCATCGCCGCGACGTCGTCGTCGGAGAGCGATGACGACGCGCTCCGCGTGGAGCAGCTTCTCCTCCTCGCCCTCAAGAACGAGCTCGAAGCGACGGAGTGCGCCGCCGCGTGGCTCCCGACGACGCCGGAAGTGGACGTGAAGCTCGCCCTCGCACGGCAGGCCGGTGACGAGGCGAAGCACTATCGGCTGATCCAGGAGCGGCTCCTCGAGCTCGGCGTGGACACGCGCGCGCTCGATCCGCTCGCCAAGGGAAAGAGCCCGCTCCTCGCGTTCCTCCTCGGCCTCGAGGGGACCGTCGCGCGCGTCGCCGCCGGCCAGTTCACGCGCGAGGCGCTCGCTCTCGTCCGCAACGACGCCTTCGCGCGCTTCTGCCGGAAACAGGGCGACCACGCGACGGCGTATCTCTACGAGGAGACGATCCAGAAGGACGAGCACCACCACCACGAGCTCGGTCGGAAGCTCCTCCTCCAGCTCGCGACGACGGACGCGGCCCAGCAGGCGGCCCGCGAGGCGAGCCGGCGCGTGCTCGAGCTCGCCGAGGAGCTCGCCGAGATCGCGCGGCTCGAGCACGGCATCACGCGCGCGCCGGGCTGCTGACTCCTACTCGGCCGGCTCTTCGGCGAGGTCGCCGTAGTGCTCGTGGGCGCACGTCGGGCAGAACCCGTGCGAGAACTCGGCGTGCGTTCGCTCGCGGACGTAGACCTCGACCCGCTGCCACTCGCCGCTCTCGTCGCGGATCTTCTTGCAGAATGCACAAATCGGAACGATACCCCGGAGCGTCCGGATCTCGGCGAGCGCCTGCTCGAGCGTCTTTCGGAGCGCATGCTGCTCGCGGAGCGCGAGGTACTCGGTCCGGCGGCTCCGCCGGAGGAACGCCGAGACGATCACCGCTCCCGTCCAGCCGATGAAGAGGACGGACGCGGTCGAGATGACCGACGCGGACGTCGTTCCCGGCAGCGCCATCCGTGCCGCGAACTGCGCGATGCAGGACACGAGCGAGACCGGCGCGAGGAGCCGGAGCGGGACCGGCAGGACGATGACGGACAACGTGATCGCGAGCATCGTGGCCGCGAGCGGACCCACGAACGTCGGCGGGCGCGTCAGCGTCACCCAGACCTGGAGCGGGATCGAGACGAACTGGACGGCGGCGAGCACGAGGTCGATCGTCGACGGACGGAACCGACGGATCAGCGCCGCGAGCATGACCACCGTCGTGACGAGCGTGATCCGGAAGACGGCCAGCCACGCGACCTGCGGAGTCGGACCGAACAGCGCGCGATCGACGAGCGCGAACGCGACGTGCGCGACGACGAGGAAGGCGGCGACGACCCGGACGACGGTGTCGTCCGCGGCGCGTCCCGCTTCACGGAACTCGCGCTCGGCCTCGAAGGACGACAGCGTCCCCATCCACGTCACTCGGGCCGCCTCCGCCTCGGGCATGATCCACAACATTACCGCCGCACGCCGAGCCGACGCCATGGTCCTCTCCGGCCGCGCTCGACGCGATGCACGCTTGTTGGTGGCGGACGGCCGCGGTAGACACGATCCTCTCTCGAGAGGGGCGAGCCATGACCGACCGCGCCGGCACCGAAAGCATCGAATCGCGTTTGAAGGAAGACCGCCGGTTCACGCCGTCGGACGAGTTCTCGAAGCGTGCACGCGTCCAGTCGCACGCCGAGTACCGGACGATGCACCAGCTGTCGCTCGACGAGCCGGAGACCTTCTGGCGCGAGCACACGACCGACCTCGTGTTCCGGACGCCCTGGAAGGCGTTCTCCGAGTGGAACCTCCCGCACGCGAAGTTCTTCGCCGGCGCGACGCTGAACCTGACCGAGAGCTGCCTCGACCGGCACCTGTCCGGCGAAGCGCGGACGCGGGCGGCGATCATCTTCGAGGGCGAGCCGGGAGACGTCCGCACGCTCACGTACTTCGAGCTCCATCGCGAGGTCGTTCGGATGGCGGCCGCGCTCGTGGACCTCGGCGTGAAGGCCGGCGATCGCGTCGCGATCTACATGGGCATGGTCCCGGAGGCGGCGGTCGCGATGCTCGCGTGCGCGCGCGTCGGCGCCACCCACTCGGTCGTGTTCGGGGGCTTCAGCGCCGAGTCCCTCCGCGACCGGATCAACGACTGCGGAGCCAAAGTGCTCCTCACGCAGGACGGCGCGTGGCGCCGTGGCAACGTCGTCCCCCTCAAGAAGATGGCAGACGAAGCCGTCGCGCAGACGCCGTCGATCGAGAAGGTCGTCGTCCTCCGCCGGATGGGGCCGTCCCACGCGCACGTGCAGATGAAGGAGGGGCGCGACATCTGGTGGGACGACCTCCTCTCGCGGCAAGCGAGCGAGGCTGCGGCCCAGCTCGCGAAGACGCCGCCCGCGTTCGACGCGGAGCACCCGCTCTTCGTCCTCTACACGTCGGGCTCGACCGGGAAGCCGAAGGGCGTCCTCCACACGACGGCGGGCTACCTCGCGGGCGTGCACGTCACGTCGAAGTTCGTCTTCGACCTCCGCGAAGGAGACCTCTACTGGTGCACCGCCGACATCGGCTGGGTCACCGGCCACAGCTACCTCGTCTACGGCCCGCTCTCGTGCGGAGCGACCGTCCTCATGTACGAGGGCGCGCCGAACTTCCCGGACTGGGGCCGCTTCTGGGAGATCATCGAGAAGCACGGCGTCACGATCCTCTACACGGCGCCGACCGCGATCCGCGCGTTCATCCGCGCAGGCGATCAGTGGCCGGCGAAGTACGACCTCTCGAGCCTGCGCCTGCTCGGCTCCGTCGGCGAGCCGATCAACCCGGAGGCGTGGACCTGGTACCACCGCGTGATCGGCGGCGGCCGCTGCCCGATCGTCGACACGTGGTGGCAGACCGAGACCGGCTCGATCATGCTGACGACCCTCCCCGGAGCCTGCTACGCGAAGCCGGGCGCGACGGGCCTCCCGTCGTTCGGCGTCGACATCGCGGTCGTGAGGGACGACGGTACAGAGTGCAAGGCGAACGAGGGCGGCAAGCTCGTCATCCGCCGGCCGTGGCCGTCGATGGCCCGCACGCTCTACAAGGACGACGAGCGCTTCAAGCAGTCGTACTGGAGCCAGATCCCCGGCGTGTACTTCACGGGCGACGGCGCGCGTCGTGACGATGACGGCTACTTCTGGGTCGTCGGCCGGATCGACGACGTCCTCAACGTCGCCGGTCACCGGATCGGCACCGCCGAGATCGAGAGCGCGCTCGTGAGCCACCCGGCCGTCGCGGAGGCGGCCGCGGTCGGCAAGCCGGACGACCTGAAGGGTCAGGCGCTCGTCGTGTTCGTCACCGTGAAGACGGGGCAGACCGCGGACAAGGCGCTCAAGGACAAGCTCGCCGAGCACATCGATCGCGAGATCGGGAAGTTCGCCCGGCCGGACTCGATCCGCTTCACCGACGCGCTGCCGAAGACCCGCTCGGGCAAGATCATGCGCCGCCTCCTCAAGGAGATCGCGTCCGGCGCCGTCGAGGCGAAGGGCGACACGTCGACGCTCGAAGACCTCTCCGTCCTCGCCAAGCTGCGGAGCGACGAGGACTGACGAGCGCGGCCGCAGCGGAGCAGACGGCCACGGTGCGATACAATCGCACCTCATCCCTTTGCGAAAAACCCTGAGAAACCTCGGGGGCCGTACCGGGAGGCGCCACACGGCCCTACGTCCACCTGCGTGCACCTGCCCGTGGTCACGCGCTTTTTTCCGCGGCGCCTGGGTAGGCGACGTCCGCGGTCCTCGTATGATGGGAAGCTCGACGCGCGAGGTCATCCCCTCGCGCGACCTTGCCTGAGATGGCCGCGACCTACAGCTCGCTCGTCGGACTCGCCGTAGGCGGAAAATACGAGATCCGACGTGTGCTCGGCATCGGCGGCATGGGCGTCGTGTGCGAGGCGATGAACGTCGACCTGCAGAAGCGCGTGGCGCTGAAGCTGATCGACAAGACGATGAAGGAGAGCGAGCTCATCGTCGAGCGCTTCCGCCGCGAAGCGCGCGCAGCAGGCCGCATCCAGAGCGAGCACATCGTCGACGTGTTCGACATCGGGGCCGACGCGCGC
>JBDHVE010000064.1:0-46899 GCA_039809485.1 Polyangiaceae bacterium | reverse complement strand
GCGACCCCAGCGGGAATCGAACCCGCGTTACCGGCGTGAGAGGCCGATGTCCTAACCGCTAGACGATGGGGCCTTGTTCCTACTTCGAAGATGAGTGTGAACGATTAAGCGAAGGGGCAGGAGCGTAGCTGGGGGACTAGGATTCGAACCTAGATAGACGGAGCCAGAATCCGTCGTCCTGCCATTAGACGATCCCCCATCACGGGGGGCCTTGGCTGGTGGCCGCGGCCGATTGGCTCGCGCACCTTACCCGCGCCGAGAGTGATGTCAAGCGTGCGTTTCCACGTCTTTTCGATCTTCTCGCGAGCGCGGCCGTCGCCCGCCGTCACTCACTTGCGGTCGGTGAAGAGACGCGACGCGGGCGGCGTCGTCTCGCGCGGCGCGCTCGGCGGCGCGCGCGCCGCAGGCTCACGCGTCGCCGGTCCCTGCGCCGCCACCGGGCCGCTCGGCCACGGCGGTGTCCGCACGAGCGGCTCGGCGCCGGACCGCGCCGGGAGCTTGCGCGTCTTCGCGCGTTCCGTCGGGACCAGCGCGGTCGGGCGCGGGCTGGGCGTCGTCGCCGGGCTCGCGGTGTGCTTCGGCGGCGGAGACGCGGCGGGCGCGTCGGGCAGCGCCGACGCTTCCACTGTCGCGGCGCTGCGCGGCGCGATCGCGGCGTCGTTCGGACGGAACGGCGTCGTCACGAGCGGCGCGCGCTGGATTGCGTCGTCTTCGACGAGCGCCGCACGCACCGCGCCGACCGCGTTCGGGACGTGCGCCCCGCCGAGGCCGAGCGCGCGCCCGACCCGCCCGCTCGCCCACGCCGCGCTCGCACAGCCGAGGGCGGCGGCGACCACGACGACGGCGATCCCGCGCGCCTTCGTCACGCGCTGCTCCGACCGGAGGCGGCGCGACGCCGTCGTCGGCTGATCCCGGCGCGTGACGAGGGGGAGGGGAAGGGCCGTGTCGCGGCCCTCGTCGCCCTCGATCAGGACGGGCGCGAGGTGCTTCACCTGCCGCGCCGGCGGCGGCGCCGACCCACGCGGCGTCGCGTTGCCGATGTGCCCGATCATCGCGGCCGGGCTCGGCTGACGCCGTGCGCGGTCCGCTTCCTTGCCGACCTCGCGCGTGACGGCGAGCGGACTCCGGATCGGCCGCCGCGCGGCTTCGCGGGCGGCCTCGCGCTGCGCGCGCGTCTTCGCCGCGTCGATCGTCGAGAGCACTTCCGCGAGCCGCGTCCGCCCGCGCGCGCCGGCGTACGGCGCGAGCATCTTCGCGAGCGCTTCGGTGCTCTCCGGCCGCGCGCTCGGATTCTTCGCGAGGCACTGCGCGACGATCTTGGCGAGGTCGTACGGCGCGTCGGTGAGGAGCGGCGCGGCGTCGTACGCGACCGCGACGAGCACGGCCGAGACGCTCTCGCCGTCGAACGGCGGCGCGCCCGAGACGAGCTCGTGGAGGAGCACGCCGATCGACCAGATGTCCGCGCGCGCGTCGACGTGACCGGACATCGCCTGCTCCGGCGCGATGTACGAAGGGGAGCCGAACCACGCCGAAGCGCTCGCCTCGCCGAGCGAGTCGATCGCGCTGGCGACGCCGAAGCCGAGGAGCGTCGCGTGGATCGATCCGTCCGGCGCGGCCGTCAGCATCACGCGCTTCGGCTCGAGGTCGCCGTGGACGAGGCCGTGCGCGTGCGCTTCGCCGAGCGCGCCGCAGAGCTGCATCGCGATGTCGACGGCATCCTCGAGCGTGAAGCGACCGCGCCGACCGAGCTCCTCCTCGATCGAGCGCCCCGGCTCGCGTGTCGTGACGACGAACGGCATCCCGTCCGGCGTCCGCCCGATGTCGAGGACGCGCGCGACGTGCGCGCTCCGGAGGTGGGCCGCGACACGCGCGCGAACGATCCGCGCCTCGACGCGTTCGTGGTCGATCTCGGAGTAGCCCGCCAGCACCTCGACCGTGACCGGCTCGCGCCCGTGCACCTGCCGCGCGTGGAGGGTCACTGCCGACGCCTCGCATGAGACGAGCTCCTCGATCCGGTAGCGGCCGGCGAGGACGTCCCCGAGATGGAGGGTGAGGCCGGGGACCACGACGTTGGCCTCGTTCGAGGACGGGCGGGAGAGCGAAGGGCGCAGCATGACGCCACGGGTCCGGTGCAGCGCACGTGCCCTCGCCCGAGGTTCCGCCTCACCGTGCAACCTCGCAGGATTCCGCCGCTTTCGACGTAGCTCGACGAGGGCGAAACGCCCCGGACGACGCGTCCCGGCCCGCTCGAGCCGGCGCCCGTCCCATCGGTTCGGCCTATGTCGTCGGCCGGCCCTTGACGCCGCGGCGAAGAAGCATAGGTTGCGCCCCGCCGATTCTGGCACTCACCGAGGGTGAGTGCTGACAGCCCCGGTCAGACCGGGCCGCACCAAGGGAAGAACTCATGAAGATCCGTCCGCTCGCCGATCGGCTCGTCGTCAAGCGCACCCAGGAAGAGGAGAAGACCAAGGGGGGCATCATCATCCCCGACACCGCGAAGGAGAAGCCCCTCGAGGGCGTCGTGGTGGCCGTCGGCTCCGGGAAGCTCCTGAAGAACGGCAAGCAGGTGGCGCTCGAGGTCAAGGAGGGCGACAAGGTCCTCTTCGGCAAGTACTCGGGCACCGAGGTCAAGGTCGAGGGCGAGGAGCTCGTGCTCCTGCGCGAGGAAGACATCCTCGCCGTCTTCACGAAGTGAGCTGAAAGAGGAGAACGAACATCATGAGCGCCAAGCAGATCCTCTACAGCCGCAACGCCCGCCAGCGCATCCTCCACGGCGTCAACCTCCTCGCCGACGCGGTCAAGGTGACCCTCGGACCGAAGGGCCGGAACGTCGTCATCGAGAAGTCCTTCGGCTCGCCCGTCGTCACGAAGGACGGCGTCACGGTCGCGAAGGAGATCGAGCTCGCCGACAAGTTCGAGAACATGGGCGCCCAGATGGTGCGCGAAGTGGCCTCGAAGACGAGCGACAAGGCCGGCGACGGCACCACCACCGCCACCGTGCTCGCCCAGGCGATCTACACGCAGGGCCTCATGCTCGTCGAAGCGGGCCACAACCCGATGGAGCTGAAGCGCGGCATCGACGCGGCGGTCCAGGCGATGGTCGGCGAGATCAAGAAGCTCGCGACCCCGACCAAGGACAAGCAGCACATCGCGCAGGTCGGCACGATCTCGGCGAACGGCGACAAGTCGGTCGGCGAGATGCTCGCCGAGGCGATGGAGAAGGTCGGCAAGGAAGGCGTCATCACGGTCGAAGAGGCGAAGGGCATGGAGTCCTCCCTCGAGGTCGTCGAGGGCATGCAGTTCGACCGCGGCTATCTCTCGCCGTACTTCGTGACGAACACGGAGAAGATGACGGCGGAGCTCGACAACCCGTACATCCTCATCAGCGAGAAGAAGGTCTCGGTGATGCAGGACATCATCCCGCTTCTCGAGGGGATCGCGCGTGAGGGTCGTCCGCTCGTCATCATCGCGGAGGACGTCGAGGGCGAGGCGCTCGCCACGCTCGTCGTCAACAAGCTCCGTGGCGCGCTCAAGGTCGTCGCGATCAAGGCGCCGGGCTTCGGCGATCGCCGCAAGGAGATGCTGAAGGACATCGCCATCCTCACGGGCGGCCAGGTCGTCAGCGAGGACCTCGGCGTCAAGCTCGAGTCGATGTCCCTGAAGGACCTCGGCACGGCGAAGCGCGTCTCGGTCGACAAGGACAACACGACGATCGTCGACGGCGCCGGTGACGCGAAGGAAATCAAGGGCCGCGTCGAGACGCTGCGCAAGCAGATCGAGAACACGACGAGCGACTACGATCGCGAGAAGCTCCAGGAGCGCCTCGCGAAGCTCGCCGGTGGCGTCGCGGTCGTCAAGGTCGGCGCTGCGACCGAGACCGAGATGAAGGAGAAGAAGGCGCGCGTCGAGGACGCGCTCCACGCGACGCGCGCGGCCGTGGAAGAGGGCATCGTCCCCGGCGGCGGTGTCACGCTCCTCCGCGCGAGCAAGGCGCTCGACGGCCTCGAGGTCGAGGGCGAGCAGCAGTTCGGCGTCCGCCTCGTCCGCCGTGCGGTCGAGGAGCCCCTCCGCCAGATCTCGAAGAACGCGGGCCAGGACGGCTCCGTCGTCGTCGAGAAGGTCCGCACGAGCACCGGCTCGTTCGGCTTCAACGCGGCGACCGACACCTACGAGGACCTCGTGAAGGCCGGCGTCATCGACCCGGCGAAGGTCGTCCGCTCGGCGCTCGAGTTCGCGGCCAGCGTCTCGGGCATGATGCTCACGACCGAGGCCCTCATCGCCGACAAGCCGAAGAAGGAGAAGGCCGGCGCCGGTGCGGGCGGCGGCATGGGCGGCATGGGCGGCATGGGCGGCATGGGCGGCATGGGCGACTTCGACATGGACTGAGCCTTCCGGCTCACGTCGATCGTCCCTGACGAACGAACGAAGCCCCGGTGTCCGCGAGGACCCCGGGGCTTCGTGTTTCCGCAGGCACCACCCTCAGAGGAGCGCCTTGATCTCCTTCTCGAGCACGGCCTCCTCGCCGTCCTTGAAGGACGCGTGGACGTGGCGGACGACGCCGTCCTTGTCGACGACGAACGCGGTCGGCATCGTCTGTCCGACCCCCCACGTCTTCGCCGCCGTCTTCGTCTCGTCCCACGCGACGAGGAACTTCGGGTCGCCGTGGCTCTTCAGCCAAGCGGGGATCTTGCTGCGGTCGCCTTCGTCGTCGACGGACACCGCGACGATCTCGAGCCCGCTCGCCTTGTACTTCACGTAGAGATCCCGGTAGTGCGGGAACGACTTCTCGCAGGGGCCACACCAGGTCGCCCAGAAGTCGACGACCACGACCTTGCCCTTCGGGATCGCGACCCGGCCGGACCCGGCCGCAGCGGGCAGGTCGAGCGCGGGGGCAGGGGAGCCGACCTTCGCGCCGGGGGCGGCGCTCGGGTCCTTCGGCGGCTCGGAGCACGCGACGCCGGCGAGGCCGATCGAGGAGATGATCGCGAGCTTCGAGACAGCGGCCATGTCTTGTCCTACGCGCGCCGCGGCCACGTATTCCCGGCGACAAAACACGGACGCGGACCTGCGCGATTCGCGCACGGTCCGCGTCGAGCGAACAGCGAGGGTCGGGCGATCAGAAGAGCGCCTTGATCTCCTTCTCGATCTCCGCCTCTTCGCCGTCGTGGTAGCCGCGGTGGATGTGCCGGACGACGCCGTTCTTGTCGACGATGTACGCCGACGGCATGTTCTCGACCTTCCACTGCTCGGCGACGGGCTTGCCGCCCCAGCCGACCGGGAACTTCACCGAGCCGTGCGACTTGGCGAAGCCCGGGATCTCCTTCTTCGCGTCCTCTTCGTCGACGGACACGGCGGCGATCTCGAGGCCCGACGCCTTGTACTTGACGTAGAGCTCCTGGTACTTCGGGAACGACTTCTTGCACGGCTCGCACCACGTCGCCCAGAAGTCGACGAGGGTGACCTTGCCGGGCGTGATGGCGACCTTGCCCGCGCCGTTGAGGGAGTCGAGAGAGAGGTTCGGCGCCTTGTCGCCGACCTTCACGCCCGCGCCGCTCGCGCCGCCACCGCCACTCGAGCTCTTGGTCTCGGAGGAGGGCGTCGACGAGCTCGGGGTCTTCGCGTCGGGCGTTTCACCGCCGCAGGCGGCGACGGAGAACAGGCAGACAGCCATCAAGGCCATGGGAGTACGCATGCGCATGGAGCCGATTCTACAGCATTCAGTCGTCCCGCGAAGGGGAACCGCGAACGGCCGCGTCAGGTTCTCGCCAGCGACTCCGGCGGCGCTCGGCGAGCTTCGCGACGATCTCGGCGAGCCTCGCATCGCCCCGCCGCTTGCTGTCGTGCCGAACGCCCTTCTGGTGGTTGCAGCGCGCACACGCGAGACCGAGGTTCGTCAGCTCGTCCGTGCCGCCGTGGCTACGCGGCAGGATGTGCTCGATCGTCGCGCGGCTGATCGGCTCGCCGTCGGTCCCGACGACGAGATGCCCGCCGCAATGGAGACACTTGCCGATCCAGGCATCGCTCGCCCCGTGGCGTCCGCGCACGAAGGTCGCGTCGGTCGCGATGATGGCGAGGATGGTCCTCCGCTTCTCGTTTCCCGACGCCACGCCCCGAGGATAGGACGGCCCCGGAGCACGGGCGGACGCCGTTTTTGACTTGACTGAAATCCAGGGGATAAGCTCGTTCGGAGCCGATGGGCTATCGCGACTGGAGAACCGTGTGCAGCTGCGGGTAGTCGGCTGTCACGGCGGAGAGACTCCGAAGCATCGGACGAGCGCTTTCGTGCTCGACGAGCGGCTCGCGATCGACGCCGGCTCGCTGACGAGCGGGCTCGACCTGAAGCTCCAGTGCGCGCTCGAGGCCGTGCTCGTGAGCCACGCGCACCTCGACCACGTGCGTGACCTCGCCACGATCGCGGACAACCGCGTGCAGCAGGGATGCCCGCCGCTCCTCGTCGTCGGTACGAAGCCGACGCTCGGCGTCCTGAAGAAGCATTTCTTCAACAACCTCCTCTGGCCGGACTTCGCCCAGATCCCGACGAAGGAGCAGCCGACGATCCTCTACAAGCCGCTCGTCCCCGAGCAGCGGGTCGAGATCGCGGGGTACGGCGTGCGCGCGATCGAGGTGTCGCACACGATCGACACCTGCGCGTTCATCGTCGACAAGGACGGCGCCTCGATCGCGTACAGCGGCGACACGGGCCCGACCGATCGTCTCTGGAAGGCGCTCGACGAAGAGCGCGACCTCCGCGCCCTCCTGATGGAAGTGAGCTTCCCGAACGAGGAGCAGTACGTCGCGACCGTGAGCGGGCATCACACGCCGCAGACGCTCATCACGGACCTGAAGAAGCAGAAGGATCCGCGCCGCGCGCCCACGCTGCTCTACCACATCAAGCCTGCCTTCCAGGCCGAGGTGGAGAAGCAGTGCGCGAAGCTGAAGGGCGTGGACCTCACCGTCCTTTCCCTCGGCGATCAGCTGCTCCTCTGAGACGTTTGGCGCTGGAGACCCGGGGCGCCGTTTGCTAAACGGGCTGACCCCGTGTCCGAAGCATCCGTCCCCTCGAGCACAGCCGTCGAGACCGCCGTCCCTGGCCTGGAGGACGACGCGGAGGGCACGCGCATCGTGCGCGAGGAGCTCCAGCTCCTCGCCGTCGTGCAGCGTGCGCTCGAGACCGGCGAAGCGGCCGCGCGCCCGTCGAGCATCCCGCCTCCCGGTGGGGGAGGGGCCGCGGGGCCGAGCCTCGCCGAGGCGCTCGCGGACGACGACAAGCGCATGCTCGAGCTGCGCGACGAGCTCGCAACCGCGAAGCCCGAGGACATGCCCGCGCTCCTCGAGCAGATGCATCACCTCGGCGCGCTCCGCGGCCTCCGCGGCAAGGGCGCGAGCGGGTCGCTCGATCGCCGGAGTCCGTACTTCGGTCACCTCCGGCTCGAGGAGACGGTCAGCGTCCGCGGTCGCCCCGGCGGCAAGGAGCGCCGCCGTGACGTGCTCGTCGGCAACAAGCAGTACCTCGATCCCGCCGCGGGGATCCGGATCGTCGACTGGCGCAACGCGCCGGTGAGCCGGATCTTCTACCGCTACCGCGAAGGCGACTCGTACGAGGAGACGCTCGGCGAGCAGCCGGTCGAAGGCGAGGTCCTCGCGCGCCGAACCGTCACGATCGTCGAGGGCGAGCTCCGGAAGGTGAGCGCGGCGCAGGGCACGTTCGTCCGCGAGGAGAACGGCCGCTGGCGGCGCGCCGAGCAGAACACGTCGCGCCTCCGGCTTCCACGCGAGCGCGTCACGCAGACGAGCGCGCCTTCGAAGGAGCCGATGCCTGGTTCGACGACGAGCGTCGACCGGCTCCTCCCCGCGATCGCGGCGATGCTCGACAAGGAGCAGTACGACCTCATCACCCGGCCGGGCAGCGGCCTCGTCGCGATCCAGGGCAGCGCGGGCAGCGGCAAGACGACGGTCGGTCTCCACCGCGTCGCCTACCTCCACGCGACGAGCCCGAACCGGTTCCGTCCGAACCGGATGCTCGTCATCGTCCCGAACGAGGCGCTCATCCACTACACGAGCCGCGTCCTCCCGGGCCTCGGGGTCGAGGGTGTGCCGGTGATGACGTTCGCACGCTGGTCCGTGCGCATCCTCCACGACCTCTTCCCGAAGCTCCCGAGCGCGATCAGCGAGGAGACGCCGCCGCTCGTGTCGCGCGTGAAGAACCACGGCGCGATGCTCCGTGCGATCGACTCCGTCGTCACCGACGTCGAAGGGCGGATGGACGCGAAGGTCGCTTCCGTGATGAGCCGCTGGCCCGAGGGCGACCGCGTCCTCGCCGCCTGGCGCGCGACGAAGGGCGTGCCCGACAAGCGCGTCACGATGCTCGGCCAGTGGCTCACCGGCAAGCGCGAGATCCAGGGCGCGCAGCCCGCGTCCTCGCTGCCGGACGTGACCCGCAGCGCGGTCGAAGCGCTCGGCCACGAGCTGCGTACCGAGTCGCGCTCGACGCTCGCGGTCTGGGACGAGGTCACGACGAACCGCCAGCGCCTCGACACGTTCTTCGGCCAGTGGTTCGGCAAAGGGCAGCTCGATCAGGTCCACGAGTGGTGCGTGCGTCAGGCGCGGATCCGGACGGAGCACGATCGCGACGGCGAGACGCCTTCGCTCGACAGCGAGGACTACGCGCTCCTCCTCCGGATCTGGCAGGTGCTCCGCGGACCGCTCATCGACATCGAGGGCGCGCCGCTGAACGTCGCGCACCTCTTCGTCGACGAGGTCCAGGACGCGAGCCCGATCGAGCTGAAGGTCCTCCTCGACGTGGCGGCCGGCTCGAAGGATGACGGGCGCGCCGATCCGAGCACGCTCTCGGTCACGCTCTCGGGTGACGTCGCCCAGCGGATGAAGGAGGACGACGAGCAGCACGTCGCCTTCGACTGGGACGAGACGCTGAAGCAGCTCGGCGTCCCGGGCGGCGCCGGCATGATCGAGCCGCTCAAGGTGAGCTACCGGTCGACGGCCGAGATCACGTCGTTCGCGCGCGGCGTGCTCGGTCCCTACGCCCACGAGGCGGAGCCGATCGCGACGCGGCACGGTCCTCCGGTCGAGCTCTTCTCGTTCGGGTCGGCGGGCGAAGCCGTCGCGTTCCTCGCCGACGTCCTCCGCGATCTCGCGCTCTCGGAGCCGGAGGCGAACGTGGCGCTCCTCTCGCGCTTCCCGCAGCAGGCGGAGGTCTACTACGAGGGCCTCACGCGCGCCGAGGTCCCGAACGTGCGGCGCGTCCGCAAGCAGGACTTCACCTGGGAGCGCGGCTTCGACATCACCGACGTGCGTCAGACGAAGGGCCTCGAGTTCGACGAGGTCATCCTTCTCGAGACGACGCGTTCGAGCTACCCGGACACCGCCCAGGCGCGGCACGGGCTCTACGTCGGCGCGACCCGTGCGGCACACCAGCTCTGGTGTCTGTCGAGCGAAGCGCCGTCGCAGCTCGTCGAGGAAGGTCTCGCCGCACAGACCGCCGCGGCGGAGAAGCGCGCCGCAGGCGAGGGCGCCGCGCCCGAGGCGAGCGAGGGCGCGTAGGCCCGGGCTGCGGTAGACTCGGCGCGTGCCGCGTCGCATCGCCGTCATCGGAGCCGGAGCCTGGGGAACCGCCCTCGCGGCGCATGCGTGCCGTCTCGGGCACGAGGCGCGTCTCTGGACGCGCGAGGCGGAGGTCGCCGCCGACGTGAACACGCATCACGAGAACCGCGTGTTCCTCGGTGGCGTCGCTCTGCCGAAGGAGCTCCGCGCGTCGACGGACGCCGGCGAGGTGCTCTCGGGCGCGGAGGTCGTGCTCTTCGTGCCGCCGTCGCAGTTCCTCGGGAGCGTCGCCGAGAGGGTCGCCGCGCACGTCCCGGCGGATGCGCGCATCGTGATCGCGTCGAAGGGGATCGAGCAGGACTCGCTCGCGCTCATGCACGACGTCGCGGCGCGATCGCTGCCCGGCCACGAGGCGAAGTCGATCTGCGCCCTCTCGGGGCCGAGCTTCGCGCGCGAGGTCGCGGCCGGGCTCCCGACCGACGTCGTCGTCGCGGCGAAGGACGCCGCCGCCGCGCAGTTCGTCGCCGACGCGCTCCACTCGCCGATGTTCCGCGTCTACACGAGCCGCGATCCGGTCGGGGTCGAGGTCGGCGGCGCGCTCAAGAACGTGCTCGCGATCGCGGCCGGCGCCTGCGACGGGCTCGGGCTCGGGATGAACGCCCGCGCCGCGCTCATCACCCGCGGCATCTCGGAGATGGCGCGCTTCGGCGTGGCGCTCGGCGGCGAGCCGCTCACGTTCATGGGCCTCTCCGGGATGGGCGACCTGATCCTGACGTGCACGGGCGCGCTCTCGCGCAACCGGCAGCTCGGGCTGAAGGTCGCCGAAGGGTTCGACGCGAGCGAGTACCTCGCCTCGCAACGAAGCGTCGCGGAGGGCTACTACACGGCGCGTGCCGCCTGGCAGCTCGCGCAGAAGCTCGGAATCGACGCGCCGATCACCGAGCAGGTCCACGCCGTCCTCTACGAGAAGCGCCCGCTCCTCGAAGCCCTCCGCCAGCTGATGACCCGCTCGCAGAAGGACGAGCTCTGGGGCATCACGGCGTAGCGGCGAGCGCCTCCGCTCGCGCGCGGAGGACGTGGTCGATGATCTCGTCGACGCCGTCGCCCGTGTTGCACTTCGCGAAGACGAGCGGGCCGCCCTCGCGCATGCGCTCGGCGTCGCGCTGCATGACCTCGAGGTTGGCGCCGACGAACGGCGCGAGGTCGATCTTGTTGATGACGAGGAGGTCGCTCTGCGTGACGCCGGGACCGCCCTTGCGCGGGACCTTGTCACCTCCGGCGACGTCGACGACGTAGATCGTGAAGTCGACGAGCTCGCGCGAGTACTGCGCGGCGAGGTTGTCGCCGCCGCTCTCGACGACGAGGAGCTCCGGCTGCACCTCACGCATCAGCTGATCGAGCGCGTCGAGGTTCGGCGTGATGTCTTCCCGGATCGCCGCGTGCGGGCAGCCGCCGGTCTCGACGGCTCGGATCTGCGCGGGCGGGAGCGCGTCGTTCCGGTGGAGGAACTCGGCGTCCTCGCGCGTGAAGATGTCGTTCGTCACGACGCCGAGCCGCATCCGATCGCGGAGCTTCCGGCAGAGCGACAGGACGAGCGCCGTCTTGCCGCTGCCGACGGGACCGCCGATCCCGACGGTGAACGCGCGCTCGTCGAACGCGCGTCGTCGTCGCGGTGCGCGCTGGCGGAAGAGACCGGGGTCGGTCCACGTCTCGTGGGTGTGCCCGTGGTCGTGGTCGTGGTGCTCGTGGTCGTGGTGATGGTCGTCGTGCATGGCTTCCTCAGGACTGGAACATGCGAGCGTCGAGACGGTCGTGGAGCGCGCCCCAGAGCTCGAGCAGCGGCGCGCACTGCGCGGCTTCGTCGACATGAATCGAGCCACACGTCGCGAGGATGCGGTCGAGCAGCGGGGCGCGCTCGGCCTGGATCGCCTGCGCCTCGAGCGGCCCGACGAGACCGAGGCGGACCGCGGACGAGAGGACCTGCCGCGCGACGCCGTGGAGGAACGCGACCTGCGCGTCCTCGACGGCGAGGCCGAGCGCGCCGAAGAGGGCGCCGAAGACTGGCGCATGGTGGGCCGGTGCCTGCGTCGTGTGCCGCACGACGTCCTCCACCCCGCGATGGTCACCGAACGCGCGCGACGCGGCGCTCGCGAGCGAACGTCCGAGCGCGCGGTTAGCGCGGTTCGCGACGTGGCTCGACAGCATCGCGTCGACGATCGCGTCGAGCTGTGGGAGGTCCTCCGGCGCGCGCGCCGCGGCGGCGACGAAGGGGAGGGAGGCGCGTCCGGCCTGCCAGAGCGACGCTTCGAGGAGCTCCTCCGGAGCGACGGCGCCGCCGAGGGTGACGGCCGCCTCGATCCCGCCCGAGTGCGCGAAGCCCCCGCTCGGGAACGCCGCGTCGGCGAGCTGGAGGAGCAGCCACGGGGAAGGGGGGAGGGGGCTCGTCATGGTCAGAACAGGGAATAGAGGCGGCCGAGCGCGACCTTCGAAGCCGGCGTGCTGCGGAGGAGCGCGCCGTCGGCGAAGACCTCGTACGTCTCGGGGTCGATCCGCATCTTCGGGAGCGCGTCGTTCAGCTTCATGTCGCTCTTCCCGAGGCTCCGGCAACGGCGGACCGGCTGGAGGCGCTTCGTGAGACCGAGGTCTCGGACGTGTCCCTCGGAGAGCGCCCGCTGCGAGACGAACGCGATGCTCGTCGCGCCGGTCGCGCGGCCGAAGGCGCCGAACATCGGCCGCATGTACGAGGGCTGCGGCGTCGGGATCGACGCGTTCGGATCCCCCATCTGGGCCCAGGCGATGAAGCCGCCCTTCAGGACGATCTCGGGGCGGATCCCGAAGAACCCGGGACGCCACAGGACGAGGTCGGCCCACTTGCCGACCTCGACCGACCCGATCTGCTCCGCCATCCCGTGCGCGATCGCCGGGTTGATCGTGTACTTCGCGATGTAGCGCCGGACCCGGAGGTTGTCGTTCGCGCCGGCCTCGTCGGGAAGGCGCCCGCGCTCGTCCTTCATCTTCGCCGCGGTCTGCCACGTTCGGCAGATGACCTCGCCGACGCGTCCCATCGCCTGGCTGTCCGACGCGATGATGCTGAGCGCGCCGAGGTCGTGGAGCACGTCCTCGGCGGCGATCGTCTCGCCGCGGATGCGGCTCTCCGCGAACGCGACGTCCTCGGGGATGCTCCGATCGAGGTGATGACACACCATGAGCATGTCGAGGTGCTCGTCGAGCGTGTTCACCGTGAAAGGGCGCGTCGGGTTCGTGGAGCTCGGGAGGACGTTCGCCTCGCCGCACACGCGGAGGATGTCGGGCGCGTGCCCGCCGCCTGCGCCTTCGGTGTGGTACGTGTGGATCGTCCGTCCCCCGAACGCCGCGATCGAGTCGTCGACGTAGCCCGACTCGTTCAGGGTGTCGGTGTGGATCGTGACCTGGACGTCCTCCGCCTCGGCGGTCCCGAGACAGCAGTCGATCGCGGGAGGCGTCGTCCCCCAGTCCTCGTGGAGCTTGAGACCGACCGCGCCGGCGGCGATCTGCTCGACGAGGCCCTCCGGACGGGACGAGTTGCCCTTGCCGGTCAGCCCGATGTTGAGCGGCAGGACATCGGTCGCGAGGAGCATCAGCTCGATATGGCGCGCTCCCGGCGTGCACGTGGTCGCGTTCGTCCCCGTCGCGGGGCCGGTCCCGCCGCCGACGAACGTGGTCACGCCGCTCGCGAGCGCCTCGTGCGCTTGCTGCGGGCAGATGAAATGGATGTGCGTGTCGAGGCCGCCCGCCGTGAGGACGAGGCCCTCGCCGGCGATCGCCTCCGTCGTCACGCCGACGAGCATGTTCGGAGTGACGCCGCTCATCACCGCCGGGTTCCCCGCCTTGCCGATCCCGACGATGCGACCGCGTTTGATCCCGACGTCCGCCTTGTAGATCCCGGTCCAGTCGATCACGAGCGCGTTCGTGACGACGACGTCGAGCGCTTCGGCGTCGGGCACGCCGGCCATCTGACCCATCCGGTCGCGGAGGACCTTGCCGCCGCCGAACTTGCACTCGTCGCCGTACGACGTGAGGTCCTTCTCGACCTCGACGACGAGCCCGGTGTCGCCGAGCTGCACGCGATCGCCGGTGGTCGGCCCGTACATCGCGGCGTAGGCGGCGCGATCGATCCGGCTCACGAGGCGTCCTCCCCCGCATTCGCGACGAGCGTCACGGTGCGCGTCTCGCCTGGCTCGAACCGCACCGCGGTGCCAGCGGGGATGTCGAGGTGGCGGCCGGCAGCGGCGGCGCGGTCGAAGTCGAGCGCGCGGTTCGTCTCCGCGAACGGGTAGTGGCTGCCGACCTGGATCGGACGATCGCCGCGACTCGTCACCGTGAGCGTCACGCGGTCGCGACCTTCGTAGAGCGCAATCTCTCCGGGCACGACGTCGACCGCTCCGGGCACGACGTCGGGCTCGGGAGCGCCGAACGCGGACAGGTCTGGCACCGGGAGGAAGCTCCCGTAGAGCGCGAGGCCGAGGTCGCCGTCTTCCAGCGCGATCGGATCGTGGACGGTCACGAGCTTGGTCCCGTCCGGGAACGTGCCCTCGACCTGCACCTCGTGGACGAGGGCCGCGACACCGGGCATCACCTGGCGCCTCCCGAGGATGCGCCGTCCGACGTCCATCAGGTCGGCGACGCTACGGCCGTCGCGGATCAGCTCGAGGAGCTGCGTCGCGAGCAGCGCCACGGTCTCCGGATGATTGAGACGAAGCCCGCGGGCGAGGCGCTTCTGCGCGACGACGCCGGCCTGGTGCAGGAGGAGCTTGTCGACGTCACGAGGGGAGAGGTGCATCAGGTCCGTCCGGTGAGGTGAGGGGACGTCGAGGCGGTCACCGCCGCGCTGCGAAGGTATCCACCGCGTCGATGGCGGGGAGGTTTCGGAGCCGTCTCCGTGCTTCCGCGATCGCGTCGGAAGGCCGCGCGGCCGCGATGCGCACGAGGGCGCCGGGAGCGCGCGGGGTGAGGCGACTCGGCGCGACGAGGAGCGGCGCCGCGCGTGCGGTCGTGCGCGGCGAGCGGGCGGCGACGGGCGACTCCTCGAGGACGGCCTCGCGAACGGACGCGGCGCGCTCACCGAACGTGCTCAGCGTGAGGAACGCATCGTAGCCCGCCATGCGCGGCGCGATCGGCGCGTCGCCGGCGTCGAGCAGCACGGCGTCCTCGAGGAGACGGTCCGCGCCGCGTCGCACCGACGTGCGCATCGCGAGGCGCTCCATCTGCCAGCGCTCGCCGTACGCGGGCCTGCCCGACGTGAACCCGTCGAGCACGACGCACGCGCCGTCGCCTTCGAGCTCGACGTCCGTTCGCTGGTCGAACCGCGCACCCGCGAAGCACGCCACGGGATCGAAGAGGACGACGAGCGTTCCGGCGACGCGCGCGCGTACGTGCTGGAGCGCCGACCCGCGGAACACCTTCGTGCTCGCTTGCGTGAAGAGGACGAGCGTCGCGCCTTCTTCGACGACGACGTCGAGCTCGATGCGATCGCCGTCGACCAGCCCGCCGCCGAACGTCACGAGGCAGACCGTCGCGCTCGTCGTGCCGGCGAAGTTCGGCGTCACGTAACGTAGCGGGCTCGTCGCGTGCGCTTCGACGAGGGCCGTGCGATCGCGCGTGCGTCGCGCGACGAGATGCGCGCGACGACCGCGGCCGCGACGCTCGGACGGTGTCATCCGCGCGACCGCGGCCGCGCACGCAGCGCGAGCCGCGTGCGCTTGCCCGTCCGCGTCGTCGAGCACCTCCAACGTGCTGCTCTTTCGGGGGAGCCCTCGCATCACGCGCGTGACCGTGACGCGTGTGGGAGCATGGTGTCAATGCGCCGTCGACGAGCCGGAGCGCCCTCGTGCGCGACGGAACGAGCCAGAAAATCGCTGAAAAAGCGGGATCTTAGGACTGGGTTGTTCGCGTCTGGAAACGCCACGTACCCACATCCCGCAGCGCGTTACGATTTTTCACGAAAGGCGCGTCTCTTCTGTATCGTTTCTGTCGGGGCCGCTGCGATCGCCGACCGAGATCGGTGGAGCGGCGGCTGAAGAGGAGGATGGGATGAAGAATAACAACTGGGGCCGCACGGCCATGGTGGGGGGCGTGCTCTGCGCCATCGGCGCGGCCTCGCTCTTTCTTGCTTGTTCCGACGATCCGGAGACCGTGAACACGGCGCCGACGGCAGATGCCGGCACCGTGGAGACGAGCACGACGGACTCTGGGGAACAGGTCAACTGTCCGGCGGAGGCTCCGCGGACGTGTACGGCGTCGGGCTGTACCTC
This sequence comes from Polyangiaceae bacterium, assembly GCA_039809485.1. Taxonomy (GTDB): domain Bacteria; phylum Myxococcota_A; class Polyangia; order Polyangiales; family Polyangiaceae; genus Labilithrix. Next base: position 31,051 of record JBDHVE010000064.1, on the reverse strand, counting down.
GCAGCTCGGCGAGCCCGCTGTCTGCGTCGAGAATCAGTGCGTGAAGCTGAAGACGCCGAACTGCCCGCGCGCAGGCGGCGCCGTCGACAACGACGACGCGATCGTGATCGGCGTCGTCCACTCGAACCGCGGCACGAACAAGACGGCAGGCGACATCTGCAACAACGCGATCGAGCTCGCGGTCAACGAGATCAACAAGGCCGGCGGCGTCCCGCAGGCCGACAAGTGCAAGAAGAGCCGGCCGCTCGCGTACATCGCGTGCGACGACACGAAGCTCAACGCGGACGGCACGCCGGTGTCGGCCGACGCCGGCGCGTACGGCGCCGAGACGCTCCGCAACCAGTCGCTCGACCACCTCGCAGGCGAGCTCAAGGTGCCGGCCATCGTCGGCGGCGTTTCGAGCGGCGACGTCACCGACATGGCGAAGTACGTCATCCCGAAGTTCAAGACGATGTTCTTCACCACGCGCGGCTCGTCGAACTACCTGAAGGAGCCGGAGAAGGCGCCCGTCGCGGCGCTCCAGTTCCAGGCGACGCAGGACGGTACGCGCCTCTTCTGGCGCGCGACCCAGAACGTCGAGATCCAGGCGAAGGGCCTCCAGCTCGCGTACTACCAGCTCGAGACCAAGCTCACCGCCGACCGCGGTCGCCCGGTCAAGACGGCGCTCGTCATGAAGAACGACGCCTACGGCCAGGGCCTCGGCGGCCTCTTCTACCAGGGGCTCAAGGTCAACGGCGCCGTGGCGGATCAGGCGAACGCGAACTTCCGTTCGTACTCCTACCGCTTCACGAACGGCACGGACGGAACGTGCGTGACGATCGCGCAGGGCGGCGCTTGCATCCAGCAGCTCGACCAGCCGGCGGTCGTCGCCGACCTCGAGGGCTTCAAGCCGGACATCGTCATCCACGTCGGCACCGACGAGAACATCATCGCGCCGGCCCCGCAGTACGGGCTCCTCGATCCGTACGAGAAGTGGATCCAGGACAACAACATCGCGGAGAACGAGCGGCCGTACTACCTCGGCGCGCACGGTCTCCGGAACGCGAAGCTCACCACGCTCGTCGATGGGATCACGACCCAGGCGTTCAAGGACGACTTCCGCAAGCGCACGCGCGGCTTCTTCCCGGGCCGCTCGACCCCTGCTTCGCAGGACTTCTTCAACTTCCGGTTCAAGCCCGCCTACAACGACGGCGCGGCGCTGATCCCGGGCGTCCTCGAGGGGTACGACGCCATGTACGTCCTCGCGTACACGATGGCGGCCGCGAGCGGGAAGGGACCGATCACCAGCAAGTCGGTCGTCGAAGCGATGCCGACGATCCTCTCCGGCACCGAGCGCGTCAACGTCGGTCCGCAGCCGTTCGCGGCGACCGCGAAGCGCCTCGCGGCCGGTGAGAAGATCAACCTCGACGGCGTGTTCAGCGCCCTCGACTTCGACCCGCAGTTCGGCGAGGCCCCGTCGGATGCCACCATCTGGTGCATCGGCATCGACCCGAACAGCTCGAAGGCGTTCTTCAACGACGCGACCGGCCAGTACTACGACTCGGCCGGCAACAAGCTGACGGGCACGTACGCCTGCCAGTGACCTGACGCGTGCGCCCGCGCGAGCGGGCGCTGCGTGAACCGACGAGGCCTCGCAGCGCAAGCTGCGGGGCCTCGCGGCATTTTGTGCGCGTTCGCGCGGCGTCGGCGTTCGCGTCGGCGTTCGCGTCGGCGTTGGCGTTCGCGTCGGCGTTGGCGTTCGCGTCGGCGTTGGCGTTCGCGTTCGAGCTCGCGCGCGCGCCGGCCCAGCCCGGACGAGATCCGGTTCGCGGATGCGGACGGACCCAGCCGGACCTGGACCGCGCGTACCGGTCCGTCAGCGTTCCGCGTTCGGCGGGTCGTGCGGCCCGTCACTCCGCCACACCAGCCCCCATCTCCGTGTCGGGAGTTGACATAATGCATCTTATGCGAAATTCGAAGGGGCCGTTTCCCCGGGAAAATGGGGCTGAGCGCGCGCCGTCCCTGGGCTGCGTGCGCCGGGCGCGGTCAGTCCTTCTTCTTCGTTTCGAACGCGCCGCTCGTGGTTCGGGCGGCGTCGCCCGCGAGCCGGCGGAGCTGCCAGGCCTGGAGCCTGGCAGCGAGCTCGATCTTCGCCGAGGAGCTCCGGAGCGCGCCGATGACGAGCGCCGGCGCGAGGATCGACGTCAGCACGGCCGAGTACATGAAGAACGTCGTCGCGCCCTCCGGCAGCACGACGACCGGCGAGCTCATCGCGAGGTTTCCGTCCGCGTAGCTGAGGACCTTCGGGAACAAGCCGCCGCGTTCGCCGAACACGCTGAGCGTCCAGCCGATGCTCGTCAGCGCCATCCCGAGGATCCGGAGCCACCAATCGCGCACGAGCGCGAAGATCGCGGCGTGGACGCCGAGGAGCGTCGGCACGATGAGGAACGGGCCGTACACGTTGGTGACGTAGACGGACGTCGTCAGCCCCGTCACGAGCACCGCGAACAGCACCTTGTACGAAGGCCGCACCGCCGACACGATGCTGAGCACGAACGCGATCGCCCAGCCGATGTGGCAGTTCGTGAAGGTCGGGACGTCGCGGACGCCGAGCTGCCAGGTGAAGAGCGCGTTCACGCTGATGTAGCCGTAGAGGCACGCCGCGGCGATCCCGGCGATCCGCTGTCGCCGGCGTAGGTGTGCGAGCTCTTCGTCGCGGACCTCGCGTGGGAGCTCCTTCGGCGGCGACGTCAGCAGCGCGACGAACGTGCCGAGCGCGAGCTCGTTCTGGGGGTCGAGCGCGAGCGCCCGGCCGACCTCCCGGAGCGCACGCTCTCGCGCGGTTTCCTCCGGCGCGGCAGGCGCATCCCCGCCCCGCCCCCCCTCGACCCTGCCGAGCGCTTCGTCCGCCGCCGCTTTTGCGGCCTCGGCGTGCTTCCGCGCGCCTTCGCGACGGAGCTGCTGATCACGGTCTCCCTCGAGATACGCCTCGAGCCGTTCCTGCATCGCGAGCGCCGTCGGGAACCGGTCGTCCGGGTGCAGCTTCGTCGCGCGGACGACGATCTCCTCGAGCTCCGGCGGGACGTCCGCCTCCGGGACCCGCACGCTCGGGCGCGGCTCGACGCCGTAGACGACCTTCTTCACGACCTCGGCGAACGCACCCATCGGGTGGAACGGCTCGAACGTGAGGATCTCGAAGAGGACCGCGCCGAGCGCGTAGACGTCGGAACGCGCGTCGACTTCGGCGCCGAGGGCCTGTTCCGGAGCCATCGTGACGAGCGAGCCCATCACGGCGCCGCGGCCCGTGTGCGGCCCGGCCGGCGTGTCGAGCTCGTCGGCGAACGACGGCCGCGGCGACGACGTCTGCTCGTCGGCGACCTTCGCGATTCCCCAGTCGAGGAGATAGATCTCGCCGTACGAGCCGAGCATGATGTTCGACGGCTTGATGTCCCGGTGCACGACCCCGCGCTCGTGCGCGTAGTGAACGGCGAGGCAGAGCTGGGCGAACGCGGTGAGCAGCTTGTGACGGGTGAACTTCGTCGGCTGCCCGATCGCCATCGTCTGCAGGATCTGGTCGAGCGGCTGGCCGCGGACGCGGCGCATCGTGAAGAATGGGTTGCCCTCGCCGTCCGTCCCGATGTCGTAGACCGGGACGATCGCAGGGTGCTCGAGCTGACCTTGGAGCTTCGCTTCGCGACCGAAGCGCGCGCGCGAGCCGCTGTCGGCGACGCGGTCGGGCTGGAGCTGCTTCAGCGCGACACGACGACCGACGACCTGGTCGTGGGCGAGCAGGACGCGCCCCATGCCGCCCTTGCCGAGGACGTCCTCCGTCCGATAGCGGACGTCGTGCGAGAGCAAGGACGACGTGATGCCCGTGTCGCTCCCGAGCAGGACGCCGCCCGGCGTGCTCTCGTCGAGCTGCGTGTCGGCGCGCGACGGGCTCGAGGGCTCCGCCGCGGGCGTGCGATCGGGATCGCTTCCCGAGCTCGGGAGCGGCTGCTGCTGAAACGTCGCGGTGGGGTCGTTCCGCGCCATCCGAAGCGGATGATACGCTCTACTTCGTCTCCGGGCCCTTGATCCGTTCGAGCATGCGGTAGAGGCTCGGCCGCGCGACGCCGGCCATCTCCGCGGCTCGGCTCACGACGCCGCCCGCGCGCGCGAGCACGCGTGGGAGATAGGCCTCCTCGAAGCGGTCGAGCACGATCTTGCGCGCCTCGTGGTACGGGAGCCGCGCGAGCTCGTCGTCCGCCGAGAGGACGACGGCCTGCGCCTGCTCGAACAGGCCTTCGCTCCCGGTCCCGAGCGCGGCGTGCCGCTCGACGACGTTCCGGAGCTCGCGCACGTTGCCCGGCCACGTGTACGCACCGAGCATCGCGACGATGTCCGGGCTGAAGTCGGCCGCCTCGTCGTGCTTCAGCGCGCGGAGCATGCTGCGCGCGATCGGCAGGATGTCCTCCGGACGCTCGCGGAGCGGCGGCACCGTCACGCGGACGACGGCGATGCGGTAGAAGAGGTCGCTCCGGAACTCACCGGTGCGCGCCGACTCGGCGAGCTTCCGGTTCGTCGCGGCGATGACGCGCACGTCGACCTTCTTCGTCACGCGTCCGCCGACCGGCTTGATCTCGCGCTGCTCGAGGGCGCGGAGCAGCTTCGGCTGCATGTCGAGCGGCAGCTCGCCGATTTCGTCGAGGAAGAGCGTCCCGCCGTTCGCCTCCTCGAAGACGCCGCGCCGTGCCTGGTCGGCGCCCGTGAACGCGCCGCGCTCGTGTCCGAACAGCTCGCTCTCGACGAGGTTCTCGGGAATCGCACTGCAGTCGGCGACGACGAACGGCGCATCTCGTCGGGGGCTCGCGCCGTGGACTGCGCGTGCGAGGACGTCCTTGCCGACGCCGCTCTCGCCCTCGATGAGAATCGTCAGCTCCGACGCAGCGGCCTGCTCGAGACGCGCGAAGAGGTGGCGCATCACCGGTGACGCGCCGATTGCGTCGCCGAAGCGGTCGCGATCGCTGAGCGGCAGCTCGAGCGAGTCTGCTTCGAGCGTGAGCGCGATCGTCGTCCCGCCGAGGACGACCGCCGTGTCGCCCGTGACGGTGATCTCGTGGACGCGGGCCGAGCCCATCATCGTGCCGTTCTTCGACCCGTTGTCGCGGATGCGGACGCCGGTCGGCGTCAGCGTCAGGCGGAGGTGCTCGCGCGAGACGGCCGGATCCGTCAGGCGGAAGTCGGCGCCGTCTCCGCCTCCGATGACGAAGCTCGGTTGATCGACGCGCGCGCTGCGGCCTGCGTCGGGACCTTTCGTGACACGCACGGTCACCGCGCGGACGCGGAGACAGCTCTGGGTCGTCGCGACGGTGCGTGTGGGGTGGGCTTCCATGCTCCTCCGAGCGTATCCTCGCCGGGCGTCTTCGTCGAAATCGGATCGGCCGCTGGTACCTCGGACGACCGCCCGAAGATCCGGGCGAGATCGACTTCGATGCTGGCGGCGACCGTGTGCGAAAAGCCTCGGTATTCTCCGTTGTTGACGACGCCGATCGGTTTGTCGGCGAGATCCTTCACCTGGAGCTGGCCGTCCTCCACCATCCGCGGGATCGACGCGGTGGCGGCGTAGGCCACCGAGAACGCGAACGAGCCCGTCCGGAACCCGAGCCCCATCGTCGAGCCGACCTTCACGAGCGTGTCGAAGTCGATCCGCGTTCGACCGCTCTCCGTCGAAGATCCGTCGTAGTACGCGCCGGCGCGGAGGCTGAGGACCGACTCGCCGATCTCGAGGTTGTACGCGCCGCCGGCGCGGACGCCGAGGGTGTCGTTCCAGCCCTGCTCGCTGACGTAGTCCTTCTTCAGCTCGGGGACGACGACGCGCGGACCGGCCGACGCGCCCCATCCCTCGTAGATCGCGTCGAGCTCGAGGTCGTAGACCTCGAAGCCGTGGTCGACCTCGACGTAGCGGACGCCGGCGCGCAAGATCCACGGCAGGTCGAGGGTGAGGCTCGCGGCCTGCGGCTTCGGCGTGAGCCACGTGTTGTTCGGGCGCATCACGACCGTCTGCCCCTCGGCCTCCACCGACGTCGCGGTCCGCACCTGGAGCCCGACGTGGACGGCGTCGGTGGCGCGCACGAGCGCGCCGATCGAGCCCGCGAAGCCGACTCCGTCTGCCATCAGCCGCGCGTGACCGTCACAGCGCGGGTCTTCCTTTCCGCACGCGTCGGTCGGCATGTAGACGATGTTCGACTCGTCGAACCGCCCGACCACCGCGTGCGCTGCGACGCCGATCCGGATCGCGTCGGTCACCGCGTACGCCGCGCCGGCGGTCGGCATGACCAGGATCGACGATCCCGAGCTCACGCTGTCGTAGCGCGCCGGCGAAGGCGCGGTGCCGACGACGCCCGAGAAGCGTTTGCCTGGATTCGCGGAAGGACCGTAGACGCCGATCCCCACTCCGAGGCGCTCGGTGCCGAGGTCGGAGACGACCGCGAGCATCGGGAGCGGGCTCGCGTCACCCGTGTTCTCGACGGCCGGATACGGACGCCCCGCCCACGAGGCGGAGCCTTCCTCGTCGCCGGAGGCGCGCGCGTAGTTGCCTGCGCGGCGGAACGAGAAGGTGCTCGACTGGAGATTCGCGCCGAGGAGCACCTTCGTCCCGTGCTGCGCCGCGAGGCCGGCGACGTTGTGGAGGATCGCCGTCGCGTCGTCGGCCTTCGCGACGAAGGCGCCGCCGCGCGCGAGGGCCTGCGCGCCCTGCTCTGGCGCCTCGTTCATCCCGCCCGCCCGCGCCGGCGTCGCCACGAGCAGACCGGCGAAGACGGCAGCGGCGGCCAGACGGCGGACCATGGGGAGCTCTCCGGCGCGCGCGCGACGTCACTTCCCGCATGCGGTCGTGCCGGCCGGCAGCTCGCTGCACGGCACGCACACGGTCCCGCCCGCGCAGTTCGCCTGCGGCGGCGGAGGGAACGTGTCGAAGCAGTCCGAGATGCATGCGCCGTTGAACGGCCCGGCGACCTGGATGCCGGCGACGCTCAGGCCGTTGAACTTGCAGGGCGCAGCTTTCGTGAGGTCGCTGGCGGCGAGCTCGGTCGGGAGGCACAGCTCGACGTCCTCCTTGCAGCCCTCGTCGTCGAAGTTGTCGCGGTCGCCGCTCGGGACGAGGGACTCCGGAAGGCACGACCCCTTCCCTCCGCAGCACTTCGAGAAGCTCTTCGCCGGCTCGACGGGCTTGTCGCACGGCACCGTCGTGCACGCACCCGTCTCCTTGCCCGTGATCGGGTCGAAGCACGGTGCGCACTTCTCGTCCGCATCGCAGTCGGCGCGCGGCAGCGCCGACTGCGCGGCGATCGCGGGCAGGCCCGCCGCGAGGCAGCGACCTTCGGCGTTCGCGAGCGAGCGGCACGTCTTCGGGAGGAACATCCCTGCAGCCTGCACGCTCTTCTTCGGAGCGCAGAGACCGGACGAGCACGGCGAGAGCTGGCTCTGCTGCGCGGTGGGGACGAGGTTCTTCGGCACGCAGAGGAGGCCCGCGCCGCAGGAGTCCTGCTTGAAGGTCGCGGTGTCGATCGGCGTGCCCTTGTACGGGCACTCGGCCGGCGCTCCCGGGCGCGGGCCGTCGTCGGACGGCGGCTCCTCGTCGCTGCAGTCTTCGCCGCCGCCGCCCGCGGTGACCTCGCAGACGCCGGTCGCCTCGTTCGTCGTCGGGTCCTTGCAGGGGACGCAGACGTCGCCGCCCTCGCACTGGCTGCCGGTCGCGCCCTTCAGGAGGTCGTAGTTCTTCACGACGTCGGAGGCGAGCGGCGAGAAGCAGCGGCCCTCCGCGTCGAGGACGGCCTTGCACTTCGGCAGCTCGGGGACGCCGCCGGCACGGACGATCGCGTCTGGCACGCACGCTTCACCCGACTTGCAGGAGGCCTTCTCGAAGACCTTCGCGTCGGGGTTCTTGCTCGTCGAGACGCAGCGCCCCTTCGTGCCCTTCGTCCCGGTGCAGGCGGTGAGCGTAGAGGGATCCTCGCCTGCCGATGCGCTCGAGCACGTGGCGCTCTTCGTCTTCTTCGGGCTGTCTTCCTCCTCGTCCGATCCCGGCGGAGTGCCGAATCCGGCGCTCGAGCAGGCGATGAGGGTGAATCCGACGATGGCGGCGGCGAAGAGGCGCGACGGCGACATGCCCTCCCTCCAGCAAGCCACGGGCCGCCTCGAAACGGGCCGAAATCCCGTATTTCCCGCGGTCCGACCGCCGCGCGGCGGTGACTCCCGTCGGAGACAACGCGGCTGCCGTTGGCTCGGCGTCGATGTGGGAGACCGCTTGCTTCAGCGATGCGCGGTGAGCGCCAACGGCGGCTCGATCGACAGGCCGAGGAGCGTGCCCGCGTTCGACGTCACGAAGGCGCGACCGCCGTAGGCCGCCGGCGTCTGACCGAACCCCGTCCCGAGGTCGATCCCGTCGATGACCTTGCCGTTGCGCGGCGAGACGAGGAAGAGGCCGTAGCGCGTCGTGCCGACGAGGAGCGCGCCCGCGATCGCGACCGGCGCCGTGACGCCGCCTTCGGGCAGCTTGTTCCGCCAGAGGATGCGCCCGGTGAACGGATCGAGGCCGAGGAGGCCCGTCTGCGCGCTCGACGCGACGAGCACCTTGCGCTCCGGAACGCGCGGCCCGTTCTTGTCGGGTCCGTTCGGGTTCGGACGGTGCGCCGGCTCCCGATAGAGGACGAGGTCCGTGACGCCGAGCGCCTTCTCGCTCGTCCACACGCGCGAGCCGCTGTTCGCATCGAGGGCGAAGATGCCGCCGGCGTAGCTCGAGACGTAGACGACGTGCCCCTGGGGGTGGACATCGACGATCGGCGTCGTGTCGACGTCGAGGTAGCGCGGCGCTTCACCGGCGGTCTGCTCGGCCTCGGCGGAGAGATCGACCGGCGCCCACTTCTCAGCGCCGGTCGCCTCGTCGTAGGCGACGACGTGACCGTCGGAGTACGCCATGTAGACGAGCCGTGTCTGTGGGTCGCGCGCCGGCCCCGCGTGCCCGGCGATCTCCATCCCGAGCGCCGGCGTCCGATGCGCCTGCCACTTCGGCTTGCCGGTCCGGCGGTCCATCGCGAAGAGGTAGTCGGCCGCGTTGGCGACGAAGAGCGTCTCGCCGCCGAGCACCGGCTTCTTCGAGACCTCGGCGCCCGTGTCGTAGCGGTACACGAGCTCGCCGGTCGCGGCGCGCACGCAGTAGAGCGCGCCGTCGTTCGAGCCGAAGTAGACGACGTCGAGGTCCGGGTCGTAGAGCGGCTCGCTCTGCACCATGCCGACCGTCTCGAACCGCCAGATCGTGCTGCCGTCGCCGGCGCGCACCGCGTACAGGCCGCGGTCCGACGAGCCGACGAACACGCGATCGTGCGCCGGGTCGATCTCCGGCTTGCCGCGCTCGTACTCCTCTCCGGTCCCACGTCCCGGCACCGTCAGCGAGCGGTGCACGAAGACGTGCATCACGCCGCTCGGCCGGTTGTACCAGAGCGGATTCTCCGGATTGACCCGGTCGCCCTTGAAGAGCTCGCCGAGGCTGCAGCCCGGAAGAGCGCTCGCGGCGACCGCGAGCCCTAGGCCCAGCAGCGCAGCACGCTTCACGGGTGACCGCCCCCGCCCTTCTGGCGCTGGAGCTGCTCGATCATGCGCTGGAGCGCCTCGGGATCCATCCCCCCGCCCTTCGGCCCCGGCGGCGCCTTCGGCGCGGCCGTCGGGTCGATCTCGTAGAGGCGATCCATCGCCATCGAGCGCAGGTACGGGAACGACGGGCCCGACGGGACCCCCGGCATCATCGGGTCCTCCGGCTTCTCGAGCCGCGTCTTCAGGCTGACGAGGATCTCCTTCGCCTTGTCCTTGTCGCCCTTGTCCTGGAGGACGCGTCCCTGGTGGTACATCGCGAGCTCCTTGAACCCGCGCACGTCGGTGTTCTCGAGCTCCTTGTACGCCTTCAGCGCCTCGTCCTGGAACTTGGCGGCTTCGGCCGGCGTCGCGAGCGCCTTCGCCTCGTACGCGAAGCCGAGGCCTTCGAGCGCGCGGCAGAGCACTTCCTTGTCGGCGGCGGCCAGCGCGGAGGACTTCACGTCCTGGAACGCGGCGATCGCGCCGTCCGCCTCGCGCTTGTCGAGGAGGAGCGAGCCCTCCGACAGGCGCGCGAGAATCGCGGCGCCCGTCTTCGGGTACTTCGACTGCACCTCGCGGTACTTGGCGAGCGCGGCGTCCCGGCGCTCGTCGTACGACTTGAAGGCGGGGCCCGCCGACTCGTCGTCGTCCTTCACGTCGCCCACGCGCGCGCGCTCGTCGGCGACGGCCTTCGCGAGGAGCACCGAGGCGTCGGTCTCGCGCTTGTGGTCGAAGTAGAGGAAGCCGGCGATGCCGAGGAGGGCCGCGGCGATCAGCGCGCCGACGATCTGCACCGCCTTCTGGTTCTGCTTCGCCCAGTCGCCGAGCTTCGCGGTCCGGTCGATCAGCGCGTCGGCGTCCGCCGCGACGGCCACGTCGCGCCGCGGCTGCGAGCGCTCGCCGATCTTCGACAGCTTCTTCGAAGCCGCGACCTCGAGGCCGCCGCCCTTCTTCTTCTTGCCCTTGCGAGCGGCGGCGCGGCGCTCGGCGAGCTTGCGCTCCTCCTCGCGGGCCTTCATCTCGAGCGGGTCTTCCTCACCGAGCGCAGCGACGCGACGTGCAATCGCCTCGGGGCGCGCGAGGTCCTCGGCCTCGGCTGCTGCCGTGCCCTCGCCCTCGTCGGTGTCCTCGGCCTCGGTCTCTGCGTCCTCACCCGCCTGGGGTGCGCCCGCGGCGACCTCGTCCTTGGCCTTCGCTTCGTCCTCGTTGCGCTTTTCGTCGGTCACGGCGGCGCGACTCTAGCCCCGGCTTCGACCGGGCGTCAAAGCCCATTCCGGCGCGGCGAAACCTCAGGGAACCTCGTCGGACGAGGCTCCGGCGTCCCATGCGCGCGGTGGGGGTGGCGGGATCTCCGGGGCGCGGCGCACGATCCAGGCCGCGAGGACGCCGTCCGGGTGCTCGAGCGCGAGCCGCGCTTCCGTTCCGAGCACCGGGAGCTCGGCGACGAGCACGTCCGTCGTCGCGGCGGACGTCGTCACCGGTAGACCGTCGATCCTCGCCTCCAACGGCCCACCGGACCCGGCGTCGGCGCGTTCCCGCGCCACGAGCACGAGCAGGCGAGCAGGCCCCTCCCCTGCCACGCGCAGCGTGGCCGAGACCGAGGAACGCGGCGTCGCGAACGCGATGCCGCCGACCTCCGGCCGGAGGAGCGACGCCTCACGGGCGACCGAGAGCACGTCGGCCGTGGGCTCCGGCACGGCGGCGAACCGCGCGAGCGCCTCGCGGAACGACTCGCCGTGCGCGCCGAGCGCGAGGAGCGCGCGCGCCTCGGGCGCGCGCATGTGGACGTAGCGCTCGGTGCGGATGACGGCGAGGAGCGGATCGCGCGCGCGCGCGTCACCGAGCGCACCGAGCGCGTTGACGACGAACGGCCGGAGCCGCACGTCCTCGAGCGATCGGACGAGCGACGGAACGGCCGCCCGAGCGCGGATCGTGACGAACGCGGCGGCGATCTCGCGCGCTTCGTCGACTTCGCCCGGCGACGGCGCGTTCGGCACGAAGCCGCTCTCCCAGCGCTCGAACAGCACGCGCTCGCCGCGCGGATCGCCCTGCTCGGCGAGCGCGAGCGCCGCCGCCGTGCGCCTCGTCACGTCGCTGCCGGCGAGGACCTTCTGCGCGAGCGTTCCCGCCGCGCCGCCCCCCGCCGCGCCCCCGTCCTCCGGTACGCCGAGCGGATCGCCCAGCCGGACGAGCGCGAGCGCGCTCCACTCGCGGACCTCCGCGTCCTCGTCGTGGACGAGGGCGCGCCGGAGCTGCGGGGTCATCTCCGGCGCGCGGAGGCGGAACGCGCATCGCGCGGCCGCCCGCCTGATGTCCGTGCGCGCGTCGTCGAAGAGCGGCGCGACGTCCTCCGCGGCGTCGCGGTCGCCCTGGAGGCCGCGGCGGAGCGCTTCGGGCAGCCCGGCCGCCTCGACCTTGCCGTTCTCGCGCTCGATCGCCGCCGTGAGCTTCCGGAGCTCGGCGACGCGGGCGGGCCGGTCCGTGACGGGCGCGTGCTCGGTCGGATCCTTCGCGACGTCGTAGAGGGAGCACGCGCCGATCTTCCGCGCGCAGACGAGCCGGTCGCTCCCTCGCGCGACGAGGGTGTGCTCGTCGGTCTCCGCGAACGCGAGGCCCTCGTCGCCGGGGAGCGTCTTCTCGACGAGGAGCGGGCCGAGGTCGCGTCCGCGGAGGCGCGCCGGTCGCGGGATGTCGAGCGCGGCGAGCGTCGTCGGGAGGAGATCGATCGTCTGCACCGGCAGCTCGACGACACCGGGGGCGAGGTTCGGGGCGACGACGACGAGCGGGACCCTGACCTGCTCTTCGTAGACCGTCGTGCCGTGGTAACGGCCGCCGTGGTCGCCGAGCTCTTCGCCGTGGTCGGCGCTGACGATGAAGACGGCGCCGGGCCGCCGCGCCGTCACGAGTCGCTCGATGTCACCGACGAGCGCGTCGGCTGCGGCGATCTCGCTGTCGTACGCGTCGCTCGTCTCGTCGCCGGTGAACGGGAACCGCTCGTGCTTCTCGTAGGGCTCGTGCGGCTCGAAGAGGTGGACCCAGAGGAAGAGCGGCTTGTCGCGCGGCGCGAGCTGGAGATACCGCTCGACCTGCGAGCGCCGGAGGTCCTCCCCCGCGAACTCCTCCTTCCGGTACTCGAAGCCGAGCCCCGTCGACTGCATCGTCCGGAACTTGTGCTCGTCGATGAAGAAGACGGCGGGCGGATAGAAGGCGGCGGTGCGGTAGCCGTAGCGACGGAGGTAGAGAGGCCACGTCTCGGCGTCGTCCGAAGCGCCCATCGTGAGGAGCGGGCGGACGTACTTGCCGGTCATGAGCGAAGCGACCGAGTAGGACGTGTGCGGCGTCGGGCAGTACGCGTGCGTGAAGCGGACGCCGCGCGACGCGAGCGCGTCGATGTTCGGCGTCGTCTTCCGGGCGTAGCCGTAGGACGAGACGTGGTCGGCGCGGAGCGCGTCGATCGTGACGAGCACGATGTCGCGCCCCGACCAGTCGAGGGAGCGCGAAGGCGCGGCCGGCGTCGCAGCGGTCACCATCGCCTCTGCCGCTTCGTCCTCGAGCGGCGGCGGAGGCGCGATCTCGGACGCGAGACGAACCGCGCGTCCGAGGAGGGGCGCGTGCTCGAGGAGGACGCGCCGCAGGTTGTCGCTGCCGGCGACGGCCCGTGACGCGTGCGGCGTCCAGACGATCGAGAACGCCGCGAGCGCGAGCGCGGCGCGCGAGAGGAGCGTGCCGACCGGAGACGGTCGGAGGACGAGCCACGTCGCGCTCCACGCGAGGACGGTGATCACGGCGAGCCCGGCATGGAACGCGGGATAGAGCCGCGGGAGGACGTGCCCGTCGGCGAGCCACGCCACCGACGCGACGACCCCGCCGACGACGCCGAGGCGCCACGGGCGATCGAGCGGGAGCCTCTTCGTCGCGACGAACGCGGCGAGCGCGGCCGCCGCCGCGAGGACCACGACGAACGGCGCGCGCACCGCCCAGCTCGCGAAGTGACGCCCGTTCGTGACGCCGAGCCCGAGCGCGACGGCGGCGAGCGCCGCGATCCCCGCGACGACCGAGGCACGTCGCGCGGCGACGAGCCCGCCGAGCGCGACGGCGGCGAGCGCGAGCGGGATCATCGCCGCGAGCGCGATCGGCGTCAGATGGTTCCGCGCCTGCCCCATCTCCCAGGCCGCGGTGAACTCGCTCCGGAAGGACGCGCCGACGACGATTGCCTCGAGGAGGAGGAGGACGAGCAGCGCAGCGAGGACGCCTCCGACATCGAGCGCGACGCGCTTCATCCGGCCTCCTCCCGCACCGCGATCGCGCGCGCGAGCCGCTGCACGAGCGAGCCGAGGACCGCGTGCTCCGGAAGGCCGAGGGTCGGATCGGACGCGAAGAGCGCGCGAGCGTCCGCCTCGATCCGCTCGAGCCAGGGATACGATGCGCTCGGCTCGAGATAGACGAGGTCCTCCTCCGCGCCGTGCTGTCGCGTCCCGCCGAGATCGCCCGCTCCGCGGAGCTCGAGGTCCGCGCGCGCGACCTCTTCGCCGGTCGTGAGCGTCGCGAGCACCGTGAGGCGCGCCTTCGCGTTCTGCGCGAGCTCATCGCCGTGAAAGAGGACGCACGTGCCCGGGCGCTCCCCTCGCCCGACTCTTCCGCGGAGCTGGTGCAGCTGCGCGAGGCCGAAGCGCTCGGCGTCCTCGACGACCATGAGCGTCGCCTCGGGGACGTCGACACCGACCTCGACGACCGTCGTGCCCACGAGGACGGGCGTCTCGCCCACGCGGAAGCTCGCCATCACGCGACGCTTCTCGGCAGCGGATAGGTCGCCGTGCACGATCGCGACGCGTGCCTCTCCGAGCGCCGCGGCGAGAATGCGCGCCCGCGCGACGACGGACGCGAGCTGCTCGTCCTCGCTCGGAGCCTCGTCGTCACCCGGCGCCGTTTCGAGGACGCGCGGGACGACCCAGAAGACGCGCTCGTCCCGGGCGATCGTGCGCGCGACGCGCTCGACGAGCTCCGCTTCGCCCGACCGCGGCGCGAGCAGGGTGTCCGGCGGCGGTCGTCCGCCGGGACGCTCGCGGAGGATGCTCGTCCCGAGCTCGCCGCGCAGCGCGAGAGCGAGCGTGCGCGGGATTGGCGTCGCGCTGAGCGAGAGGAGGTGCGGCCGCTGCCCTTTCCGCACGAGCGAGAGGCGCTGGCCGACGCCGAGCCGCTGCTGCTCGTCGACGACGACGAGCGCGAGGTCCGGCAGGACGAGGTCGTCGCGGAGGAGCGCGTGCGTTCCGACCGCGATGCGCGCCCTGCCCTCGCGCAGCGCGCTCGTCGCGCTCCTCCGCTGTGCTGCCGGGAGGCCCGCCGCCACGAACGCGACCTCGGCGCCGGTCGCCCGTGCGAGCGGTGCGAGCGCGCGCTGGTACTGCTCGGCGAGCACGCTCGTCGGCGCGAGGATCGCGACCTGGCGCCCGGCTGCGACGGCCTGTGCCGCGGCCGCCATCGCGACCGCGGTCTTCCCGGTCCCGACGTCGCCGAGGAGGAGCCTCCGCATCGGTACTTCGCGCGCGAGCTCGGTCGTCACGGTCTCGATCGCAGCGCGTTGATCGGACGTGAACGTGAAGCCGAGCTCCCGCTCGAGGGCGCGCGTGAGCTCGGGCTGCGGCGGCAGGCTCGCGGCCGGCGCGCGGCCCTCGTTCGCCGCACATGCGAGGCGCTCCCACGCACGCGTGAACGCCTCCGACCACGCGAGCCGCTCGACGAACGCGCGCTGCGTCGGCTCGGCGGGCACGTCGCCGCGCGCGCCGTGGATGTCACGGAGCACGTCGGCGACGTCGGCGAGTCCTTCGCGCCGGGCGATCGCGGGCGGGACGGGGTCCGCCGTCACGCCCTCCGCGAGCGCGTGCGAGATGGCGTTCCGCATCGCGGCCTCGGTCGGCCCGATCCGCGCGTAGCGCGCCCGCACGCGTCGCGCTTCCGGAGCGTCGAGGAGCACCTCGGGGTGCGCGATCCGTGGCGGCTTGCCGGGCTCGACCCGGATCCGACCGACGACCAGCACCGCGTGATCCGGCTTCGCGAGCTGGAGGATCCCCTGCGCGAGGAAGAACCAGAAGAGGTGCAGCGTGCACTTCGGGTCGGCCTCGTCCCGGAGCACGACGCGCACGCCGCGCCGACCGCGGAGCGGGATGACGCTCGCGGCCTTGACGATCGCGCGCGCGACGACGCGAGGCGGTCTCCCCGGGAAGTGCTCGTCCGCGAGCGCGCGCGCCGCCGACACGGCCTCGGCGAGCGGAACCGGCGCCCGGAGATCGTCCCACGCGACGGGCGGTACCCAGAGGAGGTCGGCGACGTGCCGCACGCCGTGCTCGGCGAGCTGCGTGCGGGCGGTCGGTCCGAGCCCGGGCAGCCGGTCGACGGTGTCGAGCGGGCCGAGCGGCGGCGGTGGCGGCTTCGGCGCGCGAGGACGCTTCGGCTTCGTCCCGAACAGCTTGCACGCGCGGCCGAGGCTCTCGACGAACGCGCGCGTGCGCTCGCTCGACTCGTCGCCGCGGGCGAGCACGTCGAGGAGGCGCGTCCAGTCGTCGCGCCGCTCCTCGGGGACGAGGGACGTGACCTCCTTCCCGCGGGCGACGAGCTCGCCCCGTCTGCCCGCATCCGGCTCTTCGAGCCAGGCGCGCGCGAGCCTCGACAACGGCTCGAAGGACATGGACAGAGCGGCTTCGACGTTACTTGTAGACGACCTCGAGGACCTCGTAGAGGCGCTCGCCGGCGGGCGTTCGGACCTTGACCTCGTCGCCCTCCTCCTTGCCGAGGAGCGATCGCGCGATCGGGCTCGAGATGCTGATGCTGCCCGCGGCGAGGTCGGCCTCGTCGGCGCCGACGAGCCTGTACGTGACCTCTTCTTCGGTCTCGGTATTGAACAGCTTCACCGTCGCCCCGAACGCCACCTTCGTGCTCTCGATCTTGGACGGATCGATCACTTCGGCGCGCGCGAGCTTGTCCTCGAGCTCCTTGATCCGGCCTTCGTTGAAGCCGCCGCGCTCGCGCGCAGCGTGGTACTCGGCGTTCTCGCTGAGATCGCCGTGGGCGCGCGCTTCCGCGATGAGCTGCGTGATGTGCGGCCGCTCCACCGTCTTGCGGTGGTGCAGCTCGTCGCGCAGCTTCTGGAAGCCCTCGGGGGTGATGGGGTTCTTCTCCACCATGACCGGCCCTCTCTAGCATGGCCGAGCCCCGGGGGGATCTGTGCTAAGGCGGGCGGCGACCGCCATGCCCATCGCAGGGGAACGTCCCGAGACCGGAGTACGCATCGCGCTCGAGCGCCCGCGCGGCGACGCGGGCCCCTGGACCTACGTCGGCGCCGCGCACTTGCCCGACGTCTCGCACGCACTGTCCGTCGTCGTCGCAGAGGACGGCGGCGTGGAGGTCCGGTTCGACGACGCGAGCGGCGCAGGCGAGCTCGCGGAGCTCGCCGAGAAGGTGCGGCTCATCGTGCGGACTGCGTATCGCCAGGCGAAGGCGGACGACGAGCCCCCGCCCCTCCGCATCGTCCGATGGCGGGGGGAGAAATGAACGGGAATCCGGTGTATACGCTCCGGCCCATGCGGAACCTCGCGCCTCTGCTCGCCCGCGGGTCCTTCGTCGCGCTCGTCGGGCTCGCTGCCTTCGGCGGCGTCGCCGTCACGGGCTGCGAGAAGCCCGAGCCCCGCAGTGCGCTCGGCTACACGGAGGACGCGCGCCGCGCCTACGAGGCCGCCCTCGACGAGCTCAAGGCGAAGAACTACCT
This sequence comes from Polyangiaceae bacterium, assembly GCA_039809485.1. Lineage (GTDB taxonomy): Bacteria > Myxococcota_A > Polyangia > Polyangiales > Polyangiaceae > Labilithrix. The sequence goes on along the minus strand of JBDHVE010000064.1, from coordinate 13,704 downwards.
CGACGCGCAGCAGATGTTCCGCGAGGTGAAGCGGAAGTACCACTACGCGAAGTACGCGAAGCTCGCCGAGCTCCGGATCGCGGACGCCGACTTCGAGCAGGAGAAGTATGCGGAGGCGATCCGCGGCTACCGCCAGTTCGTCCACGACCACCGCTCGGACGCCGAGGAAGTGTCGTATGCGCGCTCGAAGATCGCCGAGGCGCAGTACAAGCAGATCGGCGACTCGTTCCTGCTCCCTTCGGCCGACGAGCGCGATCAGGCCGTCATCCTCGACGCGTTCAAGGAGCTGAAGGGCTACGTCCAGGACTACCCGCGCGGGAACGACACCGCGCGGATCCGCGAGCTGCTCGCCGACGTCGTCGCGCGCCTCATGCGCCACGAGCTCTACGTCGCGCGCTTCTACCTCGACCGCGACAACTTCGAGGCCGCCGTCCTCCGCATCCAGTACGCGATGCGGAACTTCGCGCAGGTCCCGACCGCCCGCGGCGGCGCGAGCTCGGAGGTCGTCGACAGCGGGCTCGAGGCGGAGGCCCTGCTCCTCCTCGGCGAGGTCTACCTGAAGATGAAGAAGTACGCCGAGGCGCGCGGCGCCTTCGAGTCGATCCTCCGCGACTTCGCCCGGAGCCCGCTCACGGTCCAAGCCGGGAACTACCTCGCCTACATGAAGGAGCGCGGCGTTTGAGCCTCGCGCGGCGTTTCCTCGCCGCGCCCGCGCTGGGCCTCGCGCTCGTCTCGCTACCTGCCGGCGCGCAGGAAGGCGCGTCTCGTACGCAGGAGGACGGCCCGGGGCCGACCTGCGAGCAGGCGTTCATCGAGCGCGTCTATCGCGTGACGAAGCCGAGCGTCGTCCGGATCACACGGCCGGACGGCGGCCTCGGGACCGGCTTCGTGTTCTACTCGAAGAAACACGTCGCGACCGCGCTCCACGTCGTCGACCTCGGTCGCGGAGTCCGCGTCGAGTACCCCGACGGCAAGACCACGAGCGCCGAGGTCGTCGCGTGGGACGACACCCACGACCTCGCGATCCTCGAGCTCGCGGAGCCGGCCGAGTCGGAGCCGATCAAACCGCGGCGGCAGGTGCCGATCGGCGCGCCGATCCTCGCCATCGGCAATCCGTACGGCTCGCTCGCGCGCGGGTCGCCGGATCTCGAGGGGCTCCTCAACTTCAGCGTCTCGCAGGGCATCGTCAGCGCGAAGGGCGAGGCATTCCTCCAGACCGACGCGATGCTGTCCCCCGGCAACTCCGGCGGCCCGATGCTCACGTGCGACGGGCAGGTCGTCGCCGTCGCGGATCGGCTCCTCGAGGGGCGGATCGGCTTCGGGGTCCCGGTCGTGCACCTCGAGAAGCTCACGGAGGAGATCCGGAAGCGCTCCTTCCTCGGGTCCGCCACGGTGAAGGACGGCGCGCTCGGCGTCGTCTGGCACGAGGACGCCTCGCGCTACTTCGGCCCCTACCTCGGCGGGAGCGTGGTCGTGGCCGACCGCGTCTCGCTGACGACGCGGATCGGCGTCGTCTTCGCCGGGCGCGACGGGACGAACGAGCCGGTCGTCGACCGCTCCGTCCGGCGCCTCTTCGCGGAGCTCGTCCTCGGCTACCGTCTCCTCCTCTTCCCGTACGCATTCCCCACCTACGTGACGCTCGGCGTCGGCGCGCTCGGGACGATCGACCGCGGTGAGGAGACCCGCCTCGGCGCGGCGCTCGAGCCGGCGGGGTGCCAGGCGGCGGGGAACTGCACGGCGACGCTCACGTCCTCGACCTCGCGCATCCGCGGCGGCGGGATCATGCCGCTCGCGAACGCCGTCCTCCACCTCGGCGCGTTCGAGGTCTCCTACGGCTACGCGCTCGACGTCGCGCATCCGGAATTCTCGACGCATCGCGTGCTCCTCGGGTTGACTCCGTAGGCGCTGCGCTATGCTGCGGCCGCGATGAGGACCCTCGACGACAAGACGGAGCGCGCCGAGCCCGCTGCGAAGACGATCCTCGTCGTCGACGACGAGAAGAACATCCGCCGCACCCTGCAGCTCGTGCTCGAGGGCGAAGGGTACAAGGTCCTCGGCGCGGAGACCGCCGAGCAGGGCCTCGAGATCCTCGGCAACCCGCACATCCCGGTCGACCTCGCGATCCTCGACGTGAAACTCCCGGGGATGAGCGGCCTCGAGGCGCTCGAGCGCGTCCGGCGCGAAGAGGCGACGAAGGACCTCCCGATCGTCGTCGTCAGCGGCCACGCGACGGTGAACGACGCCGTCCACGCGATCAAGCTCGGCGCGAGCGATTTCTTCGAGAAGCCGCTCGCCCGCGAGCGCGTCCTCGTCAGCGTCAAGAACGTCCTCGACACGGCGCAGGCGAAGCGGGCGCTCGCCGAGGTCTCGCGCGAGCAGCTCGCGAAGTACGAGATGATCGGCAAGAGCGCGCCCATGCTGCGTCTCTTCCACGAGATCGAGAAGGTCGCGCCGACGCGGGCGAGCGTCCTCATCACGGGCGAGAGCGGCACGGGCAAGGAGCTCATCGCGCGCGCGATCCACCGCTTGAGCCCGCGGACCGACGGCCCGTTCGTGAAGGTGAACTGCGCGGCGATCCCGCGCGAGCTGATCGAGAGCGAGCTGTTCGGCCACGAGAAGGGCGCCTTCACCGGCGCGCAGGCCAAGCGCCGCGGCTTCTTCGAACAGGCGCACGGCGGCACGCTCTTCCTCGACGAGATCGGCGACATGGACCTCGTCGCGCAGGCGAAGGTGCTCCGTGCGCTCCAGTCCGGCGAGATCTCGCGTGTCGGCAGCGAGCACGTCATCCACGTCGACGTCCGCGTCCTCGCCGCGACGAACAAGGACCTCGCGAAGGGCGTCGAGACCGGCGCGTTCCGGGAGGACCTCTTCTTCCGCCTCAACGTGTTCCCGCTCCGGAGCCCGAGCCTGCGCGAGCGCGTCGAGGACGTTCCGCTCCTCGCGCATTCGTTCATGCTCGGTTTCGCGAAGGAGAACGGGACGAAGCCGAAGCCGATCGACGAGGCCGTCGTCACCGCCCTCGTCGCGCGCAAGTGGCCGGGCAACGTGCGCGAGCTGAAGAACGTCGTCGAGCGGATGGCGATCCTCTCCGGCGACCGCGTCACGATCGCCGACCTCCCCGAGGATCCGCACGAGAGCCCGTTCGGCGAGGAAGAGGCCGCCGGAGCGGCCGAGCCGGAGGCGCCGCTCGAAGAGGACCACGAAGGCACGTCTCCGCCGCGGAGCACGACGGCGCCCGGAGCGCTCGGCCAGAGCTACCTCACCCTCCGCGAGTACCGCGAGCACGCCGAACGGAAGTACATCGTCGACACGCTCAAGCTGACGGGCTGGAACATCTCGCGGACCGCCGTGATCCTCGGCGTCGAGCGGACGAACCTGCACAAGAAGATCCGGGGGTATCAGATCAAGCGGGGGGAAGGCTGACTGGCGCTGCCGTCTCTGCTCGCTGAGGCCTGGCTTCCCTTTCTCTCGAGACGTTCGTCTTCGGTCTTCCGTCGGATCGCGCTGCCGCCCGTGCTCGCAACGCGCGGTCTCCATCCTCTCTCGTCGGGTGGCGGCCGGCGCGACGCGAGCTCCGGCCTCTCTCACGGAAGACGGAAGACGTAAGACGCTCGTCGGCAGCTCGCGACGCCCTCAGCCCGTCGACCCATACCCGCCCGCCCCCCGCGCCGTCTCGTCGAGGCGGTCGACCTCGCGGAGGACGGCGTGCTCGTGGCGCGCGAACACGAGCTGCGCGATCCGATCGCTCGGCGCGATCGTGACCGGCTCGTTCGAGAGGTTCACGAGGACGACGGCCACCTCTCCGCGGTAGTCCGAGTCGATCGTGCCCGGCGTGTTGAGGACGGTGACGCCGTGCTTCGCGGCGAGCCCCGAGCGCGGTCGTACCTGCGCCTCGAACCCGCGCGGGATCGCGAGGGCGAGGCCCGTCGGGATCTTCGCGCGCGCGAGCGGGGCGAGCGTGATCGGCTCGGCGAGCGCCGCGTGGAGGTCCATCCCGGCCGAGCCTTCGGTCTGGTAGCACGGGAGAGGCACCGCGACGGGGCCGACGCGCTGGACCGAGATCTCCAGGGATTCCTTCATGCGGGCCGTTGCCTACACCACCTTCGCGTGAACGAGAAGGCGCGAGACGGCGTCCGAGCCAGCCACAAATCTCGGCCGCGCTCGCATCGAAGGCAACCCGCGCAGCTTTTTGTAGATACGCTGGAGAACGTATGACGGCTCCCGGGGCTCACATGCCGCGTACCGTCGGGCGCTACGTGCTCTTCGGCGAGATTGCGTCGGGCGGCATGGCGACCGTGCACTTCGGCCGTCTCAGCGGTCCGGTGGGGTTCTCGCGTACGGTCGCGATCAAGCGCCTGCACCCGCAGTTCGCGAAGGACCCCGAGTTCGTCTCGATGTTCCTCGACGAGGCGCGCATCGTCGGCCGGATCCGTCACCCGAACGTCGTGCCGACGCTCGATGTCGTGGCGCTGCCGGAAGAAATCTTCATCGTCATGGAGTACGTCCCCGGCGAGGCGTTCTCCAAGCTGCTGAAGAACGCGTGGGCGAAGGCCCTCCCGATCCCGCCGCGCGTCGCCGCGACGATCCTGTCGTCGGTCCTCCACGGCCTCCATGCCGCGCACGTCGCGAAGGACGAGCAGGGCCGCGAGCTCGGGATCGTGCACCGCGACGTATCCCCTCAGAACATCCTCGTCGGCCTCGACGGCGTCGCCCGCGTCCTCGACTTCGGTGTCGCGAAGGCGGCCGGTCGCCTCCAGACGACGCGCGACGGCCAGGTGAAGGGCAAGCTCGCGTACATGCCGCCCGAGCAGCTGAGCGGCGGGACGGTGAACCGGCAGACCGACGTCTACGCGGCCGCGGTCGTGCTCTGGGAGGCCCTCGCGGGACGTCGCCTCTTCGACGGCGACACCGAGGCGATCGTCCTCATGCGCGTGCTCGAGGGGCGGATCGATCCGCCGAGCACGTACAACCCCGAGGTCGACCCCGCGACCGACGCGGTCGTCATGCGCGGTCTCTCCCGCGACCCGTCGCAGCGCTACACCACGGCGCGCGAGATGGCGGTCGCGATCGAGCAGACGATCGGGCTCGCCTCCCCGAGCCTCGTCGGCGAGTGGGTCGAGCACGCCGGCGGTCACGAGATCGCGCGGCGCGCGCAGACGATCGCCGAGATCGAGCAGGCCTCGCTCGCGGGCGTGCCCGTCATCGCGATGGCGGCGCCGTCGCCGCCGGAGCCGCCGCACTCGCAGGTCTCGAGCATCTCGGTCTCGCGTCCGGCGGTGTCGGTCGCGGCGCCGCCGAAGAGCGGCGCGGCGAAGGGCGTCCTCGCGGTCTTCGGGATGCTCGCGGCGGCCGGCATCGGGCTCGGGGCGTATGCCGTCCCGCAGCTCGCGCTGAAGTCGTCGGCGTCCGCGAACGCGTTCGACCGCGAGACGGGAGGCCGGCCGCTCGTCGTCGTCGGTCCCACGACCGCCGCGGCGAAGCACGAGCCGAACGCCAAGGACGCGCCTGCCGCGAAGCCGCCGCGCGTCGTCGTCGCCGCGAAGGCGTCCCCTCCCCCGCCGCCTCCGCAGCCGGTCGCGAAGCCTGCGCCGACCGTGTCCTGCGACCCGCCCTTCACGATCGATCCGGTGACCGGTCGCAAGAAGTACAAGCGCGAATGTGACTGAGCACGGCGCGGGCGGCTGCTCCGAAGCGGGCGTGACGCGGACGCGTCTCCGTCGCCGGATAAGTTCCCAAAGGCATCGTCACCGCGTTACGCTCGTGGTGAGCGGGTCGAGCGCGGTTTGCTCGGCCGCGCGTGTGGAGGCTTCGGGATGACGACGAATTTCGTGCGGAGGAGCATGGTCGTGGGCGCCGTCGGCGTCGCCGCGCTCCTCGGGCCGCGCACGGCCCACGCGGACGATCGCGAGCAGTGCATTTCCGCTGCCGAGAACGCACAAGCGATGCGCGACGAGGGCAAGTACCGCCGCGCACGCGAGCAGATGCTCGTCTGTGCGCGCGACGTGTGCCCGTCCGCGATCAAGCGGGACTGCGTGCAGTGGCTCCAGGAGCTCGACCGCGATGCGCCCACCGTCGTCGTCGCCGCTCGCGACGGCGACAAGGACATCGCCGACGTGAAGGTCTCCCTCGACAACGTCGTCGTCGCGGACCGCCTCGACGGCCGGCCGATCCCCGTCGACCTCGGCGAGCACACGTTCAAGTTCGAGCGGAACGGCGTGACGAAGGAGGAGCGGGTCCTCATCGGCGCCGGGCAGAAGAGCCGCAACATCGCGGTGAACTTCGGCACCCCCGCGTCTGCCGGCGGCGAAAAGGGCAAGACCCCGCAGGAGCCGGGCTCGATCGTTCCGGCGATCGTCGTCGGCAGCATCGGCGTCGTCGCGATCGGGACGGCCGTCGTCTTCGGGCTCCAGGGCAAGAGCGACGTCGACGAGCTCCAGAAGTGCAAGCCGCGCTGCAACGAGAGCGACGTGGACAGCGCGCGGACGAAGCTGATCATCTCGGACATCTCGACCGGCGTCGGCATCGTCGCGCTCGGCGTCGCGGCGTACATGCTCATCACGCGGCCGAAGGGTGACGTCGACGCGAACGCGAAGGTCGGCACGACCGCGCGCTGGACGTTCGACGCTGCTCCGCTGCGTGGCGGGGCTGCCGCAGGCCTCTCCGCACGCTTCTGAGCTCGCGCGTCCGGAAACGAAACATCGATGGTCACCGCGTGTGCCATGCACGCGTGAGCGCACGCGTCTGCATCGCAGACAGCGCGGCAGGGCCCACCTATACTGGTCGTCCGTGGGAACCGAGGCAGCCCAGCGACGAGGGGAACGCTCCGGCGAGTTCCTCGGCGGCAAGTACCTCCTCGAGGCGTGCCTCGGCGTGGGCGGGATGGGCGAGGTGTACCGCGCGACGAACGTGTCGCTCGGTCGCAAGGTCGCGATCAAGGTCCTCGGTCGCGACATGGTCGACAACGAGGACGACGTCATGCGCTTCCTCCGCGAAGCGCGTGCCGCGGCGGCGGTCCGTCATCCGAACGTCGTCGACGTCCTCGACGTCGCGCGTGACGACGACGGCACCCCGTTCATCGTCCAGGAGCTCCTCTCCGGCGAGGACCTCGAGCACTACGCGCGGTCGCGCGGCGGCCAGCTCCCGGTCGAGGAGGCGCTCGAGATCCTGATCCCCGTCGCCGAAGCGGTCGCGGTCGCGCACCGGCGCGACGTCGTCCATCGCGACCTCAAACCGGCGAACATCTTCCTCGCCCGCGAAGGAACGCGGATCACGCCCAAGGTCCTCGACTTCGGCGCGTGCCTCTTCCCGACGATGGGCGGCGTCGACGCGAAGGAGCGGCGGATGCTGATCGGCACGCCGCACTACATGGCGCCCGAGCAGGTCAACGATCGCGCCGGCGTCGACGCGCGCGCGGACGTCTGGGCGCTCGGCGTCATCTTGTGGGAGCTCCTCGTCGGCGAGCCTCCGTTCCAGGGCGCGACGGCGATGGATGTCCTCCGCCTCGTGAAGGTGCAGGAGGTCCCTCCCCTCCGCGAGCGCGTTCCGGACGCGCCGAAGCTCCTCGTCGATCTCGTCGCCGCGTGCACGATGCGCGACAAGAGCGCACGCCTCTCCGACGCGGGTACGCTCGCGGAGCGGATGCGTGACGTGCGGGAAGCGCTCCGGCCGCCGGTGCGTTCGTCGGTCGAGACGCTGCCGGACCTCTCCGAAGCGCTCGCCGATGCGCCTCCGCCATCTCGCCGCCCGAGCCACGCGCCGCCCCCGATGCGTGGGAAGCTCGAGAGCGAGGACGACCTCTCGCCGAGCGGGCTCGACCTCGCTGTCGACCGCAAGAGCCTCGCCCCACCGACGCCCGCGTCGATGCCGCCGGTCCTCGACACGCGGAACGCCGCGCTCCGGGCGTCTCCGGTCGCGATGCGCGCCGAAGCGCCCGCGAACGGCGCGCCCCCGCCGACGTCGACCCGCACGCCGGCGAGTGAATCGCGCGTCGCCGCGAGCGGCGGAGGAGGCGCCCTCGCCGACGCGGGGCAGGCCCTCGCTCCGCGCACGCCGCGGACGCCGATCAACCCGGTGACCTCGCCGCAGCCGATCGCGGTCGCACGGCCGCGGCTCGCGAAGCGCGACGTGCTCCGCCTCGCGGCCTTCGTCGTCGCGCCGGCGCTCGTCCTGCATGCCGTGCTCCGCATCGTGCCGCTCACGCGCCCGATCGGGCACGCGCTCCGGGGCGATTCGATCGTCGCGAGCGGCATCGCGACGGTGCTCGTCCTCGTCGTCGCCGCCGCGCTCGCCGCGAAGAGCCTCTCGCCCGATCGCAAGCGGTCGGTGGCGGTCGCCGCCGCCGGCGCCTTCTTGCTCGGCATCCTGATGATCATCATGACGTTCTCGGCGAGCGAATCGGCCGCGCTCGGGATCCCGCCGGCGGCGTCGGGTCTCGTGCCGTTCGTCGCGCCGGTCCTGCCGTTCGCGCTCGCCGTCGCCATGTTCGCGCGGGCGCGAGATGCGTGGGCGGACCCGCTCGAGCGCCGGGCGGCGATCAGCTCGGTCGTGTTCGCGAGCCTCCTCGTCCTGCTCGCGCTGGAGGTCGGGCCGACCGGCGCAGTCCGGTCCGCCGCCGCGGCCACGACGACGCAAGCCGCGTCCTGACGCGCTGTCTTTCAGCGCTGGCGCCCGCGTGCTACGTCCGGGCCCACGCCATGTCGAAGGATCTCGTCCTCATCCTCGATTTCGGGTCCCAGTACACGCAGCTCATCGCGCGACGCGTGCGTGAGCACAAGGTCTACTGCGAGATCCATCCGTGCACGACGCCGTTCGAGAAGATCCGCGAGATGAATCCTCGCGCGGTGATCCTCTCCGGCGGTCCCTCGAGCGTCTACGACGAAGGGGCACCGACCGTCGACAAGCGCGTGCTCGAGCTCGGCGTGCCGGTGCTGGGCATCTGCTACGGCATGCAGCTCCTCGCGCACGTGCTCGGCGGCAAGGTCGAGCGCGCCGACAAGCGCGAGTACGGCGCAGCGCGGGTGACGATCGACGAGACGTTCGGCATCTTCCACCGCTTCGCGAAGGCGGAGCCGATCGACGTCTGGATGAGCCACGGCGACCGCATCGTGTCGATGCCGAGCGGCTTCCGCACGCTCGGCACGTCCGACAACACGCCGTTCTGCGCAGTGGGCGACCCGGCGCGGAAGATGTACGGGCTCCAGTTCCACCCCGAGGTCGTCCACACGCCGCGCGGCACGGACATCCTCGCGTCGTTCCTCTTCGAGGTCACCGGCCTCGCGCCGACGTGGACCCCGGGCTCCTTCACCGACGAGGCAATCGCCGCCGTCCGCGCGAAGGTCGGTCCCGACGAGCACGCGATCTGCGGGCTCTCCGGCGGCGTCGACTCGTCGGTGGCGGCCATCCTCTGCCACAAGGCGATCGGCGACCGGCTCACCTGCATCTTCGTCGACAACGGCGTGCTCCGGCAGGGCGAGTTCGAGCAGGTCGTCAGCACGTTCCGCGAAGCGTTCCATCTGAACCTGATCGCAGTCGACGCGCGCGAGCGCTTCCTCTCGGCGCTGAAAGGCGTCACCGATCCCGAGCAGAAGCGGAAGATCATCGGCAAGGTCTTCATCGACGTCTTCGACGAAGAAGCCCACAAGGTGAAGGGCGCGAAGTACCTCGTGCAGGGCACGCTCTACCCCGACGTGATCGAGAGCGTGTCGTTCAAGGGGCCGAGCGCCGTCATCAAGAGCCACCACAACGTCGGCGGCCTCCCCGAGCGCATGAAGCTGTCGCTCATCGAGCCGCTCCGCGAGCTCTTCAAGGACGAGGTGCGCGCCTGCGGCGATGCGCTCGGCATGCCGAAGGACATCCTCGGCCGCCAGCCCTTCCCCGGCCCCGGGCTCGCCATCCGCTGCCTCGGCGAGGTCACGCCGGAGCGGCTCGCCGTCCTCCGCGCCGCCGATCACATCGTGAGCGAGGAGATCCGCGCCGCGGGGCTCTACGACCAGGTCTGGCAGAGCTTCTGCGTGCTCCTCCCCGTCCGCAGTGTCGGCGTGATGGGCGACCACCGGACCTACGAGGAGACGTGCGCGATCCGCGCCGTGCGCTCGCTCGACGGGATGACGGCCGATTGGGCGCCGCTCCCGTACGACCTGCTCGGTCGGATGTCGAACCGCATCATCAACGAGGTGCGGGGCATCAATCGCGTCGTCTACGACATCTCGTCGAAGCCGCCGGCGACCATCGAATGGGAGTGATCCGCGCGCTCGTCTGCGCCGCGCTCGTCACCGGTGCGGCGTGCTCTCCGGCGCGCGGTCCGGGGCCGACGGTGTCGTTCCGGGTCGTGGGCTCGCCGCGGAACGCGTCGGTGACGATCGACGACCAGTTCGTCGGCTCGCTCGCCGTCGTCGCGTCGCGCGGCGTCGCGCTCCCGCCGGGGACGCATCGCGTGACGGTCGAGGCGGCGGGGCACTTCCCCTTCGACAAGATCGTCGAGGCGAAGGAGGGCGCCCCTCCGATCCGCCTCGCCGTGGATCTCGTCCCGATTCCCGAATGATGCAGGGCTGACTCAGGCCTTCTTGTTCGCGCGACGCCGGCCGAGCACGAGCGCGAGCGCCGAGACGAGGCCGAACGCGGCGGGGAGATCGGCGCCGGCGTTGCCAGGGGCTGCGCTGCAGCCGCCCGCGGCCGCGGCCTTCTTCTTCGACCCGCCGTCGACTTCTTCGTAGGATGCGCTGCTCGGCGAGCGCTCCTCGGGTTCGTCGATTTCGAGCGAGCCCTGCTCGGGGCGCGGCGGGCGCTTGGCTTCGGTCGTGCCGCCGTCGATCGTGCCGCCGTCGCCTTCTTCACCGGCCGTCGTGCCCGGCATCCGCGGGACGCCGCCGTCGAACGAGTGCGTCTTGCACCCTTCGATCGACTCGCTGCACGACTTGATCGTCTCGACTCCGAGGTCCTTCAGCCACGTGCCGACCGCCTCTTTCGAGGCTTCGTCGAGACGCGTGTGGTGGAGCGTGACGGGGACGTTCTTGTCGTTCTTCCACGCGGTGTAGCCCGCCGTCACGCCGACGACGACGCTCGCGTTCGTGCGGAAGACCGGGCCGCCGACGTCGTCGCGGCAGAAGCCCGGCGCTTCCTCGTCCCAGCCCGGACCGGCCGTCAGGAGATACGACTTGCCGAGGCGCGAGACGAGCGACGTGTTCTGCTCGTAGGGGCTGCCGGCGTGGACGACCGACGTCGTCGGTACCGCGGGCGTGCGATTCAGGACCGTGTTGCCGGCGGTGCTGTCGAGCAGCGCGCACTCGGACATCGTGACGAAGAGCGGGTCGCCGACGCCGACCGGGTCGAGGTCGACGGGGATCGAAGGCACCGTCGAGAGCTCCTCGGCGAGCTCGATCACGGCGATGTCGGCCGCGTCGCTCGAGACGAGCGAGCCGAACGCGCAGGAGTCCTCACGGCAGCGCGATGCGAAGGAGGGGTTCACGTGCACATCGGCGATCGTCGCCTCACGGAAGCCCGTCGCGCGCTCCTCGTTCTCCTCGGCGGAAGCGTCGGGCGTGCGCGCGGCGCGCGCTTCGCTCGGACGGCCCTGCGACCCGAGCACGTAACGGAGCGTGCCGCCCTTCACGAGCGAGGTGCTCGTCTGGACGCAGCGGGCCGCGGTCAGGATCTGCTTGGGACCCACCTTCACGCCCGAGCACGCGTCGGCGAAGAGGAGCGTGCTCTTGAGGAGCGTCGAGCTGCTGCTCCGGCCCTCCGTCACCTTGCTGCCGGACGTGTCGGTGTCGTCGATCGGCTGCTGGACGAAGCACCCGACGGCCGCGGCGGAGGCCACCGCGACCACGCCCAAGAACAAGAAGCGCCTCGTCCCGAGTCCCATGCCGGACGTGTGTGCAAGCCTCGCACCACACGGTCGAGCCAAGGCAGCCGTCCGGAACCGGCGGAAATTTCGAGCTTCGGAGCGCGGAAAGCACCGAAAACACGGGGTGTCATGGATCGGCGGTCCATCGGTCGCGAGAATCGCTTGCAAATCACGCCGGTCTTCGCCACATTGCGCGCCCCGTCATGGCAAATCGCGCAATCTGGAGCATGAGGAAGCGTCACGAGTGGCTGGCTACGCCGCTCAAGAAGCGTCGCGTCAAGCGCGCAACCCGCGTTCGCTGCGGGCTGCAGGATGCGCTCGACCGCAAGGCGACGCCCGAGAGCAAGTGAGCTCCCGGCCCGCGTGAGAGCGCGGGCCGTTCGCTTCTAGCCTCCGGACGCGAGGTGGCCGTCGTGGACGGCCGCCCAGGACATCGTGCGCGTGGAACGCGCGACGCCGATCCTGCCTTCGCGATCGACGAGGATGAGGCCCCCCTCCCCGCGCGTACGGTCGCGGAGGAGCGTCAGCACGCTCCGGGCTGCGGCTTCGGGAGCGAGCTGGAGGCGCATCCACTCGACGCAGGTCTTGGCGACGCAGAGGCGCATCATCGCCTCGCCGTCTCCCGTGGTGCTGCATGCGCCCGCGGCGTCGTCCGCGTAGGTGCCGGCGCCGAGGATCGGCGAGTCGCCGACGCGCCCCGCCGCCTTGTTGACGAGCCCGCCCGTGCTCGTGGCGGCCGCGACGTGCCCCTGCACGTCGCGCGCGACCGCGCCGACGGTGCCGCCGGCCCATCCTTCGGTGATGTGCTTCGCGCGCGCAGCCTCGAGGCGCTGGCGTGCGAGCTCGGTGATCATCGTCGCTTCCTCGGCCTTCACGAAGCCGTTCGCGAGCGCGAAGCGCACCGCGCCTTCGGCCGCGAGGAGGACGTGCGGCGAGCGCTCGAGGATCATGCGTGCGATCGCGATCGGGTGCTCGAACGCGGGCAGCGCGCAGACGCCGCCGGCGCGGAGGGTCGTGCCGTCCATGATCGACGCGTCGAGCGCGAGGTGACCGTCCTCGTCGAGGCACGCGCCGGTGCCTGCGTTGAAGTGCGGATCGGTCTCGAGGACCTCGACCGCGCGCTGGACGGCGTCGAGCGCCGTCCCGCCCGCTTCGAGGACCTCGGCGCCGGCGCTCGCCGCGCGACGACAGCCCTCGACGTGGAGCGGGAGGCGCTCGGGCGCGACGAACCCGGCTCCGCCGTGGACGACGATCGCCGTGCGCGAAGGCGCGCTGTTCCAGCTGTCCTTCGCGGCGTCGGCCGGAACCGGCGCGTCAGCGGGGCTCGAGCTCATGGCGGTCACGATACCCGAAGAGCAGCGCGACGAGCAGCGCGGCCGGCGCGATCGTCGCGCTGAACGCCGGCGCGATGCGTGCCGCCGCGGCCTGGAACGCGACGAGCGTCGAGACCGCGCACGCGAGACCGAGCGCGAGGGCGACGAGCCGCCGCCTTCGTGTGCGCGCCTGATCGGAGAGGCTCGGCGCGAGCACGGCGCGACTCGCGAGGAGGGCGAGCGCGGTGCCGGCGAGCGCCGTCGCGCCCGCCGCCGACGCGCGACCGCCACGTGGAAGGGACTCGTCGCTCTTCGACGCCGGCGCCTCGTCGCCGGTCGGACGCGCTTCGCCGTCCGGCCCGACCTTCACGCCGAGCTCCGCGCTCACGAACGCGTCCTTGCCGTCCCACTCGAACGTCGCGATCCGCGGTGCGCGCGGATAGAACGCGTCGACGTCGAGGCGCGGCCACGTCGCAAGCAGCAAGGCGACGAAGAGCGACGGCAGCGCGGCGCCGAGCGCGGCGGGGAACGCGACGACGCCCGGGGTGC
>JBDHVE010000063.1:0-47008 GCA_039809485.1 Polyangiaceae bacterium | reverse complement strand
CGCGCCCGCGCCCGCGCCGGCGCCGGCGCCGCCGCGACGGAGGCACCGCGCCGTCGTGCCGGTTCCGGTGCCCGTCCCGGCGTCGTCGTCGCCGTTCGAAGGCCGGCTCTGACTCGGAGGGCTGGAGTAGACTCCGGCGGGTGCGTGAGCGGACCATCCAAGGCGTACGGGCGCGTTCGCTCGACATCCCGATGAAGAAGGCCTTCGGCATCGCCGGAGGCGCGCAGGAGCACGCGCGGAACGTGCTCGTGGAGATCGAGCTGTCGTCCGGCGAGATCGGCTACGGCGAAGGGGCCCCCTTCCCTGCCTTCAACGGCGAGACGCAGGAAGCGGCGCTCGCGGCGTGCAGCGCCCTCGCCGAGGTGCTCGTCGGCCGCGATGCGACCGCGTGGCGACGGCTCTCCGAGATCGTGTGGGACGGAGCGGTCCACCAAGGCCGCGAGATCGCGAGCGCCGCGTGCGCGCTCGAGACGGCGCTCCTCGACGCACTCGCGCGCGCGATGGACACGTCGCTCCGCGTGTTCTTCGGGGGCGCGGAGGACACGCTCGTCACGGACATCACGATCACGACGGGCACGGTCGAAGAAGCGGATCGCGAGGCACGCGCGTTCTCGGCGTTCGAGACCCTCAAGATCAAGATCGGCGGCACGGACGTCGATCACGACGTCGCGCGCGTCCTCGCCGTCGCGCGCGCGCGCCCCGAAGCGAAGCTCCTCCTCGACGCGAACGGCGGGCTCACCGCGCCGGACGCCATCCGGATCGCGTCCGAGATCGCGCGCCACGGCGCGCGGATCGATCTCTTCGAGCAGCCCGTCTCTCCTGCCACGTGCGGCGGCGTCCTCGAGGCCTACGCGGCGCTCGCCGAGATCCGCGAGGCGACCGGTCTCCCCGTCGCGCTCGACGAGATGCTCACCAGGCCGGAGGACGTCCTCCGCGCACGCGACGAAGAAGCCGCCGACGCGGTCAACATCAAGCTGATGAAGTCCGGGATCGTCCGCGCGCTCGACATCGCATCCGCCGCGCGCGCGTGCGAGCTGCGGACGATGATCGGCGGGATGGTCGAAGCGCGCCTCGCGATGGGCACGAGCGCGTGCTTCGCGGCAGGGCTCGGCGGCTTCTCGCACGTCGATCTCGACACGCCGCTCTTCCTCGCCGAGGACCCGTTCGACGGCGGCTACGTGCAGGACGGCGAGCGCCTCGACCTGCGGCCCGTCGACCGCGGTCACGGCTGCGTGCCGAAGCGCCGCTGAGCAACGCGACAAAAGGGCCACCAGGAGGGAAGCCTTCGGAGACGCACACCGTACGCGGGGGTGCGTTTCTTTCGAGAAGGAGATCTTTCCGTGCACAAGCTCGCTTCGTTCGGCTTCGTCCCCGTCCTGCTGCTCGGCCTCGCGGCCTCGTTCCCTCTCACCGGTTGCGGCCTCGAGGCCGACGACGACACGGGCTCGCTCGAGCAAGAGAAGCGCGTGAAGCCGAACGGCAACGAGAAGCACGTCACCGGCACGGCGATCGTGAAGGTCCCGCCGGGCGCGCCCGCCCTGGCGGTGACGCAGATCCAGTTCACCGCGAACGGCTTCACGGCGAGCCCTGTCACCACGAACCTCGACACCGCCGCGTCGCTGCCGGTCGGCAAGTGGGACGTCCGCGTGGCCGGCTCGAACGCCGCGACGATCTTCGGGACGATCGAGGTGAAGGGCGGGCAGACGACGACGGTGGTGCTCCCCGTCCTCGCGCCGGTCGCACGCACGTCGACGCAGGAGCCGCCGCGTGTCGCGCCGCCGGCGTTCACGTGGGGACCGGCGTTCGCGCCGATCAACCCGGCCGCGGTGTCACGGGTGCCTTCGATCCGCATCGTCGGAGGCGGCTCCGTCTACTCGACCCCGATCGGCGCGCAGGGCGGGATCGTCCTCGTGCCGGGCGCGACCTACGAGATCTTCCGACGGAACGCGGCCGGCAACGGCGACGACATCCTCCAGAGCCTCGCCGTCCAGACGAATCCGCAGGTCTACAACCTCCCGGCGGTCTCGGACATGTGGGTCCCCGCGGTCTTCGACGTGCCGCAAACCGAGCTGAGCATCGACATCGAGGGCTCGGACTTCGTCGCGCAGGCGCCCGTCCTCGCATGGACGTGCAGCGCGGCGAGCGACGCGGCGAAGAACTACACGAGCGTGGGCGGCTCCGGCTCGCGCGCGCTCCGCCCCGGCAATGCCGCTTCGACGCAGGAGACGCTCGTCGGCAAGATGGGCACCGCGGGATGCCGTTACCAGCTGAACCTGGCTTCGGGCGCGGTCGTCCTCGACACGACGCAGCCGACGACGAAGGCGGCGATTCACTTCCTCGACGTCGAGCACGTGCACCTCACGCACGAGAACGGCACGACGCGCGACGTCCCCGGCAAGATGAAGCTGTCGCGGATCCCCGGCCCGGGCCAGCAGCCCGTCGCCATCTCGGACTTCGTCTACGACACGAACCGCGCGTACCCCGTCGCGGCGGGCACGTACCTCGTCGAAATCCGCTACGTCGACAACACGAACGCGTACAAGGTGTACTCGGAGCAGATCACGTTTCCGTGATCTGGCCGGTCTCGCTCAGGGAGCGACGGCGGACGTCGTCGTCGTCGTCGCTTCCGGCGCGGGGTCCTTCGGGGGCTCCTTGAGGAGAAGGCCGAGGACGCGTTTGCCGAAACCCTCGTAGGCCTCCTTCGACATCGCCTCGTAGACCTTGTCCTCGGCGACGCCGGGCGGCGGCAGCGGGTCCTCGTCCTTGAGCACGCCGGCGTTCGCCGGACGGAAGACGTCCCACTTCAGCTTCAGCGGCTTCGCCTGGCCGGGGATCACGAAGGTCGCGTCGAACGCGTACGTCACGCCGATGTACGCGCCGCGCGGCTTCGTCGACTGGTACGACTGGCCGGACCACTCGGGGCGGTGGGTGATGAAGAGCGTCGGCACCTTCGCCTCCGGCAAGTCGCCTTCGACCGGGACCGGCGCGCCGACGGTCACGTCGAAGAGCTCCGGCGAGAGCCCCGCGTCGAGGCGCGAGACCAGCATCTTGCCGAGGAGGTCCTCGCGCTTCTGCGCGTGCTTGTCGTCGAAGTAGCGCGACGGATACGAGACGACGCCCATGAACGACGGCGTCTTGAGGAGGAACGCGTCGGCGCGCTCGAAGTCCGCGGGCCGGCGGCGGAAGCGCACTTCGACGCGCGGTCCGTTCTTCTTCGAGTAGTCGAAGAGCTTCGCGACGAACGCCTGCGCGTTCTCGTCGCCCTTCGCACGCGTCTTGTAGGCAGCGAGGCCGCGCGCGAAGACGGCATCCACCGCCTCGCGGTACTCCCGCTCGACACCGTGCTTCGGGTACTTCTTCTTGAAGTCCTCGAGCGCGCCGAGTGTGTTCTTCGCCTTCGCCCTCTCGAGCTCGGAGAGCATCGCGGTGTGGACCGCGGCCTGGATCTCCGCATCGATCTTCGAGGTCGGATGCGCGGCCTGGAACGCCAGGAGCGCGTCGACCGAGCCGGACCGCTCGACGTCGCGGAGCTCCGCGAGCGGCAGCCGCGTCTCGGCGACCTCCTCGGTCTTCGACTTGCCGCGCTCGAGATAGAGCTTGTACGAGGGCGCGTCGTCCGCCTGGATCGCACGCGCGTAGAGACGCGCGTCGCTCCCCGCGTTGCGTGCGGCCCAGAGCGCCGGGCCGACGACGACGGCCGCGCCGGCGGCGACCGCCCAACCGAGCTTGCCCCACGGCGGCAGCTTCATCGCGTGCGGGTCACGCGGACCGACCGGGCTCGAGAAGCGCGGGTTGTGGAGCGGATCGACCGCGACGAGCTCGGCCGGCTCCTCGGTCGCGAGCGCATGAAGGGTGCGGTCACGCCCGGCCTGCACGTCGGTGACGAGCTGCGGCGCCTGCGCTGCCTCGACGGGGAACACGAACGAGGCTCCGCCGGCGAACGCGATGCGCACGGCGCCGGGGCCCGCGACCTCGACGGCGGCGAGGTCCTTCAGCGCGTGGACGGCGAACGTGTCGCTCCGCGCGTCGATGACGCACGACGGAAAGAGGTAGATCCCCGCCGGATACGGGAGCGCGCGCTCGCGGACCGTCTGCGCGAACGCCATCACGAGGCCGAAGACGATGCCGAAGACGAGCAGCGCCCACACGACGAGCGCCTTGCTGCCGTGGAGCGCGACGCCGCTCTCGAGGTCGCCGTAGCCGACCCGCGCGAAGACGAGCAGCGCGACGAAGGCGAAGCCGCTCAGGCCGAGCCACATCAACTTCCGCGGCGTGCCCGCGCGCACGGCGGCGAGAGGCGCCGGCGGGAAGCCGCTCACCACGGATCCGACGAAGCGGTCCTGGATGGAGCGCTGCAGCTTGTAGAAGTCGACCTGCTTCATCCCGTGGCGTTTCTCGGAGGCCATGGACGAGGGGAGCCGAACGTCCCTCCCCGCGTCCTCGCGTCGGGATGGTACCGGTCCCGGGCGCTGTTGACCAAGCAGGAAGTCAGCTCGAGCAGAGCGGCTGGATCCGGGCGCGGGAGACGCGTGCTTCCGCCCTCACCCGCCCTCGAGCCGGACGAGGTTTCGCGCGAGCTCGGCGAGCCCGACCAGGTCTTCGACCGCGCCGCCGAGGTGGGGAGTCGCGATCGCTTGTCCGGAAGCGGCCTCCATCCGGAGACGCGCGAGGAGGTTCCGATCCCGCTGCGCACGCCAGCGCTCCGCATCGGCGAGTTGGCGGAGCTTCACGAGCGCCGATCGGTCGACGGCCGACGCGTCCTCCTCGAGCACGATGCTCTCCGGTCCGATGAACCCCCGCGTGTACGCCCAGCTTCGGTTGAGCACGTAGCCGGCGAACGGGAGACCGAGGCCGACGATGCGCCCGTGGAAGAACGACGCCTCGGCGAGGGCGGCCGGCTCGGGGCTCGTGACGAGCACGAACGTCGCCTCGTCGGAGAGGAGGAGCTTCCGCACCGCCTCCGCATGCTGGCGCATGCCGCCGAACATGCCGGAGAACGCGGAGAGGAATCCTTGGAGCTCCTCGTAGAAGCCCGAGCCGAACGCGCGCGTGAAGACGCTCTGGATGAGCTCCGACGCGGCGCGAAAGAGCGCGCGCTTGCCCGGGAGGAAGACGCCGACGACGCGCTCGTCGAGGAACATGGAGAGCTTTCGTGGTGCCTCGAGGAACTCGAGCGCGTTCCGCGACGGCGGCGTGTCCAGCACGACGAGGTCGTAGTTTCCCTCGCTCGCGAGCGTGTAGAGCGCCTCCGCCGCGGTGTACTCCTGCATCCCGGCGACGATCCGCGAGAGGTGCTGGTAGAGGCGGTTCTGCAGGATCTCCTGCACGCGCGACTCGTCGGTCGCGAGGCGGCGCACCATCGACTCGAAGACGACGTCCGGCGCGAGCATCCACGCCGAGAGCTCGCCCTCGGCGGGAACGCCGAGCTCGACGAGCCTCTCGCGGGTGACGGCGACGGGCGCCCGCGCGTCGGCCGGGATCCCCATTGCCTCGGCGAGCCTCCGCGCGGGGTCGATCGTGAGGACGAGCACGCGCCGTCCCATCGCGGCCGCGGCGACGCCGAGCGCGGCGGCGGTCGTCGTCTTGCCGACGCCGCCCGCTCCGCAGCACACGACGACGCGCTTGTTCCGCACGAGCGTCTCGAGGAACGACGGCTCCTCGGTGTGCGGCTTCACGTCGGGCGGTCGGCTCGGCGGGCGGTTGCTCACGTGTCCACCTGCATGAGCGAGGCGACTTCCTCCGCGAGGCGCGGCCCTTCGAGCCACACGTCGTGGAGGACCGTGATCGGGACCGACACCTCGCGCCCGAGCCGCGCGACGGCGACGCGCGCGCGATCGATCCGCTCCACCGTGCGCTCGCCGAGCGTCGGGGGCCGGTCCTCGAGGAGCCGGCGCACCGCCTCGCGCTCCTCGGGCGTGAACGGATCGAACGGCACGCGGTTCACGACCACCGACGCGAGCGGGATCTCGTTCTCGTGGATGCCGCGCACGAGCTCGAGCGCCTCGCTCACCGGCAGGGTCTCCGGGAGCGTGACGACGACGGCGCCGGTGCGCTCCGGATCGCGGAGGAACGCGAGCCCTTCGCGGACCGCATCCGCGATCGGCCCGGTCGGGATGACCCGGAGGAGCGAGGCCGGGATCTGCGCGAGCGCCAGCGCGTGGCCGGTCGCCGGGAGGTCGACGATGATGACCTCGTGCTCGAACGCGCCGTCGCGACGCCGCGCGCGGACGAGGTCGAGGAGGCGGTAGAGGACGCCCATCTCGGGGAACGTCGGCGCCGCAGAGAGGAACCGGCGGATCGCACCCGACTTCATCGCCGCGTCGGCGAGGAGCTTCATCGGGAGCACGTCGCGGAGGAACTTCTGGTGCCCCACGGTCGGGGTGAGGAGCATCGCCTGGAGGTTCTGGTCGACCGTCACCGGCGTCTCGCCGAGCCGCGGCGCGCCGAGCGCCTCGCCGAGCGCCGACGCCTCGTCGCCCTCCTTCGCCATCTCGGCCGCGAGGACGCGCATCCCCTGCCGGGCGAAGTGGCGCGCGAGAGCGGCCGACACCGTGGTCTTCCCCACGCCCCCTTTCCCCGTGACGAGGACGGCTCTGCGCGCGATGAGGTTTTTCAAAGGGCGGCTCGGTCGTAGCAGGAGACGTGGAAGGCCGGTAGGCCCATCGGGCCGGAGCGGTCGTGCCCCCTCGTAGGGCGCTGACCTGATCGCGACGAGGACGCGAGAGAGAAAACAGGAAACAGGAAGCAGGAAACAGGAAACAGGAAACGGGAAACAGGAAACAGGAAACAGGAAACAGGAAACAGGAAACAGGGAACCGGCAACAGGAAACAGGGAACCGGCAACAGGGAACCGGCAACAGGGAACCGGCAACAGGGAATGGGGGGGCAGCGCGCGGTCATTGCCGGTGCCCGTTTCCTGTTTCCTGTTTCCTGTTCTCTCGATCTCACCGAGCCGCCTGAACCGCGACGATGCGCTACGCTCCGGCTCATGCCCGAGGACGACGACGCGAAGATCGAGCTCACCTGCCCCGAGTGCGGGGCCGTCGTGCGCCTGTCCGAGGAGGAGGCGGAGCGGAAGAACGAGGCGCGCTGCAAGAACGGCCACACGTTCCCGATCGCGAAGGCCCTCGGCTGAGGCGATGCGGGGCTCGCGTGCTCTCGTCGTCGCGGCCGCCGCGACGATCCTCGGCTTCGCCGGCTGCGGGGACGACCCGCCGGAGCTCTTCGTGCGTCCGTTCGACGCCGGCGCCGACGCCGACGACGCGGCCCGCGGGGACGGCGGACCCGAGCTCGATCCGACCCTGGGCGGGCCGTGCACCGAGAGCGCGCAGTGCAACGACGACGTGCCCTGCACCTACGACTCGTGCGACCTCGCGCTGAGCCGTTGCCGCAACGTGCCGGACGACGCGCAGTGCGACGACGGCACCTACTGCAACGGCAAGGAGGTCTGCGTCCCGCGTCGCGGCTGCGCGCCCGGCCCCGTCGTGACGTGCCAGGACGGAACGGCCTGCACGATCGACACGTGCGTCGAGGCGACGAAGTCCTGCGTCCACGCGCAGCGCGATCTCGACGGCGACGGCGATCCCGACGACCACTGCGTCGGGAAGAAGGACTGTGACGACACCGATCCGTTCGTCAGCAGCTTGCGCACCGAGGTCTGTGACAACGGCAAGGACGACGACTGCGACGGCACCGTCGACGAGCAGCCGTGTGCGCGCGCGCAGAGCGACGTCTGCGCGACCGCGCTCGCCGTCGACAAGAGCGGGACCTACCTCCTCTCCACCGTCGCCGCGAAGAAGGACTACGCGACGAGCTGCTCGGTGAAGACGCCGACGGCCGCGAGCGACGTCGTCGTCGCGATCAGGGTCCCGCCCGGCGGGGCGAAGGACGTGCGGGTCTGGGCGACGGCGGACACGGGCCCGAACGAGGTCGCCGTCGCGCTCCAGACGACGTGCGGAGATGCTGCGACGGAGATCGCGTGCGCCGCGATCCCGAAGGTGGAGAACGCGCGCGCCGTCGCGCGCGGCCTCGCGGCGGGGTCCACGGTCTACGCGATCGTGACGACGCAGAGCGAGACGGGCGTGGCGCTCGCGGTCGACATCGCCGACGCCGCACCGAAGGCGGCGAACGAGACGTGCGCCGCGCCGGTGCCGGTCGCTCTCGAGACGCCGTTCACGGTGTCGCTGATCGACCCGGCGAAGGACCTCCCCTCCGACTGCGCCGCCGCGAAGACCGGCGAGCTCACCTACGCGTTCACCCTGACCGAGCCGCGCGACGTGCGCGTGTTCGCGTCGACGCTCGCCGGCTCCGGGCTCCCGGTCGTGACGCTCCGCGACGACGCCGACTGCGCGACCGAGCTCCGGTGTCGGTCGGGGAGCACCCCGCCGCTCTTCGCGCGCTCGCTCGCGGCCGGCACGCACGTCATCAGCGTCGCGGGCACGACGCAGCTCGACGCGAGCGTGCTCGTGAAGACCTACGCCCCGACGACGGCGCCGCTGACGCAGAGCTGCGCGACCGCTCCACCGATCACGCCGAACCTCCGGATCGGGGTCGATCTCTCGCAGCAGGAGGACGCGCTGAAGAACGGCTGCCTCCCCGGCGGGCTCGCCGCCGCGTACGCGCTCGACCTCGCGGCGCCGAGCGACGTCCTCGTCGTCGGGCGCTTCGTCCAGGCGACGATGGGCGCGGTCTCGTTGAGCGGCCCCGGGTGCACGCCGAGCGAGCTCCTCGCGTGCCGCGAGGCGACGACGCCCGCGCGCGTGAGCAAGCGGAACCTCCCGGCGGGCAGCTATCGCGTCGTCGTCGCGAACGAGAACGGCCAGCCCGCCGAGCTCACCGCGTTCGTCCGCCCGACGATCGCGCCCACGGTCGTGAGCGCGTCGGACGGATGCGTCGGGACGACAGTGATCCCAGGGGCGGGCGGCTTCTTCACCGGCGACACCAACGGCAAGGCCGCCGACTTCGCGTCGGCGTGCGACACGGCCGGGACCGGGATCGGCGGCGCGCCCGACCAGCTCCTCCGGCTCGACCTCACGCAGAAGAAGCGCGTCGTCCTCGACATGAGCGGCTCGACGTACGCGACGCTCCTCGCGATCCGTGCGGGCGCCGCCTGCCCCGGGATCGAGGTGCCCGATGCGTGTTACGCCGGCTTCACCGCCGCGGGCCGCAGCTTCCTCGAGCGCGTGCTCGACCCGGGCACCTACTGGATCCAGGTCGACGGCTACGGCAACGACAAGGGGACCTGGAACCTCGACGTCCGCGTGCTCGATCCCTGAGCGCCCTGCGGGCAAGGCGTCGCGCGGGCGACGATCACGCCCCGCGCCCGGCGGCACGTGCCATGATCGATGCGTGGAGACGCGTCCCGGCACGAAGCTCGAACCGCCGACGCGGACGAGCGCGCTCGAGTCGCTCCGGCGGGTGCTCGGCGAAGATGCCTTCGACGTCTGGGCGAGCGCGTCCGCCGAAGCCGGCGTGGCGTGGCGGCCCGATCTGACCCCGGAGCAGATCTGCGCCGTCGCGCGCGTCCTCGCCAAGCGGCCCGGTCTCGTCGGGACGCTCGGCGTCTCGCTCCGCGTGCGTTGCGAGACGTATCTCGCGCTCCAGCGAGGTGTCGGATGAGCGATCCCCTGATCGACCGCGAGCGGCTGCAGGAGATCGCCGACCTCGATCTCCTCGGCGGGGACGTCGACGAAGGGCTCGACGCCATCGCGAGGCGCGCGGCGACGGAGCTCGGGCTTCCGATCGGGCTCGTCAGCATCGTCCTCGACGAGGCGCAGTACTTCGCCGCCCAGCACGGCCTCACCGGCATGCTCGCCGAGACGCGCGGAACGCCGGTCGAGTGGGCGTTCTGCTCGCACGCGGTCCGCGCGAAGAAACCCTTCGTCACGAGCGACGCGACCTCGCACCCGCTGACGCGCGACACGCCGCTCGTGCAGGACGGGATCCGCTGTTACGCGGGGATCCCGCTCGTGACGTCGAAGGGGCACGCGATCGGCACGCTCTGCGTGATCGGGACCGTGCCGCGGCCGTTCCCGGACGAGGACCTCGCCGTGCTCGAGGACCTCGCGGCGCAGGTCGTCGAGCGGATCGAAGCGCGCCGCCGCCGTTGATGCGAGGCCGGCGCGACGAGTAGAAGGAGGAGCACATGACCGACCTCGCTCCCCGCCCCCAGTCCGCGAGCCGCACCGAGATGACGGAGTACGTGCTCCCGCAGCACGCGAATGCGCTCGGGAGCGTGTTCGGCGGTCAGATCATGGCGTGGATCGATCTCTGCGCCGCGATCTGCGCGCAGCGGCACTCGGGGAGGATGGCCGTCACCGCGTTCGTCGACGACCTCGCGTTCCAGCTGCCGGTACGCGTCGGCGAGGTCGTGCGCCTCGATGCGAAGGTCACGGCCGTGTTCCGGACGTCGATGGAGATCGAGGTCGTCGTCGAGGGCGAGAACGCCGCGACGGGCAAGCGCTGGCCTTGTGTCGACGCACGGCTGACGTTCGTGGCGATCGACGAGGCACGGAAGCCCGTCGCCGTCCCGCCGCTCGTCCTCGACTCGGACGCGGTGAAGGCGTCGCAGGCGGCCGGCGAAGCGCGACGGAGCGCGCGGCTGAGCGCGCGCGCCTGAGACCCAGCCGTCAGCTGGCGTCCGACTTGCTGGGCGTCGAGCCCATGATCGGAAATGGGCACGACGCCGAGGCGAAGCGACGCGAGGACGCCGTGATCGCACGAAGGGTCCGCGCCTGCGCGCAACTCTCGCGCGCGTCGGCGTTCGTCGCCGCGGCCTTGTCGGTGGTCGCGCTCGTCGGATGGGCGGTCGGCAGTCCGCTCCTCACCGGCCTCTCGCCACGGTTCGTCCCGCTCGCGCCGAACACGGCCGTGGCGCTGCTCCTCCTCTCCGGATCGCTCTTCGCCCTCGTGCGCCCCGACGCGAGCGGTTCGCGGCGGCGCATCGGAGCGCTGATCGCGGCGGCGGCGGGCCTGATCGGCGCGGCCACCGTGCTCGAGTTCCTCGCCGGCGTCGACCTCCACATCGATCGTCTCCTCGTCCCGGCTGGCGGGTGCGAAGGCGTGGAGCTCTGCGGACGACCCTCGCTGAACGGCGGCCTCGCGCTCGTCGTCGCGTCGGCGGCGCTCCTCACGCTCGACGTCCGGCTCCGTGGCCGCCATCCGGCGCAGGTCCTCGCCGCGATCGTCGGCGGGAGCAGCCTGGCCGCGCTCGCAGGGTACGTCTACGGCGCCCCGCCGCTCTATCGCATCCCGCAGTCGGGCCCCGCGACCGGCCTCTCGGTCCATGCCGCCGTCGCGCTCTCGCTGCTCGCGGTAGGGATCTTCTCGGCACGTCCGCACGTCGGCGCGATGGCCGTCGTGCTGAGCAGTCATGCCGGCGGCGCCGTCGCGCGCCGCTTCCTCGTCGCTGCCCTCGCGGCGCCGCTCCTCGGCGTCGTCTTCATGCTCGGGGTGAGCGCAGGGATCTACTCGGTGGGCATGTCCGCAGCCCTCATCGCCGTCGCGGCGATGGTCATCGCGATCGTCGGGGTCCTCCGCACCGCACGCGAGCTCGACGAAGCGGATCGCACGCTCCGCGCGACGGAGGTCCGTCATCGCGCCTTCGTCGAGCACGCCTCCGATCCGATCTTCCTCGCCGACATGACCGGCCGCTTCGTGGACGTGAACCGCGCGGGACGCGAGATGCTCGGCTACTCGCTCGACGAGCTCCTCGCGACCGCGATCTCGGACGTCGTCGTCGAAGGCGAGCTGCCTGCGCTCGCCGACGCGCGCGAGCACCTCCTCTCCGGCGGCACGCATCGCGGAGAGTGGCACTTGTGCAGGAAGGACGGTCGGACCGTCGTCGCGGAGCTGACCGCCACGATCACGCCCGAAGGGCAGTGGCAGGTCATCACCCGCGACGTGCGGGTGGACGAACGCGGACCTACTGGACGACGGGGACCGCGTCGAGACAGACGATCTGGAGCTGCTGGTTCTGCCCGACCTGGATGACGGCCGCGTCCGCACACGCGTCGAGCCACGCCGCGTCGATGATCTTGCCCGCGTCGAGGAGCGAGCCCGCGTCCGTGCCGGTCGCCGCGTCCCCGTCCGCCTTCGACGCGTCGTCGTCCGCGCCCGACGCGTCCTCGGTCGTGCTCGCCTGACCGTCTCCCGGCCCCGTCGTCGCATCCGTCGTGGACGGGCTCGAGGCTTCGAAGCCGTTCGTCGAGGCGTCGAACTGGAACGTTCCCGTCCCGGTCGTATCGAGGTCGTCGCACGCGGCGACGGTGGCGAACGCGCCGAAGAAGCACCCCGCCCAGACCAGGACCATCGGGCCCCTGCCGCCGTTCTTCACGGG
This sequence comes from Polyangiaceae bacterium, assembly GCA_039809485.1. Classification (GTDB taxonomy): domain Bacteria; phylum Myxococcota_A; class Polyangia; order Polyangiales; family Polyangiaceae; genus Labilithrix. The sequence continues at coordinate 34,671 of JBDHVE010000063.1, read as the reverse complement.
GGAAAGGGTGCACCTCCTTCCGCCCGCGGTCAAACCGCGGTACTGGCAAGGCGTCATGCAGGTCGTCAGCGTCAAGCAGGCCCTCACCGGGCAGGTCGCCGTCGGTTCCGAGGTCGAGGTGCGCGGATGGGTGCGCACGCGCCGTGACTCGAAGGCAGGGATCTCCTTCATCCACGTGACGGACGGCAGCTGCCAGAATCCGATCCAGGTCGTCGCGCCGAACGCGCTGCCGAACTACCAGGACGGTGTGCTCCGTCTCACCACCGGTGCGTCGCTCGTCGCACGCGGCACGCTCGTGCAGAGCCAGGGCAAGGGACAGGCGTACGAGATCCAGGCGAGCGCGGTCGAGGTCGTCGGCCTCGTCGACGATCCCGAGACCTACCCGCTCCAGCCGAAGGCCCACACCGCCGAGTTCCTCCGCGAACAGGCCCACCTCCGTCCGCGCTCGAACACGTTCGGCGCGATCTCGCGCATCCGCCACTCGGCCGCGATGGCGATCCACCGCTTCTTCACCGACGAGGGCTTCGTCTGGGTGAACACGCCGATCATCACGGCCTCGGACGCGGAAGGCGCCGGGCAGATGTTCCGCGTCTCGACGCTCGACATGGCGAACCCGCCCCGGGCGGAGGGCAACCGGGTCGACTTCTCGAAGGACTTCTTCGGGAAGGAGGCCTACCTCACCGTCTCGGGTCAGCTGAACGTCGAGGCCTACTGCCTCGCGCTCTCGAAGGTCTACACGTTCGGCCCCACGTTCCGCGCCGAGAACTCGAACACGACGCGCCACCTCGCCGAGTTCTGGATGATCGAGCCCGAGATCGCGTTCGCCGACCTGAGCGCGGACGCCGATCTCGCCGAGCGCTTCCTGAAAGCCATCTTCCGCGCCGTCCTCGCCGAGCGCATGGACGACCTCGAGTTCTTCGAGCAGACCGTCGGCAAGGGCCTCGTCACGCAGGGCGGCGTCGTGAAGCGCATGCAGTCCTTCGTCGAGTCCTCGTTCGAGCGCATCGACTACGGCAAGGCGATCGAGCTCCTCCAGAAGTCGGGCAAGAAGTTCGAGTTCCGTCCCGAGTGGGGCGCGGATCTCCAGACCGAGCACGAGCGCTACCTCACGGAAGAAGCGATCGGCCGTCCCGTCGTCGTCATGAACTACCCGGAAGCGATCAAGGCCTTCTACATGCGCTCGAACGACGACGGGAAGACCGTCGCCGCGATGGACGTCCTCGCGCCCGGCATCGGCGAGATCATCGGCGGCAGCCAGCGTGAGGAGCGCCTCGACGTGCTCGACGCCCGGATGCGGAAGATGAACCTCGTGCCGGAGCACTACGGCTGGTACCGCGACCTCCGCCGCTACGGCTCGGTCCCGCACGCAGGCTTCGGCCTCGGGTTCGAGCGGCTCATCGTCTACATCTGCGGGCTCGGCAACATCCGCGACGCGATCCCCTACCCGCGCGTGCCGGGCTGGGCGATGTTCTGAACCACCGATACCGCCGATCAAGATCGGACACGTTCACGTTCACGTTCGAGATCGAGACGCGAGCTGCTCGCGACGAGCGGGAACGTAGGCCCCCACAGCCGCGACGAAGGGGACGGGGTGGAGGCTCGGCGACCGAGCATTCAGGCGCGGGCGAAGCATCGCAGGTCGGAACGAGGTCGCGAGGGTCCGACCTACTCGGGGGCCCCGAACCATGTTCCCAGGTCGACCCACGTTCACGTCGCTCGGCACGACGTTGCCGGTCGAATCGGTTGGTTCGGGGGGAGGACCCGCCGAAACAACGTCACAGCATGGAAGACCGCGCCCCTGCGGAGGGAGCCGAGCCTCCACCCCGGCCCCGTCCCCGCGCGAGCCCCCTCTGCCGGAGTGTGAGCGTCCCCGTCGCTATGACGAAAGCCCGAGCTGCGCGAGCGCCGACAGCAGATCGTCGGGCACCGGCGCACGCACGTCGATCCGCGCGCCCGTGACCGGATGCGTGAACGCGATGCGCAGCGCATGCAGCGCGAGACGGTGGAGACCGTACGTCGCGCGGTAGTGCCGGTTGATCGCGCCGACGCCGTACCGCACGTCCCCGACGAGCGGATGCGTGATGTGACGGAGATGGCGCCTGACCTGATGGAGGCGGCCGGTCTCCGGCAACGCGAGCACGAGCGAGCAGCGGTCGACGCTCGAGGCGCCGAGCCGACGGAAGCGCGTCACGGCCGGCACGCGCGGCCCGTCCTCGCTCTTCGGAATCGCGTAGTCGACGACGCCTTCCTCCGGAGGCACGCCACGGACGAGGGCGAGGTACTCCTTCTCGACCCGCTGCTCGGCGAAGGCGGCAGCGAGGACCGACGCCGTCGCCGGATCGCGGGCGAAGACGAGCGCGCCGCTCGTCCCGCGATCGAGCCGATGGAGCGGGTGGACGCGCTGCCCGAGCGCGTCACGCACGCGGAAGAGCGCGACGTCGTCGTCATCGTCCCAGCCACGGTGCACGAGCAGCCCCGAGGGCTTGTTCGCGACCACGACGTGGTCGTCGACGTGGAGCAGCTCGATCTCCGGCACGCCGTGCTTCTAGCACGTCACTGACAGTAGAAGACCTCGACGCCCACCGCGTCGACCTTCGCCGTGCCCCCGTTGATGTTCTCCGTCGCGGCGGAGAGCGCGACCGAGAACGCGCTAGAGGCGAGGTCTGCAGGCGTGATCGCGACACCGAACGTGTCGGCCTCGCCGCCGTACTTCGCGCTCTCCTTCGTGCTCGTCCAAACCGCGGGTCCGTCACGGAGCGGCGACGATCGCTTCGCGAGGTCGAGCCGGAGACGGTCCTTGATGGACCGGTCTGGGAACGCGCTCCGCGTGACGGTGACGCGGATCCCGGAGATCTGCGCGCCCTCCGGGACGGAGATGCCGAAGTCGCGCACGACGAGATCCGCGCTGTTGATCCCGGCGTACCGGAGCGCGACCTCCGCGGACGCATCGTCGGGCTCGAGCGCGGCGTCCGGGTTCTTCCACGCCTCGAAGGCCGCGAATCCCGTGCTCGTCGCGACTTTCCCGTAGAGCACGCCGGTCGAGCTGCAGGTGACCGTGCGCTCGCCGGCGTCGCGCGTCGTCGTGCCCGCGTCGTCCGCGCGCGCAGGCGGCGTGTCTACCCCACCGTCCACGCCGGTCGTGCTCGGGGGCACGGGATCACCGCCGCTCGAGTAGCCATCGAAGCCCCTCAAGCTGCATGCCGCGAGCGGGAGCGAGAGGAGGAGGACGACGCGCACGAGCACGAGCGTAAGCGATCTCGATGCCGCTGCCACGTGCGCGCGCGGACGAACCGTACGTGGTACGTGCGGCCGACGCGCTAAGGTCCGACTCGACCGATGGGACAGTTGCCGCTCTTCGGAACCACGGAGGCGCCGCGCATCGATCCGACGTTCTCGTCGCTCGAGCGCATCGTGCTCGGCGACGGTGCGTGGCTCGACGTCGCCCGCGGTTGGCTGCGGGGCGACGCGGCCGTGTTCGAGCTCCTCCGCGAGCGCGCGGCGTGGAGGGCCGAGGACCGCGTCATGTACGACCGGACCGTCGCGGTGCCGCGGCTCTACGCCGTCGTGAAGAACGGCGCTGCGCTCCACCCCGTCCTCGCCGACATGCGCGAGGCGCTCGACGCGCGCTACGGCGAGAGCTTCGAGCGCCTGAGCCTCGCGCTCTATCGCGACGGTCGCGACAGCGTCGCGTTCCACGGCGACTACGTCGCGCGTCGCATGCACGAAGCCCTCGTCGCGACGATCTCGGTCGGCGCGCCGCGGAGGTTTCTCCTCCGGCCGAAGGGCGGCGGGCGATCGACGTCCCTGACGCTCGGCTGGGGAGACCTCGTCGTCATGGGTGGAACGTGCCAGCGCACGTGGGAGCACGGGATCCCGAAGGTCGCGCGCGCCGACCCGCGCATCGCGATCATGTTCCGTCCGCGTTGGGAGGCGCCCGACCCGGACGCGTCTCCGACGGGCGAGCAGCGCGCGTCGCAGGACGGGAACGACGCAAAGCGTTCGGCGTGAGCGCGAACGGTTTGCGCTCGGCGGTGGCGCACGCCGCGCGCCGGCGGGACAGCGCGTCACGAGCGCGGGCACACACGTTGCTCTTCGCGGCTGCATGGCGCTCGACACCCCGGTGCCCGGCCACGGTACGGCGCGCCCCGAGCGCGCAGTGCTCGAGGCGCGCGGGCTCACGAAGGTCTACCGGATGGGCGAGGTCGACGTCGTCGCGCTGCGCGGCATCGACTTCGACCTGTTCCGCGGCGAGCTCGTCGTGCTCCTCGGCGCGTCGGGAAGCGGCAAGTCGACGCTCCTCAACATCCTCGGCGGGCTCGATACCGCGACCGACGGAGCCGTCCACTGGTCCGACCACGACCTCGCCAGCGCGACCGAAGCGGAGCTCACGTCGTATCGCCGCGAGCACGTCGGCTTCGTGTTCCAGTTCTACAACCTCATCCCGAGCCTGACCGCGCGCGAGAACGTCGCGCTCGTGACGGACATCGCGGACGACCCGCTCGATCCCGCCGAGGCGCTTTCCCTCGTCGGGCTCGCGGACCGCCTCGACCACTTCCCTTCGCAGCTCTCCGGCGGCGAGCAGCAGCGCGTCGCGATCGCGCGCGCGATCGCGAAGAAGCCGGAGCTCCTCCTCTGTGACGAGCCGACGGGCGCGCTCGACGCCGAGACCGGCCGTGTCGTCCTCGAGGTCATCGATCGCGTGAACCGCGAGCTCGGCACGACGACGGCCGTCATCACGCACAATGCGCCGATCGCGGCGATGGCGGATCGCGTCGTCGGGCTCTCCGATGGTCGGATCGCCTACGTCCGTACGAACGAGGTCAAGAAGTCGCCCTCGGAGCTCACCTGGTGACCCATGCGTGCGCTCGACCGCAAGCTGCTGCGCGATCTCGTCCGCCTCTGGGGGCAGGCGGTGACGATCGCGCTCGTGGTCGCGTGCGGGATCGCGAGCTTCGTGACGATGCGCGGCACCTACGTGTCGCTCGTCTCCGCGCGTGACGCCTACTACGACGATCGCCGCTTCGGCGACGTGTTCGCGCACGTGGAGCGCGCGCCCGACATCGTCGCGTCGCGCCTCGCGGAGATCGACGGCGTCGCCGTCGTCCACACCCGGATCGTGCGGGACATCCTCCTCCCCGTCGAGGGCATGCCGGAGCCCGCGGTGGGTCGCATCGTCAGCATCCCTCCCCGCGGCGAGCCCCCGCTCGACGCGATCCGGCTCCGCCGCGGCCGGATGGTGGAGCCCGGCCGCTCCGACGAGGTCATCGTCCTCGAGTCGTTCGCGGACGCGCACCACCTCCAGCCCGGCGACCTCCTCCCGGCCGTCCTCAACGGCACGAAGAAAGACCTCCGCATCGTCGGCGTCGCGATGTCGCCCGAGTTCGTGTTCGCGGTCGGCCGCGGCTCCTTCATCCAGGACGCGAAGCGCTTCGGCGTCCTCTGGATGGCGCGCGACGCGGTCGCGCCCGTGTTCCGGATGGAGGGCGCGTTCGACGACGTCGTCGCCTCGCTCCAGCCCGGCGCGTCCGGCACGAAGGTCGCCGCCGAGATGCGCCGCCATCTCGAGCCCTATGGCGTGCTCACGTCGGACACGCGCGACCGTCAGATCTCGCACCACGTGCTCGAGGGCGAGCTCCAGCAGCTCGGGACCTACGCGGTCGTCACGCCCGCGATCTTCCTCGGCGTCGCGGCGTTCCTCCTCAACGTCGTGCTCGCGAGGACGCTCCACCTCCAGCGCGGCCAGATCGCGACGCTGAAGGCGGTCGGCTACACGAACGTCGAGATCGGGCTCCACTACGTCGAGCTCGTCAGCATCATCGTCGGCGCGGGAGCCGTCCTCGGGATCGTGCTCGGCGATCTCCTCGGGCAAGGGATGATCGGGCTCTATCGTCCGTTCTTCCGCTTCCCCGACCTCGCGTTCCGCCTCGACCCGAGCGTCGCCGCGACCGGGGTCGTCGTCAGCGTCACGTCCGGGCTCGCCGGGGCGCTCAGCGCGGTCGCGCGTGCGGTGAGCGTGCCCCCCGCCGAAGCGATGCGACCGGAAGCGCCCACCGTCTACAAGAAGCCGCTCCTCGAACGCCTCGGCGTGCTCCGCCTCGTCGGCGTCTCGGGCCGGATGGTCATGCGCGAGCTGCTCCGCCGACCGACGCGCGCGCTCCTCTCCTGCATCGGGGTCGCGTGGGCGACCGCGATCGTGATCGCGGGCTACTTCGCCTACGACTCGCTCGATCTCCTGATGTCGCTCCAGTTCGAAGGAGCGCAACGCGAGGACGTCGAGGTGTCGTTCCTCCGCGCGGTCCCCGGTACCGTCACGAACGAGGCGAGGCACCTGCCCGGCGTCGTCGAGGTCGAGCCGCACCGCGCAGTCCCGGTGCGGATCCGGAAGGACAACGCCTACCGCGACGTCGCCGTGCTGGCGCAGACCGATCGCGAGATCCCGCTCCGCACGGTCGCGCAGTGGCCGCCCCGGAAGCTCGAGGTGCCGCCTTCCGGGATCGCGATCAGTCAGAAGCTCGGCGACGTGCTCGGGGTCCGGCTCGGCGACCGCGTGCAGATCGAGGTGCTCGAGGGCGACCGCCGGATGCTCGACGTCCCCGTCAACGGCTTCGCCGAGGACATGTTCGGCCTCTTCGCCTACTGCGCGCCGAACGTCCTCGCGAACATGCTCGGAGAGGAAGGGAACGTGTCTTCGATCCTCCTCACCTACGAGAAGGACGAGGAGAGCGCGCTCCTCGAGCGGCTCGCGACGTTCCCGGGCGTCGCGTCCGTCACACGGCGCTCCGAGATCCTCGCCCAGTTCCGCGAGCAGACCGAGCACATGTGGGTCACGACGACGATCCTGACCCTCTTCGGCGCGATCATCGCGTTCGGCGTCGTCTACAACCAGGCCCGGATCGCGCTCTCGATGCGGAGCCGCGATCTCGCCTCGCTCCGCGTCCTCGGCTTCACGCGTGCCGAGATCTCGGCCGTGCTCCTCGGCGAGCTCGCGGTCTACGTCGCGATCGGGATCCCGATCGGGATGTACCTCGGCCAGTGGCTGATGAACGTCATCATGTCGACGGCGGACCCGGAGAGCTATCGCATGCCCGCCTTCGCGACGGCGCGGACGTTCGCGTTCGGCGCCGTCGTCACCGCCCTCGCGGGCCTCGTGAGCGCGCTCGCGGTCCGCCGCAAGCTCGATCACCTCGACCTCATCGGGGTCCTCAAGACGAGAGAATGATCATGTCCACCACCCTCACCCGCCAAGCGCCCGAAGCCGGTCACCCCCCCGGAGCCACACCCGACGCGCGCGACGCCGCGCAGGCGAAGAAGCTCCGCAGCCGCAAGCGGGCGCGAGCCGCACGGCGCGTCGCGCTCGCCCTCGGCGGCGTGCTCGTCGTCGTGGGGCTCGCCTACGCGTGGCGGCCGAAGCCGGTCGAAGTGGAGGCGATGGCGGCGAAGCGCGGCGATCTGATCGTCACCGTCGACGAGATGGCGAAGGCGCGCGTGCGCGACCGCTTCGTCGTCGCCGCGCCGATCTCGGGCAACGTCCTCCGGATCGAGCTGAAGCCGGGTGCGCCGATCGAAGCCGGCTCCGTCCTCGCGCGCATCGCGCCGATGACGGCGCCGATCCTCGACGCGCGCTCGAAGGTCGAGGCGCAGGCGCGGTCGTCGGGCGCGCAGGCGGCGGAGCACCAGTCCCGCGCGGCGATCGCGCGCGCCGAGCTCGCGGCGACGCATGCGGCCGACGAGCTCGAACGCGCGCGCAAGCTCGTCGCCTCGGGGAGCATCGCCACCGACGCGCTCACGAACGCCGAGCTCGAGGCGCGGCTCCGTTCCGAGGAGCTCACGTCGGCGCGGTTCGCGGCGCAGATGGCGGCGCACGAGGCGGCGATGGCCGGCGCCGCTCTCCGCCGCTACGACGGCGCGGCGGCGGACAAGGACATCTTCGACGTGACGGCGCCGGCGACCGGTCAGGTGCTCCGCGTCATGCGCGAGAGCGCGGGCCCCGTCCAGGTCGGGACGCCGCTCCTCGAGATCGGCGATCCCGCCGGGCTCGAGGTCGTCGCCGACGTCCTCACCGCGGACGCGGTCCGGATGCAGCCCGGGTCGCGCGTCACGGTCGAGCGCTGGGGCGGACCCCCGCTCCGCGCGCACGTGCGGACGATCGAGCCCTCCGCGTTCACGCGGATCTCGGCGCTCGGGGTCGAGGAGCAGCGCACGGCGGTCGTCGTCGATCTCGACGAGCCGCGCGACAGGTGGCGCGCGCTCGGCGACGGTTACCGCGTCGAGGTCCGGATCGTCGTCACCGAGCGGCACGACGTCGTCCGCATCCCGCTCGGCTCCGCGTTCCGCCATGCCGACGGCTGGGCGACTTACGTGGTCCGCCAGGACAAGGCCGAGCTCGTGCCGGTGCGCCTCGGCGCGCGGAGCGACCTGGAGGTGGAAGTCGAGGACGGCGTGAAGGAAGGCGAGCGCGTCGTGGTCCATCCGAGCGAGCGCGTCACGCCGGGCGTGCGCGTCGCCGTGCGCTGAGCGTTCCCGCAGGTCAGGCCGGCGGCGGCAGGCTCGACGGGCGCGCCGAAGGGTCGACGAGCGACGCGTAGACGTCGAGGTACGCGCGCGCCGGCTTCCCCCACGACACGTCGGTCGCCATCGCGCGCGCACGGACGCGCGCCATCGCTCCACGATTCGCATAGAGCTCGAGGGCCGAGACGCACGCGGCCCGGAGCGAGGGCGTCTCGGCACGGGCCGCGACGAACCCGGTGCCGTGGTCCCCGGAAGGGGTCGCCGGTGCGACCGTGTCGTGGAGGCCGCCGAGGTCGGTCACGACCGGCAGCGCGCCGTACCGCATCGCATAGAGCTGCGTGAGGCCGCACGGCTCGAACCGCGAGGGGACGAGGAAGAAGTCCGCCGCCGCGTAGACGCGACGCGAGAGCGGCTCGTCGAACGCGATCCGCACGGCGACGTCGCCCGGGAAGCGCGCTTGCGCCGCGAGGAGCTGATCCTCGAGCCACGTCTCCCCCTGCCCGACGAGGACCACCTTCGCGCGCCGCGCGACGAGGTCGTCGAGGAGCGGGAGGAGGAGGTCGATCCCCTTCTGCCACGTCAGCCGCGAGACCGCCGCGAAGAGGGGCCCGTCCTCGCCGGCGACGTCCTTCGCGAGCCCGAGCTCCTCGAGGAGCGCGCGCTTGCACGTCGGGCGCCCGCGCTCGGCGGCGGTCGCGTCGTACCGACAAGCGAGCGCGCCGTCCTTCGCAGGGTCGAAGCGGTCGGCGTCGATCCCGTTCACGATCCCGACGAGCTTGCCGGCGTGCGCGCGGAGGTGACCGTCGAGGCCGAAGCCTCCCTCGGGCGTCAGGATTTCGCGCGCGTACGTCGGGCTCACGGTGGTGATCCGATCGGCGAGCGCGGTCGCGCCCTTCATCAGGTTCACCCGGCCCTCGTGGAGGAGGATCTCCGGCCGATAGAGCTCGCGCGGGACGTGGAGCCGGTCGAGCATCTCCTCGCCGATGACACCCTGGAACGAGAGGTTGTGGATCGTGAAGACCGCGGGTGTCTTCGCCCAGCGCGGCCCCATCACCGTCTTCGCATAGAGGACGGAAAGCGCCGCATGCCAGTCGTGCGCGTGCACCACGTCCGGGCCGCCGTCCCACGCACGGTCGGCGATCTCGAGCGCCCCGCGCGACAGGACGGCGAAGCGGAGCGCGTTGTCGCCGAACGTGCCCCACGCGTCGCCGTAGATCCCGGCACGAGCGTAGAGCCCGGGGTCGTCGATCAAGCAGATGCGTCGCGTGCCTCCCGACGGGAAGCGCGTCGTCGGCAGCTCGACGACGCCGGCGTGACGCACGTCGTCGGGTCCCCAGCCGTGCCGGATCGCGACCTCGCGCGGCCAGCGCGTACGCTCGCGTGGAACGCGCGAGATCGCGTAGAGCGGCGTCACGACGATCACGTGCGCGCCGCTCCGCGCGACGGCGAGCGAGAGCGCCTCCACCACGTCGCCGAGCCCGCCCGTCCGCGCGAGCGACTCGACCTCGGACGAGATCATCAGGATGCGAGGCTTGTGGCTCATCGTCGAACCCGCGCACCAGTCTCGCACGTCGGCCGCCGCGATGGTGCGCGGCCGCGAACCGCAGGCATCTCAGCGGAGGCGGAGGAGCCGCGCGCCGACGAGCGCACCGAAGCCGGAGAGGACGAGCGCCGGCAGCGCGTGGGCGAGCACGCCGTGCGCGACCTCGACGTGGGGGCAGCGCAGCCACGCGAGCATGCAGGCCCATGCACCGGCCGCCGCACCGAGCGCGGCGCCGGTGAGCGCCGGGCTCCGCGGGTCGGACCCTCCGCGTGGCCACGCGAGCGCCGCGAACGGGAGGACACCCTGGACGATCGCGAGGCCTCCGCACGCGAGATGCGTCCGCATCGTCGCCGGCTCGACCTCGACGAACGGTCCGGCGAGCAGCACCGCGGCGAAGGCGACGAGGACGAGGACGCCGAACGCGGCCATCACGATCCCGGAGAGGCGCGACGTGCTCGGCGGGAGCATCGAGACGTGATCGCTCGGCCACGCGCCCGACGCTCCGCGCGTGAGCACGACGGCGAGGAGCGCCGCGGTGAGCGTGGTCCCGAAGAGGACGCCGCCGGGTCGCTCGCCGGGATGCACGTGGCTCGTGGCGAAGAAGAGGACGACCGCGCCGGCGGCCAGCGCAGCCTGCACGAGCGTCCGGCGCGCAGCAGCCGTGGCGCGCGGCGGCGCCGGCTCGCGCGCGATCTCCGCGAGGACGCGCGCGCGCAGGTCGGACGAAGGAAGCGGAGGGGTGCGCTCGCGGCTCATGCCTTCTCTCCTCCTCGGACGCCGAGCGCCGCGCGCAGGGCCTCGTACGCACGATGCGCGCGGAGCTTCACCGCCGCCGCCGTCGTGCCGAGCGTCTCGGCCGCCTCCGCCACGCTGAGGCCTTCCTGTTTGAGGAGCTCGAACGCGACGCGCTGGTTCTCGGGCAACCGCGCGAGCTCGTCTCCGATGCGCTGCGCGAGCTCGCGCGCCGCGGCGACGTCGTCGGCCGGCGCGTCGATCGAGGCGACCTCCGCGAACGGATCGTCGTCCTCGACCGAGAGCACCTCGCGCCCTCCGCGCCGGTGACTGTCGACGAGGAGACGGCGCGCGATCGCGAACGCCCACGGGATCACTCGCGCGCCGGGGACGAACCGGCCGCGCGCACGATGGATCCGCAGCATCGTCTGCTGCACGACGTCCTCCGCGCGCGAGCGGTCGCGCGTCTGACGGAGGAGATGGCCGAACAGGCGCGGCGCGAGCCGGTCGTAGACCTCCTCGAACGCGGCGTCGTCCCCCGCCGCGTAGCGATCCATCGCTCGATCGAGGAGCGTGGTGTCGTCGCTGCTCGCGCTCGCCTCCGGCACGGCCGCGGTCATATCACGGCCGAAGGCCGTGGAGGCGTACCCGCCGATCTCGCATGCGACGACCATCGATCGGCACTACGCCGCGGACGGCGCGCGGTTTCGGTCGCGCTCTCCACAGCCACGAGACGACATGCGCCTGGGGATCCGATGCACCAGGTTCGAGGACGGGCGTCCTCGGAGTTCGCGCGTCGACCGATGACCGCTCGCCTCGTGGTCACGCGATGCGCCAGGCGCTCAGCCGTACCAGAGGCCGCTATTTCCAGCGCGCGCGATCACGACGCGCGCCGAGTCGCGCCGTCACGATCCCACCGACCGTCGCGGTACACGCGTTGCAGCGCCCGAGCTCTCTACGGGGCGGCAGGGGACACTGGCGTGACCAGCACGTGTGCTCCACGCGGAGATGGCGACGGACACACGCGCACGAAACTCGAGTGTCGTCGCACCCGGCGCTCGCGCGGCCGTGACGAGAGGGATAACAATCGATGCCGAGGATGGGAAAAGCGATCGGCGTGTTCGCGGCAACGTTCGCCGCGGCGACGCTCGCGACGGCAGAGGTGCGCGCAGAAGCGCCTGCTTCCGTCGGGCGGGGCGTCGACTGGGTGAAGATGCTCGAGGAGCTGGATGGTCTCGCGCGCGGTCGCGGCCCGGAGAAGCTGCGTGCTCCTTCTCTGATGCAGCAGGACCCGAGGACGTCGCAGCTCGTCGTGCAGAATTCTGGGAACGCCTGGTTCGGCGTCGCGCCGCGCGTCACGCTCGTCGCGCGCGATTGGGGTGGTGCGTTCCGTCTGGCCGGTGACCGCCTCAGTCTCGTGGACGCGATCCGTCTTTCGTCGTCGACGCGGATGGTCATGACGCGCGTGCGCTTGTCCGGCGCGGGCTCCGCGAAGATCGTGCCGTTCGTGCAGCTCGGCGCCGGGCAGTGGCGCACGGATCCGAATCTCCTCCCGCTCACGCCGCGCGACACCGAAGTGGCGGCTCAGCTCGGCGCCGGCTTCGAAGTGACGCTCGCTCCGATGTGGCAGCTCGCATGCGAGAGCAGCGCCACCATGCTCGTTCGCGACGGTCGAGCCGAGACGAGCATCCCGCAGACGCGGATGTGGAGCACCTCGATCGCCTCGCGCATCACGTTCTGACGCACGGTTAGCGGATCACCCTTCCCTCGCGACGAGATGGGGTAGAATCGTGCCGATGCTGCCGCCGTCGAGGCCTCGTCTACCCGGCGAGACCGACAGCCTCCTCTCGGGGTTGTCGGGCCTCGATGGCGAACGCGCGTTCGAGCGGGTCGTCTGCGAGCACGCGGAGCGCTGCGGTGGCTGTCCGATCATCGGCCTCCCGTACGGCGAGCAGCTCGCGCTGAAGCGCGGTCGCGTCGTGCAGTCCGCCTCGCGCTACGTCGCGCTCGAGCTCGCCTACACGGAGCCGGTCGCACCCGCGGAGCCGATCGTCGCGTACCGCACGCGTGCGAAGCTGATCGTCGCGCCGAGCGGACGCGTCGGTCTGTACGCGAAGGGCGGCGGGCACCAGGTCGTCGACATCCCGAACTGCCGCGTGCTCTCCCCCGCGCTCGCCGCCGTCGCCGCTGCGATGCGTCAGCTCGTGACCGAGGACGAGCCGAAGGAAGGTCCCTTCGCCCCGTTCGATCCGGCGGGGCGCGGCGCGCTCCGCGCGGTCGACCTGCGCGAGGTCAGGACCGAAGAAGGAGAAGCGCCGCGCGTGCTCGTCACGCTCGTCGTCCAGCGTGGCCGTGCCGCCGCGCGCGAAGTGCTCGAGGAGCGTGCGCGCGACCTCGCTGTCCTCGCGCCGGTCGCGGGCGTCGCGGTGAACTTCCACGACGGCGACTCGCCCCAGATCCTCGGCAACGAGACCGTCGTCGTGCACGGCGTCACCGCGGCGAGCGACCGGCTCGGCAAGTCGACGCACCATGCGACGTACGGCTCGTTCGTGCAGGCGCACCGCGGGCAGGCCGAGCGCGTCCACGCGACGCTCGTCGAGCTCCTCGGGATCGGGACACGCACGAACAAGGTCGTCGACCTCTACGGCGGCTCCGGCGCGATCTCGCTGTCACTCGCGCACGCGGGCGCGGAAGTGCATCTCGTCGAGTCGTTCGCGCCCGCTGCGGCACACGCCGAGCAGGCGGCACGAGCGCAGGGGCTCTCGGTGAAGGCGGAGGCGAGCGACGTCGCGTCGGCGCTCCGCCGCTTCGTCGACCAGCAGCTCTCGTTCGACGCGGCGGTGGTGAATCCGCCGCGCCGTGGGATGAGCCCGCTCGCGCGCGAGCTGCTCGGCCGGCTCGAGGTGCCTGCCCTCGCCTACGTCTCGTGCGATCCCGACACGCTCGCACGCGACCTCGACCACTTCGTCCGGCTCGGCTGGACGGTCTCGACGCTGCGTCCGCTCGACATGATCCCGCTCACCGACGAGGTGGAGACGATCGCCGTCCTCCGCCGCGTCGGCCTCCCGGCCGCGCGCGTCGCGTACGAGGACGAAGAGGTCATCATCGTCGACAAGGGCCCGCACGAGCCGACGACGCCGCAGGGCGAGTACACGACGTCCCTGCTCGCACGCGTGCGGAAGCTGCCCGGCGCGGCGGAGGCGGTCGCCGTGCACCGGCTGGACGTCGGCACGAGCGGCCTCGTCATGTTCGCGCGGCGTCCGGAGATGCTCGCGCGCTGGCAGACCGTCTGCACGGCGGAGAGCTCGCGCAAGGTCTATGTCGCGGGGGCGCGCGGCGTGACGCCGAGCAAGGGCGCGATCACGCGCGACCTACGCGAGGACGGACGGCTCTTCCCGGCGCGGACGCGCTACCGGCGGCTCGCGGTCGCGAGTGGGCACAGCGTGCTGCGCGTCGTCCCGGAGCAGGGACGCATGCACCAGATCCGGCGCCACCTCGCCGCGATCGGCCATCCGGTGCTCGGCGACGAGCGCTACGGCCACCCTGCGACGAACCGCTACTTCGAGGAGAAGAACGCGCTCGACCGCACGTTCCTCCACTGCGTCCGGCTCGAGTTCGAGCATCCCGCGTCGGGCCAGCGGATGATCGTCGAGGCACCGATGCCGGGGGACCTCCGCGCCGTCCTCGAGCGCACGAGCGGGCCGGGCACGCTCCGCTTCCTCGACCACAAGAACGCCCTCGGCCACGGCGGCTCGAGCATGCCGCCGCCGCCGGACATGCGGAGCGACCACGAGCGCGGCAGCGCGATCGACATCGTCGACTCGGGCGCGCCGTCGCTCCGCCCCGACGAGCTCGTCAGCGACGACGACGACGTAGGGAGTCGGCCGTCCCAAGTGTGACTTCCATCTTCCGTCTTCCGTCAGTCAGAGAGAGACGCGCGAGGCTCGCACCGCGGCGACCGCGGTGATGTCGCGCAGCATGTCGAGCCCCATCAGCGCCTGCGCCGTGAAGGAGAGATCTTCTCCGCGATACCACCGGATCGCGGTCGAGCGCGCGTGGTCGGAGCGGACGAGGAAGCGGCGCGCGGGCTCGCCGATCGGCGCGTAGACGCGCCGCGCGAGCCACGCGCTCTCGAGGAGATGGCGGCCGAAGGTCGAGCGGCGCACCTCGCGGTCGTACGCGGGAAAGGCGTCACCGCCGGTGCGGAGCGCGCGCGCGAGGTGGCGAGCGGCGATCGCGCCCATCGCGATCGCCTGCGCGATCCCCTCGCCCGTCGTCTGGTCGATGCCGGCGGCTTCGCCGACGAGCACGGCACCCGGCATCCACGTGACCGAGCCGGGCACGAACGGGCGCGTGCTGAAGGGCTTCAGCTTCACGCGCTCGATGTCGATCCCGCGCTTCGCGAGCGCGCGACCGAGCACCGCCTTCACCTCGGAGCTCGGGGTGAGGTTCGCGTGGTAGATGCCCCGGCTCACCTGCTCTCTGCCGTCGATGATCGTCGGGAAGTCCCAGTAGTAGCCCTCGACGCCTTCGCCGACGACGGAGAGATCGAAGTCGACGAGCCCGCGCTCGACCCCGCTGTCGGCCGCGACCGGGTCGGTCTCGAGGACGTAGAGGTGGCCCTTCCGGTCGGGCTCGCGGAGCCCGAGCAGCTTGCGCGTCGTGCTGCCGGCGCCGTCGCACGCCGCGACGAGGCGCGTCGTGACCTCCTCGCCCGATGACGTGGTGAGTCGAAAGCCGCCTGCGATGCGGTCGAGCGCCCGGACGCCGTCCCCCTCACGGACCACGACGCCTTCGCGTCCGGCACGTGCGAGGAGAGAGGCATCGAGCTCACTGCGTCTCACGACGACGCCCATCGGCGCCATCGTCTCGCCCGCGGCATCCCCGGCGATGACGCGGACGCCCTTCATCGGAACGGACGGGACCTCGATCGGGATCCCGATCGCGGCGAGCACGTCGACGCCGTGCGTGCTGATCGCTCCGGCGCACGGCTTCTCGCGGGGAAAGCGAGCCTTGTCGAGGACGAGGACACGCGAGGGATCGATCCCCTCCTTCCGTACCAGGTGCAGCGCGGTGCTGGAGCCCGCCGGGCCCCCACCGACGACGACCAGATCCCACGAGAGCGCCACGTGCTCAGCCTCCGCCCAGCACTCCGCCGACTTCGCGGGCGAGGTCGCGGACGAGCTCGTCGAGCTCGCGCTCGCGATCCGCCGGCGACGCAATCGTGAGGTCGCCGCCGTGCTCTCCGAAGACCTGCGCGAGCCCGTCGTGCGCCTCCACGATCCCCTTCACGAACACGACCTCCCGGCTCGGCACACACAACCTCCGAGTGACCATGCCCTCACCCACGAGCGGAGGGACCGGACGACGCGACATGTTCTCTCCAATACCCCACCCCCGCTCGCGCGCGGAAGCGATAGAATCGAAGTGTGGAGAGCACGATCGTCCGCACCTTCGAGACCGTGGTGATGCTCGTCGGTCCGGCCGGGCGCATGGCCGACCGCGTGACGGCGCGCTTCGAGACCGCCCGCATCCGCGTCGTGCGCGCAGGCCATGTCGCGGCCGCAGGAGAACGCCTGGCCGTGGCGATGCCGCAGCTCGTGCTCGTGCTCGGCGATCTCCACGAAGGCGAGCGCGATGCGCTCGCGGACCGGACGACCGCGGTGGGCGCGCTCCTGATGCAGGTGGATCCGGAGATCGACGACGAGACGCTCGACGAGCTCCTGGAGCGAGCGACGGAGGCCGCGCTCGAGCGGCGCCTGCTGCGGGAGCAGGGGAACGATCCGGGCGTCGACGCGGGCTGGGACGACGAGGCCGAGGGCGGGTAGACCTACGCCAGCGGATCCAGCGCTTCTTCGTCGCTCTCGCGCTGCGCCTTGCGCTCGCGGAGCCTCGTCTGCACGTGCTCGACCAGCGCTTCGACGTAGCTCTCGAACGGCGGGCACCGCACGTCCGTGTCGGCGAGGAGCTCGGTCGTGTTCGCGAACGAGTACGTGACCGGTGTCGCGAGCGCGTCGAGGAACGCGCGCGGGCTCTTCGCGAACCGGTCGATCCCCGGGGTCCGGAGCAGCGCCTTCGTCAGGTTCGCCGGGATGTGGCTCCGCGCCGTCTTCCGACCGCCCGCTGCGGCGACGAGCTCGAACACGCGGCGCGCCGTGAGCGGAGACGGATCGCCGATGTGGAAGGTCCGCCCCGGCGCGCGCGCATCGCGGCCGATCGTGGCGGCCGCGCGGACGACGTAGTCGACCGGGACGAGGTTCAAGAAGGTGTCGCCCTTGCCGACGATCGGCAGCGCGAGGTCAGGCGGCGACGTCACGATGAGCAGCACGAGGTAGTAGAAGCCGCCGCTCCGATCGACCTCACCGGTCTGCGAGTCGCCGACGATGATCGTCGGGCGCACGACGCAGATCGGAAGCCGTTCCATCGCCGCGCGCATCGTCTTCTCCGCCCGCGCGAGCGTCTCTTCGACGACGTTGCGGTGCGCCTGTCCCTTGTCGAGGTCCGCCTCGAGCACGAGACCCGTCCGCGTCCCCGACACCTGCGCCGTGGAGTGGAAGACGAGGCTCTTCAGCCCTCGGCACAGCGTGGCGACCTCGAGGATCTCCCGCGCGCCGCCGAGGTTCACGTCGCGCGCCCGCCGCTCGTCGACACCGAGCGACGTCACCTTCGCGAGGTGGTGGATCCGGTCGACCTCCCCCGCGAGCGCCATCAGCTCCTTGCCCGAGAGCCCCAGGTCGAGGGAGGACGCGTCGCCCTCGAGCAGGTTCACCCGGCTCCGCTGCTCGAGCGGCAGCTCGTCGAGGAGCGCCCGCGCCTCTTCCTGCCGCGCGGCCGGCACGACCGCATGCACGAACGTCCGCGCGCCCGCGTTCTCCTGCGGGCGCACGAGCTCCTCGCACATCTTCCGCGCCACGAAGGACGGGAAGCCGGTGAGGAGGACGACTTCGTCGTAGCCGGGTCGGCTCATCGCCGAAGCTCGATCAGGGGCCGTTGCCGCAGAAGTGATCGCCGACGGCGCGGAACCACGCGCCGAAGCTGCCGCCGTACGTCTGGGGCGCGCAGAGCTGCCCGTTGCCGAGCGCCGCGGTCACGCACGCCGTCTGCTGGACGAGCGGCGCGCACTGCCCGCCGCCCGCACCGACCTGCGCGCGGCACTGGTCGGCCGAAGCGGCCGGGCACTGCGTGCAGCTCTTGTCCGTGCAGTCCACCGCGCAGCCCGTCGCCGTGTTGCAGGCCGCCGACACGAACGGCGCCGCGCAGAGGTAGAGGCCGCGGAGCTGCGTGAACGGCACCGCGAAGGGCTGCACGCACGTCGCGCAGGCGGCGTTCGTCGCGGCGAGGACCTGGAGCGCGGCGATGCACGTCGCCGTGGTCGGGCCCGCCGCGCAGGCGTTGGCGAGAGCATCGAGATCGCCCTCCGCGCAGATGTTCTGGAGCGAGGGCGTCACCGTCGTCGTCGTCCCCGGCGCACAGCCGCCGTACGGCGCCGGACACGTGTTCTGCTGGTTGTTGCAGACGCGCGGATCGACGAGCCCGTTGCAGGTCGAGCCCGCGTTCGTGCAGTTGGTGCACGCCGCGCCGCCGGAGCCGCACGCGTTGTTCGCGAAGCCCGGGACGCAGGTGTTCTGCGCGGTGCAGCAGCCCGCACCGCAATTCGCGGGCCCGCACTTGTCGCGGCACGCGCGGCCCTGGCAGACCTGGTTCGTCTGCGTGCAGTCACTGCACTGCTGGCCGTTCGTCGGCCCGCACGCGTTGTCCTGGGTGCCCACGACGCACGTGTTGCCCGAGCAGCAGCCTGCGCAGTTCGCGGGGCCGCACACCGGCGTCTGGCACGTCCCGCCCTGACAGACCTTGGAAGGCACCTGGCCGGTGCAGTTGGTGCACTCGAGGCCGCCCGCACCGCAGGCGGTGTTCTGGTTGCCCGCCGCGCAGATGTCACCGATGCAGCAGCCCGGGCAGTTCGCCGCGTTGCACTGCGCGCCCGCCACGCACTGACCTGCGTTGCAGACCTGGTTCGCGCCACACGCCTTGCACGCGACACCGCCCGCACCGCACGCGGCCGGCGTCGTCGCGATCACGCAGTTGTTGCCGACGCAGCAGCCCGCGCAGTTCGCGGGGCTGCAGGTCTGCTGGACCTGGCAGGTCCGGTCGTTCGCGCAGACGCGCCCGGTCGACGCACAGTTCTGGCAAGCGCCGCCCTGACGACCGCACGCGACGGCATCCGCGCCCGTCACGCACTGGCCCTGCGGCGTGCAGCAGCCGGCGCAGTTCGCCGGACCGCAGCTCGGCGTCCCTTCGCAGACGCCGCCCGCAGGCGACACCGAGCGGCAGGTCTGGCCCGCCGCGCACGTCGTGCATTGACCGCCCTTCGTCCCGCACGCCGAGGCGGTGCGGCCGGTGAGGCACTGGTCACCCACGCAGCAGCCATCGCAGTTCGAAGGGTCGCACTTCGCGCGTCCGCAGGTCCGGGTTCCGAGGTCGCACGCGCGGCCCTGGGCCGAGCAGTCGACGCAGTCCTGGCCTCCGCGACCGCACGCGGTCTGCGAGGTGCCGGCCAGGCACCGCTCGCGGCCGTTCTCGGTCGCGCAGCAGCCGCTCGGGCACTCGGCCGGCGAGCAGCTCGTCACCGTGCGGCCGCAGACCTTGCCCGCGCCGCACGAGTCGAAGCCGATCGCGACGCAGTCCGCGCAGGCGAAGCCGCCCGATCCGCAGAACCGCGTGTCCTGTCCGGTCCGGCACTGCCCGGAGCTGTCGCAACAGCCGGTCGGACAGGTGGAAGGTCCGCACTCGTTGGTCGGCGTGACGCTCGCGTCGAGCGACTCGGGCTCGAGGCTGCTCCGGCCGCAACCGGGGGCGACGAGCACGAGGGCGCCGAGGACGAGGAAGAGGAAAGCGAAGAAGCGGCCCAAGGTACGAGTCGGGGTACGAGCCGCGAAGAGCTGCGCGCGCATGAGGGAAACCTCTGGAGCTGGAGCGTAGCGGAACGAAGCTTCCGCCGGTAGCCTCGATCACCGGCCTTTAACGCGTCTCCGACTCCGTGACCGACCTCAGCTATCTCGCCATCCCGATCTTCCAGCGAGCGCTCCTCGCCGGGTGCATCCTGTCCGCACTCCTCGCGCTGCTCGGCGTCCTCGTCACTGCGCGAGGGCTCGCCTATCTCGGCGACGGGCTCTCCCACGCCGCCTTCGGCGGGATCGCGCTCGGGATGTTCCTCGGGCTCACCTCCCCGCTCGTGCTCGCGATCCCGTTCACGGCGCTCGCGGCAATGGCGATCGGCGCGCTCCGCCGACGTGGAGGGCTCCGGTCCGACGTCGCGATGGCGATCCTCTTCGCCGTCTGCTTCGCGGTGGGCATCGTCCTCCTCCGGAAGGCGAAGCGGACGGAGAGCACGTTCGACCCGGAGCAGCTCCTCTTCGGCAACATCCTCCTCGTCGGCTCGGACGACCTCACGATCGTGCTCGTCATCGCGGCCGTGGTGGTCGCGTTCATGGCGTTCGGCTGGACGCGGATCGCGTACGCGACGTTCGACGAGGAGCTCGCGCGGCTCTCCGGGATCGACGTCGGCCTCCTCGAGAGTATCCTTCTCGCGCTGCTCGCCGCAGTGGTCGTCGCCGCGATCCGACTCGCCGGCGTCGTGCTCGTGAGCGCCTTCCTCGTCATCCCCGCCGCGGCGGGGCGCCTGCTCGGCCGTACGCTCGGCGGCGTCGTCGGATGGGCGATGCTCGCCGGGATCACCGGCGTCCTCGGCGGCTTCGTCGTCGCGCACCAGCTCGAGTGGCCGGAGGGGGCGGCGATCGTCCTCTTCCTCGCGACGTTGTTCGCGTTCGCGGTGGGGTTCCGCCGCGTCGCGAAGCACTCGATCTAGCGGTTCTGCGGGGACGCTCACACTCCGGCAGAGGGGCTCGCGCTGGGACGGGTCCGCGGTGGAGGCTCGGCTCCCTCCGCAGGGGCGCGGTCTTCCCTTCTGTGACGTTGTTTCGGCGGGTCCTCCCCCCCGAACCAACCGATTCGACGTGCGAGGTCGCGTCGAGCGATGTGAACGTGGTTCGACCCGAGAACATGGTTCGGGGCCCCCGAGTAGGTCGGACCCTCGCGACCGCATTCCGACCTGTGACGCGTGGCCCGCGCCTGTGTGCTCGGTCGCCGAGCCTCCACCCCGTCCCCTTCGCTGCGGGCTGTGGGGGGCCTGCGTTCCCGCTCCTCGCGAGCAGCTCGCGTCTCGATCCGGGCACGGGCACGGGCACGGACGGGCACGGGCACGGGCACGGGAAGAGAGAGGGCGCGCCGTCCGTCGAGACGAGCTCGCAGGTCGGAACGACCTGCTGAAGACTGAAGACTGAAGACTGAAGTCTGAAGTCTACGAGACCAGCGGCGCCGTGCCCGCCTTCGCCGGCGCCGGCGCCGGATCCTCTTCGAAGCGGGTCTTGCCGCTGTCGACGCGGAAGGCCTTCGCGAAGGCGATCGTGCCGTCGACGCGCGTGACGTCGTCGACGTGGAACCATGCACCCTGCACACGTTCGCGCGTCACGTCGAGGAGGATGTACCCGCGCTTGGTCGGGTCCAGCCAGCGCACCTGCGGGTTCAGCGGCTTCGCCTGATCGACGACGCCGAGGAGGAGCTCGGGCAGCCCCGGCGACGTGATCGCAGGCGTGACGAACTCCAGCGCGAGCGAGCCCTTGCTCGTCGCCGGGTCGTACGCGCCCGCCTCGAGCGGCGACGTGATGATCTCGTTCGCCCAGGAGCTGTGGATGTCGCCGGTGAGGACGACGATGTTGGTGACACCCGAGGTCCGGAAGAAGTCGAGGAGGCGCGCCCGCGACTCGGGGTAGCCGTGCCACTGATCGAGGTTCACGATCTGGGTCTTGTCGAGCACGATGTTCCCGACCATGACCTGCTGGCCGAGGAGCTTCCAGGCCGCGGTCGACCCGCGGAGCTGCCCCTCCATCCAGGCGGCCTGCTCGTCACCGAGCAGCGTCCGCGTCGGATCGGGCGCGGGCGGCGTGCCGAGGAAGCCGCCCGCCTGCTTCGTCCGCGCCCACATCCGCGTGTCGAGCAGGACGAGGTCGACGAGATCGCCGAACGCGAGCTTGCGGAAGATCCGCCCGCCGTCCTGCTCGCGGATTGGCATCCACTCGAAGTACGCGCGCCGCGCGGCGGCCTTCCGGTCGGCGAACGAGCCCTCGTCCGGCGTGTGGTTCTCCGCGCCGTCGACGTACGCGTCGTTCGCGGTCTCGTGGTCGTCCCAGATCGTGATGAAGGGATGCTGCCGGTGCGCGGCCTGCAGATCCGGGTCGCGCTTGTACTGCGCGTGGCGCGTCCGGTAGTCGGCGAGCGTGAGGATCTCGTGCGGCGGCTCGTAGGCGCGGAAGTCGCCGTAGGCGTCGCTCGCGTACTCGTAGATGTAGTCGCCGAGGTGGAGGACTGCGTCGAGGTCCGGCTGCGTCGCGAGCGCGCGGTAGACGTGGAAGTAGCCGTGCGCGTAGCTCGCGCAGGAGACCTGCGCGAAGCGGAGACGCTCGATCGCTCCGGTCGGCGCGGTCTTCGTCCGGCCCACCGGCGAGGTCACGCCGCCGGTCTCGAAGCGGTAGTAGTAGGTCTTGCCCGCGCCGAGGCCGCGGACGTCGACCTTCACCGTGAAGTCGCGCTCCGCGTCGGTGCGGAACGTCCCGCGTTGGACGACGTTCTGCATCGAGGCGTCCTCGGCCACCGCCCACGCGACGTCCGCGGGCGCCCCGTCGGGCGTCGTCACGCGCGTCCAGAGGACGATCCCGTCCGGAAGCGGATCCCCGCTCGCGATGCCGTGCTGGAAGGAGGGCTCCGAGGACTCCTCGCTGCACCCGACGAGACTCGCCGCGAGCGGCGCGAGCGCGAGGCCGCGGAGGACGCCGCGCCGCGTGAGGGCCCACCCGCTCGTCACCTCGATCGGCTTCGTCTTCTTCGTGCTCATGACCGTCTCCTCACGGCGTGACCTGCAAGCGCCCGACCTCGCGGAGGAGGGCATGCGCGGCGCTGATCCGGAGGACGGCGTCGCCGCCCTGCCTCCCGAGCGTCACCGCGACCGGCGCGCTCGGAAGCGGCGCGCGGCGTTCGTCGAGCTTGAACGGCTGGACGACGAGCGCCGTCTCGATCGCGTCCGCCGCCGCCAGCGCGCGGACGACTGCCGGCTCGTCGGCGAGCCGCTTCTCGGGCTTCGCCATCGTCCGGAGCGACACGATCGGCTCCGCCCCCGCGGCGACGACGAACGCTTCGCCTTCGAGCCCCCAGGCGACGCCGACCGTGCTCGTCGGGGCCTCCGGCGCGCCTGCTTCGCCGTGACGACGCGCGCGCGGCCGCATCGTGCCGGGGTCGGGCGCGCGGACGAACGTGGCGAGCGTCACCTTCCCGACCGGCGCGACGTCCTCGCCCGAGACGCGGACGCTCTTCACGCGCAGCATCTCGTCGAGGGGAGGCGCGGCGGCGACGTCGACCGTCGCGCGCATCGCCCGCATCGCCGCCTCGCGGTCGCGCACGGCCGCGCGCACGAAGAGGCCGCGCGGCGGGTCCCAGCTCGCGGCGAACGCGAGCGCGTCGCCACGCGCGCGCGACCAGTCCGAGACCGCGTCGCGGACGCGCTTGTCGCCTTCGCCCTTCAGGCGACCGCCGAAGGCGCCGAGGACGAGAGCGGCCGGATCGGCGCCGGCGTCCTCGATGGCCGCGCCTCGAATCGCGCCGGCGATCACGGCCGACGACGGCATCGCGAGCACCGAGCTCACGTCGCCGCCGACCATGTCCGTCACCCACTTCGACGCGGGGCCTGGTTCCCTCCCCGGCGTGAGCGTCATCGCGGCGCGCACGTCGTCGTCGCCGATCTCGACCGAGAGGCGCGCGTGGTCCACGTCGCCGAGCAGCGCGATCCGATCACCGAGCGTACGGTCGAGCGCATCGACGATCGCCTTGGGATCGCCGAAGTCCGGCTCGCGACCGCCGTGCGCGCGTCGCATCGCCTCGTCGCTCGCGAGGAGCGTCTTCTTCTGCTCCGCCCACGCCGCCTCGGCGCGGGGGGCGAGCACGGCGCGGATCGTCTCGCGCGCGACGTCGACGACGAGCGCGGACGCGGCCGGGAGCGGTCGCTTCGCGAGCGTGCGCGACACGTACGGTCCGAGCGCGGCGAGCGCCGCGCTCGACGACGCGAGCACGACGAAGCCGCCCTTCGTGAGCCCGAGGACCGGCGCGGGTCGCGCCCCGCCGTCCGGCGCCTTCGGCACGAGCTCGAGGAGCCCTTCGACCTCGCGCGTCTCGTAACGAGCGGTGTCCCCACCGGCGAGGACGGCGCGCGCATGTCGTGGGTCGGAGGCACGCACCGCGAACGCCCACGACGGTGACGCGGGATCGCCTGCGAGCGCGCCGAAGCCCGGCGTCGTCGCGTCGATCTCGCTCGCGAGCACCGGGTCGAGCCCGAGCGCGAGGACCGCTGCGCTCGCGAACGACGGAGGCAAGAGCCCGATCGTCCCGCCGATGCCGCGCTGGAGCTTCGTCCACGACGTGTTCGGGCTCGCGACGATCACGTCGGCGACGAGGTCCGCCGGAGCTGGGACGGCGGTCTCTTCCACGACCTGCGGGCCGGCCTCGTCCGCGTGCTGACACGAGCGACACCCGGGTGCCGCGATCAGCGCGAGCGCGAGCGCGAGCCCCCGCGCCGAGCGTCCTCCCCTCGAGCCGTCCACGACGGCCGACATAGCATGCTCACGGCACGCAACGAGCGCCCTTGTCGTCCGCCACGCACCGCGAGAGGCCCATCGACTTGCAGAGGTAGGAGCGGGGTTTGCCCCAGGCGCACCACGTGAGCTTCGCGCCTTCGCAGCGCGCGGGGGTCTTCGGGTCGCAAGCGCCCTCGGCGGGCCGCGGGACGACGCACGCGCCCATCGTCCCGCCGCCGTTCGCGCTCCCGCACGCGAGGCCGGCCGCGGCGCAGTCGACGCGGACCTCGCGACCGTGCCAGCACGTGACGGCGACGTCCCCGTCGCAGCGGAGCGCGCCCTCGCCCGTGCACGCCGGCGTCTGGCTCGCGCACTGCGGGCCTTCCGGCGTCGTCGCGCAGCGGAGACCGAACGCGCTGCAGTCGGTGCTGAGGAGCTTGCCCTTCCGGCACTCGACGATGCGCGTGCCGGATGCGGAGCAGGCGGGCGCCGCGTCCGTCTCGCAGGGGCCGAGCGCGCACGTCGCCTTCCCCCCGCTGATGGCGCACTGCTCGCCGCCGCGGGGGCAGTCGCGGACGAGGACCGGCCGCTCGGAGACGCAGGTGACAGCGCGGCCGCTGTCGTCGCACACGTCGACGGGGCCCGCCTTCCCGCGTCCCGTGCACACGTCGGTGCGCGCGCCGCGGAGCGCGCACGTCCGGAGCTCCCCGCAGGAGCTCGCGCGGAGACCGCACTCCCGGAGCGTGAGGGAGAACGCGGCCGCGCGGGGTGATGCGAGCTCGTCCGCGAGCGCCTTCACGCACCCGGGCATGTCGCGCGGAACGAACCCGGAGGGGAGCGGGAGGCGCGGGCACCCGGTCAGGAGCGCGCACATGTGCTCGACGTCGTCGAGATCGGGCGGCCTCACGGTTCCGGAGAACCGCGGCGCGGCTCCCGCGTCGGCTCCCCCTGCCGGACCATCCTCGGCCACCGCAGCGCCCGCGGAGGCGATCACGACCACGGCCCCGGTCGCGAGGACGACGGCCGCGCGGGCGCCGACACGACCGCCGCGGCGGAGGACGCGGGCGGGAATGCGCGGGATCAGCCTGCCAGAGGAGAAGGACATCACGCCGACAAGGAGCAGGAGCCACGACTACATAGCGCGCTCGAGCCCCAGGCCGATAGACGGGCCCCTGCCCTCTCCTATTCGGGGCTCTTCTTTCTGGCGCCGAGAGGGGCTAAGGTGCGAACCCGCGCGGAGGCGCTAGCCCGATGCTCGACGACGTACACAAAGAGTTGGTCTCTTCGATCGCCAAGGCCCACGAAGCGCTCAAGCGCGAGATGGCCAAGCTGCGCGCCGGACGCGCGAGCGCGAACCTCTTGGACGGCGTCAAGGTCGACTACTACGGCACGATGACGCCGCTCGCGCAGATGGCGAACATCAACATCCCGGAGCCGCGCCTCATCACCGTGAAGCCGTGGGACAAGACGGTCATCAAGGCCGTCGAGAAGGCGCTCCGCGAGAAC
Source organism: Polyangiaceae bacterium (assembly GCA_039809485.1). Classification (GTDB taxonomy): domain Bacteria; phylum Myxococcota_A; class Polyangia; order Polyangiales; family Polyangiaceae; genus Labilithrix. The sequence goes on along the minus strand of JBDHVE010000063.1, from coordinate 8,706 downwards.
GATCTCGGTCTCAACCCGCAGACCGACGGCGACCTCATCCGTCTCCCGCTCCCGCCGCTCACCGAGGAGCGTCGTCGTGAGTTCGTGAAGATCGCGAAGAAGTACGGCGAGGAGTGCAAGGTCGCGATCCGCAAGGCGCGCCACGAGGCCCTCGACATGCTGAGCGAGATCGACAACGAGGGCGGTGCCAGCACCGACGAGGTCGAGCGCGCGAAGAAGAAGGCGGAGGACATCGTCGGCGACGGCGTGAAGGCCGTCGACCAGATCGTCGCCGCCAAGGAAAAGGACATCATGGAGGTGTGACCGCCGAGGCGTTTGCGGTGGACAGCCGCAGCTGCCTCTCCGGTCGTGCTTCCCCTCTTCATCCGAGCCTTTTTTCGGACCCGTCCACGATTTCATGCGAGCCGAGCCCAGCCGTTGTCTTTCGACGCCCTTGAAGGCGATTTCGGCTGGGCTTGACACCCGTGACCCGGACGGGCGAGCCTAATTCCAGAGCGGAGCCGTTGACTTTGATGCGTGCCATCGCAGCCGGAGCGAGTGACGTCGGGCTCCAGAGGGAGCACAACGAGGACTCCTTCGTCGTCCTCAAGGAGTACGACCTCTTCGTCGTGGCCGACGGCATGGGAGGTCATCGCGCGGGCGACGTCGCTTCCAAGCTGGCGACCGAGACGATCAGCGAGTTCTTCAAGTCGACGGCGAACGACGACGTGACCTGGCCGTTCCACTTCGACACGAACCTGTCGGAGGAGGAGAACCGTCTCCTCACCGGCATCCGCGTCGCGAACCGCCAGATCTTCGAGCGCTCGAGCCGCTCCCGCGAATACCACGGGATGGGCACGACGGTCGTCGGTGCGATGTTCAGCCCCCGCAAGGGTCGGATGTACATCGGCCACGTGGGCGACTCGCGCTGCTACCGCGTCCGCGGCGGTCAGATCCAGCAGCTCACGCGCGATCACTCGCTCATCAACGACTACCTGCTCGCGATGCCGGACCTCACCGAGGAGCAGCGCAGCGAGCTCCCGAAGAACGTCATCACGCGCGCGCTCGGGATGCAGGACCAGGTCGTGGTCGACCTCCAGCACGACGACCCGCGGCCGGGCGACGTCTACGTCCTCTGCTCCGACGGCCTGTCGGGCATGGTGACGGACGAAGAGATCCTCCGCATCGTCGCCGCTGCGGCCGACATCCGCGAAGCGTGCTCGCAGCTCATCGCCCGTGCGAACGAGCACGGCGGCGAGGACAACGTCACGGCCGTGCTCATCAAGATCGAGGAGCAGCCGGACGCGTCCACGGGCGAAGGCACCCGCGGGCAGTCCGTGAAGCCGGGCGCTGCGGGCGGTGCGTCGGCTGCCGCCGACACGGGCCATCCCCCGGCCGGCACCGTGACGCAGCCGATGATGACGGCCCCCACGCTCGAAGACGACGCGCTCGGCATGACCGACGAGCCGACGTCGCCGGGTGTGACCGCGCAGCCAGCGAAGAAGTAGTTTCGCCGGCGTCTCGCTGCTGACGCCCACGCCGGACGTCCGTCTTCCGTCGGGCAGTCGGCGATTGCGCGCGCACGAAAAGCAGCGAGGCGGACCCGGTCACGCTGAGCGCCGCGGTCCGCCTCGAGCTACGGAAGACGGAAGACGCTCTATTCCGCCTTCGCAGGCGCGGCCGCGTCTTCTTCCTTCTTGCCGAACTTCGCCTTGAGGACGCCGTAGATGACCGGCGAGACCGAGACGAGGATGACGATGTAGACGACCTTCTCGATCTTCTTCGCGTCCATCACCTGGCCGAGGAAGAAGCCGAGGAACGTCATCGAGACGACCCAGCCGATGCCGCCGATCACGTTGAACTGGAGGAAGCGGCGGTACTCCATCTTGCCGATGCCGGCGACGATGGGCGCGAACGTCCGGAGGAACGGGACGAAGCGCGCGATGATGATCGTCTTGCCGCCGTGCTTCTCGTAGTAGCGCTGCGCGGCGAGGAGGCGATCCTTGCGGAAGAAGAACGACTGCTCGCGCTTGAAGAGCGCCGGTCCCGTCCGCGACCCGAAGCCGAAGCCGACCGCGTCCCCCGTCACCGCCGTGACGATGAGGACGAGGTTGAGGACGAGCAGGTTCAGGAACGGCGGGAGCCCGAGCGGGTTGATCCAGTTCCCCGCGATGAGCGCGCCTGCGGTGACCAGTAAAGAGTCGCCCGGGAGGAAGAACCCGAAGAAGAGCCCGGTCTCGGCGAAGACGATCGCGATGAGGACGGGGTAACCGCCGGCTTGGAGGACGGGCCCAGGGTTCTTCAGGAGCTGCAAAAGCCAATCGAGCATCGCGCTGACCCTGTACCCGGACTCCGCGCCGTCGTCCAGGCGAACGCGGCTCGTCGGCCTCGTGCGAGAGCCGGAGCCGGAGTATGCTACGCGACCGTGATTCGCGGCTCGAGACGCCCGTCGGGGCACGTGGCGACGGCTGCCTTCGCCTTCGCCCTCGCCTCCGGCGCGGCGGCGCCGCGCACCGCGCACGCGTTCTGCCGCACGATGACGGAGAGAGCGCCCGCCGACTACGACGCGGTCGCGAACGGCGGCTGCTTCGCCAAGGGCGTGCCGCTCTTCTGGCGGAACTCGTGCGTCAGCTACAACATCCAGCAGTCGGCGAGCCGGAAGGTGTCGTACGAGGACGCATCGAACCTCCTCTCGACCGCCTTCACGCGCTGGACGGGCGCGACGTGCCCGACGAACGGCGAAGGCCGCTCGCGCGCGAGCATCGACGTCCGCGACCTCGGCCCGGTCGAGTGCGCGAAGGTCGAGTACGCGAAGAACGGTCTGCCGAACGTGAACGTCGTCGTGTTCCGCGACGACAAGTGGGATTACGGCCCGCAGGTCCTCGGCCTCACGACGGTGTCGTTCGACAAGGAGACGGGCGAGCTCTTCGGCGCGGACATGGAGATCAACATGGTCAACATGCAGCCGATCGCGCTGCGTGACCCTGTGCCTTCGAACGCCTACGACTTCCTCAGCGTCGTCACCCACGAGGCCGGGCACTTCCTCGGGATGGGTCACTCCGATCAGCCCGAGGCGACGATGTTCGCGCGCTACGACCCGGGCACGACGCGCATGCGCATCCTCACCGACGACGACGTGAACGGCATCTGCACCGTCTACCGGCCCGACGGTGATCGCGCCGTCCTCAACGGCAAGGTCACGGCTGCCCCGCAGTGCGATCCCACCCCGCGCGGCGGCTTCACGCGCACGTGTGACGACGCTCCCGAGTCGTGCGCCGTTCCGGAGGGCCTCCCTTCGCGCGGCACGAGCGGGCTCGCGGCGTTCGTCGTCGTGCTCGGCGGCGCGCTCGTCGCGCGGAGGCGCCGCCCCCGGCGATGAAGCGCGCGCTCGCGGCCGCCGTCCTCCTGACGTGCGCCGTCCCGGGCCGCGCCGACGCGTTCTGTCGCTCGATGACGAAGGCGGCACCGGCCGACTACAACCCGGTCGAGAAGGGCGGCTGCTGGGCGGAAGGGGTCCCGCTCTTCTGGCGGAACACCTGCGTCAGCTACGACATCCAGCAGGACGCGAGCCGCAAGGTCTCCTACGAGGACGCGTCGAACCTCATCTCCGCCGCGTTCACGCGCTGGACGGGGACGACCTGCCCGACGAACGGAACCGGTCGCTCGCGTGTCAGCATCGACGTGCGCGACCTCGGTCCCGTCGCTTGCAACAAGATCGACAAGGAGGGCGGCTCGCCCCGCCAGAACGTCGTCATCTTCAAGGACGAGCGCTGGTCGTACGGACCGCAGGTGCTCGGTCTGACGACGGTGACCTTCGACAAGGAGAACGGCGAGCTCTTCGGCGCGGACATGGAGATCAACATCCAGGACATGCAGCCGCTCGGGCTGCGCGATCCCGTTCCCGCCGGCACCTACGATTTTCTCGCCGTCGTCACCCACGAGGCGGGCCACTTCCTCGGGATGGCGCACTCCGATCAGGAAGCCGCCGCGATGTTCGCGCGGTACGAGAAGAACACGCCGACGCTGATGCGCAACCTCACCGACGACGACGTGAGCGGCATCTGCAGCGTCTACCGCTCCGACGGCGACCGCGCCGTCCTGAACGGGAAGGTGACGGCGGCTCCGCAGTGCGATCCGACCCCACGCGGAGGCCTCGAGCGCGAGTGCCCCGACGCGACGGGGTCGTGCTCGACGGTGGCCGCGCTCTGGGGAGGCGCGACGAGCGCGTTCCTGGCGAGCTTCGTCGGCCTCGTCGCGCTCGCACGGCGCCTCCGGCGCCGCTGACGCGCTGCGTAGGTCGAGGTCTCCCTAGCCACGGAGACCGGCTGTACTAGAGTGCCTCGCATGGCCCACGAAGCAGTGCGTCACGGCAACGGCAGCGGGAACGGCAACGGCCACAAGGTCGAGGCGGACGGCTTCACGGCCCAGGGCGAGGTCCCGGGCGACCTGGCTGCGCTCCGTGCCGCGACCGAGGCGTGGCGATCCGGCGCGCTCGCGAAGAGCAAGGCGAAGATGCCGGAGCGGAAGCCCCGCTTCTCGACGTGGAGCGACATGGACGTCGCCGACGTCCTCACGCCCGCCGACGTGCCGGTCGACTACATGAAGGACCTCGGCCTGCCCGGCGAGTACCCCTTCACGCGCGGCGTGCAGCCGACGATGTACCGCGGGCGGCTCTGGACGATGCGCATGTTCGCGGGCTTCGGTACGCCCGAGCAGACGAACGAGCGTTTCAAGTACCTGCTCTCGCAGGGGCAGACCGGCCTCTCGACCGCTTTCGACTTCCCCACCCTCATGGGGTACGACTCCGACAGCCCGCGCTCGCTCGGCGAGGTCGGCATGTGCGGTGTCGCGGTCGACACGCTGCGGGACATGGAAGTCCTCTTCGCGGACATCCCGCTCGACAAGGTGACGACGTCGATGACCATCAACGGTCCGGCGATCGTCCTCCTCGCCTTCTACGTCGCGCTCGCCGACGTGCGCGGAATCCCGCGCGACAAGATCGGCGGCACCGTCCAGAACGACTGCCTGAAGGAGTTCATCGCGCAGCACGCGTGGCTCGTCCCGCCGAAGCCCGCGATGCGGATCGTCACCGACATGATCGAGTTCTGCTCGCGCGAGGTCCCGCGCTGGAACACGGTGTCGATCAGCGGCTATCACATCCGCGAAGCCGGAGCGACGGCGGCCCAGGAGCTCGCGTTCACGATCGCGGACGGCATCGCGTACGTGCAGGCGTGCGTCGATCGCGGTCTCGACGTCGACGACTTCGGCCCGCGCCTCTCGTTCTTCTGGGACGTCCACAACGACTTCTTCGAGGAGATCGCCAAGTTCCGCGCCGCCCGTCGGATGTGGGCGCGGATCATGAAGGACCGCTTCGGCGCGAAGAAGGCGGAGTCGATGAAGCTCCGTACGCACGCGCAGACGGCGGGCGTGTCGCTGACCGCGCAGCAGCCGTACAACAACGTCGTGCGCGTCGCGCTCCAGGCGATGGCGGCGGTGCTCGGCGGGACGCAGTCGCTCCACACGAACTCGCTCGACGAGACCTACGCGCTCCCGACCGAGGAAGCGGTCACGATCGCGCTCCGCACGCAGCAGATCATCGCGGAGGAGAGCGGCGTCGCGTCCACGATCGACCCGCTCGGCGGCGCCTGGTTCGTCGAGGAGATGACGAACAAGATGGAGAAGGAGGCGATGGCGTACATCTCGCGAATCGACGAGATGGGCGGCATGGTCTCCGCCGTCGAGAAGGGCTACCCGCAGCGCGAGATCGCCGCGAGCGCGTACCGCTTCCAGCGTCAGCTGGAGGCCGGCGAGCGCGTCATGGTCGGCGTGAACATGTACGAGAGCGCGGGCGAGAAGGACACGCAGATCCCGCTGCTCAAGATCGACGAAGAGGTCCAGCGCACGCAGGTCGCGAACCTCCGCAGGGTGAAGGAGTCGCGCGACGCGGCCCGCGTCACCGCGTGCCTGACCGGCGTCCGCGAGGCGGCGAAGGCCGGCCAGAACCTCATGCCGCCGATCATCGAAGCGGCGAAGGCCTACTGCACGCAGCAGGAGATCTGCGACGTGCTCCGCGACGTCTTCGGGACGTACACCGACCCGGCCGAGTTCTGATCGACGGGTGAGCTCACCTCCGTTCGCGGCGCCCGGGGCTTCCGAACCGACGCCGCGCGCGCTCGGCTGGTTCAAGCTCTACGCCGGCGCGCTCGCGTCGTCGTACGCGCTCGGCACCGTGCTCGTCGTCGTCGCGTCGCTCCGCGTGATGGGAACGCTCGCGCCTCCGTACCTCCCGATCGCGCTGGCGATGGCCGCGATGGCTGCGCTCCACGGCGTGAGCGCAGCGGCGCCGCGCGTGCCGTGGAGCTGGACGCTCGCGAACGTGGTGCTCGTGCTCGGAACGGCGAGCTGCCTCCTCCCTCTCGCGCTCCCGCTCCTCGTGGCGTGGCAGAAGCCGCTCGTGAAAGCCGCCTACCGAAGACTCTGAACGCTCGAGGCGCGCGGCCGACGCGTGCGGGAGCGCTCATGGAGGCGCAGCGGTCACGACCGCGAGCAGTGTGATCCCGCGCAACGGAGCACCTACGGCGTGAGTGCCGCTCGCGAGGGTGCGGCACGCCTACTGCACCCTTTGCGCAGTCCACGCCGGGACAACGAACGTCGCGCTTCGTGCTCGTCGCTCGTCCCGCCGGACCGAAAGGAGACGACCTCGCGATGGCTTCGCATGCCCTGCCCAGTTCGGAACGCGTAGCGCCCGTCACGACGAAGACCGTGCCGGGCGGCCTCGAAGCGCCGCGGACGAGCGAGGAGCAAGTGCTCCCCGTCGTCATGGAAGAGATCACGATCTCGAAGGTCGTCGAGCCCGTCGAGCACGTCCGCGCCGAGACGCGCGTCGTCGAGCGCGAGCTCCCACTGGAGACCGAGGTCGCGCACGAAGAGATCGAGGTGTCTCGCGTGCCGGTCGGGCGCTTCGTCGACGAGGCACCGACCGTGCGTGTCGACGGCGACACGACGATCGTTCCGGTCGTGGAAGAGGTGGCGTTCGTCACGAAGCGCCTGCTCCTCAAGGAGGAGGTTCATCTGACGAAGCGCCGCGTGGTCGAGCCTCGCACGGCAACGGTGTCGGTGCGTGAGGAGCACGTCCACGTCGAGCGTCTGCCGGCGGATCCGGCAGCACGGAGGAAGCAATGAAAACAGTCATCGGGTTGTTCAGGGACCGTGAAGAAGCCGTTCAGACGATCAGCGACCTGAAGCGGGTCGGCGCTCATGACGAGGACATCAGCGTCCTCTCGCCGGAGGGCAACATCGACGACCTCGGGGGCATCCACCTCGACTCGGTCGCGATCCCGGGCATGGGCCACATCGTCGCGGGTGGTCCGCTGACGACCTTCCTCCACACCGGGGCCGCCGAGAGCTCGCCCGACCTGCTTGCGGCGGCGCTCGTACGGATGGGGATCCCGCGTGGCGAAGCGCTTCGCTACGTCGAGGGCGTACGCCAGGGCTGCACGCTCGAGACCGTCTCGATCGACGACGACCACGCGAACCAGGCGCTGCAGGTGATGCAGGCGCACGCGATCCCGGCCGACTTCGATCGCGGTACGCAGCGGAACCTGCAGGGCTCGAACCTCGGCGACGTCGGCTACGGCACGGAGCGGAACCTCGGCTCCTCGAACCTCGGCGCGCGAACGGGCTTCGACACCAACCTCGAGGGGCGTCGCCGCGACCTCGGGAAGGGTGAGCAGGCCGTCCCGATCGTCGAAGAGGAGCTCGACGTCGGCAAGCGGGAGGTGGGCGCCGGCGGCGTCCGCGTCCAGACCCGCGTCGAGGAGCGTCCGGTCGAGGAGAACGTCGAGCTGCGCACCGAGCGCGTCGACGTCGAGCGGCGCAACGTCGATCGTCCCGTGAAGGCGGGTGACGACGTCTTCCAGGAGAAGACGATCGAGCTGACCGCGACGGCGGAGAAGCCGATCGTGCAGAAGCGCGCCCGCGTCATCGAGGAGATCGTCCTCCGCAAGGACGTCGAGCATCGCACCGAGACCATCCGCGACACGGTCCGCCGCACCGAGGCCGACGTGCAGCAACTCGGGGCCGACGAGACCGGCTATCGCGAGCACTACGACCGCGAGCTCGCCGGCACGATGCGCGACGACGAGTACGACTACGACAGCTACCGGCCGGCGTACTCGTTCGGCAGCGGCATGCGCTACGACAGCCGCTTCAAGGGCGAACGGTGGGAGGACATCGAGCCGAACGCGCGCACGGCATGGGAGGAGCGCAATCCAGGCACGTGGGACCGGATGAAGATGGCCGTCCGCCACGCGTGGGAACGCGCGAAGTCCTGACCCGGTGACGAAGGCGTCACGTCGAGCGGCCGCCTCCGACGTCGTCGGGGGCGGCCGTGCTCCATTTCACGGCGCGTAGGTGATCGTCACGTCGTCGACGTCGATGCACTCGCCCGGCGTCGCGCTCGTATAGACGACGGCCTCGAGCTTGTCCGCGCGTTCCGTGACGCCGAGGACGAGCTCCGTCTACCGAACGCGGCCGAGAGCGGCTTCGGCGTGGTCTCGCGGTACCACTTCAGCGCTCCGCCCGCGTACCCGCGGAGCTGCGCGCGAACGGTGCCGGGCGTCGGTCCCGAAGGCGGATTGCGCGCATAGAAGCCGAGCGGGTACGTGCCGGGCTCGAGCGCGCCATCCGCGTCGAGCTCGAGGTACGGGGTGATGCCCTTCGTCGCCT
>JBDHVE010000062.1:0-47573 GCA_039809485.1 Polyangiaceae bacterium | reverse complement strand
CGTCCGGATCCTCGTCCTGACCGGTGTAGCGGTTCTTGACGCGCTCCTTCAGCGTGTACGCCTTGATGTTGTCGATGTAGTTGGCCGCGAGCTTCATGATCGCGTCCTCGTCGGCGCTGATCGCGCGCTGCACCTCGTTCTTGACGATCTCTTCGTACTCGCGCTTGACGAGGCCGATGATCTCCTGGAAGCGCTTGCGCTGCTCGTCGTTCGTGATGAGCGAGTGGTGGCGGAGGCCCTTGTCGAGCTCGTTCATGACCATGAACGGGTTGATGGTGCCCTCGCCCGCCTCGTTGACGAGCGCGTTCGAGATCTTGTCCTGCACGTAGCGGGGCGAGATGCCCTCCATGCCCTCGCGCTTCGCCTCTTTGCGAAGCTCCTTCACGGTGTCCTGCGTGTAGCCCGGCAGGACCTTGCCGTCGTAGAGCTTCATCTTCTGCACGAGCGAGAGGTTGTGCTTCTTCGGGTCCTCGAGGCGGGTCATGACGGCCCACATCGCGGCGACCTCCAGCGTGTGCGGGGCGATGTGCTTGCCCTTCACCTTCTGCTGGGCGAAGTCCTTCTCGTAGATCTTGATCTCTTCGTTCAGCTTCGTGATGTACGGGATGTCGATCTTGATCGTGCGGTCGCGGAGCGCCTCCATGAACTCGTTGTTCAGGAGCTTCTTGTACTCGGCCTCGTTCGTGTGACCGATGATGACTTCGTCGATGTCGGTCTGCGCGAACTTCTTCGGCTTGATCTTCTTCTCCTGCGACGCTCCGAGGAGATCGTAGAGGAAGGCGACGTCGAGCTTCAGCATCTCGACGAACTCGACGATGCCGCGGTTCGCGATGTTGAACTCGCCGTCGAAGTTGAACGCGCGCGGATCGGAGTCCGAGCCGTACTCGGCGATCTTCCGGTAGTTGATGTCGCCGGTGAGCTCGGTCGAGTCCTGGTTCTTCTCGTCCTTCGGCTGGAAGGTGCCGATGCCGACGCGGTCCTTCTCGCTGAGGACGAGACGGCGGACGCGGATGTGGTTCTGGATGACCTTGCCCCAGTCGCCCTGGTACTTGGTCATCAGGTTCTTGAAGATGAAGCGCGAGGCGGGATCGAGGTCGCCGTCGACGCGCACCTTGAACTGGTCGTTCGAGAGACCGAGCTCCTCGATCGCCTTCGCACGCCACTCCTGCGGGATGAGGCGGAGCGGCTCCTCGTTCATCGGCGAGGGGAAGCGATCGGTCGACGTGCCCGCGAGGCCGGTGTCGCCGAGGTTCACCCAGTCGAACGAGTAGAGCGCGCCGTCGGTCGTGCGCGAGTAGTACTCGGCGCCCTGCTTCAGGAGGCGCGCGATCGTGCTCTTCGACGAGCCGACGGGCCCGTGGAGGAGGATGACGCGCTTCTCGGGCCCGTACCCTTCGCTCGCCGCCTTGAGGACGTGCACGAGCCGCATGAGCGGGATGTCGAGGCCGAAGATGGCGTTCGCGCCCTTGTTCAGCTCGTCCTTGAAGAAGTTGTATCGGGTCAGCTTCTTCTTGTTGTCGATGTACTCCTCGGTTCCGAAGCTGATGATCATGTCGTAGAGGCGCTGGTACGCGTTCCGCGTGACCTGCGGCCGCTCGCGCACGACCTGGAGGTACTCTTCGAACGAGCCCTCCCAATGCAGCTCGCGATACAGCTTGTAGTCCTGCATCGCGCCGATTCGTTCGATCATGCCACCTTGCGCCATCGGGACTCCTTCGTGCCTGAGCGTCCAGGCTATCACCCAGCGTGTAGGGGAGGGGGAGCGTTTCAACGAGCGCGACCGGTGCGTCTTCCGCGACGCGTGGCTGCATCGTCTGCGTCAACGCGCATTCACACGCAGGACGTGTCCACGCGGATACGCTGAGAGCGCTGCCACTCTGGCAAGATCCTGCGGGCGTTCGGACGAGCTGTCGTCGGCCCCTGATTCCGGGTGTCTCCAGCCGCTGAGCGTTCGACGATGCACGGGAATTCCCTGCGGTTCGTCCATCGTCGCAGAGGCCCGGACCGGCGGCGCGCCGGTTGCTATGGTCTCTCCTGGAGGCCACATGATCACGGCGGTGCGAGCAGCAGCGAAGCGGTTCGGGGCGAGCGGAGCGCTTGCGCTCGCGAGCCTCGCGTTCGGCGCGCTCGGGCTCGGCGGGTGTGGCCCGTGGGAGCCCGAGCCGCAGGCGCCGATGGCCTATCGGGTCCCGCCTCCGGAGCCGCGTCCTCTCACGTCGGCGGAGCTCGCCGCGCGTGCGGATGCACGCGCGGCCGAAGCGCAGGGCGAAGGGAGCGAGGTCGCGGTCGGCGCGTCGGCGGACGAGTACGCCGATACCGATCCGAGCGCACTGACCGAGTTCAAGCCGGTCCTCGAGCCCTACGGCGCGTGGGTCGACGACTCGACGTACGGCACGGTCTGGGTTCCGCGCGAGGACGTCGTCGGCGCCGACTTCCAGCCGTACGTCACCGCGGGCCGCTGGACGTACAGCGACTCGACGAGCTGGGTCTGGGTCTCCGACTACGACTGGGGCTGGGCACCGTTCCACTACGGTCGTTGGGTCACGCTGCCCGGCCGCGGCTGGGCGTGGATCCCCGGGCGCACCTACGCGGGCGCGTGGGTCGTCTGGCGCACGGGCCCCGTCGGCTACGAGTACGTCGGCTGGGCTCCGGCTCCGCCCGAATGGTACTGGTGGAACGGCGTCGCGGTCGGCTGGAGCTTCGGCTGGTACCACCCGCACTACGTCTACTGCTCGCATTCGTACATCTACCAGCCGGGCTTCGCGACGTACGTCGTCCGCTCCGGCCCGACCTACGCGCATATCCACGAGCGCACGCATCCGTACTCGCCGCCTCCGGGGCGCGTCGTCGCGAACCCCGGCGTCGGTGGCGATCCGAACCGGGTGATCGCGAATCCGTCGGTGGGTGGTCGCACGATCGCGAACCCGCGCGTCGCTGGCCCGCGGCCCGACGAGATCGGGATGAAGTCTCCGATCGCGCCGCCTCCGTCCGGGAATGCCGGGCTCGCGAAGGCGGAGGCGTTCGCGTCTCCGAGGACGGCGATCGCGCAGGGCGCTGCCGCTCCGATCCAGACGCGCCCGCGCGCGAGCGAGGCGATGCTCGGCAACCCGTCGCCGGTGCAGGGCGGCGCGCTGCCCGCGGGTCCGAACCGCTCGTACTCCGCCGGGCTCACGCCGTCGTCGCGCGGGATCGATCCGGTCGCGCGTGCGCCCCAGGTCCAGGGCGTCGCGCCTTCGGCGCCGCGCCCGCTCCCCGAGTACCGTGACTATCGCTCGTCGCGCTCGATCGGGACCGACACCTACGCGCAGCCCGCGCCGCGGACGATGCCGTCGTCGCCGAGCCCGTCGTCGCCTTACCGTTCGCCGAGCGCGTCGTCGTGGTCGTCCACGCCGTCGTATCGCTCTTCGGCTCCGAGCGTGTCGTCGTCGCCGGCCTGGCGCTCTTCGTCGCCGAGCGTGTCGTCGTCGCCGGCCTGGCGCTCTTCGGCTCCGAGCGTGTCGTCGTCGCCGGCCTGGCGTTCGTCGTCGCCGAGCGTGTCGTCGACGCCTTCGTTCCGGCCTTCGGCGCCGAGCTCGTCGTTCCGGCCGTCGTCGCCGAGCGTCTCGTCTCCGGTTCGTTCTGCGCCGAGCGTCTCGGCCCCGCGCTCGTCCGGCTCCGTGCGGAGCTCGTCGGGCGGCGCCACTCGAGGAAGAAGGTAAGGGAGAGCCCCATGGCGTTCGTTCCGTTCCTGGTTCGCGCGGCTGCCTTCGCGGCGCTCGCGTCCGCGGTCACCGGCTGCGTGATCGAGGATGACCATCACCACTCCCGCGACGGGTACTACGACACGTACGGGCCTGCCGATTCGCAGGGCACGACCGGCGGCGCCACGGGCTCGTCCGGCTCGAACAACGCCGCGACTGCGCCGATGCTCGTCGAAGTCGACACCGATCAGACGATGACGGCGGATCCCGGTCAGGGCGTCGGCGTGTTCGTCGAGTACGGCGCCGGTGGCAAGTGGCACGTCTGGTGGACGTGCGACACGCTCCAGACGAACAAGCCCTGCGACTTCGCGCTGACGATCACGTCGGGCAACGGTCCGATCGCGAACCTCGACACCTCGCAGATCCAGGGCGGCTACGTCGCGACCCCGGAGCCGGCGCGGATCGAGGCTTCGGTCCGGACGACGACGGAAGTGCACGGCCTCCGGTTCGACACGCTTCCCGGCGCGATCCTCACGATCGACGCGAGCGTCTCGGGGCTGAAGGACGGCTCCTTCCTCTTCTTCGTCCAGGACGGCAAGGTCCGCGGCGGCTTCGCGGGGCAGGTGACGAACCCGCTCCAGCTCCAGGGCAAGACGCCCTGACGTTCGGCTAGAGTGGCCGCGTGAAGGCGGTCATCGGCCTCGGATCGAACCTCGGCGATCGGCTCGCGACGCTGCGCGAAGCGGTGCGTCGGATCGAGGCGCTCGCGCGCGTGACGGCGCGCTCGCGCGTGTACGAGACGGCGCCGGTCGGCGGTCCGGAGCAGGGGCCGTTCCTGAACGCCGCCGTCCTTGTGACGTGGGAAGGCGAGCCGGTCGCCCTGATGGAGGCGCTCCTCGGGATCGAGCGCAGCACGGGGCGCGTTCGTGACGTGCGCTGGGGGCCGCGCACGATCGACCTCGACGTCCTGTGGATCGAGGGGCTCGTCGTCGACGAGCCGACTCTCCGCGCGCCGCATCCTTCGTTGAAGGAGCGTGCGTTCGCGGTCGCGCCGCTCCTCGACGTCGCGCCGGACGCGCGCGATCCGCGCACGGGCGAGCCCTACGTCGTGCCGGCGGGCGAGGTCGCGGTCTACGACGAAGCGCTCTAGCGGCTATTTCTGCGCGGCCGACCAGAACCACGCGAACGCGAAGCCGCCCAGGATCGGCAACCGCAGCGTGAGGCCGCCGGTGAGCGTACGCACTTCGGCGCGGTCGATCTGCGCATAGGCGGCGTCGAGCGCGATCCCGATCGCGGCCTCCCCGACGTGGCCGCCGAAGACGCCGCCCTTCGCGTCGACTCTCCCGAACGTCCCGGAGGTGAACTCGGCGACTTCGGCGAAGACGCCGACCGAGCCGCCGCGCCCGAGGAGCGGCGTCGTCTCCTCGCCCAGCAACCGGAGCTGGGTGCGCACGCCGAAACGGCCGACGCTCTCCGGCGTGAGCCACCCGCGGACGAGCACGCCCTGGCCTTCGAGGTATGCGCCGTGGATCGTCGCGAGCGACCCGCCTTGGTAGACGTAGCCGACGCCGACGTCGGCGCGCCGTCCGAGCAGCTCGCGCCCGAACCCGAGCGGGTGGACGCCGACGGCGACGACGAGCGGGTGATCCACGCGCGCGGCGCTCGTCGCGACCTCGACCGCGGCTCCGGGCTGTGGGACGACCTTCGCGGCGAGCGGGCGGCCGACGTGCCCCTCGACCTCACGGAATCCGGTGCCGACCTCGAGCCGTGTCGGCGGGATGGCGAAGGGGATGCCGATGCAACCGGTCGCCGCGAGCGCGGAGAGCGCGGCGATGGCGACGAGCGCGCGGTGCATCTGCTCCGATCCTACGCGCTCCCGCGCCCTCGCCTCCCCTCAGAAGCGGAGCGGCGGGGCGCGGAGGACGAGGTCGTGGTGGCCGGCGGCCTGCGGCACGAAGAGGCCGACGCAGCGCGTCCCTGCGCGCACGATCCAGGGATGCGTGACGTAGGTCTGCTGGAGGTACTCCTCGCCGGGCTCGACCTGCGCGTAGTCGACGCGGTTGCCGTCGTAGTCGAGCCACGTCATGACGAGCGGGACGCGCGTCTCGTTCCGCACCACCATCTCGAGCGACGTGTCGGCGACGAGCGAGCGGACCGTGCGCTCCGCATTGCAGGGCAGCCAGGTGAACGGCGAGGATGCGCGCGGCTCGCTCGCGCGCTCGTCGACGGCGATCGGCTGAGAGCGCGTCTTCTCGACCGTGACCTCGGTCGGCGCCTTTGCGTCGGGCGTCGCGTCGGCGCACCCGACGACGAGCACGGCGACGAGCGCGGCGCGCATCACCCGCGCTTCTTCGCCGTCTTCGTCCGCGGGGCCGCGCACGGCGCGACGTGGCGGCGCTCCGTCTTCTCGCCGCCCGCGAAGATGTCGATGACGTAGACGTCGCGGCCGTCGAGCGTCGCCTCGAAGACGAGCGCGGAGCGCGCTTCGGTCGAGGCGGCCGGCAGCTCGGCCTCGAGCGTCTCGATCGCGCTCGCGCCACCGATCGGATGCAGCTGGGTGAAGCCGCCTTCCGGCGCACCGCGCTCGACGAGGCCGAAGGGACGGAGCACGCGGCCGCGTCCGCGCGATCGTGCGACTTCGAGGGCAGCCTTCACGAGGCGCGCCTCGCGGCGGCCGAGGAGGCGGACGCCTTCGCTCTTGTTCGAGGAGGTCGTCACGCGGCGGCGTTCTCCGGGGAGCTCATCGCGCCCAGCATGCGAGGAGATTCGCGGGACGTCAATCCATCCGCGGATTTCGAGCGCGTGGGTGCCGGTGTGGGGAAGGTGTTGGGTCGAGGCCGCGTACCACCGTGCGACCATGAAGAACATCCTGCGCCTCGCCGGTCCCTTCTCCGCCCTCTGCCTCGGTGCGTTCGCGATCGGGTGCGCCGATCCCGCCGCCGAGGAGGTCGTCGCGTCGTCGGACGCCGACGTCGTCACGCGCGTCGACGGGAGCGCGACCGGCTCGGGCTACGCGAAGGCGGGCACGAAGTACCTGTCGGTGCGGCGCGTCGACGTCCTCGCGCAGGTCGGTGCGCTCGAAGGCGTGCTCGGCACGGTCGCCGATCGCGTCGACGGCATCATCGCGAACAAGCCGGCCGACGGTCGGATCTCGATCGACGAGCTCGTGAAGATGGAGCAGCCGGCCATCTTCAACACCCTCTTTCCGGAGGAGAAGGCGGCGCTCCCGGCGCTCTGGGCGCTCCTCGAGACGACGAACGCCGCGCCGAAGAACGCGGTGCCGGTCGGCACGCTCCCGGCGCTCACGGCGCAGGATCAGTCGGTCCCGGCCGGGACGCTCTCGACGCCGGCGTCGCTCGCGATCGCGCAGCTCCCGGCCGCCCTCCAGCAGCCGGCGCGGCGCGTGGAGCTGACCTACGACGCCGACGGCGACGCGCAGACGATTGCGCGCACCGACCTCGACCAGGCGATCGCGAACCCCGCGCCGTACCTGCCTGCCGAGATCACCGCGTTCGAGCAGATCAAGGCGCAATTCACTGCGCGTTCGGTGTCCTCGTTCCAGACGAAGGTGGACCTGCCGAAGCCGGACGAGAAGGTCACCACCCTGACGTCGCTCGGCGCCGCCAAGATCGTCGTGACCGACAGCGTCGTCGTCCGCGAGACGCGCTCGTTGTGGCACTCGAACGCGAACTACCCGGAGGGCCGTCTCCAGGTGTCGCTCTCGGCGGAGGGGAAGCGCACGCTCGCGGTCGAGACGAACACGCCGGGCGACCGCGTCGTCTTCATCCACGAAGACAGCGAGAACGAGGCGGTGATGGACGCGCAGCCGAAGAGTGTCGAGCGCGGGAACGTCACGTTCGAGATCTGGCGCGGCGGCAAGCGGATCGAGAGCACGCGCGTGAAGTTCGCGGACTCGGTCACAGCCGAGAGCCGCACGCAGGACCTCTCGCAGTATGCCGACTACGTCGCGACCGCCGGCGGCGCGCCCCTCTTCCGCAACGTGGTGACGGCGAGCGAGCGCGGCGTCTACAACGCGGGCCGGAGCTGGGAGGCGAGCTTCCTCTACGGCGCGACGGCGACGCCGAACCCGCCGACGGCGAGCGGGGCGGCGCTCTCGCGGCTCGCGACCCCGACGGGCATCGTCGCAGGCCGCTACGAGCTGACGGCGGGCACCGTGGGCAAGGTGCGAGTCGACGTGTCGCCGACCGGCGTCATGATCGTGACGCGCCTCGCGACGAACACGACCGTCCGGGCCCCGATCCACACCTGGGGCGACGACGCGAAGTACGACGCGCACTTCAACGATCGCCTCCGCGTCCTCGTGAACGGGCGAACGGGCGAGCTGAAGATCTTCTTCGACGGCGGGAGCACCGTCCTCGACGCGACGCTACGGGCCGACGACCGCGTCGGCTGAGCCTCACTTCGCGGCGGTCTCGCGCGCCTCGATCAGGGACTTCAGCGGGACCTGTTCGAGGGGAAGCGTGCGCTCGAGGACGAAGGTTCCCGGCTCGGCGCCGCCCTTCGTGATCTTCAGCGTCTTGTCGTCGCCCTCGACGGTGTACGTCCCCTTCGCGAGGGAGAACGAGCACTGGACCGTGTTCGTCACGTCGGTGCGCTTCGTCGTGTCGGGAGCGGTCCGGCTCTTCTCGACCCAGACCGCGTCGCTCCACCCGGCGACCTCGACGTCGGACCCGAGGGTGAACGTCTTGCCCTCCCAGGTCGGATGCAGCGTCATGCGCCCGCGGCAGACGTTGTAGAGCGTCTTGCCCGGCGTCTTCTCGTCGCGCTTCGGGCGGAAGACCCAGACGCCGACGGTCATCGCCTCGTCGTCGAAGCCGAGCACGATCTCGCCGGTCCCGCCGCCACGCTCCATCAGCGCGGCGAAGTCGACCGTGTTCTTGCCGTCGCTCCCGGTCTTCAGCTGGAAGGCGCCCTTCACGGGCGGCTTGCCGGCGGGCTTCGTTCCGGCGGTGGTCGAGGGCGTGGTGACGACGCCGTCCGCGGGTGGCGCGGTCGGGGTCGCCGTCGGGCGGGTCGTGCCGCCACCGCAGGCCGTGAGGACGAGGGCGAGACTGATCCGGCGGAGGTGCATGGGCCGCAGCATACGCCGCGTCGTCGCCTGCCGGACAGCGTGCCCCGCAGCCCGGTGTCGGTCCGCACCCATTTCTTGCGCGGAGCGCGCCGCCGACGAAAGGCGAGGGGACCCATGAGAGCGGGCAGGCTGTCAGCGGCAGAACATCGGGTATGGCACCTCGTCTCCGGTCGAGCAACGCGCCCCCTCCTCGCAGACGATTGCCACGCAGGGGTTCGAGGTCGCGACGCAGACCGGCGACGAGTAGGCGCGGTCGATGAAGTCGAGGCTCACGCACGACTCGCCTGGCTCACACTTCCCGTATTCGGTGCACGGGCCGCGGACGAGCGACTCGACGACATGACGCGTTCGGCCGGCGTCGATCGCGGCGTCGGACCCCGCGTCGACGCGGGCCGTCTCGGCCGGCGCGTTCTGGCCTCCGCAACCGCCGAGGCCGGCGATGGCGAGAAGGTGCCAAGAGCGTCTCACGGCGCGTCGATCACGACGCCGTGATGCCGTTGACGCCGTCGAGCTGACAGAGCGGCTCGCTGCCGGCGAGGGCGTAGACCTCGATCGTGTACGACGTCCCCGACACGCGTTCCGGGAACGTGTAGCTCCCTCCGCGCGCGGTGCCGTCGACGGTCCCGCTGAAGACCTCCGTCAGCGTCGTCGCGCCGGTCGGCGCCTTGTTGGCGAGGACCGCGTAGCGGGTGGCGTTCGGCACGGCGCTCCAGGTGAACCCTGCCGTGGTCGAGGACGAGACGGCGGTGAGGCTCTGGGAACAGAGCTTGATCGTGGTCGGAATCGTCACGCCACCGACGACCTTCGGACCGGCGGCGCCGCCGGAGGACGACGTCGACGAGGTCGAGGACGGTGACGGGGTGGAGGTTCCGTCGTCTCCATCACAAGCCGTGACGGTGAGGAGGAGCGCGACGGTCACGAGAGGGATCGTTCTCATCACGCCATTTGTCTCACGGTGCCCGAGCTCGATCCAAGTCGCCGAAGGCTCGCGCGACGAGGGCGAGCCGAATCATGAACGTCGTCTTCGGGACGAAGACCGGTTGCAGCGGGCGATGCACAGCGCGAGGCTCGCGAGCGCGGCGAGCGCCGGCGCGCTCGCGGAGCCCGACGCCGTCCGGCACCCGCAGCTCGCGCTTCCGCGCGCGAAGTCGTCGTCCGCCGCGAGGTCACCTGCGTCCGGACGTGCCGTCGTCGCGCCGCCGTCTCCGCAGGTTCCACAGGAGCCGCCGCAGCCGTCGTCGCCGCACGTCTTGCCCTCGCACGACGGCGTGCACGCGACGCACGCGCCGCTCTGGCAGGTGAGGCCCGCCGCGCACGTCCCGCAGGAGCCTCCGCAGCCGTCCTCTCCGCACTGCTTGCCGGCGCAGAGCTGGGGCGGAGGTTGGCTGCTCGGCGTGCCCTCGAGGAGCGTCTCGGCGAGGCCGAGCGAGATCGACGCGCCGGTGCAGAACTCGCCGATCGCCGTGAAGCCCTCGAGGAAGGTGCTGTTGTACGGCGCGGGCATCTGCTGATCGACGTAGCGGAAGCCGCCGAGCGGGTTCAGCGCGAACGCGTAGCACGGGCCCATGTCGAGGCCGCCGGTGAGGAGCGCGGTCGTGTCGTAGCCCTTGTCGGCGAGATAGGTCACGGCGCCTTCGAGGCCGCCGATCGGGATCGGGATCGGGATCCCCGCCGACGACGTCGCCGGATCGGCGACCTGCTGGCGACCGCGGTCCGTCATCTGGACGAGGTCCTCGTAGAGGTCCTGGCCGCCGGGCGTCGTGCCCATGTCCATCCACTCGCCCCAGCCGTCGAAGATGTTGAGGAAGACGCGGTAGCCCGCCGTCTCCCCGGTCGGGCCGCCGGTGAGCTCTCCGATCCGGCGCAAGGGGCGCTCGCAGAACTGCGTCCGCGCGGCCTGGGTCGAGCCGAGCGCGATGAGGCCACCGCCGCGCATCCGCCAGTAGACGCCGCCGAGCCAGAACGCGACGAACTTGCGCTCCTCCGTCGTCAGCGACGCGAAGGGGAGGGCAGAGCGGGTGCGGCCGCGCGCGGCGAGGCAGACGAGCTCCTGGTCGGCCGCCTTCTTGCCGTCGGCGTCGAGCTTCGCGACGTGAGCGGAGGCCGCGGCGAGCTCGGCATCGAGCTCGTTGATCGCGGTCGTGAGCGCGGCGCGCGCGTTGGAATCGAAGCACGTCGCCTGGCTCGTCAAGGTGGTGAGCGCATCCTTGTAGGATGCACGTGCCGTCGTGATCTGCGCGTCGATCGGGCCACGCCGTAGCTTCCAGACGACACCGCGGAGCGTCTTCACCCAATCGTTCGGCAAGAGGCCGTCGGGCGGCGGATGGTGGCTCAACACCTCGCCGGCGACGCCGATGAGCGACTCGATCGTCGCGGTCGTCGTGTCGTTGACGACGCCCGGCTGGTACGCGGTCACGTACCGCTCCGGCTGCTCGACGTCACGGCACGCGGTGGAGACGGTCGCGAGCTTCTGGCGGATCGACGTGTCGGCGCTCACGCACGACGACGACGCCGGCTGGGCGAGGAGCGCGGTCGGCACCGTGAACGCCGCATGCTTCGTGCAGAGTGCAGGCGTTCCGGCGGGCCACGTCATCTCCGCGGGGCCGGCCGCCTCTGCCCGCTCGAATGCGGCAGCCATCTCGGGAAAGAACTTCAGCTCGATCTGCCCCGACTGGAGCGGAACGAGCGAGGCGGGCAGCGCGAACGTCTGGGGAAGCTTGCTCTCGAGCGCGGCGAGCTTCTGCTGCGTCCGCTGCGGGTTCGCGCCGAGCGTGGGCGAAAACGAGAGCGGCACCTTGCCGGCAGCTTCGCTCGGCGACGACGCGGTCAGCGCGGCGAGGCCGAGCAGCGAGAGCAGCAGACGCTTCATGAGCATCAGCCTTAGCCCAGAGTCAGCGGGGGTCGATCACCGCCGCGCCATCGAGACGCGCTGGAAACCTGCGTTGTCGAGTCCGCACTCGGCCGCGTGGTCAGCGCTCAGCGCTTTCGATACACCCCGTGGACCACGGCGCCGATGCCGGTATGCAGCGGGCCTTCCTCGAAGTTGCGATCGACCTCGACACCGACCACCTCTTCGCCGCCCGCGAAGTCCTCGCGCACGTCTTCGAGGCGGACGAGCATGTCCAGGTCCTTCGGTCCGCCCGTCGCGTACTTCAGCTGGTCGGGACGATAGGCGCAGATCACGAACACGCCGCCCGGCCGGAGCGACGCCCACGCCCTCCGGTGCACGTCCTTCCGCACCGCGCTCGGGAGGTGGCAGAAGATCGAGACGAACGCGTCGGCGTCCTTCGGGAGCTCGACCTTCGTGAGGTCACCGTGGACGAAGTCGATCGAGACGCCGCGCTCCTTCGCGAGCTCGCGCGCCTTCGCGATGCCGACCGACGACCCCTCGATCGCCGTCACGCGAAAGCCGCGCGCGGCGAGGAAGACGGCGTTCCGCCCTTCGCCTTCGCCGAGCGACACGACGCGCCCGCCGGCGGGGAGATGCCCCACGTCCTCGACGAGCAGCTCGTTCGGCTCGACGCCGTACGTGTATCCCTCACGCGTAAACCGCTGATCCCAGAACGCCTGCACGTCGCTCATGCCCCGAACATCGCGCAGGCGCGCGAATCGTTCAAGGCACGCGGGATCGCAGCTTCACAACCCGAACGACCTGAGCTTCTTGTGCAGGCCTTCGCGCGTGATGCCGAGCGCCTTCGCGGCGGCCGTCTTGTTGTTCTGGTGCTCGCGGAGGGCTTCGATGAGGAGCCAGCGCTCGACCTGGTCCATCATCTCCTTCAGCGTGCCCTTCGTCGGCCGGACGCGCTCGATCATGCCTTCGACCTGCCGCACGCGCGGCGAGAGCATGTCCGGCGTCACGAAGCCGCCCGGGTCGGTCTGGATGACGAGGCGCTGCACTTCGTTCTGCAGCTCGCGCACGTTGCCCGGCCAGTCGTAGCCCTGGAGGAGCTCCATCGCCTGCTGCGAGAAGCCCGCGGTCGGCTTGCCGAACTCGTTCGCGAACCGGTGGAGGAAGTGCTCGGCGATGAGCGGGATGTCTTCGCGGCGCTCGCGGAGCGGCGGCACGCGGAGCGGGAAGACCTTCAGGCGGTAGTAGAGGTCCTCGCGGAAGCGCCCCTCGGCGACCTCCTTCTCGAGGTTCCGGTTCGTCGCAGCGACGATCCGGACGTTCACCTTCCGCTCCGCGGTCGCGCCGATCGGGCGGACCTCGCCCTCCTGCAGCACGCGCAGGAGCTTCGACTGGAGCGACAAGGGCATCTCGGTGACCTCGTCGAGGAACAGCGTGCCGCCGTCCGCGATCTCGAAGAGGCCCTTCTTGTCCTCGTGCGCGCCGGTGAAGGAGCCCTTCTTGTGGCCGAAGAGCTCGCTCTCGAGGAGCGTCTCCGGCATCGCCGCGCAGTTCTGCCCGACGAAGAGGCGGTCCTTCCGGTTCGAGCGATAGTGCACGCTCGCGGCGACGAGCTCCTTGCCGACGCCCGTCTCGCCCTCGATGAGGACGGTGACGCGCGTGTTCACGACCTTCTCGAGCTGGGCCAGGAGCTGCTTCATCGGCGCGCTCTGGCCGATGATCTCGGGCGCCGATGCGCCACGCGAGCCGCTCCGCCGCTCCTGCTCGCGGCCCTTGAGGAAGGCGTTTTCCTTCTTGAGCCGGTCCTCGGCCGCGCGGAGGCGCTTCACGAGCCGCGCGTTCGCGACCGCGAGCGACGCGTTGTGCGCGAGGACGGCCATGATCTCGAGGTCGCCGCTCGTGAGCACGCCGCTCGACGACCGGTTGTCGACCTGGATGACGCCGAGGATTTCCTCGCCCTTCCAGAGCGGGATGCCGAGGGTCGAGCGGATCTGCGCGCCCATCAAGGACTCGCTCCGGCCGACCTCGGTCTGCGCGTCGGCCGCGACGACCGCCGCGCGCTCGCTAACGACCTTGCGGAACACGCTCCGCGTGATCGGGATCGGCGAGGACGAAGGCGCCTCCTGACCGCGCACGCGCGTCAGGACCGGGACGTAACCGGAGGCGCCGGAGCGCGGCGCCTCGTCGTCGTCGTCCCGGAGAACGATCGTCACGTGCGTCGCCTGTGGGACGAGATCGAAGCTCGACTCGCAGACGGCGACGAGGACCTCGGAGAGATCCTGCGCGGCGCCGACGCGCTTCTGCGCCTCGTAGAGCGCGCGGAGGCGGCTCGCGTCCTTCTCGACGATCGTCGCCTGCGGGACGAGCTCGGCGATCTTCTTCACCGCGAAGACGCGCGCGTCCTCGGCGTCCTCCCGGATCGTCACCGCGATGTGGACGATCCGGTCCTGCGACCCGAGCTCGATGACGTCCCCGTTCTCGAGGGCGACCTCGCGACCGTGGATGTCGTCGAGCACGGTGCGCTGGCCACCGCGGAGGATCGCCGTGCCGTTCGTCGACCGCTGGTCGACGAGGACGTAGCGGTCACCTGCGAACACGACCTTGGCGTGCTCGCTCGACACGTGCGTGTCGGGCACGACGAGGTCGTTACCCTCGGCGCGCCCGATCCGGACGACGTCGTTGGTCGGCTCGAGCTTCTCGCCCGCGCGCTCTCCGCGTGTGACCTCGAGGACGATCACGGCACGCGCGACCGCAGCTTCAGCGCGACTCGGTACATCTCGTCCGTGCCCGCGGCGTTCCCCGCCGCGCGCTCGGTCTCGACCGTCTTCTCGAGCTTGTCCGCGAGCGCCGCGTCGCCCTGCGGCGAGAGGTGGTCGATCGCTTCGAGGAGCGCGAGACGGACGCTGCCGTCCTTGATCCGCTCGAGGTCTGCCACGAACTTTGCCTTCGTGTCGGCCGCCGGGTTCTCGACGAGCATGTAGACGGCCTTCACGTGGCCCATCTTCGCCGCCGGAGGCGCGCTCGGCACCGGCGTGTCGAGCACGCCGAGGTAGCAGGCCGCGTCCTTCTTGCACTTCTCGGTGACGGCGAGCGCGGACTTGTACATGTCCTTCTCGATCGCCTGGCCGGGGATCTTGTTGACCGCGTCGCCGACCGCCTTCGCCTGCTCGAAGGTCATCAGCTTGATCGCGGCGGGGAGGCCCTGCGCGGGCATCGCGTCGGCCGCGTCGCCCTTCGCCGCCGCGACCTCCTTCACGATCCAGTCCGTGAGGGCCGGGTCGAAGAAGTTCGCCGCCGCGCCGGCGAGGATCGCGTGCCCGTTGCCGCCGCCCATCAGGGCGATCGCGGCGTTCGGCGGGATCTTCGCGTACGCGTCGGTGTACGCCTTCACGAGCTTCGCGTCGGTCGGGAAGTACGTGAGGTACGTCGCGAGGATCGTGCGGTTCTGATCCGACGTCGCGCTGTTCAGCGCTTCGAGGATCGCGTCCTTGCCTTCCGGCCGCGAGATGTACGCGAGCGGCTCGGCGATCAGCGGCACGTAGGCCTTCTCCGGGTAGCCCTCGGCGAGCTTCTGGTAGTCGCCTTCGCCCTTGAGCGCCTTGATCAGCTCCGGCGTCGCCTCCTTGTACATCTTGTGGAGCGCGAGACGGACCGGGAAGGTGAGCGCCTTCTTCGACGGCGTCATCAGCACCGTCACGAGCGGCTTCACCGCCGGCGTGAACTTCAGGTCGCCGACGATCTGCGCAGCGGTGAGCTGCCAGAACTGCAGCTCGTCCATCGCGACCTCGGGGTTGTCCGGGTTGTTCACCGGACGCGAGAGGAGCGCGACGGCCTTCGGACCGTAGGACGGGTGCTTGACGGTCTTCACCGCACCCTGGAGGTCCTTGACGAGGTTGATCGACTTCGCCTTCGACGGCTGGAACTTCGCGAAGCAGTCCCAGAGCGCGTCGACGAGCGCCTGGTCGGTGAGCTTCCCGTCCTTCGCGAGACGCGTCGTTCCCTGCGCAGCGAACTTCACGTCCTCGTCGTTCTTGCCGGGCTCGTAGTCCTTGAACGCCTTCGCGAACGCGGGGGCCGCGCGCGGGTCGCCCATGTCCGAGAGGAGCTTGATGAGCTCCTTGCGCGTCTTGTCGTCGAGCTGCGCGGACGTGTACGTCTTGGCGAGGGGCTCGACGGCGGCGTCGAGCACCTTCTTCACCGCGGGATCCTCGCGGTTGTTGTTCGCCGTGCCCATCGCCTGCTCGAACATGCCCTGCAGGCGCTTGATGGCGTCGACGCGCTGCGCGGGCTCGTCGAGGCGCTTGGCCCACGTCGCCGGATCGTTCTCGTCGGCACACGCGACGAGCGCCGACGACGCGACCACGACAGGCGCGCAGACGAGCGCCGCCTGCGCGACGCGCACGGCGATTCCAAGGGCGAGCGGGCTAACGAGACCAGTGGCCTTCCTCATGCGCGTCCTCTCTGTCCCGAGCGGGAAATCCCCCGGTTTTTCCGAGTCGCGACGGTAGCGTTCCCGCGCGCGCAGTGTCAACGAGAGTTCTCACCCGTCACCCGAGCGCACGCACGTCTGCGCGCTCCCGGTGCTGGTCCGCCCACGCGTGCAGCGCCGGCGGCATCGTCCAAGCGAGATCGAGCACCTTCTTCGCAGGAGCGAACAGCTTCGCGCGCTCGGGGAGCCCCTCGGCCCAGAGGACCATCGTGAGGAGGCCCATGTCGACGAAGGACCAGCTGCCCGCGACGGCGCCCGGGGGCTTCGACGCAACGCGTTCTCCCACCCGGTCGAGGGCGGCCTGCGCGCGCCCGAGCATCTCAGCCCTCACGGCCGGGAAGCGCGCGTGGTCGGTGAGGTCGCCGTAGCGGAGAGCGAGGTCGACGAGGATGGTGACCGCGGTGTCGGCGAGCGCGAGGAGCTCGATCGCCTCCGCCCCCGCGGCGCCCGACGGGAAGAGGGGCGACGACGGGACCTTCGCGTCGAGGTAGTGGGCAATCGCGGTCGAGTCGACGACGACGCGCTCACCGTCGACGAGCACGGGCACCGTGTGGAGAGGGTTCAGGCGCCGCAGCTCCTCCATGTGCGCGGGGACGTTCCGCGCGTCGCGGAGCTCCGCGGAGAGACCCTTGTGGGCGAGGGCGAGGCGCGCGCGGCGCGCGAAAGGCGAAGTCGGGAAGTGGTAGAGGATCATCCGGCGCGAGCGAGGATAGCGCTCAGCCGAAGATCCGCCCCTCGCGGGCGAGGCCGAACGTCTCGCCCTTGAACATCGTGATGAGCGACTGGAACGAGTCGGCCTGCCGTTGCGAGATGTGCTCGCGGGCGAACACCACGAACACCACGAGCGTGCCGTTCGGATAGAAGCCGCCGACGCCGAACACGCTCTCGACCCGCTCCTCGACGACGAAGGCGCGAGCGGGGATGACGAAGCGACCTCTACCGTCCTTCTCGCGTCGCGCGTCGGCGACGTAGAACGTCCCGTTGAAGCCCCCCTGCGAGCTTGCGTGCGCTGCCGGTGGCGACGTCGTCGAGCCACGAGAGCTCGACGCCGAGCTCGACGAGCAGCCGGGCGACCATCGGTATGCCGCCGACGAAGTCGCCGGAGAGGAGCGGGATCCCGACGTGACCTTCCGACCGGCGCCGATCGCACCACTCCGGCCGCGAGCCCCAGCTGCCGAGCAGGGTGAGCACGGGCGTGTCGGCGCCGAGGCTCCTGCCGCCCTCCTCTGCCGCGCGCGTCACGAACGCAGCGATCGCGGGCTCGAGCTCGTCGTAGTCGAGCAGCGCGTAGCCGCGCACGAGCGCGGTCGTGTCGGAGAAGCGCTCGCCGAGCACGCGGCAGACAGCCTGCATCGCGCTCTCGAGGCTCGGCGCGGCGCGGACCACCTCCCGGGCGTCGTCGACGACGCTTCGCCAGGCAGAGACGTCGATCTCGGCATAGCTCTCGCCCATGCGGCGAGCGCAACCTAGCACGCGATGGATGGACGTCGATGCGGTCTGCCGACGCGCTCAGCCGATGATCATCGACTCGCTGAGCAGCTTGCCTTCCTTGAAGCGGCGAAGGTTCCAGCGGTCGAACATCTGCGAGTGATCGCCGAGGACGACGTTCTCCGCGATCATCTTGCCCATGATGGGCGCCATCATGAAGCCGTGCCCCATGAAGCCGGACGCCTGGTAGAAGTGCGCGACCTCGTCGACGCCGCCGACGATCGGGTTCGCGTCCGGGGTGATGTCGTAGCAGCCGGACCACTGGCGGAGCACTTTGACCTTGCCGAGGATCGGGCAGGTCTTGACGAGCGCCCGCGCGTAGAGACCGAGGAACGAGAACGAGCTGTTCTGGTCGAGGCCCTCGGGGACGCGCCCCTGGCCGATCCCGCCGACGATCTCGCCGCGCGTCGACTGGCTGAAGTAGAGGCCGTTCTCGAGGTCGGCGACGAGCGGCTTCAGCCACGGCTTGAGCGGCTCGGTCGAGCAGATCTCGTGGCGGTGCGGCTCGTTCGGGAGCTCGACCCCCACCATCTTCGCGATCTCCGGTGACCACGCGCCGGCCGCGTTGACGACCTTCGACGTCTTGATCGTGGAACGCTCGCCGCCGATGTCGCGACGCCCCGGCGCGTTCCTCCGGACGCGGACGGCGGTGATCTTGCCGTTCCGCGCGTCGATCCCCTCGACCTCGGTGAACGTCGCGATCTCGACGCCGAGCTTCCGCGCCGCTTGCGCGAAGCCCCACACGAACGGCCAAGGGAAGACGACGCCGTCGTCCGGGTTGAACGTCGCCGCGACGATGCCTTCGGTCGACAGCTCGGGGACGATCTTCTGCGCCTCCCTCGGCGTGAGCATCCGCGTGTCGAGACCGCACTCGCGCTGGAGCTCGGAGCTCGCCTCGAGCGCGCGCCGCCGCTCCTCGCTCCGGGCGAGGAACAAGTAGCCGCCCTGGCGGAGCCAGACGTTGATCTTGAACTCGCTCGCGAAGTCCTGACACAGGCGGATGCTCTCCTGCATCAGGCGGATGTTCGCCTCGCTCGACCACTGCGCGCGGATCCCGCCGCCGTTGCGCCCGCTCGCGCCGCCGCAGAGATAGCCCTTGTCGAGCACGGTCACGTTCGTCACGCCGAGGCGCGCGAGGTGATAGGCGATCGACAGGCCCATGATGCCCGCGCCGACGACGACGATCTCGGCGTGATCCCTCACGACGCCTCCACCGCGAGGAGCCGCCGCTTCGCCTCGGCATGGAGCGCCGGGCTCGCCGCGAGCATGCCGGCGCCTTGCGCGAGCGGTCCCTTGTAGTCGAAGGGCCGTCCCGTCGCGTCGGTGAAGATGCCGCCGGCGGCGGTCACGATCGCGTCGGGCGCACACGCGTCCCACAGCTTGATCGAGCCGCGCGACGGATGCGCGTAGATGTCGAGCTCGCCGGACGCGACGCGGACGCCCTTCACGCCGGCGCTGCCGGTCGGGACGAGCTCCTTCACCCCGAGGGCGCCGAGCTTCGTGTCGACGCTCTTGCTGCGGTGGAAGCGCGAGACGGCGCAGCGCGCTTCGGCGAGGTCGGTCAGGGCGGAGACGTGGATCGCGTTCTTCGCTCCCGTCGCGTGATCGATCACGTGCGCGCCTTCGCCGACGACGCCGGTGTACGTCTGGCCGAGCGCAGGACAGAGCACGACGGACGCGACCGCGCGGCCTTCCTCCGCGTAGCCGATCATGATCGCGAATTCGCCGTTCTTGGCGATGAACTCGCGCGTGCCGTCGACCGGATCGACGAAGAGCGCGCGCGGCGCCGTCTCGAAGTCGCGGAACGTCGACGGGTCGCTCTCCTCCGCCACGATCGGCAGCCCGGGGAGCGCCGCGCCGAGCCGTTCGAGGAGGAGCGCGTTCGCCTCGCGATCGGCGCGCGTGACGGGGTCGTTCGGGCCCTTCAGCTCCATCCCGACGTCGGCTTCGGCGTAGACCTTCATCACGACGACGGCCGCTTCGCGCGCCGCTTCGAGCAGGACCGCGAGGACGTCCGCGCGCTCGGTCACGAGTGGATCCCCACCTTGTCGAGCGCGCGGGGGAGCTGCCTCAGGTCGTCGTCGGGGAGGTAACGCGGCCCGCCGCCGGTCTCGCGGACCAGCTGCTCGAGCTGCTCGACCGTCTTCGGTCCCAGGATCGCGCACGAGACGTTGTGGTTCGCGAGCACGTAGCGGACCGCGGCGCCGCGCATCGTGAGGACGTCGTTCTTCACGAGGAAGCGAACGGCGTCGAGCTGCGCGACGCGGTGCTCGAGCTCCATGCGCGTCCAGCGATCGTTCCGATGATCGCCCGGCGGGAACTCGTGGTCCGGCGCCCAGTGACCGGCGAGGAGGCCGTAGGCGAGCACGCTGTGCGCGAGCACGCCGCAGCCGGCGACCATGATGTCGCCCGCGAGCCGGTGGAGGTCGAGCGGATGGAACAGGTTGTACGCGAGCTCGAGGACCTCGGCGCCCTTGTCGATCGCCGCGCGCGCGACGTCCTCGTCGCCGGCCGAGACGCCCCAGTGCGCGACGACGCCTTCCTTCTTCAGCGTCGCGAGCGTCTCGGTCGCCTCGCCGAGGTTCAAGGCCTCGGGGGTCGGACCGTGGAGGAGCACGACCGGGATCGGCTTTCCGCCGAGGCGCTTCTGCGAGCGCTCGACGGCCAGCCGCAGGTACTCTGGATCGAAGCACTTCCGCGCGGGCTCGATCGTGCGATCGAGCCCGACCTTCGTGACGACGCAGAGGTCGGGGTGATCACGCAGCACGCGCCCGCAGACGCGCTCCATCCGACCGCCGCCGTAGGCGTCGGCGGTGTCGATCACCGAGAAGCCGATCTCGACCGCGCGCCGGAGCACCTTCTCCGCGTCGGCCTCCTCGACGGCGCCGTACGGCTCGCCGCCGAGGCCCCAGGTGCCGATGCCGAGCTCCGAGACGACGAGACCCGTTCTGCCGAGCGGACGCTTACGCACCACCGACGCTTCTAGCAGCGTTCGGCGACCCGCGTCGAGGGGACGGTCTTGACGGGCACGGCCTTTCCGCGCGACGACGTGGCCATGAAGAAGTCCGCCGTCCTCGTGCTCTCGCTCTTCGCCCTCGCAGGCTGTGGTGGTGGCGAGGAAGCGAAGCCGCCGCAGGTGGCCGCTGCCCCGAAGCCGCCGCCGCCCGCTCCCGCCCCGACCGAGGTGGCGCCTGCGCCGGCGGCGAAGCCGCAGCCGACCCTCGCCGAGCTCGAGCAGAAGACGCTCAAGAACGTGTTCGAGGCGCTGAACGCGCACGAGGCGAAGAAGCTCGCCGCGTCGTACACCGAGAACGCGGTCGTCAACGTGATGGGCACGCCGTCGGAGGCGAAGGGACGTGACGCGATCGCCGCGACCTACCAGCGCCTCTTCGACGCGTTCTCGAGCTTCAAGGCCGCGCCGAGCCGGATGTTCGTGAAGGGCGACGTCGTCGTCGTCGAGTGGGCCTGGACCGGCACGCACTCGGGCGACCTCTTCGGCGTGAAGGCGACGGAGAAACCGGTCGGGACCGCCGCGCTCGACGTCCTCTGGTTCACGCCGGACGGCGCGATCAAGGAGAGCCACGTCTACTACGACATGGGAACGGTGATGTCCCAGATCGGCAAGTCGCCGCGCAAGGCGCGTCCGGTCCCGACGCTCGCGTCGTCGCCGCAGGTGATCGAGTCGAAGAGCGGCCCCGAGGAGGCGAAGAACGCCGAGCTCGCCGCGCAGATGTACGGCGCCTTCGCGAAGAAGAGCGAGGCGGACTTCACCGGCGCGATCGCCGACGACCTCGAGTGGGACGAGCTGGCGATGCCCGAGACCGCGAAGGGCAAGGAGGCCGCGAAGAAGTGGTTCGCGATGTCGACGTCCGCCTGGACCGACCCGAAGCGAACGACCTCGAACCAGTGGACGTTCGGCGACTGGGTCGTCAGCGAGGGCGTCTTCACCGGCAAGCACACCGGCAAGCTCGGCGACATCGCGCCGACGAAGAAGGACGTCTCGCTCCACACCGTCGACGTCCTCCTCGTGAAGGACGGAAAGGTGCAGAAGGGCTGGAGCTACGGCAACGGCGCCGAGCTCATGATGCAGCTCGGGCTGATGCCGATGCCGGGCGGCAAGCCCGGGAAGCCGGGCGAGAAGCCGGCGACGCCGGCGAAGCCGGTCGAGAAGGCGGACAAGCCGGGCGCGCCGAAGGGCAAGTGAAGCGTCAGCGCGACGCGAACCAGTAGTGGTACGACGTGAACCGGCCGCCTTCGGCGGCGGCCTCGATCGCGGTGCGCTCGTTCGCGAGGCCGGCCGGCACGTCGAACGCCACCTCGACCCACGTGCCGGCGAGGACGCGCGGCCGCGCGACCTCGCGGTCGTTCACGCGGACGACGAGCTCGACGTCGGCGCTCGCCGCCTCGACGCGTGCGATGCCCTTCGCGGCATGTCCCGCCGGTAGCTTCGCGACGAAGCGATCCCGCGTGCGCTGCGTGCGCCCGCCGTCGATCACGATCGCGCCGGAAGGGGCGTTGCCTTCCTCCGCCGCCTGCTCTCCATCGCGCGCACCGAGCAGCTCGTAGGCGTGGGCGGCCTCGCTCTCGAGGTCGGCGACGTCGAGCACGTCGGCGAACGGGCCCGCCGCGCTCCACGGCTGCTCGCCGGAGCCGAGGTGCTCGAAACGCGCTTCGTGCACTTCCATCACCTGGCCGCCGAGGATGGTCGAGTCGCGGACGACCGCTTCGTGGAGCTTCGGGCCGAGCACCGGCGGGCAGCTCATCCACTCGGGATACACGACGAAGTGCGTGGGCAGGCTCGCCGGAGAGTCCTTCCGGAGCCGCTCGTAGTGCTCGAGGCGGGAGCCGGCGCCGGCCACCCAGTAGCGGCCCTCGGTCGGCGTCGTGAGGCCGACGACGTCGAACGTCTTCCGGTCGCCGAAGTAGGCGATCGCGCCCGTGTCGTTCAAGCCGACGCGTGCATCGGCCGGGAGGTGCGCGGCGACCCACTTGCCGAGCGCGACCTGCTGGCGATCGATCCCGCTCGCCGACTGCGCGACGTCCTCCACGACCCACTCGAGCTTTCCCGCGAGCGCGCCGGCGACGATGCCGGTCGCGAGCCCGGCGGTGACGCCCGCCGCGCGGACGTGCAGGGCAGGGAGGTAGCTCGCGACGAGGCGCGCGAGGCACGCGACGCCGACGAACCAGCACGGGATGAACGGCCACAGGTAGCGGAGCCGGTTCCAGAGGAACGTCACGTAGACGCACGGCACGAACATCGTCAGCGCCCCGAGGAGGACGAGCGCGGCGCGGACGTGCCGCTTCGTCGTCGCGCCGCGCACGACGATCGCGACGAGCCCCATCCCCGCGATCGGCGCGCCGCCCTTCGGGAGGAACTCGGCCGAGTAGGGGCCGCCGTCGAGGATGCTCGTGAGGAGCATCCGCGCGTTCGCGAGGAACACGTCCGAGACGACGTAGTAGGGATTGCCGAAGAGGAGCTTCACCTGCGCCGTGCTCGTCGTCGCCTTCCCGGTGAGCGCGAGGAGGAGGAGGTTCGGCAACGCCGCCGCGACGCCGAAGAGGAGCCCTTCCGCGCGTGACGCGACCGCCGTGCGACGCGGGAAGAGGACGACGACGGCGCCCATGGCGAGGGCGATGAGCGCGCCTTCGGGGCGGAGGAGCGGGAGAAGCGCGCCGACGACGAGGAGCGTCGTGAACCTCCGGGGCGTACGCGCTTCGGGAGCGGCCTCGGCCCACTCGCTCGTGAGCCGTGCGCCGAGCGCGGTGAGGAAGGCGAACGGCGCGACCTCCATCCCGCTCGCAGCGCCCCAGACGAGGCCGCCGAACGCGAGCGTCATCGCACCGGCGCCGACCGCGGCGGCGCGTCCGGCGAGCGGTCGCGCGAGGAGGAAGACCTCGCGTGCGAGGAGGCCGTGCGAGACGAACGCGATCGCCCACGCGGGCCACATGAGCGAAGCGCCGCGGAAGCCGACGAGCCAGAAGGGCGCGAGGAGCGCGGGCCACACGAAGCTCGTCGCGCCGGTCGAGATCGGCTCGCCGGCCTGGTAGCGGAAGGGATGTCCTTCCGCGATCGCGCGCGCGTACTGGAAATGGATGTACGCGTCGTCGAGCGCGGCCGCGGGATGGTCGCACTTCGCGATCACCGTGGCGATCACCCAGCGCGCGAGGAAGAGCGTGGCCGCCACGAGCGGCAGCCAGGGAAGCCACGACGAGATCCACGCGCGCGCGCGCACGGCGCGGACGCTACCACGAGCTTGACCTGCGGGGGCCGCACGTCTATCCGCTCGCCCTCGTGGAAGACGCAGGCGAGAAGGATCTCGGCACGGCAGCGCGCAAGCGTCGGCCGGGGCCCTACGCCGATGCACCGCGGCTTCCGGTCGATGCGCACGGAGAGTCGCGCGGACCAGTCGATTTGCGCGACGTCGTGAAGGGCGCGTGGATCGAGCTCGAGGTCGGCCCGGGGCCGAAGGCGGGCTTCCTCGTCGAGCGCGTGGACGCGGCGAAGGAGGCGGCGCTGGTCGGCCTCGAGATCCGCCGGAAGTGGGCGGCGGTCGGCGATGCGAAGCTCGCGAAGGCGGGCCACGCCGCGCGCGCGCGGGTCTTCTGCGAGGACGCACGCCAGGCCCTCCCGCGTCTCGGACCGGACGGGTGCGTGAAGCGCGTCTTCCTCCACTTCCCCGATCCGTGGTGGAAGAAGCGTCATCACAAGCGGCTCGTCC
This sequence comes from Polyangiaceae bacterium, assembly GCA_039809485.1. Lineage (GTDB taxonomy): Bacteria > Myxococcota_A > Polyangia > Polyangiales > Polyangiaceae > Labilithrix. Next base: position 23,257 of record JBDHVE010000062.1, on the reverse strand, counting down.
TCGGCGACGTGTTCCTCGACGAGGTCGCGCGCCTGCTCGAGAAGGGCGGCGAGCTCTTCATCCAGACCGACGTCGAGGAGCGCGCCGACCTCTACGAGCGCGTCACGAGCGCGCATCCTGCGTTCGAGCCCGCCGGCGACGTGGCCGGCTCACCACGCCTCGCCGAGAACGAGTACGGCGCGCGGAGCCCGCGGGAGCACCGCGCGATCGCGGACGGTCTGCCGGTGTGGCGGATGCGCTGGAAGCGGCGCTAGGGCTTGATCAGCTGCGGGGGCACGTCGCCTCGCGGGAACCACGCGAAGCACCGGAGCGCAGGGACGTACACGAACGCGTTGCCGTGCGGCGGGGCACCGTCCGATGTGTAGACGTACTCCCAGAGCGCGAGGATGCCGCCCGCGATCTCGACCTTCGAAGCGGTCCACGTCGCGGGATCGAGCTTGTAGAGGAACTGCTCGGCGGCGAGCGTCGTCGGCGGCGACTGGTCGTTCGGGAACGACGCGATCCCGGCGCGGTTCGCGCGGCCCTTGATCGTGTAGAAGCAGTCGTCACCGCCGTCGGCCGAAGGCCACTTGTGCCAGCGCGTGTACGAGTACGCCGGGACCGGCAGGTTCCCTGCACCGGCGATCGTGCGCGTCGTCGCGCCGGCGCCGATGTTCTCGAGGTCCACCGTCTGGACGGTGCCGTCCATCCACACGAGGACGAGGAGCCGGCGCTCGTTGTCGACCATGCAGCCGCTCAGGCCGGAGCTCGTCGCGAGGTTGGCGCAGGCCACTTTCTTCCAGGTCCACCCGGGGACCGATCCGTTCTTCTCGAGATAACGGAGGTCGCCGTTCTTCGCGCCCTGCGGGCTGTAGAACCGCTCCGTCTTCGGGTCCCAGTCCCCGCCGCCGTCGGTGTAAGGGTTCAGGTACGCGTCGTCGAAGCTCATCACGTTGTCGGACGCGTACGTCCACAGCCCGGTGTCGAGATCGAGCTTGAACGACTTCCTCGCGTCCCACCCCTGGTCGGACGCCGCCGCGATGGCGCAGCGGATCATGTAGCCGCTCTTCCCGCCGCTCAGCGCCTTCGGCGGGCAGAAGTGCCAGGTGTAGCCGTGGCCGGGCACCGGCAGCTGGCCGTTCGGCGGCTTGTTCACGAGCTCACCGGTCGCCCAGTCGACGTCGTCCTTCAGCGGGTCCTCTCGTTTCTCGACGAGCCCGTTCGCGTTCGCCTTCGAGATCCACTTCGCCGTCGTGAAGTCGAAGACGAAGCCGCCCCAGATGCCGCCCGCGTGGTGGCCGCCGATGCCGGCGATCACGAAGGCGCCCGCGGGAGAGTAGTCCCGCGCGAACGCGCCGAAGCCGTACCCGCCGTAGATGGGATTGTGCAGCTCGGCGCTGCCCGGATAGTCGCCCCATCCGTTCGCCGCCGTCGCGACGTCCTTCATCGTGTTCGCTCCTGCGATGGAAACGACCTGGCCCCGACCGGGCAGCGGATACGGCGCCGCGAAGGCGCCCGCAGGACGGATCACGATCTGAACGGGCTGCGAGACGATCTTCATGGCTTGTTCCGTGGGTAGCGGCCGTAGCGCGGCTCCGTCGCGAAGCCGTTCTTCCAGCTGTCCAGGTTCGTGACGCCGGCGACGACGCGCGACCACGCGGCATCGGCCTGCGGTCCACCGCGCTCGAGCTGCGCCGGAGCCCGCCCGCCCACGTACCTCCGCCGTTCGTCCCCAGGAAGCCCTGGCCGTCGGTCGGACTGTTCACGCCCGTCGCGAGCGTGACCGCGCCACCGTTCAGCGTCACGCGCGCGCCGGCGTACGTCCGCGTCGCGGGCTTCGCGACGGCGGCTGACCCCGCCTTCGGCGCGATCAGCGAGTTCTCGATCGTCACCTCGACGAACACGCGCCCACCACGGAACGCGTGCACGTCGATGACGGCGCAGAGCCCGCCGTCGATGACCTGCAGGTAACGACCGCAGATGACCGCCGAGCTCGCCCACCAGACGCGGGCGGGGGACGCGAAGTCGGTGACCTTCACGTTCGCGATCCCCGGGAAGTCGAGCTGCACGTCGGTGAGCGCGGCGACGACGGCGTTCGGCGTCGATGGCGTCGGCTGCACCGCCTGCGACTGGAGACGGATCGTCTTCGTCGCCTGGGCGGCGACGTCGGTCTCGCCGGCCACGACCACCACCTGCGCCGAGCCGTCCGGCCAGCGCGAGAGGACCGAAGAGGCGAGCGTCGGATCGTCCGGCGACGTCACGAGCGTGCCGTCGGGGACCGACCCTTCGAGCGGATAGAGCGTCGCATGTACGGCAGCGTCCCTGCCTGCGCGGCGTACAGCGTGAGCGGCGCAAGCGGGGTCGGCGTTCCGGGCGGTGCCGGCGGCCCCGCGTCCTCTCCGCCCGGACCGACAGGACCCGGGGGAATGTCGGTGGTCGCGCCTCCTTGGTCGTCCGAGCTGCTCCCGCACGCAGCGGCGAGCAGTGCCGCCGTCACGCTGAAGAAGCGACGACGATCGATCCGTTCGGACACGGGGGGCGCCTTCGACGCGTCGCGCTTCATGCGGGCTCGGCGTACGCGAAGACGACGCCTTCGAACGTGCCCGCGCGCGCGGTGCCCACCGAGAGCGCTCCGTTCGGATCGAGCGTCATCCCGGAGGGAAGCGGCTTCGACGCGGGATCGAGCGAGAAGGTCCCGCCCGGCTTCACGTCCGCGGGGAGCGTCGAAGCGAGGTCGAGGCTCTTGCCGCTGCCTTCGACGAGCTCGAGCGACCCGAGCGCCCATGCACGCGCGACGACGCCGCCGTCGCCCTCGGTGCCCCCGTCGGTCGGCTGGACACCGCTCGCGTCGCCTTCGCCTTTGCAGCCGACGACGATGATCGCGCCTCCGGCCAACGTGAGCTCGAGCAATTTCCTGCGGGTGACGCGCATCGTCCCTCCTCGGGAGGACGATGGTAGGCCACCGAGCTCAGCCTCGCCGCCGACTTCTTCGCGTGTCGCCCTCTGCCGCCGTCGACCTCACACCTCGCTCACTGCCTCTAGCTTCGCGCGCACGAGCTCGATCTCCGGCTCCGGCACCGGGTTCGAAGGTGGAGCCACTGCATCGGGACGGATGAGCCGCTCGCGCAGCGTCGTGCGGAGCGAGTCGATCGCCTCGCGTTCGGTGCGTCCCTCACCAGCGGCTTCGTTCTCGACACACTCGGCGACGAAGCCCGAGCCGTCGGGCACCAGGCGATACGTGAACCTCATGGGGTGCGCCTCCGCGACGGATGTGGCAGTTCGGTGGGCCGCGGCTCGTGCGTACCCGGCTGCTGGACCGGCTGCCGCGGGTCCGTGCCCTGCCCGATGGGGTCGGCCGGAGGACGCTCGCGGTGCGTCGGATGCGCCTTCGGGTCGGGGTCGACCGGAGGCCTGGGAGTCCTCGAAGGCGGAGGCGCGGCTCCGAAATCGTGCGAGGCGTTGGCGTGCGTCGTCGAGCGCATGCGCGCGTACGCGTGCACGCGCGATGCCGTAGCTGCGGACGGATGGAGCCGCACGAGGCACGGCTCTCGCAAGCTCCGGTGGGCAGAAAGGAGTCTCTGACATGCTGTACTGGACCGCCGTGTTCTTCGTGGTTGCTCTCGTTGCTGCTGTGCTGGGTTTCAGTGGTCTCGCAGCTGGGGCCGCGGGCATCGCGAAGATCCTGTTCTTCGTCTTCCTCGTCCTCGGTGCGCTCTCGCTGATCTTCGGCCGTCGCGTGCCGGCGTGACCCGAGGCGCTCACGATGAAGCTCGGCCTCGTCGTGACCCGGGACGAGCTCGCGGCGCTGGCCGCTGAGCTCGTCCCGGTGCGCATCGTCATTCGCGAGCACCCGCGCGGCACCGTGTCGTTCGGGCGTGCGCTCCAGGTCGAGCTCGTTCCCGACCTCGGCATCCGCATCCGTGGCGATGCGCGCATCGCGTGGCATGTGGCGGGGCTCGCGGTTCAGGTGACCGTGCGTGCCTGGCAGATCCTGCTCCGCCCCACGATCGCGAACCGCGCGGGCCTTCCGGCCCTCGCGTTCGACCCCGTGCTCGAGCACCTCGACCTCGAGCGCGTGCCGGGCTTCCTCGACGAGCGCATCGTCGAGGGCGTGAACGACGCCCTCGCCGCGCAGCGCCAGAAGCTCGCATGGCGCTTCGCCGACAAGCTCGGCGCCGTGCGGCCTCTGCCCGCGAAGATCTCCCCGCGCGGTACGTTCCGCTTCGTCGCCTCCTCGGCGGCCGTCGCGGTGACGCGCGAGGAGCTCCGGTTCGACGTCGACCTCCAGCCGAAGCTGGTGCTCGAACGACAGGGACCCGCCGTCACTCCGCCGGCGCAGCCTCGCTCCGGGCCTGCGTCTTCTCGATCGCCTGCGCCCGCTGCTGCTGCGCAACCGGGCACCCCGTCATCTCGCAGTGCACGCGCGTGAGCTGCGCGCCGAAGAAGATGACCTGACTCGACAGATAAATCCACGTCGCCAGCGCGAGCACGCCGCCGGCGATCCCGTAGGCCGAGTAGCTCGTGAGGTGCGCGAGGTACGCGGAGAAGACCGACTTCAGGATCGTGAGCCCCACGACCGTGAGCACCGCCCCGCCGAGGACATCCCCGATCGGCGGGCGCGTCTTCGGCACGAGGTGGAACGTCGCCGTGAACACGATCGTCAGCAAGACGAGCGACGCCGCGACTTCCGCCGTCTGGAGGAGGGCAGGGGTGAGCGCGTAGTGCGCGTGCGCGGCGATCCCGCCGAGGACGGAGCTCGTGACGAGCGACGCGAGCATCGTCACGCCGATGCCGGCGACGAGCATCATACCGGTCAGGCGGTCACGCGCGAACGCCTTCAGCGTCCCGAAGATCCCGTTCGTCTTCGGGACGGGAACCTGCCAGATCCGGTTCAGCGCCGCGTCGAGCTCCGTGAGCGCGCCGCTCGCCCCGAAGAGGAGCGAGACGAGACCGACCACGAACGACAGTCCGCGCCCCGAGCGGCTCGTCTGCATCGCGGACAGCGTCTGGTCGACGACGTGCCGGATCGACGGCTCGCTCGCGAGCGCGGCGATCATCTGCTCGCGCACGTCCACGCTGTCGCCGAGCACGAAGCCGAGCACGGTGACGCCGAGCAGGACGAGCGGGAAGATCGAGAACGTCGCGTAGAACGAGAACGCTGCGCCGAGCCTCGGCCCCTCGACCTCGCCGAAGCCGTCGATGGTCCTCGAGAAGAGCTGGACGAGGAAACGCGCGCGCTCACCGAGGACCGCGCGCATCGTCACCGTCCCGAGCTCGGGCCCGTCTTCGCGTTCTTGCCCTGCTCTTCCGCGCGCCGGAGCTCGTCGCCCTGGTCGCTCTCGAGCGCCTCCTTCGCGCGCTTCGCGAGCTCCTCGGTCCGGCCCTCCTTCACCGTCTTCTCGACGCCCGCGTCGTAGCGACGAGCCGCGTCGGGGTTGCCCTCGCCGCCGCGATCGCCGTGGCCAGGGTCGATGTTCTGCTTGGGATCAGCCATGAGAAGGTCCTCCGTTTGCCCGAGCAGGCTGCAACGGGCATTCCGCTCCGAGCGACCGCGTTCCTCGCGATCCGGCGGATTCGTGGGGTGTGGCGCCGTGCCTCGCACGTGCACAGCGCGACCAGTGGTAGGGTCGGCGCGTGTCCCGGTTCCGCGTGATGACGTACAACGTCCACCGCTGCCTCGGGCCGGGCGGCAACGACTCCACCACCGACATCACGGCGCTCTGCGCCGACGCAGCGCCCGACGTGATCGCGCTCCAGGAGCTCGACGCACCGGAGACGGACGACGTCGAAGGCGTGCACCATGCACGCGATCTCGCTGCAGCGCTCGACATGCAGCTGCTCTTCTGCCGGACGTTCCGTCGCGGCGTCGGTTATTACGGGCACGCACTGCTCAGTCGTCACCCGATCGAGCTCGTGAAGGTCACGACCTTCCCCTCGCTGCCGAAGCCCGGCTCGGAGCCGCGTGGCGCGATCTGGGCGCGCGTACGTCCTCCTTCCGGCTCGGTCGACGTGATCAGCACGCACCTCGGCCTCTACCGCGGAGAGCGCGCGTTCCAGTCACGTGAGCTCGTCGGTCCCGACTGGCTCGGCAGCCCGGACCTGCTCCATCCCTGCGTCGTGGTCGGTGACCTCAATGCGGTCCCGCACGCGACGACCTATCGGCGGCTCGCCGCCGTCCTGCGCGATGCGCAGAGACATCTCCCGGGGCACCGCCCGCGCCCGACGTTCCCGAGCGCGTGGCCCGTCCTACGGATCGATCACGTCTTCGTCTCCGAGGACGTGACCGTGCGCGGCGTACGCGTCCCGAGGGATGCTCGCGCACGCCGCGCTTCGGATCATCTCCCCCTCGTCGTGGACCTCGAGCTGCCGGTCCGGACGAAGTAGGGAGCTCACTCGCCGGCGAACTGGCCTTCGCCGCCGCCCTGCTCGTCCAGCTTGCGCTGGAAGTTCTCGACGAGGCCGCTCGAGATGCGCTTGATCTCGCCACCGAGCTGATCGCTGAGGAGCGAGCCGACCGCGGTGAAGAGGATGAAGCGCGTGATGCGCGAGCCGAGGAGGACGCCGATGCCGAGACCGAGCGCGCCGGCCGCGACCGGGACGAGGTAGGGCTTGTCGCGGAACGCGATCTCGGCGCGGTCGCGCACGTTCTCGACGATGTCGCGCACCTGGTCGACGCGGTGCTTGAGGGCCTCACCGCCCTGGCCCGAGGTGCGGCTGGTCTCGTTCTGATCGACACTGACGTGGTTCATGACTGTTCTTGCTCCTTGATGGTTCACGGACCGCCGCGGCGGTTCTTACGGATGATGGTGGCGCCGATGGCAGCGAGGACGACGAACATGGGGACGATGGGAGGAGGCGGGGGGAGCTCACGACGCGAGGTCGAGCAGGACGCCGAGCCCGACGCCTCGCCGGTGCACGTCCCGTCGTTGCACTCGCCGCTGGCCGAGCCGCTGACTTGCACGTTCAGGACCGCGCGCAGCGCGTCGATGCAACGCTGCACGTCGCTCGTGTCGACGAACTGCCCGTCGCAGAAGAGCGCGCCTTCGGGCTTCTGACACCGCGTCTGACAGCCGCCCTGCACCTCGGCGGTGCACGAGGCCTCGAGCCGGCCCTGGCAGTCGATCTGGCAGCGCGCGCTCGCCTTTGCGTCACACGAGCCGGTGCACGATGCCTCGCACTTGCCCTCGCACGTCGCGGAAGGCGGCGTCCCGCTGCACTGCGCGTCGCACTTCGCGCTGCAGTTCCCGCGGCACGAGGCGCGGCAGGTCTCGCCGTCGGACGAGCTCGCGCACTGCGCGTCGCAGTCGCCGTCGCACGTCGCGGTGCAGCTCCCGCGGCAGTCGAACGAGCCGGGATCGGCCTGGCAGCGGCCGACGCAGTCCGCGTTGCACGAGCCCGTGCACTCGACCGTCGCGCGCGCGGTGCACTCCCCCGAGCACTGGGCGGTGAGCTTCGCAGCGCACGCCGCGCGGACGCTCACCGGCGTGCAGCGGGCCTCGCAGCCGCCCTGCGCGACGAGCTCGCAGCGCGCATCGCCGGAGACGTCGATCTCGCCGCAGGCTTCGAGCCCCTTGATCGCAGCGTCGGCGTCGCGCGGCGTGAGCAGCACCACCATGGCCGCCGTGGCGGCACCGGCGAGGCCGAGGTCGAGGGCGATGCGGTGGCGGATCATTCGTCGGGACCTTTCGAAGCAGGACGTCGTGCCTGCGCTGTCGTGCGCTCCAGCAATCGGCGGGCCGTGGGCTTCGCGCTGGCTCGCACGGCGTCGCAACCGGAGGAAGAACTGCGTCGAACCGCGAGGGCAGCGCACCGTGCGAGGCGTTCGGCCGCGGCGCTCGTAGCGCAAAGGCACACGTGTCGTGCTCCTGCTGCCGGATCCACGCGCGCGCGCCGCGCGTCACGGCAGCGCGCGGAGGCGGCTGTCGAGCCAGCCCTGATCCGCGAAGGGCACGACGTCGGCGCCGCCGCCGCCGGGCGGGAGCGCGATGCCGGCGCGGAGCGGCTCGGCCTCGATCAGGAACGCGCCGCGCTTGCCGTGGTCGTCGCCTTGGCGGAGGACGCCGCGCGCGTGCACGACGCCGTCGCGGGCGTCGAGGACGCGCAGCTCGACCATCCGCGACCCCTTGTGGACGCGGAGCGACGCGCTCGCGTCGGGACCGGCCGCGGCGCGCGCGAGCCATCGAGGCGCGCCTGCCATCGCCGAGACCGCTTCGAGGACGCGGGATCCCGGCGTGGCGTGCACCGCGACCATCGACGTGACCGAGCCGGTCGCCAGACCGACGATCGCATCCTTCGCGCGCACGTCGACGGCGAGCCCCGAGACCCGCGCGTCGGGTGCGACGATGCTCACGTCGGTCAGGTGCGCCGTCGCGGATCCCGCGATCGCCTTCGTCGCGTCCTCCGTCGCGAGGTCGACCGACAACGGCCCCGTCGCGCCGACCTCGATCGTCCCGAAGCGCGCGCGCGCACCCCCGAGCACGGCGTCGGCGCGTGCCGTCAGCGCGCGCTTCTCGAGCGTCGCGCGCGCGGCGAGGGAGAGCTCTCCGCTCCGCGGCACCACGTCCTTCGGCGCGAGCGGACGGAGCGCGGCGAGGTCGGGGACGACGACCTCGCGCAGCTCGACGCCCGCGTCGAGCAGGGCCTCTCCGGTCGGCGGCGGCTTCGCGAGGTCCGCGAAGGCGAGGCGCGCACGCGCGAAGGCATCTCCGATCCGGGCCGCATGCCTGTCGTGCGAGGCGACCTCGCCCGTGTCGAGGAACGCCGCGGTCGAGTGCGCGTCGAGCGCGATCCGCCGCGGCGCATCCGCCGGTGCCTCGACGACGGCGCGGACGTCGAGCGGACCGCGGACCGCGGCCTGCTTCCCGCGAACGGCGACGTCGGCGAGCCTGAGATGCGCCGACGCGCCCGGGAGGAGGACGCCTCCTTCCATCGCCGCGTCGATGTCGACCTCGCCGACGTCGCCGGAGACGTGCGGGCCGTCCTTTCCGGCATAGAGCTCTGCGAGTGGGGTGATGCTCGCGACGGTTCCGCGGAGGCGCGCACGTGCATCGATGAAGCGGAGCACTTCGACCCCGCGCGGCACGCGCACGTCGAAGTGGTGCACCGTCGCGAAGAGCTGGCTCGCGCGGAGATGGATGATCGGCGCGTCCTCGACCGCGAGATCGCCGTCGGCGAGGTCGAGCTCGGACGGCCACACGTCGAGCTCGCGCATCGGCTCGAGTCGGAAGCTGCCGCGCACGGCTCCGCCGCCGACCCAGCGGACCTCGGCGAACCAGAGCTCGCGTACCGATGCGGAGATGTCCTCGACGTAGATGGTCCAGTAGTGCGACGCGGGCGGGGTCGGCTTCACCGTGCCGGCGTCGGGACGGGGGACGCGGATCGGCGGGTCGGCGTAGCCGTAGATCGGCGGGAACGCACCCACGCGCGCTCGTCCGCTCTCCGCCGCGTCGACCTTCATCCGGAAGCGCGCCTGCGCGCCCTCGCCGCGGAGGCGCGTCACGTGGAACTGCTTCTTCGTCAGCGCCGGGAGATCGAGCCGGAAGGAGGCGCGATCGAGCGCGAGGAGGAACTGGACGTTCCGGTCCTGGAAGCGAAGCGTGAAGTCGGAGACGGTGACCCAACCGGGAACGAGCGAGTACGCCGAGCGGTACCCGATCATCATCTCGTCGGGGCTCCCGTTCACCGCGTCGCGCACGACGTTCGTGGCGAGCACGAGGTTCGCGACGAACAGGTAGAGCAGGTAGAAGCCGAGCGCGACGACGAGAAAGGCGCGCACCGGCGCGGGCCAGGAGCGGCGTCCGCCGATGCGCGCCCAGGAGGGACCTACCCCGCGAGGCGCGCGCGCACGGCCCACCGAGGTCTCGGGAGCCGTGCGTGCATTCGCCACGGATCAGCGGCCTCCCGTGCCCTGCTGCGTGCCCTGCTGCGTGCCCGTCGAACCGGAGCCGCCCTGCATCGAGCCGCCCTGCATCGAGCCGCCCTGCATCGAGCCGCCCTTCGTCGAGCCGCTCGCGCCGCCGCCTTCTTCGACGACGATCTCCACGCGGCGGTTGTTCGCGCGGCCCTCGGGGTTCGCGTTGCTCGCGACCGGATCCGCCTCGCCACGACCTTCCGCGACGACGAGGTCCTCACGGACGCCGCGCGAGATCAGGTGCGAGCGCACGCTCTCGGCGCGCTTCTGCGAGAGCTGCTGGTTGTACTCGTCCTTGCCGACGTTGTCGGTGTAGCCGATGACGCGGATGCGGCGGCCTTCGACTTCCTTCAGCGCGTCGGCGACCTGGTTCAGGCGCTCCGAAGCAGCCGGCATCAGATCGCTCTTGTTCGTCGCGAAGAGCACGCTACCGGAGAGCGTGATGACCATGCCGCGCGTGTCGTTCTTCACGGACGCGAACGAGGAGAGACGCTGGAGAGCGTCCTTCGCGCGCTGCTCGGCGGCGGCGCGGGCCTGGCGCTCGGCCGCGATCTGCTGCTCCTGCTGCCGCAGCTTGCTCTGCGACTCCCCGAGCTGACCGCGCGTCGCCGCGAGCTGGCTCGACTGGAGCTGGACGAACTGCTGCTCCGCGATCTGCTGCTGCTGCTGCGCCTGGACGGCGCTCGCGTTCGCTTCGGCGAGGAGGACGCGGCGATGCGCGATGTACGCGAGGCTCCGCGCCTCGGGCGAGCCGGGGTCGTCGTCCTGCTTGCGCTCCGCGGCGTCGAGCGAGCGCTTCGCCTCATAGATGCCGGCGGGATTCACCTGTGCCGCGGGGCCGGTCCGCGCGCGCGCGAACGCTTGCCGCGCGTCGACGAGCTCCGGAGGCGGCTGCTTGGAAGCACAACCGGCGAGGGCAGCCGCGCCGAGGAAGAGGAGCGTGGTGTGCGAGAGCTTCATGGGATTCCTCCTGTCACTGCTGCGGCATCGGAGAGGTGCCGCTCTGCGAGCCGACTCCCTGACCGACGGTTTGGAGCTTCGACTGTGCAGCGTCGGCAGCCTGCTTCGCCTTCGACGCGCGCGTGAGACCGATGGCGAGCTCGGCGTCGGCCTGGCTGCGCGCGAGCAGCAGGTCCGCCTTCTCGTTCTCGCCGTCCTTGATGAGGCGGTTGGCGGTGCGGAGCTGGTCTTCGGCCATGCGAACGTGCAGCGCAGCGTCGGGCAGCGCGTCGGCGCCGACCTCGTGAGCGGAGCGAACGGCGGCTTCGGACGAAGCGACGCGTGCAGTGGGCATGGGAGCCGACCCGCAGGCCGACAGCGCTACCGCGAGGCCGGCGACGAGGCCGAGGCTCGTGAACGGAAGTTTCATGGGGCAGTCCTCCGATGTGGGGTCGTCCCGCCAGCTGCATCGGCCGTGCCCTCGTCGTGCGCTGCGAAGCGGCCCCGCACGTCCGCGTCGATGTCCTACCCCGGCCGCCTCGCGAAGTGCCCGCGTGCAGGACGCTGCGTGGCGCTCTGCCTCGACCATGCCTCGAGCGCCACGCGGTGCGTCGGCGTTCGCGGACATCGCGCTCGGACCCGAGGGGCACGCTCCTCGCACGCCCGCGTCGGGTGATGCAGAAGATCGGCGACGTGATCGGCGGCAGGTACCGGATCGACGCGGTGATCGGTCGCGGGGGAACGAGCGTCGTCTATCGCGCGACGCACGTCGCGCTTCCGCAGACCGTCGCCGTGAAGGTCCTGTCGCCCGCCGCCCTCGCCGTACCCGAGTACGTCCTTCGTCTCGAACGCGAGGCGCGGGCCGTCTCTCGCATGAAGAGCGAGCACGTCGTCCGCGTGATCGACGTCGGCAAGCTCGAGGACGACGGCGCGCCCTACCTCGTCATGGAGCACCTCGAGGGCGAGGACCTCGCGGCCGTCCTGACCCGGCGCGGTCCGCTTCCGGTCGAGCTCGCGCTCGAGTGCATCCTGCACGCGTGTGAGGCGCTCGCCGAAGCGCACGCGATGGGGATCGTCCACCGCGATCTCAAGCCGGCGAACCTGTTCCTCACGGAGTGTCTCGACGGCTCGCCGTGCATCAAGGTGCTCGACTTCGGCATCTCGCGGACGCTGAACGGGATCACGTCCGCGCTCACCGATCCCGGGATGGTCCTCGGGACGCCGAGCTACATGGCGCCCGAGCAGATGGAGTCGTCCGACGCGGTCGACCCGCGGATCGACATCTGGGCGCTCGGCGCGATCCTCTACGAGCTGCTCGTCGGCAAGCCCCCGTTCAAGGGCGAGACCTTGCCCCAGATCTTCATGCGGATCATGCGGTCGAAGACGCCGCGCCCTTCCGCCGAGCGACCGGGCGTCCCCGCCGTCGTCGACGCGGTCGTCGCGCGCTGTCTCGCGGTCGATCCGAAGGCGCGCTACCAGACCGTCGCCGAGCTCGCCTCCGCGCTCTCCGCGATCAGCGCGCCGCGCGTGCGCGACTCGGCCCTCCGCGCACTCCGCGTCTGGGACCGCGTCTCGCGCCCGAGCCTTCCGGCGGCGGAGCGCGCGGCGTCCCCGCGGCAGACGGTGCGGAGCGCGCTCGAGGCGTCGAGCTCACGTCGATCGCGCTTCCGTCTCCTCACTCCGACGGTGCTCGCCGTCATCGTGTGTGCGCTCGCGGCCGGCTTCGCCTCGACGATGGCGGTGAGCCGGATGACGGCCGGCGCCGTCCTGCCCTGGGGAGCGGATCCCCAGAGCGAGGACGATGCCGGCGAAGGCGTCAGCGACGACGACGACGGCGCGCGAGCGCAGCGAACGCCACCGCCGTGAGGCCGAAGCCGCCGAGGGAGAGCGCGGGAGCGCTGACGCCGAGCGTGCTGCACGCGCATCCGCCGCCTTCGATCGAGAAGTCGTCGAGGGCGTCGTCGACCCCGGTCCCGCCGGCATCGGGCGTCGTCGTCGAAGCGTCGGGGCGCGGCGTCGTGGTGCCCGCGTCGTTCTTGCTCGTTCCCGCGTCGGAGCCCGCGTCGACCGCGCCCGCGTCGGCACCGGCGTCGCTGCCGACGTCGACGACGCACTGACCGATCGCCGTCGTCTTCGACGTGCAGACGTCGCCCTGCTTGCAGCCGTTGCCGCCCGTTCCGCGGCAGCCTGCGCGGCAGACCTTCGTCGTGTCGTCGCAGACGCGTCCCGACGTGGCGTTGCCGCAGTCCCCGTCCGTGTTGCAGCCGCACTGCCCGTTCGGGCGGCAGGCCGACCCCGGGCCGTCGGCCAGGCACTGGGTCGTGTCACCGCCCGGGATGCACTCGACGCACGTGTTCGTCGTCGGGTTGCACAGCGGGCCGTTCGGGTTCGTCGTGCAGTCGGTGCCGTTCACGCACTGGACGCACTGGTCCGCGGTCGTGTTGCAGACCGGCGTCGCGCCGACGCACCCGTCCGCGCACGGCTGCTTGCAGATGCCGGTGGTCCCACCGGGAGGCACTTCGCAGTTCTGACCGTTGGGGCACGTGTTGCCGCCCGCCGGGCGGCAGCCGGGGACGCAGACGCCGGGCGTGCCGGTGCAGATCTGGCCCGAGGTGGCGCCGCCGCAGTCCGCGTCGTTCGCGCAGCCGCACGTTCCGACGTTCGGCAGACACACCGGACGCGGCGCGACGCAGAGGTTCGCGTTGTCGGCCGAGCACTGCGTGCACGAGCCGGTGGTCGGTCCCTGCGTCTGGCAGACGGGCTGCGTCGACGTCGGGCACTGGGCGGGATCTCCGCTCCCGTTGTCACCGGCGCACGCGACGCAGACGTTGTTCACGCAGATCGGCTTGTTCCCCGAGCACTGCCCGTTCGAGATGCACTCGACGCACTGCCCGACGTTCGTGTTGCAGACCGGCGTGCCTCCCTGGCACTGCGTCGTGTTCGCCGCCGAGCACTCGCCGCAGAAGCCGTTCGGCTGACAGGCGGGCGTGTTCGCGGGGCACTGCGCGTCGGTCAGGCACGGGATGCAGTCCACGAGCGACGGCACCGTACCCGTCCCGATCACGAGGTACGTCACGTCCTGCGTGTTCGTCTCGGTGTTGCCGGTCGCGCCGCTGAAGCCGACGTAGACCTTGTTGCCGTTCTGCGCCGCCTTGACGGCGTCGTAGACGTCGATCACGTGCGTGAAGAGCGGGAGCGCCGGCTTCAGGCCCGTGCCCTGCGAGACGTACACCGCCATCGTCTTCGTCGCGAACGTGTAGTCGACCCACGCGTCCGTCGAGATGCCGCTCTTCAGGTTGAAGCCGGGCGTCCCGAACGCGAGGTGCACACCGGACTTGCCGTCCTGGATGATCGCGACGTGGTTCGCATTCGGATCACCGACGACGTCCTGCGCGGTGTCGAATTCGACGGCGACGCTCGGCGTGACGCCGTTCAGTCCGAGGCCGCCGCCGGATCCGGAGCCGGCGGTGAGGCTCTTGTTCTGGAGGACGAACGCGAGGCCGGAGCCGCCCGTACCGCCCGTGTTCGGATAGAGGCGGAAGCGGAAGTGCGCCGCGAACGACGTCGTAGACGTGAGCGTCATCGGCGTCTTCACGTACGCGCTGCCGGACTGGTTCGGCAGGTTGGGCGTGAGGTTCACGAGGTCGGTCAGCGCGAGCGCGCCGTTCAGCTGCAGCGTCTGCTGGTTCAGGTCGGTGAACTTGCAGAACGAGACCTCGTTCTCGGCCAGCGCCTCGTTTGGTGCGAGCACGCCGGCGATCACGAGCGCGGCGCACAGGAACCCTCGCTTGCGGTTCTCGGAAGTCATCGAAGCCCTCCTCCCCTCGATCATCATGCGGTCACTTCTTCGGCTGCGGCTTCGGGGCCGCCGGCGTGTTGTCGGGCGTGGCCGGGGCCGACGCCGTCTCGATGTGGAGCTCGACGCGCCGGTTGTTGGTGCGTCCCTCGTCGGTCGTGTTCGTGTCGATCGGCCGCTCGAGACCGAAGCCCTTCGCGGTGAGGCGCTTCTTGTCGACGCCCTTCGACGTGAGCCACTTCATGACCGCCGCCGCGCGCTGCTCGCTCAGCTTCTTGTTGTAGGCGGCGTTGCCGACGTTGTCGGTGTGGCCTTCGACCCTGACCGCGGTGATCTCCGGGTGCTCGTCCAGGATCTTCTTCACCGCCTCGAGCGTCACGTCGCTGTCCTTCAGGATCTCGGCGCTGTTCGTCCTGAACTTCACCTGCTGGAGGATCTTGATCTGACCTCCTTCGATCCGCGCCTCGGGGCAGCCGTTCTTCTTCGGGTCCGCGTTCGCCGGGCCGGGGCTGTCGGGGCAGGCGTCCTCGCGATCGAGGATGCCGTCGTCGTCGCGGTCCGAAGGGCAGCCGTTCTTCTTCGGGTTGTCGCTCTTCACGCCCGGCACGTCCGGGCACGCATCGTCGTTGTCCATGACGCCGTCGCCGTCACGGTCGGGCGGACAGCCGTTCGTCTTCGGGTCGGACGTGCGCACGCCCGCGACCTCGGGGCACGCGTCTTCCGCGTCGACGATTCCGTCGTCGTCGCGATCGGCCGGGCAGCCGTTCTTCCGCGGGTCGTCGTTCGGCACCCCGGGCACTTCGGGGCACGCGTCGTCGCGATCGAGGATCTTGTCGCCGTCGCGATCGGGTGGCGGGATCGGCGCGGGAGGCGGGCAGCCGTTCGTCCGCGGATTCGTCGTGCGGATGCCCGGCTGGGTCGGGCACGCGTCCTCCGAGTCCATGACGCCGTCCGCGTCGGTGTCCTTGTCCCCGCCGGGCACGTACTCGGCGGAGAGGAGCGTGCGGAAGACGGGCGTGCCCCAGCCGCGGGTGAGGCCGCTGCCGATGCCGGCGCCGAGGCGCAGCTCGCCGTGGGTCCAGTGCGCGCCGAGGATCCACTCGAGCGGCGTCGTGCGCTTCTCGAACGCGGAGTCCGGGTTCGTCACCGTGCTGCCGTAGAGCTCGGGGCCGACGAGCAGCCCTTCGATCGGGCGGACGCCGGCGCTCGCGGCGATGGTCAGCTCGCTGCCGAGCGGGTTCTCGTCGTAGCGGGACGTGAGCGGCCGGTAGTTGAAGCCGACGCGCCCGGCGTACGAGAAGATCGAGATGTCGCCGGCGACCTGCGCGCGCGGCGCGAGGCGGACGTTGTCGTCGCTCGTGTACTCGGTCCGCGAGCCGGTGGGCAGGTGGAGCGCGGTGCCGACGGCGAACGTGAAGACATCGCCGTGCTCGCCGAGGAGGCGGACGTCGGCCGAGAGCCGGAGGTCTCCGAGCGACGTGCGCGGCGCACGTACGAGCTGCCGGTTCAAGACCACGTCGTCGCCGGTCTGGTAGGCGGCGATCGGCAGGTCGAACGCGCCGCGGAAGCGATCCCAGAGCACGATCGACGCGCCCGGATGGAGCATCAGCTGGTGCTCGACGAGCGCGGCGCGCTCCGTCTTGCCGTCCGGCTCGTAGACGACGAGGGGCTTGTAGGCCCATGACCCGACGATGCCGATCGCGGGCCGACCATTTCCACGGAGGTCGAGCGAGTCGAGCGTGAACCACTCGCTCCCGCGCTCCGACGGCTCGAAGCGATCGAGCGCGAAGCCCTTTTCCTGCGCGTCCGACGTGGACGCGTGACCGAGAACGCTGACGATCGTGACGGCAGCGAGAAGCGACCGGATGGTGCGCATGACCTCTCCCCAAGGACGTGCGAACTGCAGGTGCGACCGGAGTCGCGCGAGTACGGCTGTGCTGCGATCGTCGAACGTACCCGAGTCCCGGACCAGGTGCGTGATCGACGTGCTGACCAGCGGGAACCCGCGACTGCGGCGTCGTGCCCGAGCTACAGCGCGAACTTGTAACGCGTCGTGGACCCGTCGCCCGGGACCGTGACCGTCGCGGTCATCGTCTTCCCGTCCGGGGTCGTGCACGACACCTTGTGGGCGCCGCCGGAGAGCTCGATCCCCGCGACGGGCGTAGCGCCTCGCGCCGCGCCGTCGACGGTGACGTTGCACCAGCCGTTCGACGCGCCGACGTTCAGTTTGCCGCTGCCTTGGCTCGCGGCGCTCGCCGCGCTCGTGGTGGGCGTCGGCGCGGCGTGGACGGGGCGAGCCGGCGCCGGCTTCTCGGTCTTCTCGAGCAGGACGTAGACGACCTTCGTCTCGAGCGGCCCGCCGGTGACGGTGACGGTCTGGTCGTTGTACCCCGGTGCGCTCACGACGAGCTTGTGCGAGACGCCCGACGTCACGCCCTCGATCCGCGGGCCGACGACGGGCGTGCCGTCGAGGGCGAACGCCGGCGATGCCTCGGCAGGCGCGACCTTCACGTCGACGACGAGCGCGCCCTTCCGGAGCGAGACGTGCACGCGCCCCGTCTCGCCGGCCGCCAGCGAGACCTGCTGCTTGCCGTGCTCGAAGCCGTCCTTCGTGAGCTTCACGTCGAGCGCCACCGACACGGGCAGCTGCGTGATCGTCGCCGGCGTCACCTCGGGGCGGAGGTCGCCGTTGATCCAGATCGACGCGCCCGGCGGATCCGACTCGATCGCGAGCGCCGCGCGCGACGTCGCCTCGTTCGTCGTCGCCGTCTGCGCGCTGTCCGAGCCGCGCAGCGCGAGGACCGCCGCGCCGCCGCCGAGGAGGGCGGCGATCGCGAGACCGCCGCCGACCGCGAGCACGTTCTTCCGACGCCGCGCGGGGATGCTCAGCTCGGTGACGGTGCGCGCCGCCGCCGGCATGCTCTGGGTCGCGCTCGCGAGCCGCATCGCGGCGGCCGCGTCCATCTCGAGCGTCGCGTTCGGGTCCGCCGTCAGCGCGTGCTGCATCTCGATGATGTCGGCGAGCTGCTTGCCCTGGAGGAGCGCCTCCTTCTGGGCGGCGAGCTTCTCCTCGAACAGCGACTGCATGAACTGGTGCAGTGCGACGTTGGAGACGGCGATCTGGTTCTTGCGGACGAAGGACTCGAGCTCCGCCTGCATCTCGCGGGCGCTCTGGAAGCGGTCCTCGCGGTTCTTCGCGAGCGACTTCATCACGATCGCCTCGAGCTCCGGCGGATAGTCCGGGCGGATCTCGGTCGGGCGCGGGTAGTCGCGCTCGCAGATCAGCTTGAGGGTCTCGTACTCGCTCGCGCCCTTGAAGAGGCGCTTGCCGGTCGTGAGCTCGAAGAGCATCACGCCGGTCGAGAAGATGTCCGAGCGCGCGTCGACGGCCTCGCCGCGCGCCTGCTCGGGCGACATGTACGGGACCTTGCCCTTGAGCTTGCCGCTCTTCGTCTGCTCGCCGAGCCGCGCGTCGCTCTTCGCGATCCCGAAGTCGACGATCTTCACGTCACCCGTGAACGTCACGACGACGTTCTGGGGGGAGATGTCGCGATGGACGATGTTGAGCTGCGTGCCGTCGAGATCGCGCCGCTCGTGCGCGTACGCGAGCCCGGCGCACATGCCGAGCACGATCGCGAGCGCGTGCTCGAGCGGGAACTCGACGAGCGCGCTCTTCTTCATCTGCCGCACGATCGAGCGCAGGTCCTCGCCGTGGACGTGCTCCATCGCGATGTAGAACTGACCGTCCGTCTGCCCGACATCGAAGATCTGGACGATGTTCGGATGCGAGAGCGTCGCCGCGACGCGCGCTTCGTGGAGCAGCATGTCGACGAACGCGCGATCCTGGTTGAGCGGCGGCAGGATCCGCTTGATGACGATCAGCTTCTCGAAGCCGGCGACGCTCTTCTGGATCGCGAGGAAGAGCTCGGCCATGCCTCCGGTCGCGAGCTTGCGGATCAGCGTGTACTTGCCGAAGCGCATGGGCATGCCCGCGAGCTCGAAGTCCCTCTCGCCCGGTCCGGGAGAGGGCGCGTCGATCGGCGCCGGAGGCTGGGACATGCTGGGAAAACCCTAGTCTGCAGGCCGATTCGGGTCAATCGAGCCCCTGCTCCTCGACGGGCGATCCCGCCGGAGGTCCGCAAACCGCTCCTCGGTGCGCAAGGTGGTGTATTCGTTGGAGTCCCGATGACGCGAGGCCGCACGCTCCGCTCCCTCGTCCTCGCGGCCACGATGGCCGCGATCGTGATCCGGGCGACACCGGCCCTGGCGGTGGGCGCCACGAAGGGCCCGTGGGTGCAGCGGGTGACGTCCCGAACCGCCGTCGTCCGGCTCGAGATCGAGCCGGCCGGGCCCGTCACCCTCGAGCTCGCTCCGGCGGGCGGCGACGCGGGCGCGACCCAGGCGCGGAAGGTCGAGAGCGGCGTCGCTCGCACGCTCCACTCGATCGCGCTCGACGGTCTCGAGCCGGGCACCCACTACACGTACACGGTGAAGGGGGCGGGCGCGGTGCGCTCCGGCGCGTTCACGACCGCGCCCGCGGACGGCTCGACGACGCCGTTCACCTTCCTCGCCTACGGCGACAACCGCTCCGACGACGCGGCGCACGCCGCCGTCGTGAAGGCGATGGTCGCGGCGCGCGGCGACTTCCTCGTCCACACCGGCGACTTCGTCGAGGACGGCGGCTCGGCGGACGACTGGCAGCGGTTCTTCGAGATCGAAGCGCCCCTCCTCCGCGAGCGATGCCTCTACTCGGCCGTCGGCAACCACGAGCTCACCGACGGCGCCGGCATCGCGTACGCGCGCTACTTCGGGCCGACCGACCCGCCCTCGCAGGCGACCTCGCCGCGCGAACGCCTCGCGCCCGAGCACTTGAACGGCACGACGCGCTGGGGCGCGGCGCGGTTCTTCTTCGTCAACAGCATGGTGGAGTACCGGAACGGCGTCGATCGACGCTGGCTCGAGAAAGCGCTCGCCGACGCGGACGCCGAGCCGGGGCTCACGTGGCGCATCGTCGTCCTCCATCACGGTCTCTGGTCGAGCGGTCCGCACGGCAACAACAAGCTGCTGCTCCAGGCCGACGTCCCGGCGCTCCTCCGCAAGCACAACATCGACCTCGTGCTCGCGGGGCACGATCACATCTACGAGCGCGGGGCGAACGAAGGGATCCCGTACATCGTGACGGGCGGGGGCGGCGCGCCGACGTATCGGATCCGCGCCCCGCAGCCGTTCGCGAAGAAGCTCGAGTCAGCGCGGCACTTCGTGGAGGTGAGCGTCGGCACGGAGGCGTTGAAGACGAGAGCGCTCCGTCCCGACGGCTCGACGCTCGACACGTGCGATCTCGAGAAGGGGAGGGGATGGCTGTGCGACGGCGCTCCGGCAGCGGCGGCGGCGCCGCTCGCCTCGGGCGCGCCCTTGACGGTCCCGCCTCCTTCGAAGCCGGCGGACAGTGCTTCGAAGTGCAGCTGTCGCACCGTGGGCGGTGCGGCCGAGTCGGATCGCTCGCTCGCGGCGCTCGCCGTGCTCGTCGTCGCGTGGCGCGCGCGACGCACGTCACGAAAAACCGCTGTATAAGGGGAGAGCATGCGGACGCGCTCTCTCCTCGTGACCCTGGTGCTGCTCGCTGCTCCCGCCTGCGCGACGTATCGCGACGAGCTCCTTCGCAGCCAGCAGGCGGTCGAGCAGGGGCAGCACGATCGCGCGCTTGCGCTCCTGCGTGATCTCGAGCCGGACATGATGCGGCTGCCGACGCCGGAGCGCGCGCAGTACGCGTACCTCCGCGGGATCACCGACTACCGCATCGGTCATCGCGCCGATGCGCGTCACTGGCTCTCGATCGCGCGCGCGTACGAGGACGCCTCGCCCGGAGTCCTGCCGACGGACTGGAAGGGGCGCACGAACGCGGCGCTCGACGAGATGAACCAAGTGGTCCAGAGCGAAGGCCATCCGGCTCTCGCCGCGCAGCACAAGGGCGTCGACGACGTGGAGCCGTCCGGCGCGACGGGCGGAGGCGGCGCGAAGGCGCCGCCTCCCACCAAGCCCTGAGTCTCGTCTCTCTCAGCTGCGGCGTTTCGCGTGCGACGCCGGCGAGGTCTGCGTGGCCTCGAGGAGGAGGTCCTTCGCCGCGAGCCGCTCTTTCTTCAGCTGCGTGGCCAACATCCGTTCGGAGGGGGTCGGACGGGGCCGGTGCTCGAGGCGCTTGATCTGCGATTCGAGCTCGCGCGCGCGCATCTCGATTTCACGAGCAGAGAGACGGGACAGGTTCATGAGCCCTCCGTTGCTTGTCGTGTCGTGACGTGTCGCTCTCGGAAGCGTTGGGGAGCGCGCTTTCATTCCCGCGTCGCTCTCCCCCGAGCGCGTCCGCGTCGACGACGTTCGTAGCACCGCATACGGAGGCTGGCAGCGGTGTCTCCCGTCTCTTGACGGTCACGACCGTGTGGTCGCAGGAGCCGATCGCGAGGTGCGACTCTTCGTGCCCGAGCTCCACGAAGGAGGAAACTCTCGTGCCGCGTGGACGTCTATGCTTGTCGATGATGTGGTCTCGCTCGGAAGTACGGCTGGCATGTCTCTTGTCCTCGTTCGCGCTCGCGGCCTGTGGAGGCAACGCCGCGACGGGCGCGCCTCCGCGCACTGCGCCGACGCACCACGACGTGCAGAACCAGATCATCGGCACGCGCGCGTCCGGCACGCCGAGCGAGCTGCGGGCGAAGGCGGAGCAAGCGATCCTCGCGCAGAGCTGGCAGGACGCGGTCGACGCGCTCGAAGCGCTCCTCGGCGGTGATCCCGCGTCGGCGAACGATCCGCAGCTCGTCTACGACCTCGCGCTCGCCTACGAAGGCGTCGGCGCGAAGGAGAAGGCGCGCGAGCGTTATCGCGACCTCGGGAGGCGTTTCCCGGAAGACCCGAACGCCCGCAACGCCGTCGTCCGCGAAGTCTCGCTCGACGCGTACCTCGAGGACTGGAAGGCGCTCGGCGAGATCGGCGGTTCGCTCCTCGCCAAGACGAACGCGGATCCGGCGGAGAAGATGCTCGGCTACGGCGCGCGCGGCCTCTCACGGATCTACGCCGGCGACGAGACCGGCGCGTTCCGTGACGTGAACACGGGGCTCGAGCTCGTCGACGAGCATCGCTACGGCGCGACCGGGCAGCTCCCCGTCGCCGCGGCGATGCTGAAGTTCGCGCTCGGCGAAGTGCGGAAGGCGAGGTCCGAGAAGATCTCGCTGAACCCGCCCGGACCCGACTTCGTCACGAAGCTCGAGCTCCGCTGCATGCACCTGCTCGACGCGCAGGCCGCCTACGCCGATGCGATCCGCTCCGTCGATCCCCACTGGGCGGCGATGAGCGGCTATCGCGTCGGCGAGATGTACCGGGAGCTCCACGAGCACCTGATGAACATCCCCCCGACCGCGAAGGCGAAGACGGAGAGCGACAAGCAGCTCTTCTACGGGATCATGCACGTGCGCTACCGCGTGCTCCTCGAGAAGGGCGTCGAGATGATGAAGCGCACGCTCGCCCTCGGCGAGCGCACCGGCGCCGCCTCCGCCTGGATGAAGCGCGCCGAGAGCGCGCAGGCCGACATGGAGAAGGCGCTCGAA
This sequence comes from Polyangiaceae bacterium, assembly GCA_039809485.1. GTDB lineage: Bacteria > Myxococcota_A > Polyangia > Polyangiales > Polyangiaceae > Labilithrix. Next base: position 1,041 of record JBDHVE010000062.1, on the reverse strand, counting down.
GAGGAGAAGGCGCAGCTCGCGAAGTACCCCTTCACCGAAGCGGAGCTCCAGAAGGCGCTCGAGCTGATGAAGCGGAACTACGACAAGCAGCAGGCGAAGGAGGCGAAGACCTCCGCGGCCCCCGTCCCGGTGACCGGGACGGGGACCGCCGCGAAATGAGGAGGCGCCGCGCGGCGCTTGACTCCCGCAGCCACTCGTGCGACTCGGCGCGCGCCCGTGCGAATGCGCCTCCGTTCGTCGTGACGAACGAAGGACGGAAGAACGCAAACACACGAGCTTCCTTGGCTCCTTGCTTGCTTGCGTGTGCCTTCGTGGTGAGCTAACCTCCGCGCCCCTGTGAACGCCCGGCAAAGGTGTCTCTTCGATGCCGGCGCCCGACCTTCCCAGGCTTCCCCGCTGGCGTAGCTCAATCGGTAGAGCACCTGTTTTGTAAACAGGCGGTCAGGGGTTCGAGTCCCCTCGCCAGCTCGACCCCAGCAGTTCTCGGTTCGCGTTTCGCGTTTCGTGTCTTTGACAGCTTGTTCGTAACGATCCCGGAGGGTTGCCCGAGTGGCCAAAGGGAGCAGACTGTAAATCTGCCGGCTATGCCTTCGATGGTTCGAATCCATCACCCTCCACCTCCTCTTCTTCTTGTCCTCGCCCCGCCCCTCCTCGTGAGGGGCCTCTTCATCGAAAGGTTTCTTCCGCGGGAGTAGCTCAGTTGGTAGAGCGTCAGCCTTCCAAGCTGAACGTCGCCGGTTCGAACCCGGTCTCCCGCTCCCACCGTTCCTCTTTACTTAGACAGCACGCAGCAAGGGACCGCAGCGCACGAGTGCTTCTGCGGACGTCCCTTCGACCTGCCCACCTAGCTCAGTGGTAGAGCACTTCCTTGGTAAGGAAGAGGTCACGGGTTCAAGCCCCGTGGTGGGCTCAGGTATCTCGAACGGGCCCGGCGACGATTCGGGTTCTCCAGGAGAAAGACGAGAGTCATGGCCAAGGAAAAGTTCCAGCGCACCAAGCCCCACGTGAACGTCGGCACGATCGGTCACATCGACCACGGCA
>JBDHVE010000061.1:0-48188 GCA_039809485.1 Polyangiaceae bacterium | reverse complement strand
CTCGAGAAGAACGATCCGCGGCACGCCGCGGCCCGCAAGTTCTCGCGCCTCGCCGTCAGCGAGATCAAGCTCTATCATGAGGACGACGTGAAGGCCGGCCGCGAGGCCAAGGACCTCTGGAAGCGCCTCGCCGTCGACATCGGGCTCGCGTACCAGACCTACGAGAAGCGCGTCGAAGGCGACGTCCGCGATCGCTTCGACTATCTCCTCGACGAGATCGTCCGCCAGCTCGCCGAAGGCGATGCGTCGAGGCTCGGCCCCGACGCCCCGAAGCCGAAGCCGATCGCAGCCGAAGCCGCACCCGCGGCGCCGGCCCCCGCACCCGCACCCGCACCCGAGCCTGTCGCCGCCGCGAAACCCGCGAAGCCCGCCTTCCCCGAAGAGCCCGCGACCACGCGGCGCGACGTCCCCGAGTCGGTCGTCGCCGCGACGCTCCCTTCGGAGCCCGCGCCTGCCCCGGCGAAGGTCGTCCCCTCCTCCGGCTCGCTGAAAGCGGCGAAGCCCGTCCCCGCGCCCGCTCCTTCGTCGCCGGCGATGAAGGCGGCGCCGGCGGCGCCGGCCGCGGAGCCCGCGAAGACCGACGGCGCGCCCGCTGCCGCGCCCGCGCGCGTCGTGCCCGCTTCGCTCGCCGCGAAGCTCGCCGCCATGTCCAATCCCGCGACCGCCGAGCTCGAGAAGAACGATCCGCGTCACGCCGCCGCGCGCAAGTTCTCGCGTCTCGCCGTCAGCGAAATCAAGCTCTATCACGAGGACGAGGTGAAGGCCGGGCGCGAGTCGAAGGACCTCTGGAAGCGCCTCGCCGTCGACATCGGCCTCGCGTACCAGACGTACGAGAAGCGCGTCGAGGCCGACGTCCGCGAGCGCTTCGACTACCTGCGCGACGAGATCGTCCGCCAGCTCGCCGAAGGCGACGAGACGAAGCTCGGTCCCGAGGCGCCGAAGCCCAAGGTCGCCTCGTAGTCGAGGCTCAGGATCCCGTGCTCGCGCCGAAGAGGCGCGACGCGGCGTCCGAGGCCGACACGAGCGCGTCCTCCGGGATCTCCTCGTCGAGCGCGATCGAGAGCCGGTAACGCCACGGCTCGTCCGACTCGTAGCCGTTCTCCTCGATCCGGACCGCGCGGCCCGACAGCACCATCTCCTCGCCGTCGAGGTAGACGGCGAGCGAGAGCTCGTCGCCCACCTGGAAGCGGCTCGGCGTGACGACGCGGAGCCCACGGCCGCTCGCGTCGCGGGTCACGCCGCAACGCTTCGGCTTCTCGGCCGAGCTCAGCTCGACCGCGCAGAAGGCCGGGACTCGAGGATGGCGGCGGCGTTCGGCGTTGGTGCTCATGACGACGCGGGTAACACGCTGCCCCCGCCCGCGGCCAAGTTCGCGGCTGCGGCCTGCGAGCCGTTCCCCGAGATTTCCGCGTTCGGGTTCGGCTCCGTGTACCTTTCGGCGCATGCCGGAAACGCGCCGCAAGCGTTCCATGCTCCTCGACCCGCGCTTCCAGCTGAAGTGGACCGGGTACCTGGTCGGCGTCGTCCTCTTCGTGATGGCCGGGCTCGGCGTCGCGATCGGGAGGACGGCCGCGCGTGCCTCCGACTCCGCAGCCCTCGCCGTGAAACAGGCGGAGAAGGCGTTCGAGGAGTCGCGCGCCAACTCGGTGCTCACGCGGCGCACGGTGCAGATGGCGGCCGGCGACAGCCCTGCGTTCGCGGCGATGATGGACGAGGAGCTCGGCAAGTACGACGCGCAGCTCGGTCACGATCTCGACGAAGTGCGTGCGCGGCAGGCGGAGATCGCGCGCGACCGGTCGTTCATGCGTCTTCTCATCGTCGGCGCGGGCGCGGTGCTCCTCACGCTGCTCGTGCTCATGGGCGTCGTCATCACGCATCGGATCGTCGGCCCCGTGCACAAGATGAAGCGCCTCCTCCGCAAGCTCTCGACCGGGCGCCTCGTGGTCGACGAGCGGCTGCGACGCGGGGACGAGCTCGAAGATCTCTTCGAGACGTTCCTCCAGACGACCTACTCGCTCCGCGCCCAACAGCGCGCGCGGATCGCGACGCTCGACGACACGCTCGCCCGCGCGGAGGCGACCGGCGCGTCCGAAGAAGTCAAAGGCGGGCTCCGTGTGCTCCGCGCGCAGATGCTCCTCGGCCTCGAGCGCCGCCGGCACTCCACCATCCCGCCGGAGAAGGTCTGATGCTCCGCCTGATCGTCGAGACCGCCATCGAGGAGCTCTGCGCCGCCTTCGAGCGCGGCGGCTACAACCCGACGCCGATCCTCGACATCGGCGTGCTCGTCGCGAACGCGGACGGCACCGTCGATCCCGACGAGCGCGCGATCCTCTACGACATCTTCCAGACGCTGCTCGAGACGAAGCTCACTGCCGGCCAGGTCGATGCCTTGATCACGGCGAGCCTCGAAGTGATCCAGATGGCCGGCGTCGATCCGCGCCTCCGGCTCGTCGGCGCCATCCTCGACGACTGCAACGCGGCCGAGCAAGGGATCAAGGTCGCGCTCGCAGTGGCCTACGCGAGCGAGGGCCTGTCCTCCGCCGAGCGCGCGATCGTCGACAAGCTCGCCGCCGCATGCGCATACCCGCCGGCCGAGGTCGAGAAGCTCGTCGGACAGTTCGCCAAGCACGCCGAGCAGGGCCCCGTCAGCGTGCGGAACGTGCTCGCGGCGCGCGAGTCGTGATCACTCGTCTTCCGGCGCTTCGTCCGTCGCGACCGTCGCGGCGACGCCGCGGATGAACTGCTGGTAGACGACGAGCTCGATCGTCGTCTTGTCGCCGACCTCGGCGAGCACGCGCTTCACGCGCGACCAGTCGAGCTCGGTCTTGCCGCCTCCGATCCGCGGGATCGCGATCCGCGTGACCCCCGCCGCGCTCGCCTGCGTGACCATCTGCTCGAGCGCGAGGGTGACGTTCGAGATCTTCGCCGGCTTGCCGCGGCGGAGGAGCGCGAGGACGTAGATGGTCGTGTCCTTCGACGCCCACGTGATGACGTCTCCCATCGGGATCTCGCCGCTCGCGGCGCGCTCTTTCACGGCCGCGACGAGCTCGGGATGACGCTTCGCGAACGTGACGGCGATCCCCAGGTCGAGCGCGCCGTTCGTGCCGGCCGCGAAGGCGAACGCGCGCTTGCCCTCGCCCTGGCCCGGATCCTCGAAGATGTCGCCCTTCACGAACGTCGTCGGCATGGCGCGACGAGCCTACGTCAGCGCGCGCTGCGACGCACGCTCTGCTTCAGCCCATCCACTTGCGGACGACGCGCTTGACGCCGATCGATCCCGCCGCCGACGCCGCGAACACGACCGGGGCCGCGAGGCCGCCGGTGAGCGCGACGAGGCCGGCGCCGACGAGGACGCCGGCGCCGGTCGCGACCGCGCCCGACGCGGCCTCCCTCGCGACGTGCTGCATCGCGGTCGCGCGATCGGCCGAGCCGTTCCGGACCGCGATCACCGCTTCGACGCCGGCGACCGCGCCGTCGACGACGAACCCGATCGCGGCCGCGCGGCCGGCGCCGCGGAGCACCTGCTTCGCGGCCGTGCGCGCCATCTGCTTCGTGATCCCGCCGGCCGCCACGCCGACGGAGATGCTCTCTGCCGCGCCGAGCGACTCGAGCCCCTTCGCGGCGGCGTCCGCCGCCGGGCGACCGAGGGACGGGATCGCGCTCGCGGCCTCGAGCACGGGCGTCGTCGCGATCGAGAGGGCGCGGGCGGTCCCGCGCTCGGCGGCCGTTCTCAGCGCAGCGCGCGCGGACGCACCGAGGAGCTTTTTCCCGCCCGCTTCGAAGAGCGTGAGCGCCGACGCGGCGACCTTCACGGCCGCGTTCCCGGCGAGGGTCCCGCGGAGCGTGTCGATGATCCGGAGCTCCGGGCGCGGAGGGGGCTCGAACGTGACGTGCGACTCGCTCATCCAGCCATTCTAGCACCGCCACCCTGCTATGGTGGCCGCCTCCCATGCCGCACCGGCGCGTCGCGTTCGTCGTCTCGTTCCTCCTCGTCGTGGCCGCTTCGGTGACCTCGTGCATCGGTGGTGGGCCGAAGGGTGGCGATGCGGGGTCGGATGCGAGCACCACGAGGTCGGCATCACCTGGCGCGCCTGCGACGTTCCCGCTGCCGCCGACGCTGATCCCGCCCGACGCCTCCGCGCCGGATGCCGCGCACCTCGTCTCGCCCGAGCGCGGGCGTGAGCTCTACAACAAGTACTGCGATTTCTGCCACGGCGAGACCGGCAAGGGCTACGCCGCCGACGAGGCGCCCGCCCTCGCGAGCGACGACCTCCTCACCCTCGTCTCCGACGATTGGCTCGAAGGCGCGATCCTCCGCGGCCGTCCCGGGACGACGATGAGCTCGTGGTCGGTCTCCTACGGCGGCCCGATCGGGAAGAACGAGGTGACGGCGCTCGTCGCCTTCCTCCGCACCTGGCAGAAAAAGCCGCTCGCGGTCCCCGCCGCCGACGCGGGAGCGCCGAAGGGCGATCCGGCGAAGGGCGAGAAGATCTACGCGGCCAACTGCGCGAGCTGTCACGGCGCGCAGGGCCACGGCGGCAAGTACAACATGCTCGCGAATCCCGAGCTGCTCGCGTCCTCGAGCGACGCGTTCCTCGCCGCCACGATCGAGCAAGGCCGCGCGGGCACGCCGATGAAGGGCTTCGCCGGCAAGCTCTCGAGCGAGCAGATCGCGGACGTCGTCGCGCTGATTCGGTCCTGGCAGAAGCCCGTCGACACGAACCTCGAGCTTCCGCCGAAGCCGGGCGAGCTGAAGAGCGTCGTCATCCATCCGAAGGGTCCGCCGCCCGCCTTCGACCCGAAGGCCGACTTCGTCCCGGTCGACACGGTGAAGAAGGAGATGGATCGCGGCGCGACGATGATCATCCTCGATGCGCGCGCGCCCTCCGACTACGCGCGGATGCACGTCGCCGGCGCGATCAGCGTTCCGTTCTACGACGCCGAGAAGTACGCGCCGCAGATCCCGAAGGACCGCTTCATCCTCACGTACTGCGCGTGCCCGCACGCGGCGAGCGTGAAGCTCCGCGACGCGATGCGGAAGCTCGGATACACGAAGGTCGCCGTCCTCGACGAAGGGATCCTCGCCTGGCGCGATCGCGGCTACCCCGTCCGCGGCGGCCCGACGAAGCCCTGACGCCGCGTTTTCGACGATTGCTTGGCCCTCCCCGCCCGGGTATGCACCATGCGGACGCGAGGGAGGATGCGATGCGACTCGGGATCGATTTCGGGACGACGCGGACGGTGGTGGCGTGCGCCGACCGCGGGAACTACCCGGTCCTGAGCTTCCAGGACGACGCGGGGGATTCCCACGACGGGATCCCTTCGATCGTCGCCGAGCGCGACGGCGAGATCCGCTACGGGCTCGACGCCGCCCTTGTCGAGAACGACCCGAGCTTCACGATCGTGCGCTCGTTCAAGCGCTGGCTCGCGGAAGGAAGCGCGGTCCCGGGCCGGCTCGTGAAGGTCGGCTCGACCGAGATGCCCCTCGGCGATCTCGTCGTCGGCTTCCTCCGCTGGGTGCGTGAGGCGGTCGTCACGCGCTCGAACCTCCCCGCCGAAGCGCTCGATCGCTTTGCGGAGGAGATCACCTCCGTCGTCGCCGTCCCCGCGAACGCGTCGGGCGCGCAGCGCTTCCTCACCCTCGATGCGTTCCGGCGCGCGGGCTTCGGCCCCGTCGCGATGCTGAACGAGCCCTCCGCCGCCGGCTTCGAGTACACGCACCGCCACCGCGACACGCTGAGCAAGAAGAAGGACCACGTCGTCGTCTACGACCTCGGCGGCGGCACCTTCGACGCGTCCCTGGTCCGGATGCGGGGCAAGAGCCACGAGGTCGTCGCGACCGCGGGCCTGAACCAGCTCGGCGGCGACGACTTCGACGACGTGCTCCTCGGCCTCGTCCTCACCCGGGCGAAGCTCACGCGCGACGCGATCCCCGAAGCGTCGCTCCAGCGCCTCCGGGACGCATGCCGCGACGCGAAGGAGCGTCTCGGTCCGAGCTCGAAGAAGCTCTCGATCGACCTCGAGAGCGCGCTCGGCGCGCTGGCGAAGAAGGCCGAGATCGTCGTCCAGGTGCAGGACTTCTACGACGCCTGCGCGCCGCTCGTGGACCAGACCGTCGACACGATGACGCCGGTGATGACGCGGCTCGACGCCGAAGGCGCCGAGGCGAGCCCGGAGATCGCCGGCATCTACGTCGTCGGCGGCGCGAGCGAGCTGCCGGTCGTCGCGCGGTCGCTCCGCCAGCGGTTCGGGCGGAAGGTGCATCGCTCCCCCTACCCGGGCGCTGCGATCGCGATCGGGCTCGCCATCGCGTGCGACGAGGCCGCCGGGTTCGAGCTGAGCGATCGCTTCTCGCGCACCTTCGGCGTCTTCCGCGAGGGAGACACGGGCAAGGCGATCGTCTTCGACCCCATCTTCACGCCGGGCACGACGCTCCCGACCCGTTCCGGCGAGCCGGTGAAGCGCACGCGCGGGTATCGCGCGGCGCACAACGTCGGCCACTTCCGCTTCCTCGAGTGCAGCGCGGTCGGCGACGACGGACGCCCGGGCGGCGACATCGTCGTCTCCGGCGACGTCCTCTTCCCGTTCGAGCCTTCGCTGCGCGACGCCGTGCGGGTGGAGACCGTCCCCGTCGCGCGGCTCGATGCGCGCGGCCCCCGCGTCGAAGAGGAGTACGCGCTCGACGACAACGGGATCGTCTCCGTCACGATCCGCGATCTCGACGCCGGCTTCGAGCGCGTGTTCCGTCTCGGCGCGACCGCCTGAGCCCTCAGGCCGCCTGGTTGCGGACGAGCCGGGCGTAGTAGCCACGACGCGCGAGGAGCTCGTCGTGCGTCCCGGCTTCGACGATCCGGCCGCCGGCGAGGACGAGGATCTTGTCCGCCTTGCGCACGGTGCTGAGCCGGTGCGCGATGACGAAGCAGGTGCGGTGCTGCATCAGCTGCTCGAGCGCGGCCTGGACGACGGCTTCGCTCTCCGCGTCGAGCGCGCTCGTCGCCTCGTCGAGGACGAGGATCTTCGGATCCTTGAGGAGCGCGCGCGCAATCGATATCCGCTGGCGCTGCCCGCCGGAGAGGTTCACGCCCCGCTCGCCGAGCTGGGTGTCGTAGCCGCGCGGGAGCGCGGTGATGAACTCGTGCGCGTGCGCCGCCTTCGCCGCTTCGACGATCTCCTGCTCCGAAGCGTCGACGCGTCCGTACGCGATGTTGTCGCGGACCGAGCCGGTGAAGACGAAGGAGTCCTGCATCACGACGCCGATCTCCGAGCGGAGCGCCCGGAGCGCGTAGTTCCGCACGTCGATCCCGTCGACGAGGATGCGCCCGCCCCGGACGTCGTAGAGCCGCGGGAGCAGCGAGAGGAGCGTCGTCTTCCCGGCCCCGGAAGGCCCGACGACGGCGACGATCTCGCCCGGCTTCGCTTCGAACGAGACCCCTTCGATCACCCAGGAGCCGACCGCGCGGAGCTGTCCGCGCCGCGAGGGCGGTGCGCACGCGTCGTCGGCGTCGAGCCGCGCGCGGCCTTCGTCGCTGTCGTCCTCGTAGCGGAACCGGACGTCGTCGAACACGACGCGGCCTTCGTGCGGCGGCTCCGTCCGCGGGAACGGCGGGTCGAGGACGGTCGGCCGGATGTCGAGGAGGCCGAAGACGCGCTTCAGCGCCGAGAGGCTCGACTGGTAGACGACGTTCAGGTCGGCGAAGCGCCGGATCGGCCCGAACATGACGAGCACGTAGCCGAGGAAGCGCGTCATCGTCCCGGCCGTCATCTCGCCCCGGAGCGCGAGCCAGCCGCCGTAGGCGAACACGATCGTCGTACCGATGTGGACGAGCACTTCGCCGTAGGACGCGACGAGGTGACCTTCGCGGCTCTGCGCCGTCACGAGGTGGTGGTGGTGGCCGGCGTCGACCGCGAACCGACGCGCCTCGCGCTCTTCCGCCGTGTACATCTTCACGAGCGCCTGCCCCGCGAGCTGCTCCGCGACGTTGCCCGAGATGCGCGTGAGCTGTCCGTGCATGCGGTCGCTCGCGCGACGCACCCGCGGGTTCATCACGACGAAGACGAGCCCGTAGAGCGGAAAGAGCAGCGCGCACGCGAGCGTGAGCTTCCAGCTGATCCCGACGAGGAGCACGAACGCGCAGAACAGCTGGAGGACGTCGAGCGCCGCGACGATCAGGCCCATGTACACGAGCGAGGTCGCCTCGTGCACGTCGTGCATCATGCGCGCCAGGATCGAGCCCACCCGCTCCCTGCTGAAGAAGTGGACGCTCAGTTTCTGGAGGTGCTCGAAGACCTGCCGCCGGATGTCGACGACGATGCCGTGCCCGAGGTGCACGTTCGCATGCCGGCCGTCCGAGCTGGGTGCCGGACGTCGATCGCCTCAGCATCGTGAGCGCCGGCGATCGCGACCGCAACATGGGGATCGTCGACGCCGGGACCGACGCGGCGCCATAGAATAAAGTTCTAGAACAAAGTTTCACCCTGCTCTAGCCTTCCGGGGCATGAGCAACCTGCCCGAGGGGCGTCCGGTCGCCGTCGTCACGGGGGCGAACCGCGGAATCGGTCTCGCCGTCGCTTCGAACCTCGCCGCCGGTGGCATGCGCGTCGTGATGGTCGTCCGTGACGCGCACCGCTCCGCCGAGGCCGTCCGCGCGATCCGCGACAAGGGCGGCGACGTCGTCCTCGTCGTCGGCGACGTGGGGAGCGTCCGCACGGCGAAGGACCTCGCCGGGGCGCTCCGCGAGGCGTGCCCGCGGATCGACGTCCTCGTCCACAACGCAGGCCTCTGGCCGAGCCGCCTCGAGCGGAACGAGGACGGCGTCGAACGCGCGTTCGCGGTGAACCACGTCGGCCCCTTCGTCCTGAACCTCGCGCTCGAGCCGCTCCTCGTCGCGTCCCGGACCCACGTCGTGCAGGTGACCGCCGGGCTCTACGGGAAGGGCCGGGTCGATCTCGAGAAGACGCCGCGCGGCGACGACTTCCACGCGATCCGCACCTACGCGACGACGAAGCTCTGTAACCTGCTCTGCATGCCGCTTTTCGCCGAGCGCTGGAAGGACCGCGGCCCCACGATCGACGCGGTCCACCCCGGCGTCATCCGCACGGGGCTCGGCGACCGGCCCGGTGCGCTCGGTCGCGTCCTCCGCGCGGTGAAGTGGCTCTGGAAGACACCGGAGGAAGGCGCGCGGCCGATCGTCCGCCTCGCGCGCGAGCCGCTCGACCCAGGTGAGCGCACGCGGGAGACGGGACGCTACTTCGAGGTCGACGTCGAGAAGGCGCTCCTCCCCGTCGCGCGCGACGCAGCGCTCGCGCGCGCGCTCTGGGATCAGACCCTCGTGCTCGCCGGGATGAAGGATGCGGGCCGCGACGCCGCGTGAGCGGACGCGCCCGGTCTCGGCGGCGGAGAGCCTGCTCGAGGCCGCGCTCCACGTCCACGCGCGCGGGCCGGAGGGCTTCACCGTGCACGCCGTCGTCGAGGAGAGCGGGCGGAGCCTCGGGAGCCTCTATCACCACTTCGGCAGCTTCGACGGGCTCGCCGCCGCGGTCTACGCGCGAAGCCTCGGCGAGCTGCTCGACGCGATCATCGCCGCCGTCCTCCCTTGCTCGAACGCGAAGAAGGGGGTCGAGGCGTGCGTCCGCGCGTACCTCGCGTTCACGCGCGAGAAGCCGGCCGCCGCGCTCTTCGTGCACGCGCAGTCGTACGCGAGCTTCGTGCCCCGTCACGCGGAGACGATCGCGTTCGCGCGTGCGCCTCGCCTCGCGAAGCTCCTCGGCTGGGTGAGGCCGCACATGGAGGCGGGGCGAATCGCAAAGGTCCCCGAGCCGCTCTTCGAGATGCTCGTCATCGGCCCGGTCGCGGAGACGGCGCGGCGGTGGCTCGCGAAGGATCCGTCGCTCGACCTCGACGAGGCTGCGCGGATCCTGCCGGGGCGGATCTGGCGCGCGATCGAGCCGGACGTCAGCGCGCCGAAGCGAGCGCGCTGAAGGCGTCGCCGAGCCAACCGAGGAACGCGGCGTCGTAGGTCGGACCGTCCGGCCATTGCTCCGCGACCTGCGCGGAGAGGACGACGTCCCACGCCGCATACGATCGCGCGAGCTCCGCGTGCGCCTCGCGCGCCGGCGGTGCGTTCGGCACGTCCTCGGCGAAGACGCTCTCGCAGACGAAGTAGTTGCAGGTCGCGGGTCTCCGGTCGTGATCGATCGTGCAGCCAGCCTCGCCGACGTAGACGCACTTCGCGAGCCGCGGCCCGTCCTTGCCGACGACGCCCTTCCGCTTCTTCAGGACGAGGCCGCCGGGATCGGGGAGGAGGCGGCGCGCGGCGACTTCGGCGAGGAGCCACTCGAGCCCGCCGCGCGCGACGACGCGCCCGATGTCCGACCAGTCCATCCGCGGAGGCGCCACGCAGCAGCCCGCCGGCGAATGCGGACACGCCGCGCAGAGCGACGAGAGGATGCGCGTGTGAGGGCCGAGGACGACGAGGCGGAGCACCGAGCGCCCATCCTAGTGCGTGGCGAGCTCGAGGCGCCACGCCGGCACGCGCAGGCGAGCCCCCCGCCGCGGCAGCACGACCCGCGCGCTCACGGTGCCGGTCCAGAGCTCGGTCACGATGGCGAGCGTCGCGGACGCGAGCGCGCCGAGGACGAGGACGTGCCTCGCCGGTCCGGACGCGCTCCCGGCGGCGAGCGCAGGCAGGAGCGACGCGAGGAGCGACATCCCCGCAGCATGCAGCGTCGCGCGGACGAACCGCGAGACCACACTGCCGAGCGTGCGCACGTCGTCGTGGACGAGCTCGTTCTTCCCGAGCACCGCCTCGAGGACGCCGCGCCGGAAGACGCCGACATGCCCGCGCGCGAACACGAGCGAGCGGCGGAACGTGCGCCGCTTCGCCTCGAACGCGCACGCAGCCGCCGCGACGAGCACCGCACACGCGACGAGCACGAGGACGGAGGACGACCCGTGCTCGAGGGCAGAGAGGCCTCCCGCGACCGCGACGAAGGCCGCGCTCGAAGCGAGCGCGAGGGGGACGGCGGAGAACGTCTCCTCGACGCGCTCGTGGAGGGCGCCGCGGTCGTGGGCCGCGAGGAGCAGACGCTCGAGCTCGGTGTGGATCTTTCGCGGACGCGGGGCCGGCTTCGGAGCCACGACGCGGGGAACGAGGTCGCCTTCGCGCGACGCGAGCTCCCGGTACGCGCCGAGGCGCGGGCCGCCGATGGAAGGCGGCGGCGGGAACGCGGGACCGGCGCTCATGAGGCTCACGCCTCGTAGCGCACCGGCACGCGCTCCCGCAAACGTGGGTAGCGAGCTCGAGCTCAGCGGCGGCGGCGCGCGCCGCGAACGACCGCGGCGACCGCCAGGCCGAGCGCCGCGAGGCCGAAGCCCGGCGTCGTCGTGCGCGACCCCGTCGGCGAGACGGAGCAGCCGCTGTCCACGACGGTCGAGTCGATGCCGCCGACGACGCGCTCCTTGCTGCGCGCGCCGTCCTCGTCGTCTTCGCTCGAGGAGATGTCGGCGCCGTTCGCGCCGATCTTGAACGTCTGCTCGGGGGAGTCCGGGTCGTTCGACTTGACCGTGATCGTCGAGGACGCCGCGCCGCCGTTCGACGCGTAGCTGACGACGAGGTCGGCCTTGCCCTTCGGCGCGATCTTCAGCTCGCCGCCGGGGACCTTGAACGACGCGCCCGAGCTCGTGACGGTGTAGACGGCCTCGAGCTCACCCGTGTTCTGGATGCTGATCGTCTTGCTCGCGCTGCCGCCCGACTTCACGTCGCCGAGCGAGACCGGCGCGGTCGGCACCTTCACGTTCGGGAGCGGGATGTGGAGGTTCACCGTGTTCGACGAGACGGCGACCGGCGCGCCGGTGTACGCCTTCGACACGGTGTTGAAGCTGAACTTCGTGAGCCCGAAGGTCGGGTAGCCCGCGACGGAGTCGACGACGACGTTCGGCTTCACGTCGAGCGAGCCCGCGTACGAGACCTCGCCGCGGATGGTGGCGGAGACCTCGAGGAAGTCCGCATCGGAGGCGATGACGCGCGCAGCGGCGCCCTTCGCGCCGGCCGAAGCGGGGCCGAAGGAGACCTCCTTCGCCTTGAACGTGAACGTCGGCGACGTCGCCGCCTGGATGGCGAGCGTGCCCTCGACGGTGCCGGGGTCGACGCCGAGGTCGTCGAACGGCAGCGAGAAGATCGTCGACTGCGAGAGCGCCGGAGCGGGCGTCTTCACCTGGCCGGGATCGAAGCCCCAGGAGGGGACGGTACCCGAGGCCTTCACGTCGTACTTGAACGACGCGCCCTGGATGTTGTCGTTGATGAGGCCGGTCGCGTCCTTCGTGATCGAGATGCCGTAGATCGACGCTTCGATCGAGGGCAGGAGCGTGTAGCGGACGTCCATCTTTCCCGTCGCGCCGTCGAGCGGCTTGAGGTCGATGAAGCCCTTCTCGGTCCAGGTCGCTTCGACGAGCGCGGTCGCCGGCAGCGTCACGGAGACGAGCGGCTCGCGGCCGATCGGCGCGATGTTGAACTTCGCGCGGACCTTGATCTTGCCGGACTCCATCCAGCCCGAGTCGATGACGTCGCCGAAGGCGTTCGCCACCTGGGCCTTCATCTCGCCGACACCGACGGTGCACTTGTTCGCGGCGGCGCTGGTGCACGGCGCGGCCTGAGCGGTCGACGCGCTGCCGAGCAGCGCGGCGGCGACGGTCCCGAACAGTGCTGCACGACCAAGAATGCGAGACGTAGCGGCCATGGTGTCCCCTCCTGGAGGCTCATGTACGCAAACGTAGGGCCACCCCAGACACGGTCGTAACTCGCTGGAATTGCTCGCCCCGGAGTGCAGTTCCAGCGGAACAACGTGGATTTTCGGTGGATCCACGGTCCATCAGCCGGCGGTGCGGGGCGCCGACCGCCTGGTCGCTCAGCGGCGTCCGAAGAGGCCGAACAGCTTCCCGAACACGCGCGCGAGGCCGGACTCCGGCGGACGCCACGAAGGGGCGGCCGGCGGCCCCTCGTACTTGCCGAGGTCGCGGAGCACCTCGTCGATCGGGCGCGCGCGATCGAGCTTCGTCGCGAGGGAGCGACCCGTCCGCGCGTCCCGCGCCTCGACCGCCATCACGCAGTGCTCGTCGAAGGAGAGCCGGAAGCGGACCCGGCCCTTGTCGCGGAGCGACGCGTCCTCGACGACGGCGGAGCAGATGTACTCGTTCGCGCTCACGTCCGCGGACTCGCCCTGGAAGATCGGCAGGACCGCGCTCCCGAGGAGATCGGCGTCGACGTCGACGTGGCTCTCGGCGGGGAGCCGCGCGTTCCGCGCGACGACCGGCACGAAGCGGAGGCCGAGCGCGCCGTGGCCGACGCTCATCGGCAGCACGTCGAGCAGCACCGGCGCGCTCGCCGAGCCGATCTCGTCGGCGAGGAGCGCCGCGCCGAGCGCGACCGCCTCGTCGGGGTTGATCCGTTTGCTCGGGCGGCGTCCGAACAGCTTCTCGACCGCCTGCTGCACCGCCGGGACGCGCGTCGCGCCGCCGACGAGGAGCACGTCGTCGATGTCCTTCGGCGAGAGCTTGCTCGAGGCGAGGACCTCGGTCGCGATCGCGACGGTGCGCGCGACGAGCGCGCGCGTGAGCTCGTCGAACCGCTCGCGCGTGATCTCGACGCGGAGCGCACGCTTCGGACTGCGGGTGAAGTCGTGGAGCTCGACGAGGTACTCGGTCTGGACCGACAGCGCGCGCTTCGCGAGCTCGGCGGCTTCGCGGAGGCGTGCGATCTGCTGCGGATCGGGATCTCCTGGCGCGCCCTCCGCCCGCTGGAACTCGGCCCAGAGATAGGACGCGACCATGTCGTCGAAGTCGGCGCCGCCGACGAAGTTGTCGCCCCCGGTCGTGACGACCTCGAGGCGTCCGTCGCTCACGTCGACGACGGAGAAGTCGAACGTTCCGCCACCGAGGTCCCAGACCGCGACGCGCGCCTTCCTCCCCTGCTGCTTGTGCCCGTAGGCGACGGCAGCCGCGGTCGGCTCGTTCACGATGCGGTGGACGACGAGGTTCGCGTCGCGCGCGGCACGGCGCACGGCCTCGCGCTGCACCTCCGAGAAGTAAGCCGGGACGGTGATGACGGCGGCCTCCACCTTCGTCCCGAGATGCGCTTCGGCGGACGCGCGGACCTCCTCGAGGACGAGCGCGGCGATCCGATCCATCGAGACGACGCGGTCGTCGAGGTGGACGCCGAAGCGCTGCCCCTCCGCCTCCGCGAGCGGATACGCGAAGTGCTTCTGGAGCTCGGCGGCGACGTCGTGGCGGTACGAGCGGCCGAGGAGGCGCTTCGACCCGTAGACCGTCCGGCGCGGATGGAGGATCTGACGGTCGGCCGCGCGCTGCCCGACGTGGTGCGTGCCGTCGGGGTCGAACGTGATCATCGACGGAATCGTGTTCGTGCCCGTGCGCCCCGGGATGATCCGCGCGCGCCCCTCGAGGACGTAGGACGCGCAGGTGTTCGTCGTCCCGAGGTCGATCCCGATCACGACGCCGGTCTTCTTCACCGCGAGCGGCTCGATCTCCGGCGCGACGTCGTCCTCGACGTCGGCGTCCACCTGGATGACGTCCGGCGCCTTCGTCGTCGCGACCGGTGCGCGTCGCGCGTGCTCGCCCGGGAGCGGCGGCGCACCGGGACGGCCGCCGGGGATCGGCGGCGGGCGCTTCGGCTCCTTGTCGGCGAGCGACGCGATGAGGCCCGGATCGACGCCGAGGGCGAGGAACGAGATGCCCATCCCCTTCACGGGATTCACCCAGACGACGCGCGCGAGCCCGGTCGCGATCTTCTCGCCGGCGTCGTCGAGGAGGTCGAAGCGGATCTCCTCGCCGACACGCGCGAGCGCCTCGGTCGCGACGAGGGCGCCGGAGAGGCTCACGTCACGGAGGCGATCGACCTGGAGATCGTGCCGTCCCGCGACGGACCAGAGGATGCGGGTGATGGATTGGACACGAGGATGGGCGCGGCGCTCGTCGTTGCTCGACACTCCCCCATGCTAGCGGAGGTCGGCGCTCGATCGGCGCCGCGCGACATCCCGTCTTGCCGGACCCGGTACGGCCGCGTCGTTCAGCGCGCCACGCCCCGCACCGAGCGATAGTCGGTGAAGAGCGACGCGAGGATCGTGCTCGCACCGGTGATGACATGCGTGAGCGCGACCTTGGGCGACGTCTTCCAGTAGCCGAGCACGAAGGGGGCCGCGATCGCGGAGATGCCCCAGATGTGGTCGATCGCTTCGTGCGCCTCGATCGGCACGATCTTGGCGAGGCTCAGTCGATAGTCGGTGATCGCCGAGACGCCGATCGCGGCGACAGCGAGGAACACGCTCGCGAGCTTCGCGCGCGGGTCGTCCGACAGGAACGCGCCCGAGCCGACGCTGAGGCCGTTCACGTAGTCGGCGACGGAGTGGATGTCCTGCGGGATGACGCGCGCCAGCGGGAGCACGCCGAAGAGCGGCTGCGACGGCATCCCGACCGACAGCTTCTCGCGCAGGCCGACCGCCTCCATCCGCGAGAGGCCGCCACTCGCGCCGAAGCCGCCGAGCTCCTCGTCACCCGCGAGGTCGTAGCCGGGGTCGTAGTTCATCTCGCTCGCGCCGATGTTCTGCGTCTGCATGGGAGTCCTCCTTTTGCGGGAGGGCGGGCTGCAGCGCGCATGCCATGGAGCGAGGGTCAGGCCGGGGCGGCCTCGGTCGCGCTGTCGTCGAGCGAGCTCAGGTACCAGTGCTCGCGGCGGACGACGATCGGCGAGAGCTCCGGCTCGAACGATCGCACGCCGAAGACGCGCGGCTTCGTCGCGCCGAGCAAGCGGGGCACGGGCAAGAAGCCATGGCGCACGAACATCGGGAAGCTCCCCGAGTGCGGCAGGGACCATGCGGTCACGGCCTCCGCGCCGGCGTCGCTCATCTCGCGCACGGCGAGCCCGAGCAGATGGGACGCCGCACGCATCCCGGTCACGCTCCGGTCGTGCAAGAGCTCGAGCACGGTGCCGACGCGCTTGCCGGAAGCCTCCCGCGGCTCGCTCGTGAACATGCACAGTGCACGCATCGCGTAACGGTCGCCGTCCTCGAGGACGAGGACGCGGTGCTTGGGGCCCGGTCGCTCGAACGCACGCGCGGCGAGGAACGCGGCGCTCCGCTCGACGGCGACGCCGACGTCGACGGAGAAGCGCTCCCAGAGCCGCGTCATCCGTGGCTCGAACGCCGTGATCTCGCGCACGCCCGTGCGACGGCTCCGCGCGAACGGCAGGAGCAGCGGCGGGCTGCCGAAGGCACGGAGCGGACGGACGAGGAGCGGCTCTTCGCCGAGCCAGCTCACGTCCTCGGCGCCGGCGCGGGACGGGTCGACGAAGTCGAAGGCGCAGATCGCTTCGGGGGCCTCGGGCGCCTCGAGCGAGGTGAGCGCGACGCGGCGGTCTCCGTCGATGCGGACGTAGCGAGCGTGGGGGGCGAGCTTCTCCGGCGGGCGCATGCGCGCGCGGAGCCTACTCGCTCTGGAGAGAAGCGAAAGCGCGGATCAGGGGACGAGGACGAGCTTCCCGATCGTCTTCCCGAGCTCGAGCGTGCGGTGGGCTTCGGCGACGTCGGCGAACGGGAACGTCGTGACCGCCGGCGGAAGGAGCTTTCCGGCGTCGACCCAGGCGAAGAGCGCCGCCATCGCCTCTGCGAGGAGGTCCTTCTGCTCGAAGAGGTACGAGAGGTTGAACGCCATCACGCTCTTGTTCTCGTTCGTCATCGTGAGCGGGTCGAAGCGAGGCGTCCGGAGGAAGTCGACGGCGAGCTTCGGCCAGCTCGGCTTGCCCTTGCCGCCGCGCGGGAGCATCGTGGCGAAGCCGTAGACGACGAGACGCCCCGTCGGCGCGAGGTGACGGAAGCTCTTGCCGATCGTCTCGATCCCGTTCGCGTCGAGAACGACGTCGTAGCCCTTCGGCGCGATCCGCTCGGCGGCGGCCCAGAGATCGTCCTTCGACTTGTCGATGACGTGGTCGGCGCCGAGGTCGCGGACGTGCTGCACCTTGTGCGGAGCGCCGACGACGCCGACGACCTCGCAGCCGGCGAGCTTGCCCATCGTGACGAGCGCCGACCCGACGCCGCCCGCGGCCGAGTGCACGAGGAGGCGCATCCCCGGTCGGAGCTTCGACAGCTCGAAGAGCGCGTAGTACGCGGTCAGGTTCACGACCGGGAAGGCCGCCGCCTGCGCCATCGAGAACCCACGCGGGAGCGGGAAGACCTGGTGCTTCGGGACGACGACGTGCGACGCGTAGCCGCCGAATCGGGTGAGGGCGACGACGCGCCGGCCGTCCGGCGTCGTGCCGGCGACCTCGAACCCGGGCGTGATCGGCCAGCCGACGTAGGTCTTCGCCGACTCGTAGAGCCCCATCCGGACGATGCAGTCCGCGTAGTTCACGCCGATCGCCTGGACCTGGACGAGCTCCTCGCCCTCGCCCGGCGTGGGGTCGGGTGCCTCGACGATCTCGAGCTTCTCGTAACCGCCGGCGGATCGGACGAGTACGCGGCGCATGGGCGGGATCTTCCCTCTCCCGGAGACGAGAAGACGTCAATGCGAACGCACACGTGACTCGCCTTGACGCGATGCCTTCGGGTGCTACCGCAGCGCCAACATGAAGACCTCGTCCTTCCGCTTCTTCCTCTTCGCTTCGCTCTTCGCCGCGGCCGCTCCCCTCCCCGGCTGCGCCGCCGACACGTCCTCGGAAGGCGCCGATGCGGAAGAGAGCCCGGTCGAGGAAGCCGCCGAGGAGCTCAACGCGGCCGCGAACACGGGCTTCTTCGTCGTGACCCGCCAGGACTTCCGCAAGTGCATGTCCCCGATGTGCGGCGGCGTCTTCGTGAAGCGCGTCAACGAGGCGAAGACCCGCTGCTCCGACGGCTCGCTGCAGGACGAGTGCTACGTCTCGGAGATCACGCTGAAGGGCACCGGCCTCTCCACGCGCGAGCAGGACGAGATGGTCCATGCGCTCACGATCGGCAAGGCGATCGTGAAGGCGCGCCAGTACAAGAAGGCCTTCAACGGAATGACGCTCGGCACGCTGAAGGGCACCGAGGTCTGGCTCGGCGCGACCGGCAGCAAGGCGGAGGGCACGTTCTTCCGCGCCGCCGACAACGGCGTCCGCTGCATCACGACGCCGTGCCCGTCGACGTCGGCGACGGAGCTCAACACGAAGGACACGCACCCGATCCTCGGGGTGCTCGTCGACCGGACGGACACCGTCGCGGACGCGGACACGCAGAACCGCGCCCTCTCGGCGGTCGCGACGCAGGAGGGCCTCGTCGTGGCCGGCAGCCTCGTCATGCCGAAGTGCATGGCGAAGGCGACGAACTGCGGGCCGAAGGTGATCGCGAGCGAATTCTACTTCCGCGTGACGGCGCGCGAGGGCAAGGCGTGCGGGAGCCGCGGCCTCGCCGCGTGCGGCGCGGGCCAGTTCTGCAACCACGCGCCGTCGGCTTCGTGCGGCGCGGCCGACGTCCCGGGCGCGTGCGCGTACCGCCCCGAGATGTGCACCGCGCTCTTCCTCCCGGTCTGCGGTTGCGACGGCAAGACGTACTCGAACGCGTGCCGCGCGGCGGGCGCGGGCGTGTCGGTCGCGTCGGACGGCGCGTGCGCGGCGAACCCCTGAGCTACGGGATCTCGCAGCGGCCGTTGTTGCACTGCGCGGTGTTGTAACCGAGGCAGTCGGCGGCGGTCGTGCACGTGACGAGGGCGCAGTCCTTCGACGTGGTCGTCGAGCTGTTCGTGCTGAAGTTGCAGCACGCCGCGCAATTGCGGAGCACGGATTTTCCGCTCAGCTGCTTGCCGGTCTCGTCGACGTCGCGGCCGAGGCCGACGTCGTAGCAGGCGGTGGAGCCACCGGCGCACGCCACCGACGGCGTCGGAGGCTGATCGCACGTCGCGGTCGGCGGGACGGCGCCGCGCTCGGTCGTGCACGAGCGGCCCTTCGCGTCCTTGTAGGAGAGCCGCTCGGCCTCGCTGCTGTCGCTTCCACATCCGGTGGAGAGCACGAGGGCGACGAGGACGAACGAGCCGAGGGTGATCGAGCGGATCATGCCGGAGAGCATGCCCTCGGGCTCGTCGCTCGGAAAAGTTTGTCGCTAGGAACGGCGATGGCGCTCGATCACGGGGGCGGGACTTCGGCGAAACGTGTGCTCCCGTCGGCGGCAACCCAAACCACCTTGTTGACCAGGTCGCCCAGCTCGCGGACGGTGACAGCCGCGACGCGTATCAGTCGTAGCTGCTCGGCTCGCGGGAGGGCGCCATCCTCGAGGAGGACGATCCCAGGATGCAGCTCGCGAGCGCGGGCGAGCTTCACGAAGTCGGCGACGTTCGCCGTGACGAGGACGCGGTCCTCGGCGTAGGCGCGCTCGAGGACCTCGGCGTCGGTCGCGGCAAGCAGGCCGCGATCGCGGACGTGACAGGCGTCGATACCGTCGAGTCGCGCGAGCTCCCCCGCGATGCTGGGCGAGATGTTCTCATCGAGGAGCAGCTTCACGAGGTCGACCGACGCGAGGGTATGCCACGGTGAACAGCTTCGCGAGCTCGAGGTCCTCGTCGTTGAGCTGCGGATAGTCGTCCTTCAACTCGTCGACCGGCGCGCCTCTGAGGAGCATCCCTCCGATCTGGCGCACGGCAAGGCGGCTTCGCGGGAACACGGGCTCCCCTCCCAGGATCGCGTCGTCCTGAACCAGCCTTGCCTTCCACTTCTCGAAGCGCGAGAGCGTCCTCGTCACGCTCTCGACGATCTCGTCGAGCTTCAGCTCGAGGACTCCGCTGAGGGGCAGTCGGCGCGGCAACGGCTTCGCGCGGAAGGCTCCTGCGATGCGATCGTGGAGAAGTCGGCGCCCTTCGACGTCGAGCTCGAGCCCGAGCTCCGCGACGGCGCGAAAGTAGACGACGTCCGCGAGCTCGAAGCGGGGCGGGCTCTTGGACGCGACCACGCCGTACTCCACGTCCTTCCGGACACGGCGCTCCTCGAGCCCGGTCAAGGCGACCACTTCAGTCGTAGAGAGGAGCTGCACCATAACGATTCCCTGTACAGGGAAACTATACGACGGAGCGAGCACGAGGCAAGCGACCGGCCGGAGGCAGGGGAGGCTACGTCACGAACGGCGACGACGGACGAAAGCGAGCGCGAACAACGCGATCGCGCCGAAGCTCCACCCCGGCGCGCGCGAAGGCGTCGCGTGGCAGCCGCAGCCGCTGTCTGCGTTCGCTTCCGCGTCGGGTGAGGGCGGCGGAACGGTGCCGACCTCGAGCTGTGCCGTCGTGCTCGTGACGTGGCCCTGGCGATCGAGGACTTCGGCGCGGACCCACTGGAGGCCGGGCTCCTTGCCCTCGAACGCGTGCGGCGCGAGCGGCTCCCACTCGGTGTCGGGCACGCCGTCGTAGTCGAGGTCCCAACGGACGCGCATCGTCTCGGCGGGCTCGTCGTCGGTGACGTCGAGGCGGAGCACGGGCTTGGTCGTCTTGTCGTTCTCGACGACGGCGACGAGCTTCGGTGCGGTGCCGGTCACGGGCGCGATCCCGAGCGCGCCGGCGACGTCGAGCCGGCCCTGCCCGAACGCGGTCCGGCCTGCCTTGTCGACGAGCGCGTCCTTCTTCGCGCCGGTGAGGAGCTTCTGGCGGAGCTCCTCGGCGGATGCGCCGGGGAGCGCCTGGCGCATGAGGGCGAGCGTCCCCGCGACGTGGGGACCGGCGCCCGACGTCCCGCCGAACGGCATCCAGCCCATCGCGCCGGAGGCGAGCGGCGTCACTGCCGCGAGCGCGTCGGTCGGCGCGCCGATGTCGATCCCGTCGCCGCCGCGGAGGAGCGGACCGCGCGAGGAATAGGAGAGCAGCTCGCCGGGCTTCCCGCCTGCCATCGGGACCTCGATCAACGCGAACGCGCCGACGCGGATCGCGGAGTCCGCCGTCGCCGGGTTGCAGATCGTGAGCGCGTCGGAGCCGTCACGGAACGACGCGCCGCCGCGCCAGCCGGAGACCTCGTCGCTCACGTAGCCCTCGACGCGGAGCGGAGCGCCGTCGTCGGCGACGAGATCGACCTCCCACCCGTCCGACGGAAGCGCGCCGGCGCGCTTGCCGAGGTACACGTGGAGCTCGTGCGTCCCGCGCGGCGTGACCGTCTCGGTCGCCGCGCCGTAGATGCCGTCGAAGAGCTGGACGCCGTTCGGGTCGACCGGCACCGCCATCCAGTCGAAGCCCTTCGCGCGCACGCGCGCAGTGAGCTTCCGGTTACCGCCCATGTGGTGGAACGAGAAGTAGAGCGCGCGCGAGGAGGCGAAGACGTAGTCGGTCTCGACCGGGACGATGTTGCTCCCGGCTTCAGCGAGAGGGTGACGTGCTTGTTGCTGCCGCCGAGGTTGCCGGCGGGGCTCACGGTGAGGATGCCCTTCGCGCGCGCGGCGTCGAGGAACGTCTCGAGCTCGGACGAGCCGTCGAGGCTCACGGCGACCCACGGCGCGTACTCGGTGAGGAGGACGTTCGCGCCGCGATCGACGAGCCACTGCATGCCTTCCAGGATGTTCTCCCGCCCGGTCCTCGCGACGAGGACCTCGGCGCCGGGCGCGACGCCCTGGAGCGGACGACCGACGCCCTGTCCACCGACGAGGACGCCGGTCGTCGCCGTGCCGTGGCCGGCGATCTCGAAGAGCTCGTCCCCGCTCTCGCCCTCCACCGTGTACTTCGAGAGCGGGTTCTTCGCGTCGCCGCGGAGATAGGGCTTGTCGGCGAAGACGCCGCGGATCTTGCTCGTGCCGAGCCGCGCGAGCTTCTCGGTCGTGCGGAGCACGCCGTCGCCGTCGGCGTCGTCGAGGACGAACATCGGCTCGCCGTAGCCCGGCGTGCTCTCGGGGAACGACGCGCCGAAGTCGCGTTTGCCGTTGCCGTTCGCGTCGAGGTAGAGGACGTCGCGGTTCGGCGCGACCTCGGCCCAGTCCTCCTTCTTGTTCGTGTAGTAGTCGAGCGTCCCTTGCTTCACGCGGTGGAGGACCTCGTTCGGCGCGACCGTGCCGTCCTCGTCGAGGTCGACGCCGTCGACGTCGAGGGTGAGGACGCCGTCGCCGTCGACGTCGATGAACGCGTGATAGCCGCCGTCGGCGCGGAAGAACGCGGGATGGAACACGTAGACGTCCGAGTCGAGGTCACCGATGACGGTGCCGCGGCCGTCGAGCTCGGTGCCGTCCTTCGCGCGGAAGGCTTCGATCGTGTCGACGGCATGGATGACGCCGAGCGCGCTCTCCTCGCTCGGACGCGGCGCGTGGACGAAGGCGTCCGGCGAGACGCGCGCGACGTCGGAAGCGGCCTCGAGCGCGTCGAGGCCGGCTTCGTCGACATGGGCGAGGTAGGCACCGGAGAGCGTCGGAGTCGTCGAGGAGAACCGGACGCCGCGCGCCGCGAGCTCGGCGAGGCGCTCGGCGGTCGGGGGCGCCTCGAACCGGATCGCGGCCGCCACGTCCCGCTGGATCGCGCGGTCCCCCCGCGGGCCGGTGGCCCAGAGCATGCCGCGCGCGCTCGTGCGGAGCCGCGTGCGGAGCTCGCCGTGGATCCGCGTCGCGACCGTGCGCGGTGCGACGGCGCCGGCGGCATCGGAGACGGGCGGCGCCGCCGACGACTCGGCGCTGAGTACAGGCAGCAGCAAGCCGGCGCCCGCGAGGAGCACCAGCGACGAGACGATCCTGCGATGCATCGTGGGCGCGCTTAGCAGGATCCGGACCTACTCGACCGTGCCGCGAAACGCGTGTTGCGACGCAGGCCTCGCCGTGCCGCGTTGTGCCGGTGTGCGCAATCGAACGTGTTCGGATCGCGAACGGCTCACTCCACTTCCGGCGCACGCCCCCACGAGGCCGCCAGCTTCTTCTTCAGCGTCATCCGCGGTTCGACCGAGCGCACGAGGCGCATGACCATGTCGCGCATCTTGGTCTCGTCTTCCGCGCCGAGGCCGCGGCCCGCAT
The DNA here is from genome assembly GCA_039809485.1 of Polyangiaceae bacterium. Lineage (GTDB taxonomy): Bacteria > Myxococcota_A > Polyangia > Polyangiales > Polyangiaceae > Labilithrix. Next base: position 25,217 of record JBDHVE010000061.1, on the reverse strand, counting down.
AGTCGATGTTCTCGACGACGGCGGCCGCGTCCTTCAGGAGCGCGGCGTCGGGGCCGAGGTGCTCGCCGGCTTCGCGCTCCGCGCGCGCGGCGAAGTCACGAGGGGACTCTCCCGGCGTCGGCACGACGTCGACGACCGCGAGCGCCGCGAGCGCACGTCGCCAGAGGTTCATCACGCGCGACGTCGGCGGGACCGGCCAGAGCGGCCTCTCGAGATGGCGGAGGAGGAACCGACGACGGAGCGGCGGTCCGAGGAGCAACAGCAGCAAGAGGAGCGCGATCACCATCGCGAGGAGCCACGCGAGGAGCTGGAGCGCGCCCGTCATCGCTTCGGCGGCGGCGCGCTTCGCGCCGTCGGTGTCGGGCTTCATCGAGCCCTCGCCCTCCTCCTCGCCTTCGCCCTGCCCTTCGCCGTTGCGGGCTTCGCGCTCGCCGCGGCCCGTCTGCTTCTTCTTCGTCTGCTTCTTCTGCTGTTGCTCGGTCTCGGAGCTCCCGTCCTTGCCCTCGGCCGCATGCGTGCGGAAGAGGTACGGCGAGATCAGCGCGGTGCCGCCGATGACGGCGACGGTGAAGAGGAGGAGGACGAGGAGGCTCCCCCGCCCCGGACGCGCGACCGCGACGTCCGGCGCCGCCGCGTCCTGCCGCCTGCGCCGCCCGACCTCCTGCCAGACCGTGAGACCGAGCGACTGCCGCGTCGCGAGGAAGACGAGCATCAGGAACGCCGACCCCGACACGCAGAGGAGCGAGAACCAGTCCCAGACGGCGTGCTTCTCGCCGCTCGAGAACTCCGCGACCTTGCCGTGCATGTTCATCCAGAACACGGCGGCACCGACCGCGAACGAGAGCGGGTACCACGACGCGACGACGTCGAGCCGGCTCGCGATCCCGAGATAGCCGCCGATCGCCGCGAGCACGCCGACGAACACGAACGCGGCGAGCTCGCCCGCGACCGCACCCGCCACCGCCGCCCCGGCGAAGAGGAGACCGAAGAGGACCAGCACCGGCGCGAGCCGGAGCCCGGCGAGGCCGAGCAGGTTGCCGATCACGTGCCCGACCGCGGCCGCGACGAGGATCCCGACGAGGATCAGCATCGCCTCCGGCCCGGCCGACGAGAGGCCCGCCGTCGAGAGGAAGATGCTGATCACGAAGCACCCGAGCCCCCACGCCGAGAAGACCCCGTACGAGAGGAGGACCGGCCACGTCCGACGGAGCGTCGTCCGGATGCTCACGGGTGCCTCGCCGCGCCGGACGACGCCGAGCGCTGCCCTTGGTGGACGTCGACCGCCCGCGCGGCGCGCGCGGAGCCCTTCATCCCGACGAGCCGATGCTGCCCTCCCGCGGTCTCCAGCTTGTAGACGGCATCCGGTTGGGCGAGGAGCGCGTTGAGCGCCTGCCGCCCTGCCCACACCGCGCTCTGCCGGAGCGCGAGGCGGTGCGACCGGTCTTCGAGCCGCCGCTCGAGGCTCTTCATCCGCGCGACGACGCCGTTCTCCTCCGCGCCGACCGGATACGGGAGGAGGAAGGCGCGCTTCACGAGCTCCTTGAACGAGAACGTGCGGCCCGAGTCGTCGTAGTCGACCCACAGCTCGAGCGGCTTCTTCGGCGGCGGACCGAGCGCGTCGTTCGGATCGAACACCACCCACGTCGTCTCGCGCGCGACGCGCGGGAGGTTCGGCGCGGCGAGGCGCATCGAGACGACGATCGCGTTGTCGAACGACACCTCTTCGGTCGGGCGCTCGCGCGTCGCGGCGACGCCGCGCACGCCGAAGTCGAGGACGTCCTCGATCCGGAACGTCGACTGCCACTCCGCCCGCGCCCCCGCGTCGAGCGCATGCGCGTGGTTACCGCCCGTCGCCGGCACGATCTCGGGGCGGAGCGTCCCGTCCTCCGCCCGCGCGACGAGGAGGAGCGTCACCTTCTCGCCCTGCTCGACGAGCCGCTGCCCGACCGCGAGCCATGCCTCGACACACGAGTCGAGCGCGTCGTCGATCACGATCGTATGATCGAGCCAGTCGGGCGGGACCCACGTGTCGAGCGCGACGACGACGCGCTTCGCGGAGCTCTCGCGGCTGTCGGGCGTCTTCACGATCATCCGCCCCGAGCGGAGCGACGCCTCCCAGTGGATCCGCCGCGTGTCGTCGCCGGCGACGTACTCGCGGAAGCGGAAGAGATCCTCGGTCGGGAAGCGATGCGGGCGCGAGAGGATGTCGGGCTCCTCCGTGCTCGTCGGCGGAGGCGGGACGACCTGCGCCGGCCGTACCGCCGGGAGGACGCGGAGGCGCGCGGTCGCGAGCGACGCGACGTTGGCGCTCGTCAGGCCGAGCAGATCGGTGAACGCGATCCGGAGCGGCGGCGCGTCGTAGGTGCCGCGCGGCGTGCGCTCGAGGAACACGGTGAGCGAGAGCCGCTCCTCGCGCGACTTCGGGACGAGGACGTGGCGCACTTCCGTCGCGAGCCGCGTCGGGAGCGTCCCCGACACGGTGAGGAAGAACCCGGGCGGGACGGGCACGCCCTTCACGTCGAGGACGTCCTTCACCGGATCGCCCGCGCGCGCGACGTGCGGCGCGAACTGGCGATGGACGACCGCGCCGCGCTCGAGCAGGTTGTTCGAGAAGCGCCCGACGATGAACGAGCTGAGGAGCGCCGACGCCGACGTGACGAGGTAGAACGCGACGAGCGCGAGAACGGCGATCACGCCGAGCTGCGCCCAGTGGTACGCGAGCGCGAGGACGAGAAACGCGAGGCCGGTGAGGAGGACGAGCGCCCCCCGCGGGGTGAGCATGCTCGCCGAACGCGCGATCGCGTCGAGCCGCGTCCGGCGCGTCGAGGCATTCGCCTTCCGGAGGAGCTCGATCTGCGCGCGCGCTTTCCGGACGGTGCCGAGGAGCTGGATCAGGAAGAGCGGCGCGAGGAGGAGCGACGTGAAGAGGCCGAAGCGGGAAGCCGTCTGCTGCACCTCGCTCGTCTCGAAGAGCGTGAGCCCGCCGGCGACGACGACGTAGGGGAGGAAGAAGAGGAGCGCGACGTTGCCGAGGATGCGCGCGACGGACTCGCCGGACGTATAGGTCCCCTCCTCCAGCGGATCGATCGACAGCTTCCCTCGCTGCCACGACCACACGACGGGCAGGCCGTGCTGATCCTTCGGCGTGCCGAGGAGGAGGAGGAAGCCGTCGCCGATCCCGACGAAGCCGCCGAGGAAGCAGGTCGAGAGCGTGACGAGGAGGTAGAGGCCGCCGATCGTGTAGCCGCCGAGCACGAACCGATGGCCGCCGAACGCGCCGAGCAACAGCCACGCGACGAGCACGCTCTCCTTCGCGATCCGCGAAGTCGGCTGGTGCTTCCGCGGGCGGACGCTCGACAGCATCGTCATCTCTCGACGGGGACCTGCCGGACGACGTAGTCGACGTAGGCGCCGCCGTTGCGCTGACCGGAGACGACGACGCGATGCGCGAGGACGTCGACGGCGCAGCCCTGCAGATCGCTCGGCAGCACGTGGTCGCGTCCCTGGAGCATCGCCATCGCCATCGCCATCCGGAGCCACATCAAGGTAGCGCGCGGGCTCGGCGGGGTGAGGCAAGCCGTGTCGCTCCGCATCGCGGTGACGACGTTCACCGCATACCGCTTCACGCTCTCGGCGACGTAGATCGAGGGCAGGAGCTTCTGCCAGGCGAGGAACTCGTCGGTCCCGAGCACCGGCGCGAGCGCGCCGATCGCGACGTCCTTGCCCATGTGGACGTCGAGCATCCGGATCTCGGCGTCCGGCGGCGGGAAGCCCATCGAGACGCGGATCGAGAAGCGATCGAGCTGCGCGGCCGGGAGCGGGAACGTGCCGTCGTGCTCGAGCGGGTTCATCGTCGCGATGACGAGGAACGGCTGCGGGAGGACGTGGGTCGTGCCGTCGACCGTGACCTGCCCTTCCGCCATGACCTCGAGGAGCGCGGCCTGCGTCTTCGGGGTCGCGCGGTTGATCTCGTCGGCGAGGACGAGGTTCGCGAACACGGGGCCGGGCACGAACTCGAACGCCTTCTTCCGAAGGTTGAAGACGTTGTTGCCGGTGATGTCGAGCGGGAGGAGGTCGGGCGTGAACTGGATCCGTTTGAACGAGCAATGGATCGACGCCGCGATCGATCGCGCGAGCATCGTCTTGCCGACGCCGGGCACGTCGAGGAGGAGCACGTGCCCGCCCGCGCACATCGCCGCGAGCACGCGCGCGATGACGTCGGTCTTGCCGAGGATGACGCGCTCGACGTTCTGGAGCACGGCGCGGAACTGGGTTCCGACCTGCGCGATCTTCTCGCGCTGGCCGCTCTGGCCGGGCGGCGCGTTCGGGATGCCCGCGGGCGGTGCAGCGGCGCCGGGCTGCGGAGGCAGGCCGGGATACGGGACGTTCGGCGGGGGCGGCTGCTGCATGACGGGAGATCACCTCGCGGGGAACAAGAAGAACGCGAATCGGCGGAGCCAGCGCTCGAACGAGCCCGAAGCTCCGAAGTCGTAGGCGGCGATCCAGTCCTGGACGCGCTGCGGGTCGATCCCCCATGCCCGCGCAAAATCGCGGATCACGCGGAGCTCGCTCGCATCGAGCTGACCGTCGGCCCAGGCGAGCTGGAGCATCTCTTCCAAGACGCGCTCGCGGTCGACGAGGGTGCCGGGCGCGGGGATCTCGTTCGGACGCCACACGCGGACGTCCTCCGGCGGAAGCGGTGCCATCTGCCGCCGTTCCGCGGCACGAAACAGGACCTGCTGGTCGTCGAAGCTCGCTTCACCGTCCGCCGCCGCGACGGACGCAAGCGCGAGGAGCTCCTCGCGCGGGCCGCCGGTCGGACGGATCGAGACGGGCTGGCTCATCCGGACGGTGACGGGCGCCGGCGGGATCGAGGCGCGCGCGACGACGGGGGCGGCTCCTTCCTCCGTGCCGCTCGTCGCGGTCCCGCCGGAGGAGAAGAGGTAGTCGGCGACGTCGAACGTGGTCTCGACGCGTTCACCGCGGGAGAGCGCGGTGAAGATCTCGGCGACGGTGGGGAGGACGAAGTAGGCCTCGAGGAGGTCGCTGCTCGAGGCGAGGCCTTCTTCACGCGCCCACGCGTGGAGCGCCGTCTCGAGGTCGGCTTCGGTCGAGAAGCGCCGGCCGGGGCTCACCTCTTCGAGGGTGCCCCCGGTCCCGCAGTACGGGCAGCGGTGTGCTTCGAGGCTCGCTTCGTCGAGGGTCGCGCCGCACTTCGGGCACCCCTCGCCGGGGAACGGCGTGGTCGCGAGCGAGAGGGTGCCCCGGTCTGCATGCGCGCAGAGCGAGCAGCGCGCGGCTTCCGGCATCCCGAGCCGCGCGCTCGGAGTGTCCGTGTCCCACGTCTCGACGCGCGCGCCTTCGACGCGGCACGACGGACAGTCGACGCGGATCTCGAACCCCATCCCTCGATTGTCTCGCGAGGACGGGCGCGGGGGAATCGAATTGGGGTCAGAACCAGTAAGCCACCCCAGCCGTGACCATCCCCTGGTACTGCCACTCGGACTTGTACGTGATGCCCGTGATCTGGGTGCCGGCGAGCGCCATGTCGCGGCGATCGGTGACCTTGTCGCTCGTGCTCGGGTTCAGGCTCCCGCGGAGGGCGATCGGGATCCGGAGGTCGATCGCCGGGAGCGGGAGCTTGATCTCGACGCCCAATGCGAGGGTGAGCAGCGTGTACGAGTCCGCACGCGCGTCGATCCTCGTCGAGATGCCCGCGAGGTCGACCTTCGCGGTCGATTTGCCGGGGAGGACGAACTCGGGACCGAAGCCGACGAATGGACGGACGATGCCGATCGGCAGGACGCCCTTCACGAGCACGGGCACGTGGAGCGCCGGCTGACCGATCTCGATGTTGTACTTCGTCGGCCTGAGCGTGAGGTCGCCGCTTCCCTTCTCGCCGAACGCATAGAAGAGATCGGCTTCGACGCCGAGGATGCCGATCAGGCGTGCGTCGAGCGAGAGGCCGGCGCCCACGGTGCCGCCGAAGAACCCGGGATAGGACGTGTCCTGGCCGGTCGCGCCGCCGACGGCGATCGTGGTGTCGCCCGGCTTGCTCAGGCCGACGACGCCCGCGCCACCGAGGGCACCGACGCCGACGGAGAGGACATCACCGGCGAGCGCGGCGCGCGGCAGGAGAGAGACGCCCGCGAGGGTCGAAGCGAAGAGGAAGGCGGTGAGGAAGCTACGCATGAGCCTTCCGCTAGGACGCGTGCGCGGCGGAGCCAGCCGTGAGGACCCGTGAGGAAGCGATGAGGAAGCAGCGCGCAGCGGTGAGGAGGAGGTGCGATCGGGCCGCTTTTCGGCGGAATCCGTTGGTCCCCAAAGCGTTCACCTACCGCCCGGGACCGCCCTGATCTACACAGGGGGTTCGCCCATGGCGTCCCATTCGAGCAGCGCGACACCGCCGCCACCGTCGACACGGCGGCGCGGTGCCCTGCCCGCGCCCGTCGTCCGCCGATTGACCGCGCTCTTCGACGGGAGCCTCGCGACCCGCGCGCCGCTCACGCTGCAGCTCCTCGGGCGCCTCCTCCTCCATGCGGCAGCCGTCGGTGCAGCGGTCGGTGTCGTCGGCGTCCTCTTCGTGCAGGCGCTCGACCTCACGCAGCACTTCGTCCTCGAGCGGCTCGCGGGCTACGCCCCGCTCCGCGCCGCCGGCGAAGGAATGGGCCTGCCGCGCGGGACGACGCCGTTCCGCCCGTGGCTCCTCCTCTTCGTGCCCGCCGTCGGTGCGCTCGCCGCGGGCCTCGTCTCGACCTTCGCGCCCGAGACCCGCGGCGGCGGCTCCGACGCGATCATCGACGCGTTCCACAACAAGGGCGGCGCGGTGAGAAGGCGCGTGCCCTTCGTGAAAGTGCTCGCGTCCGTCTTCACGCTCGGCTTCGGCGGCTCCGGGGGACGCGAGGGACCGACGATGCAGATCGGCGGATCGATCGGCTCGCTCGTCGGCCGCGCGCTCGGCGTGAGCACCCGCGAGCGGCGCATCCTCCTCGTCGCCGGCACCGCCGCTGGCATGTCGGCCGTCTTCCGCACGCCGCTCGGCGCCGCGCTCCTCGCGGTCGAGGTGCTGCACTCGAACGACTTCGAGTCGGACGCGCTCGTGCCGTCCGTCCTCGCGAGCGTCGTCTCGTACTCCGTCTTCATCGCGAGCTTCGGCGCGGTCGACGGGTCGATGGCGATGGGCGACGCCCTCTTCGCGCACGCCCCGAAGTACCCGTTCGTGCCCGGCCACCTCTGGCTGTACGGGGTGCTCGCGATCGTGATCAGCCTCGCCGCGGCCGCGTTCGTCTCCACGCTCGAGGGCGTGAAGAGGATCACCGCGCGGATCGGCGGTCCCGCCTGGTCGAAGCCGGCGATGGGCGCCCTCGCGCTCGGCCTCCTCGTCACGCCCGTCATCTGGGGCCTCGGCCGTCACATGGGCGAAGGCCAGGGCCTCGGCCTCCTCGGCGGCGGCTACGGCGCGGCGCAGGTGGCGATCACCGGTGCGGATTGGTTCCCGTCCGGATGGCGCGCGGTCGAGGTCCTCCTCGTCCTCGGCGTCCTCAAGATCGCCGCGACCGCGCTCACGGTCGGCTCCGGCGGGAGCGCGGGCGACTTCGGTCCCTCGATGGTCCTCGGCGGCATCTTCGGCGGCGCGTTCGGCCTCGCGGCGAAGCTCCTCCTCCACGATCCGCGGATCGATCCCGGCGCGTTCGCGCTCGTCGGGATGGGGACGTTCTACGGCGGCCTCGCGCACGTGCCGATCGGCTCGCTCGTCATGACGTGCGAGCTCGCCGGCAGCTACGACCTCCTCGTCCCCTTGATGCTCGCCGAAGGCATCGCCTTCATCGCGCTCCGGAACCGGTCGCTCTACCACGCGCAGGTCCCGACCAAGCGCGACTCGCCCGCGCACCGCGACGACCTCATCGTCGACCTCCTCGAGGAGATCCGGATCTCGACGGTGCTCGTCGGCGGACGCGAGCTCGTGTCGTTCCGCCGCAAGACGCCGGCACGCGACGTCCTCCGCGGGATCGCCACGTCCGATTGGCAGGATGCGTTCCCGGTGCTCGACGAGGCGGGCAAGCTCGTCGGCGTCGTGACGACCGAGATCTTGCGGACCGCGGCCGTCGAGCCGGAGGCGGTCGAGCTCGCCATCGCGGAAGACCTCATGGCGGCGCCGATCGCGATCTCGCAGGACGACAACCTCCACGTCGCGCTCGAGGTCATGCTCGCGCAGGGCATGCGTGAGCTGCTCGTGACCGACGCGACCGGGCGCGTGCTCGGGGTCGTCGACGAAGCCGAGATCACGGCCGCCTATCTCGCCGCGACCGCGAAGCACCAGCACTGACGGCACGCGTGCTGCAGACGTCGCCGGGGCACAAGGAGGTCTCGCGATGAAACGACGAACGTTGCTCGCCGTGCTGTGCTCGACGGCGCTCGCGGTGGGCTGCAGCCACAAGCCCGCACGCGACGTGCGCGAAGCGGAGACGGAGCTCACGAGCGCGAGGCAGGACCGCGCCGCAGCCCGGAGCCAGCTCGAAGCACGCCAGAGCCAGGAGCGCTACGAGGCCACGCGGCGCGGGGCGAGCCCCGCCGAGCTGGAGGACATGAACGCGCGCCACCAGCGCGAGATCGCCGAGCTCGAAGCGAGCAGCCAGTCGAATGTCTCGGCCGCGGCGCAGGAGAACGCCGAAGCGCACCAGAAGATGGCGCGCGAGCGCGCGGAGACGCGATCGAAGCTCGAGACGCGCCTCGCCCAGCTCGACGGCAAGGCGAACGACGCGCATGCGCGGAGCGCCGCCTACGACCCCGCGAAGAAGAGCGCGTTCGACAAGGCATGGCTCCGCTACACGGCCGAGCACCGCGACGTCGAAGGGGCGCTGCGTGCGCTCTCGACCGCGCCCGATGCGGAGTGGTCGACATGGCGCGATCGCACCGGTCAGCAGCTCGACGAGCTCGAGAAGGCGGTCGACGCGCTTCGCAGCCCGGAGTGAGCGGCGGACAAAGACGACGAGGCCACCTCCTCGCGGAAGTGGCCTCGTCCGACATCCGAGATGTCAGCTCACTCGAGGATGATCACGCCGCAGCCCGGACGCGCGCCGGCGTCGCCGGTCGGCTGCGAGACGCCGTCGTCGGAGCCGGCGTGGAACACGACCGAGTGCCCGACGACCGAGTACGTGCCCGGCGCGATCGTCCACTGCGTGTTCGTGAACGTGTAGCTGCCGGTGCCGTTCGAGCCGATCGTGATGTTGCCCATGTCACCGGTGTGGTGGGCGCCGCCGTCGGACGACGGGAAACCGTGGCCCGCGTCGCCGACGTTCCAGTGACCGCCCGCCGCCGTGCCCGGCGCGCCGCCGTCCGGAGCCGCGCCGCAGTCGCCGACCTGGTGGACGTGGAGGCCGTGGAGGCCCGGCGTCGCGCCCGAGATCGCAATCGTCATCTTCACGCCGCCGCCGGGAGCGGCCTCGAACGTCGCAGTGCCGTTCACGGTGCCGCCGTCGCTCGTCGGCTTGATGTTGGCGCGCGCCTTCTGGCCCGTCGTTCCGCCGCTGTCGACCGGACCGCCCGTGTCGCCGGCATTCGCGGCGTCGGTGCCGCCGCCGCCGCCGTCCTTCGTCTCCTCCGTGATCGAGGGCTCCTCGTCACTCGAGCATCCGTAGACGACACCCAGTCCCGCCGCGACGAGCGCGAAGCCGAGACCATACGCGAGACGCTTCCTGCTGAAGAGATTCGTGTGCATTCAAGTCACCCCGACTTCGCAAGCTATCACACGCATCGGTGTCGCAAGAAAGCTCCGACGATCGCTGACGTGACCTGTCGCATCGCATCGTGACGAAGTGATGTCGATCACCCTCGGCCAGAGGCATGCGCGCTGCAATCCGACCGCTTCGGAATGCACTCTCGGCCGAAGGTTTCATCGTCACTCGCCGTCCTCCGCGCGCTCGCAGCCGCAGCGTCGATCGCATCGTTCGCAGCTGGATGTGGCGGCGCGACGATCGCCGAGGACGACCCGCACGCCGTTGCGATGGCGATCGGAGAAGCGGAACGATCTCCGGGGTGGGCGTTACTCGACGAAGGCCAGAAGCGCGCGCTCTCCGCCCTCCTCGGCGGGCGAGACAACCCGTGGTCGACAGGCGCCCGCGTCGCGATCCGCGAGGTCGTCGAAGACGCGCGCTGGAGCACCGCCACCCCCGACGCGCAGAAGGAGATGCTCCTCGGGGTGTGGCGACACACCCGCGTCCGCCCGCGCAGCGTCGCCACGCTCGCGCTCACGCCGCGCAACGAGCGTGCACCCTACACGCTTCGCGGCCCGATGCCGCTCGGCACGGTGGAGCTCGACGGAACGCCGGAGGACTCCGTCCGGCACGAGCTCGAGGTCGACGGCCGCCGGATCCAGATCGACGCGCCCGTCTCCGGCCCACGCGAGGGAACGCTCCTCTCCGCGGAAGAGGCAGCACGCGCGCTCGCCGACCTCCCGCGCTCCGCGCGCGACGAAGTCGACTCCGTCGTGCTCGTCCCGTTCCGCAACCCGCGCGACGAGGACTACGCCCGCGACTTTGCGATGCCGGGCTTCCGGACGTTCATGGAAGGGCGGTCGAGCGGAACCGTGCTCGTCTTCCCTCGCCTCCGCGCGACGGTCGACCCGACCGACATGCTCCTGCACGAGGTCGCACACGTGTGGAGCCTCCGCGACCTCGACGACGCGCAGTGGCGCGCCTGGGAACGAGCGGAAGAAGAGGACGGCCACGACGTCTCGGCCTACGCGGCGACGCATCCGCGCGAGGACCTCGCCGAGACGGCGGCGGTCTGGGTCGCGTTCCGCGGACGCGCGGGCTGGGGCGAGGTGCGCGCGATGTTCGCGGCGCGGTTCGCGCTGCTCGAAGCCTGGGCTCCGCGCGCGCGCTGACGCAACGCATGCGCTCCGGCGCAGTGACCTCGCGCGGCGCGGATGCCCTCACGAGCACAGGAGCACGAAATTGCTCGCGCCTCGCGAGCAGTGCCCCGTGGCACACGCGATGCTCGACGCCCGCATTGGCGAGCGCGGGAGAAGAGCTCCGGCGCGAACCGCCAAGGAGGGAACCATGTCCAACATCAACGTACGCAAAGGAGGCCCCGAGAACCGTCAGCTCGCGACCCAGAACGAAGAGTGGGATCCGGCTCGGCTGATGCGCGGTCTGCTCGGCTGGGACCCGTTCCGTGACATCACGCCGTTTCGTGGCGAAGCGGCGTTCACGCCGGCGTTCGAGGTGAAGGAGACGAAGGACGGCTACGTCTTCCGCGCCGACGTACCCGGCATCAAGCAGGAGGATCTCGAGGTGAACCTGATGGGTCACCGCCTGACGATCTCCGGCAAGCGTGAGCAGGAGAAGAAGGAGGAGCGGGAGACGTACTACGCCTACGAGCGCAGCTACGGCTCGTTCCAGCGCGCCTTCACGCTCCCCGACGGCATCGACCCGAACCGCGTCGTTGCGGACCTCCACAACGGCGTGCTCACGGTGACGGTGGCGAAGGTGCCGGAGATGCAGCCCAAGAAGATCGCCGTCAGCACGGCCCAGACGCCGCGCTCCTGACGCTCTCCCAGGGACCTCCACGCGACCTCCGCGCGATCCAGATCACCGGATGCGCGGAGGGTGTGCCGAGCGCGCCGAGCCCTGGATTCCACCTAGTTCCCGGCGGCCCCCAGGGTCCGACGCACCCGGGCACACATGTAGCATCGACCCGGTGCGATGAAGCTCTCGCTCGGGCCGATCGCCACTTCGCTCGTCATAGCGCTCGCCGTCGTCGGCTGCGCCAACGCTTCTCCGGATGCCTCGGCCTCCGAAGGAGCGAGCGCGCAGGCGGCGGACGCGCTCGAGGCGAACGTGCGCGCGGTCTCGGCCGATCTCGAGCGTGCGACGGGAGGCGGCGCCGTCCTCGTGCTCGACCGTTTCGCCGATCGCGATCTGCGTTCGGGTCCCGGCGGCGTCCTCACCGGCGACGCGCGGCGGCTCGCGCTCCGCGACTGCGCGATCTACGGCGGCGGCCTCCGCACGTCGCTCGGTCCCGACGACGACCTCGAGGATCCGGCGAAGTACCTCGACCCCACGACGAAGGACGCGCTCGCCGCTAAGCTCGACGCCGCGATCGGCAAGGCCGACGTACGTCGCATCGACAGCTTCGGGATCGGAGATCCCGGTGACGACTTCTCCGCGACGTGCACGCTCGCCGTCCGCACGGCGCACGGAGACCTCCTGATGATCCAGGGGCACGGCACCGATCGCGCGCTTTGATCAGACGTCGAGCGCGCGCGACGCGACGAGGATGCCGTCGTCGTCGCCGTAGAGCACGTGCCCCGGCACGAGCTCGATCCCGCCGAAGCTCACCGGCACGTCGACCTGACCGTAGCCTCCCTTCGCGCTCTTCTTCGGCGACGTGCCGAGCGCGAAGACGACGAAGTCCATCGCCTCGATCTCCACCGAGTCGCGGATCGCGCCGTTCACGACGATGCCGGCCCACCCGTGCGCGCGACCGAGCTCGGCGAGCTTGTCGCCCACGAGCGCCGTGCGCGTCGAGCCCGCGCCGTCGACGACGAGCACCTTGCCCGCGCCGTCCTCCGCGAGGCACTTGCGGACGAGGGTGTTGTCCTCGAACGTGCGCACCGTCCGGATGACACCGCGCACGCCGCGGGGCCTGCCGAAGCGCCGGAAGGGCAAGTGACAGAAGCGGACGTCCGCGTCGTGGGCGTCGACCAGATCGGCTGTCTTCACGAACGTGCTCATCGAGCCGCGAGGATAGCGCTCGCGTACGATGGGCCCATGCAGATCGACCGGAGCCGCTTCCTCGCCCTCGTCAGCGCGATCGGGGCGTACACCGCGTGCGCGGGCACGACGAAGGACGCCGCGCCGGTCGTGATCCCGCCGCCGCCACAGCCGCCTCCCGTCGCCTCGCTTCCGCCGATCGCCTCGCCTTCGCCGCCGCCACCCCCGAGCAGCGCGCCGACGCCGGAGCCGGAGCCGCCGCGGGCGACGACGTCACGCGGCGTCTGGGCGTTCGAGCCCTCGACACCCCCGAAGACCTGCGCCGCCGTGAAGTGTCCGATCGGCGTGCCCTACGACGAGATGCGCCGCGTCGTCGCGAACGAATGCCGATCGCTCGACAAGATCCTCCGCCCCGAAGCCTTCCAGCGCGTCCTCGCCTGCCTCACCGAGAAGGGCGCGCCGAACGCGTGCGAGACGCCGCGCTTCGGGGTCGAGCCCGGGATGTGCCTCGAGCACTGGTCGGAGCCGCCGCAGCTCGACCCTTCGACGGAGGCGAAGTGCAAGACGATCGTCGCGCAGTGCAGCGGCCCGCAGCGGAGCGTCTACGCCGGATCGGGCGCGCTGAAGATGGCCGACTGCCAAGGGATCCTCAGCGTGACGAAGCCTGCCGCCGTCCCGCACATGGTCCACTGCATCGTCGAGTACTGCGACCAGGCTCCGTCGCTGTGCTGGATGGATTACTGACGCGATCAGAGCGCCGGAACGATCGCGCACGTGCCGGTGAGCGCGTCGTTCGCCTTCTGGCAGATCGCTTTCTGCGGCGCGCACGCAGCGCACGCGAGCCCTCTCGTGTCCCCCTCGCACGTCGCGGACGTGACGCGTGCATCGGCCTCGTACGCATTCTGGGCGGTCTTCGCGATCGCGACGTTCGGGCACTTGCACGGCTGACAGAGGTTCCCCACCGTCGCCGTCATGCAGTCGGTGTCCTCGCTGCAGCTCTTCGCGTACTTCTCGCCGTCGAGCGACGGCGGCGGCGTACCCGGCGTGGGAAGCGAGCAGGTGGCCGCGGTCGTGCCGAGCGACGAGACGACGAGCTTCCGCGGCAGGAGGCCGGGACGATCCCCCTCCCCCGTCACCTTCACGTCGTACTCACCGGCGGCGAGCGCCGGGATCGTGCACTTCGCCTGCGGGACCTGGCAGACCGCAGGGCATGCCTGGTCTCCGGGCGGCGGGCACGTCGTCGACTCCATCGCGATCACGATCTGGCTGCCCTCGACCGCCACCTTGCACGCGAGCGTCGTGAAGCACCCGAGGCAGCCGTCGCTCGCGTCGACGTCGAGCGTCAGCTGCGTGTCGGGCGGCGCGATCGCGGGGACGCACGCGCGACGTCCGGGGACGTCCGCCTTGGTGCACGTGGTGCCGCCGCTGCTGCTGCCGCCCGAGCTCGAAGAGCTCGCGCCCCCGTCGGAGCCGTTTCCGTTCTCCGAGGAGGTGGCGCCGCCGCACGCGACGATGCCGAGGAAGGACACGAGACCGACGACGAACCGGGAGCGCATGACGCATCATGCCGCAAGCCGCGTGCCGGCGGGAACCCTCTGGTTTCGCCGCACGGAGCGAGGGGAGCGACACAACCTGGCACGCGCGCCCTGACGGCACTGTCACTTCATCGGAGAGCACGCCCACGACACGTCGTCGACGCGCCAGGAGTCCCCACACTCGGACGCACCAGCGAGGGCGCTTCCCGACGCCGACGACGCGAGAACCAGGCTCGCCGAGCCGGTGCGCGTGCGCGTCACCTTCCCCGTCGCCGACTCGCACGTGACCTTCCACGAGAGCCGACACGAGAGCGAGCGGTCGCAGTGGTTGTCGATCCCGAGGGAGATCCCCTTCGCGACCGGCGTAGACGCGAGCTGCACGCATTCGTCGACCGAGTCGCCCGCGCGCGCGGGCGCGGCGGAGAACGCGAGGAGCGCGGAGACGGCCGAGAGCGCGAGGATGACCTTGCCGGGGGAACGCATCGCCCGGTGAGACAGGAGCGACGCGGAGAAGTTCCCGGAGTCAGAGAAGCCGCGCGTAGATGACGAGCGTCGCGACCGCGCCGACCGAGAAGACGGCGCTCCGGACGCCGGTGATCCCGGCGATGTAGACGAGCGCATGCGCGACGCGCGCGAGCACGTAAACGACGGCCGCGCCGGCGCTCACGCGATCGGCACGGCCGGCGAGGTGGACGACGAGCACCGCCGTCGCGAAGAACGGGAAGTTCTCCTTGTGGTTGCCGAGGGCGCGCGACGTCCGGTCGATCCACGCCGGAAAGGCGGGCGCCGCGTCGCGGTTCCCCGCGTTCCACGCGACCCCCGCCTTCCGGGTCTTCCCGCCGATCTCGACGAGGACGAGGACGAAGCCCCAGAGTGCGTTCGCGACCAGACACGCGAGGTCGACCGTCATGCGGTCGAGACGTAGCACGCCTGGTCGCGCCCGAGGCCGCTCAGCGGAGGCAGGAGTTGATCGCGTCCCAGACGTTGTTCGTCTCGAGCTTCTCCCCGACCTGGCCCTGCGCGTCGGCGGTCACGCGGAGGTAGCTCTTCGCCGGCATCGTCGCCGCGAAGGTGAGCGTCTTCTTCTCGCCCTTCGCCATCGCGACCGGCGACGCATTCAGGGTCTGGAGGACCGAGCCGCTGCACGAGATGACCTCGAGCTTCACGACCGACGGCGACGCGCCCGCCCACGGGTCGGCGTTCGAGAGGTCGACCTGGATGCCGCCCGTCCCGGGCGCGGCGCGCGAGATGAGGAGGTCGGGGCGCGAGAAGAACTGGCTCGAGCAGGTGTAGACCTGGCCCGGCTTCGAGCCCTGGACCTTCAGCGTCGCGTTCGGAGCGAGGTCGGCCGAGAGGCGGACCGAGCCCTTGTCCCCGTCGCTCGCCGACCACGAGACGACCATGCCGGCCTTGAGCGTCGCGCCCGTCGTGTTCTTCAGGATCGGCGTCTTGAGGACGTCCTGCTGGCTGCCCGGGTTCGCGCACTCGACGGCGATGCTGGTGCCGAGCGAGAGCGTGCCGAGCGGGAGGGCGACGATTCCACCGGAGTACGTCTCCTGCGCCGAGGCGGCGGGGGCGATACCGGCGACGGCAGCGACGAAGAGACCGAACAGACCCGTGGACGCGATGCGCTTCATGACTCGAGGCTCCTTCTTTTTCTTGGTGGGCGCCGCTTCGTTGCGGCGACGCTCACCCCTGGAGCACCGAGCGTGCCGTCGTCGCCAGAGCGGGATTTCCGCCACTTCGTGCGTTCTCGCGGCCGAGCACGCCGTGCACGCACGCCGGGCGCACGCGCGTGCACGGATCGTCAGCGTTTCGGACGGACGAGCGCGCCGCGCGCGACGCGCTCGAAGGTGGCGCGCTGGAGCGCTTCGGCGGCCGTGCGTCGCCAGGGGGCGCCCTCGCGCGCGGACGCGGCCGTGAGCCGGCCCATCCGATCGATCTCGTAGTCGACGGCCTGGACGGCCTCTTCGATCACCGAGAACCGGCCCATCTCCCGCCCGTCGAGGCTCACTTCCCAGACTTTGCCGCGTCCCGGCTTGCGGAGGACGAGGAACTCGCTCGCGCGGCCGCGGGCGCGCTCGAAGTGGAGGCCGAGGCCGTGCCGCCCGAGCGAGAACCAGGCGTTGCCCGAGATCGCGCGTACCTCGGGGTCGGTCGCGAGCGTGAGCGGGTCGAACGCCGCCGCGCGCTCCTGGATCTCGCGGAGCGTCACGGCGCCGGCCTCGAGCTCGAACCCGGGTTTGTCGAGGAGGAGGTCGTCCCAGACGTGCTTCGCCTCGCTCACGTCCTCGCCGCGCAGATCGAGCTCGCGTGGCGCGCCGAAGAGCGACGGCAACGTGCAGAGATCGAGCGACGACACGTCGGCGAAGTCGAGGACGAGGCAGTCCTTCTTCCCTTCGAAGAGGCGCGTCCCGCGGCCGACGCACTGCGCGTAGAGCCCTTCCGAGCGCGTCGGCCGCGCCATCGCCACGCACGACACGCCGGGATCGTCGAACCCTTCGGTGAGGACGGCGACGTTCGTGAGCACGCGCGTCTTGCCCTCACGGAACTCCGCGAGCTCGCGCGCCCGCGCCTCCGGCGCCATCTCGCCGTGGACGATGCCAGCAGGGACACCGAGCAGGTTCAGCGCGCGGGCGAGGTTCCGCGCGTGGCGCACCGTCACGCAGAACGCGATCGTGCGCCGGTCGCGCGCGAGCTCCTGGATCGAGCGTGCGACGAGCGCGTTGCGGTCCTCGATGTCGACCGCCTCCGCGAGCTCTTCCTCGACGAAGTCGAGACCACCGGGAGAGAGCCGCGTGAGATCCGCGCCCGTCGCGACGCGGAAGCCGCGGAGCCGGCAGAGATAGCCGTCGGCGATCATCTCCGGGAGCGTGCGCGCGTAGACGATCTGCTCGAACACGGCGTCGAGCCCCTGCCCGTCTCCGCGCTGCGTCGTCGCGGTGAAGCCGAGGAGCGTGCCGGTCCATCCTTCTTCGAACGCGCCGAGCTGCCGGAGGACGCGCATGTTGTCCTCGGCCGCGGCGTGGTGGCACTCGTCGTAGATCACGAGGCCGATGTCGCGCCCTTCGATCAGCCGCGCGAGCCGCTCCTCGCGCAAGGAGCGAATCGAGCACACGACGACGCGCGCCTCTTCGGGCGCTCGACGCGCGCCCTGCTCGACCGCGACGACGCGCTCGGTGCCGCCGAGCGCGCGTTCGAGCTTCTCGCGTGCCTGCGCGAGGAGCTCCTCGCGATGGGCGAGGACGAGGACCTGCCGGCGCGCGAGGCGCGCGAGCTCGGAGAAGACGACCGTCTTGCCTGCCCCGGTCGGCAGGGACACGAGCATGCGCCGCACGCCCTCCCGCCGGGCGGCGAGCACCGCCCGGACGGCGTCACGCTGGTAGGGTCTCAGCGAAGGCGAGGTCACGTCGGGCCGTCCTCCCTAGCACGCGCGGTGCCGGCAGGTGGGTCGAGGGATGTCGTGCCGTTGCGGGCGCGAGGGGGTGGCCTCGGCCTGGCCTCGGGGTGGCCGTCACTCCCCCGTCCAGAACCGCGCGATCACTTGCGCGCGCGACTCGGCGCGCGCTTTCGCCAGGACGTTCGTGACGTGGATCTCGACCGTCGCAACGGCGCACGCGAGCTTCGTCGCGATGTCCTTGTTCGCGTCGCCGCGCGCCATCAGGGCGAGGACCTCGCCCTCGCGGCGCGTGAGCTTCCAGCGCTGGACGGCGGCCGCGAGCTCGCGGCGACCGCGCTCGGCCGGCTGGCTCCGGAGGAGGACGAGCCACATCGTGGCGCTCCCTCGACCACGGACGCGGATGGCCTGATCTTCGAGGACGACGCCGGACGTGGCGAGCGCGATCCGCGTCATCGCCTCGGTACGCGCCTTGTCGAGGAGGTGGACGCCGGGCTCGTTCGCGAAGAGGACGCGGTGGTTCTCGCCGACGAGGAACGCGGGGACGCTCACCGCGTCGAGGGTCGCGTCGAGCGCCGCGCCGTAGCTCGAAGCATCGAGCGCACGCTCGACGGAGAGCCGCCGCCGGACGGGGTCGACGAGCCGCTCGAGCATCCGCCGCTCGCGCGGGCCGAACGGCTCCTCGCGGAAGCCGCCCACCCACGCGAGGAGCATCGGCCCGTCGCAGACGAGGCAGCGGATCTGCGACTTCGTGTGGACGCCGAGAGCCCGGTACACCTCGCGGGCGACCGGGTTGTCGGCGGCGAGCTCCGCGTCGCCGAGCACGACGTTCCGCTGGTCCGGCTCGGGCCGGAGCGGATCGTACAAGGCGAAGCGGTTCGCCCCGCGCCGCGTGAGGAAGTCGCGGAAGACGTCGACGGCGTCCTCGCGCATGCGGGCGGTCGCGGCGATGCCCAGGCTCCAGCCTTCGTCCTCGAGCTCCGTCCGGTAGACGAAGCTGTGCTCGCCGATGCCGTCGGCGAAGAGCTCGGCGCAGAGCTTCGCCACGTCGGCGGCGGTCGCATCCTCGCTCCGCATCGACAGCGCCTCGTGCGCTGCGAGCAGCCACAGCTCGTCCTTCTTCGAGAGCGACGTCCCCGGAGTCATGGCGCCTCTCCGAACCTTAACACAGGGCCTTCGTGCGTGAAGGTGACGCCGCCTCCGTACGCTGATAAGCCCCAGAGCCCAGCCATGCCGCGCAACGTCGTGTTCGTCTGTCCGTTCCCGTCCGAAGCGAGCATGCGCTTCGTCCGTGCCACCGCCCGCCTCGCCGACGTCCGCCTGCTCGGCGTCGTGCACACCGTCCCCTCGGGCGACGACGCAGGGCTCTACGACGACGTCGTCCGTGTCGACAACCCGACGAGCCGCGACGAGGTCATCGAGGCGATCGAGCATCTCCGTAGCAAGCACGGAGAGGTGTTCCGCATCGTCGGCGTCCTCGAGGCGATGATGGTGCTCCTCGCCGAGGTGCGCGCGCACTTCGGCGTCGAGGGTACGCCGGTCCGTACGGCCACGCTGTTCCGCGAGAAGGCGGAGATGAAGGACGCGCTCCGCGCCGCTGGCTTGCCCGTCGCGCGCCATGCGCTCGTGACGTCGACCCGCGACGCGGACGCGTTCGTCGCCGAGGTCGGCTTCCCTGTGATCCTGAAGCCGCCGGCGGGGATGGGCGCGAAGGCGACCTTCCGCGTGAGCGACACGACCGACATGCATCGCGCGCTCGCAGGGCTCCACGCCTCGAAGGCGAATCCGGTCCTCGCGGAGGAGATGCTCCGGGGCAAGGAGCACAGCTTCGAGACGATCACCGTCGGCGGCGAGCCGCGCGCGTGGTCCTTTTCGCGCTACCTCCCCGGCTGCCTCGAAGTGCTCGAGAACCCGTGGATGCAGTGGGCGGTCGTCCTGCCGCGCGAGATCGACACGCCGGTCCACGAGCGCGCGAAGGAGCTCGGGTTCGCGGCGATCCGTGCGCTCGGCCTGAAGGACGGCATGACCCACATGGAGTGGTTCGAGCGCGAGGACGGCTCGCTCGCGATCGGCGAGATCGCGCAGCGCCCCCCGGGCCCGCAGCTCTGTCAGATGACCGGCGTCGTCAACGACGTCGACGTCTACCGCGCCTGGGCGCGGGCCGTCGTCGACGGCGAGCTCGACGCGCCCTGGGACCGCAAGTACGCCGCGGGCTGCGCGTACGTCCGCGGGATGGGCCACGGCCGCGTCGCCGCCGTCCGCGGCGTGCGCGAAATCCACGCCGCGGTCGCGCCGTCGCTCGTCGAGGCGAAGCTCCCGGAGATCGGCGCGCCGAAGAACGACAGCTACGAAGGCGACGGCTACGTCGTCGTCCGCGACGAGAGCACCGCGAACGTGCTCGCGATGGTGAAGACGATCGTCGAGACGATGCGCGTCCACTACGCGAGCTGAGTCACCGCTGGTCAGTGGAAGAGGAGCCCGACGTTCAGCGACGCGGGCACGACGTAGGCCGTCTTCCGGCCGCCCTCGACCTCGAAGAACGGCGTGTCGAGGCGGACCGAGACGCTCGCGGCCGTGTGATGCGTCCGCATCAGCTCGACACCGGCGACGACGTGACCGCCGAAGCCCGAGCCGTCGAGGCTCTGGCCGCTGTTCTGCGTCAGGTTCACGTACGTGAGGCCGAGGCCGGCGCCGACGAACGGCGAGACGTCCGAATTCGACAGGTACCAGCGCGCGCCGACGTCGAGCGTCGCGAGGCCGACCTTCTCCTTCGCGCTGCCGATGCCGCCGGCGCGGCCACGCGAGGACACGCCGAAGCTGCCGGCGCGATAGAGGAGCCCGAGGTCGATGCCGCCCGACGCTCCCGCGGCGGCGCCGAGCGCGGTCGTGCCGAAGAGGCCGCCGTCGAAGCCGATCTGGCCGCGCTGGACCTTCGTCTGCCGCGTCTCGGACGCGAGCACGTTGTCGACGCTGCGCGTCTCCTCGAGCGGCTTGCCCTCGACGAGCGAGGTGACGAGGCGCGGAGCGGCGACGTGGATCTCGTCGAGGCCGGCGAGGAAGGTGCGGCGCTCGTCGTAGCTGTTGCCGGACCGGCTCGCGACGGTCACGAGCGTCTTGCCGCCGAGGGTGCCGAAGCGGACCTCGTGCGCAGTGTTCGTCGCGCGCTGCTTCGCGAGCTCGTGGCAGACGACGTCGGCGGCCGTGCGCGCTTCGGCGTCGGAGACGCCGGGGTGATCGCCGAGGGTGCAGGTCGCGGTGATCGGGATCGCGGTCGGGGCGGGAGCGGCGGCGGCGGCCTGGCCGGGCTCCGGCTGGACGACGGCAGGGTCCTGGGCGCGGGCGGAGGAGGAGGCGAAGACGATCGAAGCGAAGACGAAGGCGGAGACGACGGACGAAGTGGCGATGAATCGCATTGGGATGTCGAGACACCTCGCAATCGGGATGCCACGGCGCGGCATCCGCGAAATGCGTTGAATTCCCTGTTGCGTCGCCCGTCGCGCCCTGATCCGGGCGGCTTCGGCAGGGCATCCGGATCAGGCGACAGCGGGATCAGACCCCTACCGCAGCAGCGCCACGATCCGCAGCACGACTCCGGCCTGCCGCTTGCTCACGTACGTATGGTTCGCGAGCACCGTCGGCCCTCGCTCGACGACGGCGAGCGCCCCCGGCGAGGACGGAACGACGAAGAACACCTGCCCGCGATGCCGGTAGTGCACTTCCGCGCCCGGGACCGCGGCGCGCGACACGTCGAGGACGACCTCGACGGGACGATCTTCGTACACACGATCGGCGCGCGTCAGCACGTAGTCGCCTGGCTCGAGGCGGACGATGCGCGCCGACGCGAGGCGGAGCGCGCGACCGGTCACGGCCGACGCCGCTTCCGCCAGTACCTCCGCGAGCGCCGCGTCCTCGAGCACCGCCGAAGAGCAGCTCGCGCGATCGATCACCCGCGACCGCGCGAGCGGAACGGCCTCGATCGTCCGGCGCACCGCCTCGAGACGTGATCCCCCGACCGCGTCGCGCACGAGCGCAGCCGGCAGTGCCGAATTCGCGTAGCTCACGGGTAGAACCATCCCGAGAGCGACAGGCGGACCCCTTCGAGCACTTCGCGCACCTGGTGGAGCGATCGATCGCTCACCTCGAAGACGACGAGCCGGTTCGCGACCGGCGCGATCGCCTTCACCGGATCGGCTCGCGTCATCACGTCACCTTCGAGCTCGCACGCGTAGAGCTCGAGCTCGCCGCCGAGCGGCAACGACGGCGACGGCAGGTAGTACGCGTACGCGAGCACGCGGCCGACGTCCTCCTGGTGATCGGTGTGCGGGAGAAGGTAGTGCCCCGGCCCGTACGCGTACACGCGCATGTCCGCCCTCGATACCTCCCGGCCCGTGATCCGCGAGAGAGGCCCCGCGAGCACGTCGACGAAGGCTGCGCGGAGCGCGAGCAGCTCCTTCGACCGCGGCTCCGGCGCACTCGCCTCGAACGCGTAGATCTCCGCGGCGTACGTCGCGAGCGGCTCCTCGTCCACCTGGCCGAGGAGCTCCGGCAGATCGCCCGCCGGCACGAAGTCGTCGATCACGACGTGCGCGAACGGCTCCGCCGTGCGAAATGCCGCCGCGAGCGCGCGCTCGTCCTCGAAGACCGCGGGCAGACGCCACATGTCGATCTCCGTTTACACGCGGACCGGCCGCTTGCGTTAATCTGCTTCGCCATGACGACGCGAATCCGGGAGGCCCACGCACGACGCGTCGCGTCCGTCCTGCTCCTGAGCACGGCCGCCGCGCTCCTCCCCGCTTGCGGCGGCAGCGCGTCGGCGAGCGGCGGGGCGCGATCGCCCAACCCGCAGGAGACGAATCGCGAGCCGGCCGCGGAGCTCCGGACCGAGCCCGAGCCCCCGCGCGAGGCGCAGGCGAGCGACCAGAAGGCGTCCGACCACCGCGCCGCGCGCGTCGCGGGATGGGTCACGCTCGCGATCGGGATCCAGGCGACGACCGTCGCGCTCGTCACGTCGGGGATGATGCTCCACGAGGACAGCATCCGCGACAGCGAATGCAATCCCGACAAGCGCTGCACGCAGGCCGGCATCGACTCGAACGAGAACCTCCAGCAGCTCGGGACGTGGAACGCGGGCGCGTGGGTCGTCGGGCTCGGCGGCATCGCGGTCGGTACCGTTCTCCTCCTCCTCAACCCGGCGAAGGACCGGTCCCCTCGTCCGGGGCCGAGCCGCGAGAACGAGAAGAAGGCCGGCCTCGTCCTCGGCGCGCCGGGCGGTCCCGGGCTCGGGATCCAGGGGACGTTCTGAGATGCGCACCATCTCTGCGATCGCGATCGGCCTCGCCGCTGCCGGCTGCGTCGTCGTGACCGGCTCGACCGACGGCTACGAGCGCGAACCCGCGACGGTGACGACGCGCGACGCCGGAACGGGAAGCGGCAACCTCGACCTCCGCTGCCTCTCCGCGACCGACTGCGCGTCCGATGCGGGCGGTCAGGTCTGCTGCGTCGCGCTCGCGTCGACGTCGGCGAGCGCCGCCTGCCAGGTCGGTCCCTGTGGCGGTTCGCTCCCCGTCCAGCTCTGCGCCGCGGACAGCGAGTGCAGCGGGTCGACCTGCGTGCTCCAGACGTGCACGCTCGCCGGATCGAAGGTCACCGTCCGCGCATGCGGCACGATCCCGACCTGCACGCCACGCTGAGCGCGATGCGGGCGTCCAGGCACGCGTGGGTGCTCGCGGCCGCGCTCTTCGCGCTCCAGTTCGTGGTGCTCGACGTCGTGACGCGTCCCTCGAGCGAGAGCAGCCTCGTCGCGCGCGCCGGCTCGGCGTGTCTCTGGACCGCGGCCCTCCTCGTCGCGCGCACACGGCTCGTCCGCGCCGCCTTCGCCGCCGTCGCGGCGCTCGTGCTCGTCGTCCAGGTGCTCGTCTTCCGCTACTACCACGCGCCGCTCGACGTGCAGGTCGCCGCGACAGCGATCCACGCGTTTCGTGACGTGAAACCCGTGCTCGTCCGAGCCCTCCCCGGGATGGGTCTCGCCGTCGCGCTCGTCTCGGCCGCCGAGCTCGTGCTCCTGAGCGTCGTCGGGAAGCATCTGCCGGCGAAGCCGCGGACCTCGCTCGCGCTCCTCGCCCTCGGCGCCGGCCTCGTCGCCGCGAGCGGGCGCCTCCGTGACGCGACCCCGGACGTCGCCGCCGCTCATGCGCTCTCCGCGCTCCGGACGCCGGCACGCCCAACGGGCGCGCAGGGCGCGGTGTCGCTCCCGCCCCTCTATGCCACGCATGCCGAGCTGCCGGACGTCCTCGTCGTCCTGACCGAGAGCGTGCGCGCGTCGGACTACGTGCCGTCCGGACCGCTCGCGACCGCCGCCGAGGCGGCGAAGCTGACGCCCGGGCGCACCGACCTCGCGCAGATGCGCGCGGTCTCGAGCTACACCGCCGTGTCCGTCTCCGCGCTCCTCACCGGGCGCTCGCAGGAGGGCGCTCGCGACGACATCCTCCGGGCGCCCAACCTGTTCGACGTGGCGCACGCGACGCGCGACGCGCGCGGAGACGGTTATGCCGTGCTCTACGTGTCGGCGCAGTCGGAGACGGTGTTCGAAGCGAAGGATGTCCGCGCGTCGATCGACGGGTTCGTCACCGTCGAGACGGTGGTCGGACGCGACATCGACGACGCCGAGTACGTCACGCGCCCACTCGACGCGCTCGTGACGAGCGAGCTCGAAGCGCTCCTCCAGAAGACGAAGAAGCCCGTGTTCGCCGTCCTCCATCTCGCGAGCACGCACGCGCCCTATTACGTCGACGAGGCGAATGCGCCGTTCACGCCCTACTCGCACGTCGTCACGTGGTCGGGCATGCCGGAGCTCCACAACGCGTACAAGAACGCGATCACCTGGCAGGACCGCCAGCTCGCGCGCGCGCTGCGGGCGTTCGCGGAGCACGCCGGGGCGCGGCCGCGCGTCGTCCTCTTCACGAGCGACCACGGGGAGGCCTTCGGCGAGCACGGCGCGATCCACCACGGCCAGAACCTCTACGACGAGCAGATCCACGTCCCCGGATGGATCTGGGCGTCCCCCCGCGCGCTCACGAAACCGCAAGAGGAGGCGCTCGCGTCGGCGGCGGACCGCTTCGTCACGCACCTCGACGTGCTGCCCACGCTCCTCGACGTCCTCGGGCTCGGCGACAACGTCGCCCTCCGCGAAGCGCGGGGGAAGATGGCCGGTACGAGCCTGCTCCGCGCCGACCGAGCAGCGAAGAGCACGATCCCGGTCACGAACTGCACCGGGATGTTCCCTTGCCCGCTCGACACCTGGGGCCTCCTCTCGAGCGGGAAGAAGCTCGTCGCGCAGCGCTGGGACGGCGATTGGGCGTGCTTCGACTTGAACGAGACGGAGAAGGCCGCGCGTGAGGGTGACGACGAGTGCCGGCGCATGCGCGATGCGTCCCGCGCGACGTATCCGACGCTGCCGAACGGCCGCCCGAACCGCTAGAGCGTGTCCCTGAACTCTCTCGGTCTCTCCCACGTGCCCGTGCCCGTGCCCGTGCCCGTGCCCGATGGAGGCAACGAGGGCGCTGAGCGGCC
>JBDHVE010000060.1:0-48832 GCA_039809485.1 Polyangiaceae bacterium | reverse complement strand
CCGTTCTTCGTCCTCGTCGTCCACCGGCAGGAGAACCTGGCCTTCGGGCGCTTCCTCCGCGAGGTGCTCGCGAAGGTGCGCGCGCGGCTCGATCGCGGCGACGAGCGATGCTGCTTCGTCATGCATGCGCTCACGAAGGCGGCGCTCGAGCGCGAAGGGCTCTACGAGGAGGTCGCGCGCGACGAGCGGTTCGTGCTCCTGCCGCGCCAGCCGTACGTCGCGTTCACGCGCATCCTCGCGAAGGCGACGTGCCTCGTGACCGACGGCGGCTCGAACCAGGAAGAAGCCTACTACCTCGGGATGCCGTGCCTCCTCATGCGCCGCGTGACGGAGCGAATCGAGGGCCTCGGCGAGAACGTCCTCCTCGCGCCGGAGCCGCTCGCGCAGATCGATCGCTTCCTCGCCGAGCCGGAGAGGTGGCGCCGCCCGCGCGTGCATCTGGAGCGGAGCCCGAGCGGGGTGATCGTGGAGGACCTGGCGACCTGAACCCGCGGGAAGCGCTCGCGACGTCGCATCACGCGGCGCGCCGCCGGTTCAGGTCGGATGAAGAGGGTGAAGCAATCCGAAGGCGCGAGGCCGAGCGGCTCGGGAGAAGCCGGCCATCGACGAGAGAGGCTTCAGCTGTCCGGTCGCTTCGGCGTCGCAGCCCACGCGCTCCTCGCAGCGTTCGAACTCGGCGCTAGTTGATGACAACCTTCATCAGCATGCCCCCAGCGGGAATATTGCAGCGCACTTCGACGGCATTCCCAGCGGTAAAAGAGCGATATGTTCCGCTGGAACCGGAGAGGCTTCCGATTGACTGAATGTAGCCGGCTCCGTGTTCGATAGCCGCGCAATCGTACAGTGGCGAGCTGGAGTTGTATACGCTGATAGAATGCCATCCGCCAACATTCGGAATGATCATCGACCAGAAACGATCTGTTGAGCAGTAG
Source organism: Polyangiaceae bacterium (assembly GCA_039809485.1). GTDB lineage: Bacteria > Myxococcota_A > Polyangia > Polyangiales > Polyangiaceae > Labilithrix. Next base: position 47,900 of record JBDHVE010000060.1, on the reverse strand, counting down.
TTCTTAACTGTGCCGTCGAAGGACGCTGTCATGCCAAAACAGCTGGCATCGGCAGCGTAGAGCGCTTTTCCGTAGTACCCGCCGTACGTTCCCGGCGCCGCAGCATGTGAGTCGCTGGTGGTCAAGATGGCAGCCGTCAGAATCAATGACCCAAGCGCAAATGTACGAATCATGTTCCGTCCTCCCGTGTCTTCGGTGGGCGCAGTATCGGCAGTATCGGCACATCGATCGGCGCAGCGAGAACGCTGCTTAGCGAGCTACTCCAAGGAGTTCTGGTCGCGCCGCGTTGCGCCGTGCTTCGAATGAGTTTGCCTAACCGAAGTAGGATGAACAACTGGATTTGTCCCCATGGCAGTTCTTTTTTTTGCTCTTGATAAGTGCTCGTTGAGGCACTGAATGTTGCGCATTGCTTGCTCGCGCCCGTGGAATCCACAATTGTCGAATAGTGCGCTCTCGTGGTAGCCGGTCGCGCGCAACGGGGATCTCGGCTGTAACGGTCGGGTTGCGCAGCTTTGTCAGAGAAGACGTGCATGACGCGTCTCGGGTTGGCCGGCACTGTCTCGACTCTGCAGACGCGATCCACCGGAGCTCATAGCGGCGCCTCCGGCAGTCGTTCAAAGGGATTGCCTTCGTCCGCCGTCCACGCGTGTTGCCGCTCGTCTTCGACCTGGCTAGAAACGTTGACTCTCCGCCCTGACGACGGAGAGACGCGATGGGCAAGAGCAAGTTCGCCGAGGAGCAGATGGTCGGATCCTCCGCGATGCCGACAAGAGCCCGATCCACGACGTCGCGAAGAAGCACGGCATCAGCGACCAGACCATCTGCGTCTGGCGTCGAAAGTTCGGGACGATGACGACGACCGAGGACGCCGAGAAGCTGAAGGCGCTCGAGGCCGAGAACGCGAAGCTGAAGAAGCTCCTCGCCGAGAAGCTCCTCGAGATCGAAGTCCTCAAGGACATCAACGCAAAGAAGTCGTGAGCGTGCCCGGTCGCCGAAGCAGTACGCGCAGTTCCGCTGGCGCCTGTCCCTCCCTCGAGCGTGCGCGCTCCTCCAGGTCGCCCGCAGCGGCGCGAAGTACACCTCGAAGCGCGCCGTGCACGACAAGCCCGTGCTCGAGAAGATGGGCGAACTCGCAGCGCAGTACCCACCATACGGCTACCGCCGGATCCGCATCTTCCTCGTCCCCGAGGGACACAAGATGAGTGTCGATCGCGCGCACCGGCTCTGGCGGCTGGCGAAGCTGCACGTGCCGACCAAGCGCCCGCGATGGCGCGTGGCTGCGACCCGTCCGCGCCCGAACGCGCCGTCGGGTCCGAACCACGTCTGGGGCCTACGACTTCATGTTCGACGCGTGCGCCGACGTCCGCCAGCGGAAGTGCCTCACCGTCGTCGACGAGTGGACGCACCAGGCGGCTCGCCATCCACGTCGCGGGATCCATCCGCTCGGACCGTGTCGTCGATGTTCTCGCGCGTGGTCAGCCTGCACGGCGCACCCGAGTACCTCCGCTCGGACAACGGGCCGGAGTTCGTCTCGAAGGCCGTCCTCAAGTGGGCAACGAACGAGGGCATCGAGACGGCGCACAACCAGCCAGGCAAGCCGTGGCAGAACGGCACCGACGAGAGCTTCAACGGGAAGTTCCGCGACGAGTGCCTGAGCCTCGAATATTTCCGGAGTCGCCCGTAAGTACGCGTTAGTCGACACGTGGCGATGCCACTACAAGGAAGTTCGACCGTCGTACCTGAACTACTTGACGCCGGCGGAGCTCAAGAGGCTGCACTCTGCAGCCACCTCCTCAACCGTCACGCCGCTCGCAGCTGGAGATCGGGCGCAAGCGTCTCGAGAGCGAGCGTCGCGCCGGCCGACGCCGAGCTGACCTGAAGAAACGTTTCACGGGAGTCGCTTCCAAGTTTCACGCGGTCCTCAGAAGGCAGGGAGGTGCGCACAGCGCGTCGCGTTCGTCGACGCAGGACTACCGAGGAGCAGGGCTTCTCTGGCCGCTCGGACGCGACATGACTCGTGTGTGGAGGAGACTGGGCCGAAGGGCTCGCGTTGTCGCCAGGCGGCGAGGCCGAGCTAATGCTGGATGCTCGGTGACGCACTTTCCCTCGGCGACGATGATGCGGGGGCCAACACGGGCAACGGTTGGTATCACCGGCCGACCCGGATTGTGGCCCGTCGACGCGAACGGCTGCCGCTGCCGGGGCCCGTCGCCCGGCTTGCCCCGACGCGGTCCCGGAAGTAGGGTCCGTCGCCGTTCGCGCCGCTGGGTGAACGGCGAGAACGGAACGGCAGCAGCGTGGCGTCCCGCATCGCGAAGCACAAGAAGACGGTGGCCCTCCTCGGCCTCGGAGCGAGCGTCGTCTTCACCTATCTCGCGCTCCGCCGCCTCGACATCGGCGCGCTTCGTGCCGCACTCTCGAGCACGAACCTCTTTCCCTGGGTTCCTCTCGGGATCCTCTCCTACGTCGCCGGGCACATCGTCCGAGGCCAGCGATGCCGTCTCCTCGTGCGCCGGGAGGCGAAGCTCCCTCTCGCGACGGCGAGCAACATCGTCGTCGTCGGCTACGCGTCGAACAACGTGTTCCCGGCAAGACTCGGCGAGCTCGTCCGCGCGGGCATGCTCGCGGAGCGCACCGGCATCCCCGTCGCGCAGTCGTTGATGGTCACGTTCATCGAGCGCGTGCTCGACGGGCTCGCGATCATCCTGCTCCTCGTGCTCGGGTCGACGCAGGAAGGCGCCCCGCCGTGGACACACGATCTGGTGCGGGTTGCGCTCCTCGTGTTCGGTGGCGCGAGCGCCGTGCTCATGCTCGGCGTCTTCTCGCCCAGTCTCGTCGTGACCGCCGCCGGGCGGATCGGCAACAAGCTCGGCGTCCGCTGGCACGATCGCCTCGTCTCGATCGCGACGAGCGTGATGAACGCCGGGAGCTGCCTTCGTGATCCGCGGGATGCCGCGCAGATTCTGGCTCTGAGCGTCGTCGTCTGGGTGCTCGAGGCCGGCCTCTTCGTGGCGATCCTCCCTGCCTTCGGCCTGCCGCTCTCGGCGTCGACGGGCGCGGTCGCGATGAGCGTGACGAACCTCGGTCTGCTCGTCCCGTCGAGCCCGGGGTTCGTCGGTCCGTTCCACTTCTTCGCCTCGCGCGCGATCATGGCGCACGGCTTCGGCGAGCCGGTCGCGCTCGCGTATGCGACCGTCGTGCACCTTGCGTTCTTCGTCCCGGTCACGATCTGGGGAGCGCTTGCGATGCTCCGCTACGGGGTCGAGGTCGGGGCGACGGCGGCGATCGCACGCGAGGCCCGGACGCCCTTCGCCGTGACGGAGGTCGCGGGCGTGCGTGTCCTCGAGATCGCCGCGCTCTCGCCCGTCCACGAGACGCCGAAGGCGTCCGCGTTCACGCTCGGCCTCGTCGAAGCGATCTGCAGCACGGGCGAAGGCCTGCCGGATCCGGACGCGACGCAGCACGCCGCCGACTTCGTACACGGTCAGCTCGCCGCGTTGCCGCCGCCCTTGGCCGTGCTCTTCAACGCGGGCATGGCGTTCTTCCGCTTCGTGACCCGTCTTCGTTACCTCCGAGGCTTCTGCGACCTCTCGCTCGAGACACGCGTGCGTTGGACGTCGCGCTGGGCGGCGGGGAGCGTCGGGCTGCTGCGCAAGCTGTTCAAGCCGGTCCGCGCGACGGCGCTGCTCGCGTACTACGAGCACCCCGCCGTCCGTGCCTTGCTCGTCGGCAGCTCGCTCGTGGACGCCAGCGAGCTGACGCGGGGGCGGAACGAGCGGCCCGACACCATCCCCGCGACGGAGGTGTCGTGAGCGCTCCCGAGAAGACGACGACGCAGGTGCTCGTGATCGGCTCCGGCGCCGGCGGCTCCGTCACGGCCCTCGAGCTCGCGCGTGCCGGCCTCGACGTCATCGTCCTCGAGGAAGGCAAGCGTCACTCGCCTGCGGAGGACTACGGGCAGGGGACGACCGAGAGCATGCGGCGTCTCTACCGTCGTCGCGGGATGACGCCGATCGTCGGAAGCGTGCCGATCGGCTACGTGGAGGGCCGCTGCATCGGAGGCTCGACGGAGATCAACAGCGGGTTCTGGCATCGGACGCCGCGCGAGGTGCTCGCGCGCTGGTGCGCGCAGTTCGACCTCGACGGCGCGTCCGCCGAAGAGCTCGCGTCGCACTTCGAGTGGGCAGAGGAGCTCCTCGGCGTCAACGTCGCGGGCAAGCCGTGGCCGAAGAGCACCGAGGTGTTCGCGCGCGGCGCGGACGCGATGGGCTGGGCGGCGCACGAGGTCGCGCGTGCGGCCGTCGGATGCGAGCGCACGAACGCGTGTGCGATGGGCTGTCCGAAGGAGGCCAAGCGCGGGATGAGCGTCACTGCGGTGCCCCTCGCGGAACAGGCAGGAGCTCGCTTCCTGACCGGCGCGCACGTGAAGATGCTCATGAAGCGCGCCGGACGGATCACCGGTGTCCTCGCCGAGCTCGAGCTGGAGGACGGCACGCGGAAGCTCGTTCGCATCGATGCCGAGCACGTGTTCGTCTGCGCCGGTCCGACGGAGACGCCTGCGCTGCTCCGCCGGAGCGGGATCAAGTTCCACGTCGGCGACACGCTACGGATCCACCCGATGCTGAAGGTGGTCGCCCGTTTCCCCGAGCGTATCGCCGCCTACGACACGGTCCTCCCGCTCCTGCAGGTCCGCGAGTTCGCGCCCGAGGTGTCCCTCGGCGGCGCCTTCTTCACGACCGGGCACGCGGCGATGAGCCTGAGCGACAACTGGGACCCTGCGCTCATGCGGCACGTCGCGAACATGGGCGGCTACTACGTCGCCGTCCGCGGTCGGGGTCGCGGTCAGGTGCGCCCGTCGCTGCTCGGGGACGACGTGACGACGATCCGTTACGAGCTCGCCGACGAAGACATCGTGAACCTCTCCGACGGGCTCGCCCGACTCTCCACCCTGCTCCTCGCGGCGGGCGCCGTCGAGGTCTACCCCACGGTCCACGGGATGGCGCCGATTCGCAGTGAGAAGGAGGCGATCCGCTGGCTCGACGAGCGCCTCCCGCGGAGCGCGCTCAGCCTGACGACCGTGCACGCGTTCTCCGCGTGTCCGATCGGCGAACGCGCCGACCGTTGCGCCGCCGACTCGTACGGCCGCGTGGCGCGGTTCTCGAACCTCTACGTGAACGACGCGAGCATGCTGCCCGACTCGCCTGGCGTGAACCCGCAGGGGAGCGTGATGGCGTTCGCGCGCAGGAACGCGCTCCACTTCTTGTCGCATCTGAACTAAGACGCGCCGCGATGACCCTCGCGATCGTCACCGGCGCGCCAGGCTGGCTCGGGACGCGCCTCGTCCAGGCGCTCGTGCGCGGCCTCCCCGACGTTTCCACGCTCGGTGCCTCGGACCGGCGCGTTCGCTGCCTGGTGCTGCCGGACGCGGACGTGACCGAGCTCGAAGCGCTCGGCCCGCAGGTGGAGCTCGTCCGCGGCGACATCACCGACCCCGCGTCGCTCGAACCGCTCTTTCGCGAGGCGAAGGGGGCAACGGTCTTCCATTCGGCTGGCCTCGTGCATCCGTGGAAGGGGACGCAGCAGCTCCACGCCGTGAACGTCGACGGAACGAGGAACATGATCGAGGCGGCGAAGAAGGCGAAAGTCCGCCGCTTCGTCCACGTTTCTTCGAACTCGCCGATCGGAACGAACCCCTCCGCCGACCACGTCTTCGACGAGACCTCTCCGTACAACCCGTACATGACGTACGGAAAGACGAAGATGCTCGGGGAAGAGGTCGTGAAGCGCGCGCACGCGAGCGGCGACATCGAGACCGTCATCATCCGGCCACCGTGGTTCTACGGGCCGGGGCAGCCGCCGCGGCAGACGCTCTTCTTCGAGATGGTCCGCGACGGGAAGGCGCCGCTCGTCGGCGACGGCACGAACCGACGCTCGATGGCGTATGTCGACAACATCTGCCAGGGGCTCCTCCTCTGCGAGAAGATCGAGCGCGCAGCGGGCGAGGTCTACTGGATCGCGGACCGACGCCCGTACCCGATGACGGAGATCCTCGACACGATCGAGCGTGTCATGGAGAAGGACTTCGGCATCTCCTGCGCTCACAAGCGTATGAGGCTGCCCAGCGTCGCAAGCGAGGTCGCCTGGCTCGTCGACCTCACGATGCAGGGGGCGGGTCTCTACCATCAGAAGATCCACGTGCTCAGCGAGATGAACAAGACGATCGCGTGCTCGGTCGAGAAGGCGGAGCGCGAGCTGGGCTACGACCCGAAGGTGGACCTCGAGGAAGGCATGCGTCGATCGATTCAGTGGATGCGGGAGAAGGGGATCGAGCTATGAGCGGCGAAGGAGTCCACCTCGTCACGGGCGGCGCGGGCTACTTCGGTACGCTCCTCGTCGACGCGCTGGTCGCCGAAGGCAAGCGTGTCCGCATCCTCGACATCCACGACGCCGACCTCCCCGCCGGCGTCGAGAAGGTCCGAGCCGACATCCGTGATGCTGCCGCGGTCGAGCGCGCGTGCGAGGGCGTCGAGGTCGTGCACCACAACGTGGCGCTCGTGCCGCTCGCGAAGGACAAAGAGGCGTTCTTCGCGGTGAACGAGGGCGGGACGAAGAACCTGCTCGAAGCCGCCCTGAAGACGAAGGTCCGCAAGGTCGTCAGCATGTCGTCGAGCGCCGTGTACGGTGCTCCCGCCAAGAATCCCGTCGACGACGCGACGCCGACCATTCCCGGCGAGGACTACGGACGCGCGAAGCTCGCGGCCGAACGCCTGTGCCACGAATACGTGCGGCGAGGGGTGGACGTCACGATCATCCGACCGCGCACGATCATGGGCCACGGGCGGCTCGGCATCATGCAGATCCTCTTCGAGTGGATCCGCGAAGGGCGGAACATCCCGGTGCTCGGTCGAGGCGACAACCTCTACCAGTTCGTCCACGCGGACGACCTCGCGAGCGCGTGCCTGAAAGCGGCGGAGCGGCCAGGCGCGGCGACGTACAACGTCGGCGCGGAGAAGTTCGGCACGATGCGCGAGACGCTCGAGGCGCTCTGCGCGCATGCGAACACCGGCAGCAAGGTGGTGAGTGTTCCCGGTTCGCCGGCGGTCGCGATGATGAAGGTGACGAGCCGCGTCGGCGTCTCGCCGCTCGGCGCGTACCACGCGCTCATGTACGGCCGCTCGATGTACTTCGATCTCTCGAGGACGAAGCGCGAGCTCGGTTGGTCGGCCCGCTTCTCGAACGAGGAGATGTTCGCCGATTCTTACGATTGGTACCTCCGCCATCGCAGCGAGGTGCTCGGTCGCAGAGACGCTTCGCACCATCGCTCGCCGGTGAAGCAAGGCGTGCTCGCCGCGGTGTCGGTCGCGCTCGACTTCGCGCGTTGACATGGTGGCTCTCGTCTCGTCGCGGCTCCTCGAACGCGCGCGGACGGTCGCGACCGCTTCGACGTTCTGGTCCGTCATCCGTGTCTTCGCCGGGTTCTACGGTGCCGCGACGTTCGCGTTCTATGCCGCCGGAAATCAGGATCTCGTCAATCGAGGGATCCTCTCGAACGCGCTGAGCGACGGCGAGCAGAAGCGACTCACGGTGCTCGTCGTCCTCGGGCTGGCGCTCGCGGCGGGATGGGTGGTCGTGACCGTGCGACGCGACGCGCTCGAGGCATGGTCGTACGCGCCGTTCCTCCTCGCGCCGCTGGGGCTCTGGCCGACGTACGAAGCGTACGTCGAGCCGTTCGTCCGGCTCGTCGTCGTCGCGGCGATGGCAGCGCTCTCGGGTGTCGCGTTGCTCGGCTTCGCCGAGCGGTCGCCTCAGCGGCGCGTCCTCGACCTGGGCGACCATCCCGCGTTCGTCCGGGCTGCGCCATGGGTGGCGCTGGCGGCGGGAATCCTCCACGCCGTCTTGATGGGGCGCGTCGCGCAGCGACTCGTCGAGGAGCTGTTCGTCGGCTGGGACGTCTCGATCTACACGCAGGTGCACTGGAACATCTCGACCACGTTCGTTCCGTGGTCGACGACGTACACGGACGCGACGTTCAACCACTACGCGATCCACTTCAGCCCGATCTACCACCTCACGTCGCTCGTCTACGCGTTCCACCGGTCGCCGGTGACGCTCGTCTGGGTCCAGGCGATGGCGGTCGGACTCGGCGCGTTGCCCGCCTATCTGCTCGCGACGCGCGTGACGCGGAGTGCGCTCGCGGGGCTGCTCACGGCGTTCGCGTATCTGCTGAACCCGTGCGCGCAGGGCTTCAGCCTTTACGAGTTCCACGAGATCGTCTTCTTCGTGCCCCTCATGCTCACGCTCGCGTGGGCGGTGGAAGCCGAGCGCGTCGGTCGATGGGTCTGGGCGCTCGTCGCGCTCCTCCTCATGGTGCGAGAGGACGTGCCGGCCTACCTCGTCGTCTACGGGATCTGGCTCGTCGTGAGTGGGCGCGCTGCCTTCGGCAAGAAGCTCGTCGTCGTCGCCGGGGTCTACCTGGTCATCGTGCACGGCGCCGTCATGCCAGCGCTGCGCGCCGGCGCACCGTATGTGTTCGACGACAGGTACTCCGGCCTCGTCCGGCCAGGGCAGGTCGGCAAGGCATCGATCGTGTCGACGATCGTGACGAACGTGCCGTACGTCCTCTCGTACGTCTTCGGCGTCCGGGACAAGTGGGAGTTCGTCACGCTCCTCCTCCTGTCCGTCGGGTTCGCGCCGCTCGCATCGGGGCGCGCGTCGATTCTGCTCGTCCCGGGGCTGGCGTTCAGTCTGCTGTCGTCGTTCAGCGCGCAGTACGCGATCGTCTTCCACTACACGGCGCCGATCATGCCGTTCCTCTACGTGACGGCGCTCGTCGGCGCGAAGCGGCTCGGCGGCGAACGCCGCGCGGTTCCGCTCGCGTTCGTGGTCGCGGGCCTCGTCGCAACATGCCTCCTCGCCGGCAAGCTGCGGAGCCCGGTCTTGAACCCTGGGTTCGTCGAACGAGAGCTCGCAGCGCGCGACGTCTACGGTGCCGCGGCGCCAGCAATCCGCGCCGCGGCCGCCTCGATTCCGAAGGACCAGACCTGCGTGCGCGCGACGGCGAACCTGCTTCCAGCCGTCGTCGAGCGCCGTCGGGCATACATCATCCCGAACGGGAAGACGTGCGAGTGGGCGCTGATCGACTATCGGCGCGACGGGCGCCATCCGCCGTCCACGTACGCGCAGGAGCATGCGTGGCTGCTCGAGGCTGTTCGGTCCGGCGAGTACGGCATCCGCTACCTCGACGACAAAGTGGTGCTCCTCGGCAAGGGCGAGCCGAAGGAGAGGAACGCGGAGCTCGTGGAGCGCCTCGAGGCTGTGCCTCCCTGAGGAAGCGCGGTCCTAGAGTGTCTTCACGGCACACCATGCAGCATCACGCCGATGAGCTCCCTGCTCGCTTCGTCCGGCGCGACCGCCGTGAGCACACGCCACCGTCCTCGCACGCCGTCGAACGGGCTCCACGTCCGGATGTCCGGTCTCGGGTCGGCCCAGCGATAGGCTTTGCCGAGCTCCGTCACGTTCGCGCCGCCGGCGTCGAAGGCGAGCATGCGACGGCCGACGAACGCGAACGTCCGGCCGTTCTCGCCTCGTCCGATCCCCGCGCCGAGGCCGGGGCCGGCCGTGCCCTCGATCTTCGTGAGGGCACCGGCGGGCGAGAGGAGGAACGCTTCCGTCGTCTGCGATAGGCCGCCATCCTCGGCGGGCGCACGCGCGACGAGCACGGCGGACCCGTCGGCCCGTGGGTCGAGATGCCCGAGCGCCGCGAGGTGGACCGGCGCGGACGTTCCCTCCGGGCGGACGACGACGAGGTCGACGCCGCCCTCCTCACCGCACCAGCCGTAAGTACAGCCCCGCGCCGTCGCCGCATGGAGATGCGTGCCCGACGGCGACGCGACGACGGGGAAGAGCGTCTTGGGGAGCTCGAGCCACGGCGTCTCCTCGCGCGAGCCGGGGCGGCTCCGCACGACCGCGTTGCCGTTCGGGGTCCTCCGCGTGAGGACCAACGTGCCGTCGTCCTGGAGCGACACGAAGATCGCGTCGACGTGCTCGGCGACCTTCCCGGTGCGGGTGTCGATGCTCACGACGGCCTGGATGCCGTCGGCGCCGCCCGCGCTCCCTACGAAGATCCCGTCCCGCTGGACGATCTCGTACGGCAGGTCGCGCAGCGTCGGCGACGCGAGGTCGGTGCCCGTCCGCGGGTCGAGGACGCGCGGAGGACCGGCGGCGATGAACGTGACGCCTCCCTCCGTCCGGAGCGCGCCCGTCACGAGGAGCACGAGGCGACCGTCGCGCGTGACAATCACCCTGTCCGCGTTCGATCCCGGCGGCCGATACGCCGGCCCGGTGACGACGCGACCCTGCTCGAGGTCGACGTAGAGGAGCGTGTGGTCGCGGTCGGCGAGGACGATCGCGCCCTCGCGCGCGTGCGATACCACGGTGGCGCCGCGCACGCCTTCGATCGCGACGAACGCGCTCCCGTTCCACCGCCAGATCTCTCCGCCGCGCGCGAAGAACGGGAGCCCCCGGCCGGCGGCGTCGCGACCGAACCCGACGTACGTGACATCCGCCGGCGTGCCCACGACGACCTCCGCGCCGCCGCGAAGCGGGCGGAACACGACCTCGTCGCCGCGCACGAAGAAGACGTTCTCCGCGTCGAGGGCGCCGAGCTTCGACTCGGTCGCCGTGCCGAGCGCCTCGGTCGCGCCGTCCGAGCGACGGAGCGTGACCTCGCCCGTCGTCGTGGTGAAGACGACGTCTCCGCAGTCGTTCGTGAGCACGCGGTCCGTCCGCACCTCCGGAAACGTCGCGACCGGCGCCGTTGCGGGCGACGTGCAGGTCACCGCGACGGCAGCCGGAGCGCCGGACGTCGGCTCCGCGTCCTTCTTGCACGCGACGAGGATCGCCGCCGCGAGGACGACACCGAGACACGTGCGTGCACGCTGCATGTCCGAACATGCAACCACCCGCTCGGCGCCGCGTCCATGCGGGGAATCCACGATGCAGGCTGCGTCAGCCGTACTTCTTCACCCGCTTCGACACGCCCAGCGAGGCCAGCGTCTTGTGCCAGACGATCGAGGCGCCCGTCTCGACCGCGAGCGGGAAGTGGCACATCAGCGCCGGGTTCTTGTGTCGCACCGAGAGCGCCACCGCGTCGACGAGCGGCGCGGCGACCGACAAGGCGTAGGGAAGATACATGTACTTCTTCAGCCGGAACGCGAGCGGCTGGTCCGCTTCGCGGTTCGCGTACTGCGCCTGGCCGCCCTCCGCCTCGTAGCTGTTCGAGAGGATCCGCGTGCGGATCTTCGCGCGGGCGACCTTCAACGACGCGCTCGAGTAGTGGTCGATGAAATCGTCCTTCAGGACGCCGATCAGGCGGTGCTTCTTCGCGAGGAGGTCGAAGAGGCGGACGATGACGGTCGGATCGGACACGTCCGCGATCTTGCGGAGCTCCTCCAGGCGGAAGAAGTGAGCGCCGCCGTCACAGAGCGGGAGCTCCTTGTCCTCGTCGATCCGGAGGACGCACGCGTCGTCCTGCTCGGACACGACGCGGTACTTCCGACGGAGCGACGTCCACTGGTCACCGCCGTCGACGCGATACATGAAGTACGAGAACGGATCGCCGTAGCGATTCACGTAGTCGGTGATCTTCGCGTAGCCCTTCGGGACGAGGAGCCCGGTCGCGATGATGCTGTGGAGGCGCGGCTCCGCCTCCATCAGCGCGATCTTCCGCGCGAAGGCCTCCGGGTTCAGCATCACCTCGTCGGCGCCGAGGAGGACGCCGAAGCGCCCGCGCGCACCCTGGAGGCCGATGCTCATCCCGTACGCGGGCAGCACGCGCTCGTTGTGGAGCACGATCGCGCCGTGCTTCTCGGCGATCCCGCGGGTGTCGTCGGTCGAGCCCCCGTCGCCGACGAGGATCTCGACGTCATTCCTCGCGAGCGTCTGCCCCCGGACCGCTGAGAGCGCCAGGTCGAGCGTCTTGGCCGCGTTCAGTGTCGGGACGAGCACGGACACGAGCGGCGTGTGCACCTGGTCGTTCATGGGACAGGCGCCACAAAAGCACGACCGCGAGCGAAGTCCAGAGCGTCGCGAGCCCGAAGAGCTTCGTCTCCCACGCGAGCGCCGAACCCGAGAGCGCGAGCGCGCCGACCGCCACCACGGCGGCGGCGACCGCCGGCATCCGGAGCTCGCGCCGCACGTGCGCGACCTGGAGGAGCGCGAGCACGCCGAGCGTCGCGCCCGCAGACCAGAGCATCCGCCCGAACGGCAGCGCCGCGTACGCGCTCGGGGCGCCGCCGATCACGATCGAGAGGACGCGAGCGAGCACGGACGAGAGCGGGAGGGGCGCCGCCAACAGCAGCGAAGCGGGCATCCCGACCTCCGCGACGAACGCCCAGCGGGGGAGCGGCTCGCCGGTGCGCGACGCCGCAAGCCGCTTCGCGAGCGTCACCTGGAGGACGCCCATTCCGAGCACGACCGGAACGCGGAGGAGGAGGCTCCCGCTCGCCCACGCCGCCTGGTGCTCCGCGGGAACGGAGCCGCGGACGAGGAGGTAGTCCGCCACCGGCGCAACGGCCTGCGCGCCGCTCAGGAGCACCGCCCGCGCGACGTCGGTGACGATGCCCGGCAGGGACGACGGCGCAGCGAGATCGCGCCGCGACGTCCGCGCGTCGACGACCGATCCCGCGAGCAGCACCGCGAGGCCCACCGCGTAGCCGAGGAGCGTCGCGCGCTCGCCGACCGCCGCCGACGGCGCCGCGACGAACCACCCGATCCGCACGACGAACACGGACGTCGACGCGAGCGCGGCGAGGACGAGGGCCTGACGCGCGAGCGCAGCGCCGCTCGCGTAGCCGAACGCGATCGCGACCGCGACGACGGCAGCGAGCGGCATCGACGCCATCGCGAGCAGCGCTCCCGCGAACGCGGCGACGACGACGGCGCCGCCTCCGACGTGGAGCGCCGGCAGGCGCTCCCGCGATGCCGGCTTCGTGAGCGCGACGTTGAGCGCGACGATCGAGAGCACGCCGTAGGCGGCGAGCTCCGCGAGCCAGCCGAAGAGCGCGACGTAGTCTGCCGGCGCGAGCTTCCGCGCGGCGAGGAGCTGGAACCCGTAGTTCGCGAGGAGCGAGACCGCCTGCGCGCCGACGAAGACGAGACCGCCGAAGAGCCCCGTCCGAGCCTTCGTCACGGCAGCGACTTGAAGAACGCCCAGGCGGTCTTCGAGCCCTCGCTCCAGATGCCGTGGTTGCCGCCTTCGATGGCGCAGAGGTGGACCGGATCGGCCGCCGGGCAGCCGTCGACCTGGACGCACGGTGCCGGCGTCGTCGCGCTCCGCGTGTTGCCGCAGCCGTTCTTCGCCGCCCAGAAGGACACCTGGTCCTCGGCCCCGCCGAAGTCGACGACCGCGTCGGCCGTCCCGTGGAACACGATCGCCGGCATCTTCCCGACCGGCACGCAGCGCTTCGTGCCGTCCGGGTCGTCGTAGGGAGCGCCGCCCGCGTGCGAGCTGATCGCGCGGAAGAGACCGAGCCGGCACGCGATCTGGTTCAGCATGAACGCGCCGTTGCTCCAGCCGTCGCCGAAGACGCGCTTGTCGTCGATCTTGTACTTTGCGATCAACGCAGGGACGAGCGCCTCGATGAACTTCATGTCGGCGTTGTCGGCCGGCGCGTCGAAGAGATCCCACTCCTGGTTCGTGCCGTCGGGATACGCGAGGATCGCTTCGTCTCCCGACGCGGCTTCGAACGGGTAGTACTGGTGCATGCTCGCGCCGGTCCCGGGCTGGCCGTGGAGCACGACGACGAGCGGGTAGCTCTTCGTCGCGTCGTACGTCTTCGGCAGCGCGAGGAGGTAGGTCCGCGCCGCGCCGTTCACCATCAGCGTCTCGTTCGTGAGCGTGACCGGCGAAGGGGGCTCGCCGCTCGATCCGCTCGTCGAGCTCGTACTCGAGGTCGAGCCGCTGGTCGACCCGCTCGACGAGCTCGTCGAGGAGGACGGCTCGCCCGAGGAGCTCGTCGACGATCCGCTCGCCCCGGAGCTCGAGCCCTCGTCGTCACCGCCGCAGCCAGCCGACGCCGCTCCGAGGCCGACGAAGCCCGCGATCAAGAACGTGAGGAGCGCCGAGCGCATGGGACTGGAGATTAAAGGCCCGCGCGCCCGCGTCCAGGACAACTTTCGTCGTCAGGCCGGGAGGACCGGGACGCGCTCGATGCGCCCGCCGTAGGCGCGGACCGCTTCGTCTTCGAGCGTGACGGCGCTCGTCTTCGGCGCCTCGGGCCGGCAGACGACGTCGGGCTTCAGCGCCGCGAGGGTCTCCTTCGTGCTGGACTTGCCGAGGACGAGCACGTGGTCGACGACCTCGAGCGCGGAGAGGAGCGCGACGCGGGCAGCCGGATCGCCCTCGCCGCCGACACCGACGACGAGCACGTCGCCGAGTCGGCTCGCGGCCTGGAGCGATGCGACGTGCGCGGCGTGGAGCACGTCGAAGGCGCCCTCGAGCCAGACGACGACGCGCCCCTCGGCGCGCCACCGCTCGCGGAGCGTGAGGAGCTCGGAGAGATCGAGGTCCTTCGAGGACCGCGCGACGCGGTCGGTCGAAGGCGCGGCCGCGTCGAGCAAGGCGAGCTCGCTCGGGCCGTGCCCTTCGCTCACGAGGCGTAGTCCGCCCATCCCGCGCGTCTCGCGCGCGACCTGGTGCGCTTCGGCGATCTCGCAGATCACGTGACCGAGCGTGACATGGAGCTCGTGGACACGCGCGCGGTTCGTCGAAGGAACGACGACGCACGCATCACAGAGCGGAACGAGGTTCCGCCCCTTGCCGCCGGTGAGTCCGACGACGCGCATCCCGCGGTCGCGCGCGGCATCGATCGCCGAGAGCACGTTCGCGTGCTGGCCGGTCGTCGTGAGCGCGACGAGCACGTCGCCGGTCTGGCCGAGGGCGCGGACCTGACGCGCGAAGATCTGCTCGAAGCCGAAGTCGTTGCCGATCGCGGTGATCGCCGACGCGTCGAGCGTGAGCGCGAGCGCGGGGAGGGGAGAGCGCTCCCAGGCGAACCGGCCGACGAGCTCGGCCGCGATGTGCTGCGCGTCGGCAGCGCTTCCGCCGTTGCCGACGAGGAGGACCTTCCGGCCGGCGGCGGTCGCCTCGGCCACGATCGTGGCGGCCTCGGCGACGTCGTCGAGGCACTTCTCGAGCACGGCTTGGCGCACCCGCGCGCCGTCACGGAGCGCGTGCGCGATGATCTGCTGGGTCAGGACGTGCGCGGCCATCGCCGGCGGACCTTCTCCCATCGAGCCCTCGGGCCGTCAAGGAGGGCGTCCGGACGCCGCGGCTGGGCTCCGCGCGTGCCGTCAGATCCGACCGAGGATCGACTCGGCCCGGAGCTTCCAGACGACGCCGACCGCCTCGAGGAAGATCTTCCGGCTCATCTTCGACCGCCCGGCGGTGCGGTCGACGAACACGATCGGGACCTCCGCGACCTTCATCCCCTTCAGGACGGCGCGGAAGTTCATCTCGATCTGGAACGAGTAGCCGTTCGAGTGGACCGAGCCGATGTCGATCGCCTCGAGCGCGCGGCGCGTGAACGCCTTGTAGCCGCTCGTGAGATCCTTCACCCCGAGGCCGAGGATCATCCGCGAGTAGAGCGAGCCGCCCTTCGACAGCACGTGGCGGCCGAGGCCCCAGCCCTCGACCCCACCGCCCGGGATGTTGCGCGACCCGATCACGACGTCGGCGCCCTCGTCGAGGGCGCGGACGAAGTCGGGGAGGTAGCGGACGTCGTGGGAGAGGTCCGCATCCATCTCGAAGAAGCGGTCGTACCCCTCGGCGAGCCCCTTTTGGAACGCCTGGATGTACGCCGTCCCGAGACCGAGCTTGCCCGGGCGGTGCATCACCTTGACGTGATCGTCCTTCGCCGCCATCGCGTCCGCCATCTCGCCGGTGCCGTCGGGCGAGTTGTCGTCGACGATGAGGAGGTCCGCTTCGGGGAACGCCTTCCGGACCGCTTCGACGAAGCGCGGGAGGTTGTCTTTCTCGTTGTAGGTCGGCGTGACGATCAGGGTGCGGGGCATGGCGCTCTCGCGAAAAGGGCCGGGCTCCGGGCCGCGGCGCTGGGCCGCTATAGCACCTTTTCCGCGGTGACGGTCGCCTGTCCCCGAACGGCTCCGCGCCGCGATGTCAGCCGAGAGCCTTGAAGAATGCCCACGCGGTGGTGGCCGCCTGGTCCCACCAGATGTGCGCGAGGCCCGAGATGAAGCAGTAGTGGACGGGCGCGTTCGCGGGGCAGCCGTCGTAGGCCTTGCACGGCGCGGGGGTGGTCGCGGTCAGCGTCGTCTTGCAGCCGTTCACCTTCGCCCAGTAGCTCGCGGTGCCCTGGCCGCTGTCGACGCCGACGCCGTTGTCCTGATCGCCGTGCATGATGATGGCCGGCATCTTCGTCACGGCGGCGCAGGCCGTCGTTCCGTTCGGATCGTCGAACGGGGCGCCGCCGGCCGAGTTGCCGATCGCCTTGAAGAAGCCGACCCGGCACGCGAGCTCGTTGAGGAAGAACGCGCCGTTCGAGTAGCCGTCGCCGAACACGCGCGCCTTGTCGATGCTGTACTTCGCGGCGAGCGCGTCGACGAGGACCTGCATGAAGCGCATGTCCCGGTTGTCGGCGGGCAGATCGAAGAGGTCCCAATCGCTGTTGATCGCGGTCGGGTAGGCGAGGATCGCTTCGTCCTTCGAGGCCTGCTCCATCGGATAGCCCTCGTGGAACGAGCTGCCGTCGCCGCCGTTGCCGTGGAGCTCGAGGACGAGCGGGTACTTCTTCGCGGCGTCGTAGTTCTTCGGCACGACGAGGGTGTATCCGCGCTTCAGGCCGTCGACGTCGATCGACTCGTTCGTCACGTTCACGATGCTCGGGACCGCGCCGCTCGACGAGGTGCTCGTCGTGCCGCTCGACGACGTCGACGAGCTCGTCGACGTGTCCTCGCCCGAGGAGCTCGACGTCGAGCCGCCGGTCGAGCTGGTCGAGGAGGCGTTGCCGTCGTCACCACCGCAGCCGGTGGCGGCGGCCCCCGTGATCACGAACGAAGCGACGATCACCGCAAGAAGCGTCGAAGAGCGCATGGCCTTCAGACTGAGTCGAGGACGCCTCGTCGTCCAGCGCCCACATGGGGGACAACCCGGCCGCGGTCGCGGTCGACGGGCGCGCTATGCTGACACCCATGCCGCCCACGAAGTCTCCCGCGACCTGGGCCGATCTCGAGGCGATGCTCGAAGGATCGCGCGGCGAGATCGTCGACGGCGTGCTCGTCGTCCCGCCGCGGCCGGACCCGATCCATGCCGTCGTCCAGACCGGCGTGACCTTCGCGATCGGAGGGCCGTTCGAGAAGCTCCACCGGCGCGGTGGCCCAGGTGGATGGTGGATTCTCCCCGAGGTGAACGTGCGGCTCGCGGGCGACCAGATCGTGCACCCCGACGTCGCGGGGTGGCGGCGCGAGCGCCTCCCTCGTCCTGGACATCTGCGCCCGATCGACGTTCGTCCGGATTGGGTCTGCGAGATCCTCTCGCCGAGCAACGCGCGCCACGACCGGGTGACGAAGCGTCGCCTCTACGCGGCCCACGGCGTCCCGCACTACTGGCTGATCGATCCCGCGTCGCGCAGCGTCGAGGTGCTCGCGCTCGACGGCACGACGTGGCGCGAGGTCGGCGTGTTCACCGACGGCGACCGCGCGTCGCTCGCCCCGTTCGAGGCCGTCGTCCTCGACGTCGCAGAGCTCCTGCCGCCGCTCGACTTCGCGGCGGCGGAGCCCCTCGAAACCGAGCTCCGCTGAGCGAGCGGCGCAACCGCGGCGCGATCGCGGTCGACGGGCGCGCTATGCTGACCTCCGTGCCGTCCACGAAGTCTCCCGCGACCTGGGCCGATCTCGAGGCGATGCCCGAAGGATCGCGCGGCGAGATCGTCGACGGCGTGCTCCTCGTCCCGCCGCGACCCGACAACGAGCACTCGCGCGTGCAGGCCGGTCTCGCGCACCAGATCGGCGGTCCGTTCGACGCCGACCACGGGTTCGGTGGTCCCGGTGGCTGGTGGATCTTTCCGGAAGTGAACGTCCGGTTCTCCGGCTCACGGATCGTTCATCCGGACCTCGCGGGATGGCGGCGCGAGCGCTTCCCCCATCCGTGGGGCGTCCGGCCGATCGACGTCGTGCCCGACTGGGTCTGCGAGATCGTCTCGCGCCACAACGCGTCGCACGATCGCGTGACGAAGCGCCGGCTCTACGCGGAGCACGGCGTTCCGTCCTACTGGCTCGTCGACCCCGAGGCCCGCACGCTCGAGGCCCTCGCGCTCGTCGAAGGGCAATGGCGTGAGCTCGGCGCCTTCACCGACGGCGATCGGATCGCGATCGCGCCGTTCGAGGCCGTCGTGCTCGACGTCGGCCGCCTGTTCCCGCCGCGGGTCGGCGTCGAAGCGGTCGCTCCCTAGACCCAGCCGTCCTTCGACTGCTTCCACAGCGGCGCGGCCATCCAGGCGAACGCGCCTGCGAAGAGGGCGATCGTCACGATCATCATCGCGACCTCGCCGTAGCCCCCGAGGACGACGGCGAACCCCCAGCGGATGAGCCCGACGGGGACGAGGATCACCGCGCGCTTCCCGCACCGCGCGAGCGCCGACGAGCGCGCGCCCTCGGTCGCGAGGAGCGCACGCACCTCCTCGGGCGAGAGCTTCGGCATCGGCTTCTTGCCGCCGGGCGCCGGCTCCTCGTCGACGAGCGGATCCGGTCGCGTCACGACGGCCGCCGCGCGGTTCGGCGAAGGCTCCTCCGCGACCTTCGCCGGCTCGCGGTAGCCGGCCCCGTCACCGGCGGGCTTCGGAGGAGGGAAGAACGGCTCGCCCATCATCGTTCTCCCTGGTACGCGCCGCCCGGGGCCGAGATTCCCTCAGCCCCCCTTGCCCTTGCGCTGGAGCTGCTGCTTCGCGGCGGTCTGGATCGCACCGGGCACCTCGCGGCTCTTCGCGATCGCCTTCAGGTCGCTCTCGTAGAGGTGCATGATCCACTTCGAGGCCTGCCCGAACGGCGTCCGCGGGTTCATCACGAGCGCCTTCTTGATCGAGTAGTGGCGCGTCCACTCCTTGTTCATCGCGATCTCGCGGAGGACTTCGTCCGAGATGTTGCGGAGGCGCGCCCACCGCTCGACCTCGGACTCGTTCACGCCCGGCGCGTTCGCGGCGGTGGAGGCGACGAGCGGGTTCGCGTCGCGGACGCCGAGGAGGCGGAGCTCCTTCTTGTTCTCGACGAGGAGGAGCCGGATCTTCTGCGGCGGCCGGAGCTCCTGCCACAGCCCGTGAAGCGACTTCGCGCTCTCGACGACCTGCTCTTCGCCGGTGACGGGATCGATCTGCTGGATGTCCTCGTCCTCACCGAGCTCGAGCTCGTCGGCGCGCGCGAGCGCTTCCGTAACCTGCACGTCGTCGAACGTCGGCTCCTCGGTCGGCTCGGAGATGAGCTCGCCCTGGATCGCCGCCTTCGCCTGCGAAAAGGCCGGGATCGCGAGCTCGAGGCCGTTGCGCACGGCGAGCTCGAGGATGCGGTCGGACGTCGACATCCGCGTGTGGCGGTTCAGGTAGAGCTTCTCGATGATCTCGGGATGCGCGAGGAGGCGCTCCTCGTTCGTCGCGATGAGCTCGCAGAGCTGCTCGCTCGCGACCGCAGCGACCGCGGCGACGGTCGACGGCGCGATCGCGGGGTGGAGGAGGATCTTCTCCGCGAGCGCGGGGTCCGACCCGTAGGCAGGCGCGAGCGCATCGAGGACGGCAGGCTGGAGGTCGCCGGAGAGCGCGCCGTTCAGGAGCGGCGCAGGGAGCGCGGCGAGTGTCTTCTGCGCCTGCTCCGCGACGCCGCCCTCGCCCTGCGCGAGCGCGACGACGACCGCGAGCACGTCACCCGGCTTGAGGCCGGGCACGACCCCCTTCGCCGCCATCGCCTTGAGCGGAGGCGGCCCGGCGGGATCGAGGATCTTCTGGGCGGGCCCGGGCAGGCGGGAAACGTCGATCGTCAGGCTCACGGCTCCTCGATCCTACGCGCGTTCGGCCGTGCGGCCCTCGCCATTCCTCGCGACCGTACCAAGTCCCGAGCAAAGGGGCCTGACACCTGGGGTGACCAGCGGCTCTCCACGGTGCCGGGCGACCGGGCTCGTCACGTACGTTGGTCCGATCGTCCGGAGGTCAGCATGGGGAAACAGAGACTCGGGGTCGGACTGGTGATGATGATGGCGCTCGTCGGCTGCGCGGTGGCGCCGCCCGAGCCCGAGGCGACGGAGGACACGCTCGGCCGTACGCGCTCGGCGCTCACGACGGTCGCGCTCCGGATCGAGCGCGGCGCCTACCAAGGCTCGTTCGACTTCCTCGGCGCGCGCTACTCCGCGGACACGACGTTCCAGGTCGCGCCGGACACGACGTACGGCGTGACGATGGCCGGTCGTCTCGTCGCTTCGTTCCAGGTCGACGTCGCCGGCGCGGTGACCCTGCTCGCAGGGAGCGGCAGCGCGGAGGTCGCGTCCGGTCTCGTGCGCTTCCGCAACGTCCCGGTCCGCGTGGACCCGCACCTCTACGACGGGAGCTTCGATCTCGTCGGTCGCTGGGCGGGCGCGCGGAACGTCGTCGTCATCCCCAACGTCGACTTCGACCTCAATCGCGCCACGACCGTCGGCATCGCGCGCTTCAGGGTGACCGAGGACGGCACGATCACGCTCGCGTCGGGCACGGCGAGCGTCGTCGCGGGCTCGACCGTCCTCCCGGCGGGCTCACCGATCGATCGGATCAACGGCGCGGCTCCCGTTCCTCTCGCGACCGACACGCCCGCGGGGGTGCTCGAGCTCCGGAACGTGCCGATCGTCGTCGACCCGCAGGTCCATCCCGGCGCCTACGATCTCGTCGTGCGTCGCGCGGGGGCGACGACGCAGATGATCGTTCCCGGCGTCGACTTCAACATCACCAACACGTACCGGTCGATCACCACCGTCGTGGTCGACGCGGCCGGGCAGGTCACGGTGAAGAGCGGCGCCTCGAGCATCCTCGCCGACACGACGACGCTCCCGGCGGCGTCGCCGCTGAATCGACCCGACGGCACGACGCAGCCACTTCCTTCCACGAGCCCCGCCGGCGTCGTCCGCTTCCGGAACGTGCCGGTCCGCGTCGACCCGCAGGCGTTCGTCGGCTCGTACGATCTCCTCGGGCGCTGGCTCAGCGCCGCGAACCTGATGGTGATCCCCGACGTCGAGTTCCACATCAACCGCGCCGGACGCAACATCGCCATGTTCCGCGTGGCCGAAAGCGGCGCGACCTCGCTCGTGTCGGGCGGAACGAGCGTCGACCCCGGCGCGACCGTCCTTTCCGCCGGCACGACGCTCGTCCGCCCCGACGGCACGACGTACGCGCTCGCGGCCGACACGCCGTCCGGCGCGATCACGTTCCGGAACGCACGGCTCCAGATCGATCCCGGGACCTACACCGCGACGTACGATTTCCTCGGCCGCGTCGCCGGCGTGGCCGACTTCGTCGTCGTGCCGGGCGTCTTCTTCGGCTTCGCGCCGACGGGACAGCCGCAGATCGCCGCCCTCCGCGTCGACGACGGCCTCGTCTCGCTCGAAGGATCGTCGGCGACGCCCGCGAGCTCGGTGTCGTTCGACGGGACCGTCGCGGGCGTGACCCACACCTTCACGGCGCGCGCATGCGCGCTCGAGGGGTGCGGGAAGCCCGACGCCGACCAGGACGGCGTCCCCGACGAGGCCGACAACTGTCCGCTCGTCGCGAACGTCGACCAGCTCGATCGCGACGTCGACGGCGCAGGCGACGCATGCGATCCCGACCTCGACGGCGACGGTGCGCCGAACGCCGCCGACACGTGCCCGGACGTCGCGAACGCCGATCAAGTCGACGCCGACGGCGACGGGCTCGGCGACGCCTGCGACGACGACGCCGACGGCGACTTCGTCCCCGACGCGAGCGACAACTGCCGCGGGCTCTCGAACCCGATCCAGGAGGACGGCGACGGGGACGGCGTCGGCGACGCGTGTGACCCCGACGACGACGACGACGGCGTCGCCGACGCCGTCGACAACTGCCCCTCGAAGCCGAACGCCCTCCAGCGCGACACGGACGGAGACGGGCTCGGGGACGCGTGCGACGCCGACGCGGACGCCGACGGCGTCCTGAACGAATCGGACGTCTGCCCCGCCACCCCTCGCGGCGTGGTCGTGAACGCCTCGGGCTGCAGTGGCGTGCAAGAGGTCGACCGCGTGTGTCCCGTCACCGCGTTCGCGAACCGCGGACAATACGTGAGCTGCGTGGCCCGCACCGCGAACGCGGCCTACGCGGCTGGGCTCCTCGACGACAAGGAGAGGGCGCGCCTCGTCGTGCAAGCTGCACAGCGCTGACGAAACCCCTCGCGCGCCTCGGGTATTCCCCGGCGCCTGCCACCCGGACGGGGGGCCTTCCCCCGTCGCCAGGGCGGATTTACCTTGGGCTCTGCCGGTGTTCTCATGGGCCGGCACTTCCAACCGAGGAGACGCAGGCGATGGGCGTGTTCGACTTCGTGAAGCAGGGCGTGCGCGAGATGATGATCGCGCGTCCGGACCACCTCAAGCACCTCATCGTCTACAAGCACCCGGATCAGAACTTCCCGTTCTGGTCCCAGCTCACCGTCGACTCCGACGAGTGCGCGGTCTTCTTCAAGGACGGCAAGGTCGTCGGCGTGCTGCCTCCGGGGCGGCACACGATGTCGACGCAGAACATCCCGTTCCTCAACAACCTCGTGAACAAGTTCACGGGCGGGGACGTGTTCATCAGCGAGATCTACTTCGTGAAGACCTCGCCGCTCCGCGGCGTGCCGTTCGGCGGCCCGATCGGCGACATGATCGACCCGCTCACGGGCGAGCAGGTCATCCCGCGCATCTTCGGCGAGTTCTCCGTCGTCGTGACCGATCCGGTGCG
Organism: Polyangiaceae bacterium; assembly: GCA_039809485.1. Lineage (GTDB taxonomy): Bacteria > Myxococcota_A > Polyangia > Polyangiales > Polyangiaceae > Labilithrix. The sequence goes on along the minus strand of JBDHVE010000060.1, from coordinate 24,927 downwards.
CTTCATCCTCGGCTACACCGGCCAGCACGCGCAGGGCGACAACGACGAGATCCTGAACTGGGTGAAGGGTCTCTTCATGAACGGCGTGAAGACCACGCTCGGCGAGCTCTGCGACATCGAGCAGAAGAGCGTGCTCCAGGCCGTGAGCCTCACGCAGAAGCTCGCGCAGGCGTTCGTCGCGAACGCGCCGGACCTGAACGACATCGGCGTCCGGATCCTCCAGATGGGGCAGTTCAATCTGAACTTCTCCGAGGACGACCGGCAGCGTCTCGTCGCGGCGAACGCGGAGGTTGCGAAGGCGAACCGCGGCGTGAAGGTGGCCGAGGCGCAGGCGAAGGCGAAGCAGTTCGAGCTCGACCAGAAGTACAAGCAGGACGAGCGCTACGTGCAGAACCTCGCCGGCAACTTCCAGAACTACGCCGCCGGCTCGGCCATGATCGGCGCCGGGCAGGGGATGGCCACGCACGGCGTCGAAGGCGGCGTCGCGGGCGCCGGCATCCAGATGGCGATGGGCGTCAACATGGCCAACCAGATGGCCGGCGCCTTCCAGCCGCAGCCGCAGCAGGGCCAGCAGCCGAGCTTCACGCCGGGCGGTGCGATGGTCACCTGCACGAAGTGCAACACGCGCCAGCCGGGCGGGAAGTTCTGCGCCGAGTGCGGTACCGCGCTCGCGCAGGCGAAGAAGTTCTGCACGGGATGCGGCCAGGAAACGGCCCCCGCTGCGAAGTTCTGCGCCAATTGCGGAACCTCCACTGCGCAAGCTGGCTGAGGTACGGCTAAGCTGACGGGGTGGTCCGCTCCGTCGGCACGGTCGCCTTCGCGCTCGTCGCCCTGGGTCTCTCGCGAGACCCGGGCGGCTGCGGCGGCGTGGGTGACGGCGACGGGACGGTGAACGCGCCCTGCACGCGCGACAAGGACTGCCGGCAGGGCCTGTCCTGCGTCGAAGGCGTGTGCACGAGCCCCGACTCTGGCACCGAGCCGCCGAAGGACGCCGCCACCGGAGACGGCGGATGACGAGCGAGCGGACGCTCCGGCAGGTCCACTCGGACACGATCCGCGACGTGCCCGTAGAGGTGAAGAGCTGCCCCGAGTGCGGCAGCCGCTTCGGCGTCGATGCCGCGTTCTGTCCGTTCGACGGGCTCGCGCTCCGCGCCGACGTCTGGGACCGGAGCGGCGACCCGCTCACCGGCAAGCGCGTCGACGGTCGCTACGAGATCCTCGAGCCGCTCGGGGAGGGCGGGATGGGGACCGTCTATCGCGTGCGTCACGTCACGCTCGACCGGCAGTTCGCGATGAAAGTGCTCCGGCGCGACCTCGCCGATGACCCCGAGCTCGCGCGCCGCTTCGTGCAGGAGGCGAAGGCGACGGCGGCGGTGAAGCATCCGGGCGTCGTCGCGATCAACGACTTCGGCGAGCTCGAGGATCGGATGCCGTACTACGTCATGGAGCTCCTCGCCGGCGAGACGCTCGCGACGCGGATCCGCGCGCGCGGTCCGCTCCAACCGGAGGACGCGATCAAGGTCGCGCGTCGGATCGCCGACGCGCTCGAGGCCTCGCACGTGGCCGGCGTCGTGCACCGCGACCTCAAGCCCGACAACGTGTTCCTCGTCGGCAAGACGCTCGGCAAGCAGGCCGAGGACGACGTTCGGATCGTGGACTTCGGCGCCGCGCGCGTCGTCGGGAGGAAGACCCGCTTCACGCGCCCCGGCGTCGTCTTCGGGACGCCCTATTACATGTCGCCCGAGCAGGCGAGCGGCCAGACCGTCGACGCGCGCGCGGACGTGTACTCGCTCGGCGTCCTCCTCTACGAGATGGTCACCGGGACGCTGCCCTTCGAAGCCGACACGTACATGGGCGTGCTCACGAAGCACATGTTCCAGAAGCCGGCGAAGCCGAGCGAGCGCGTGTCGTCCGGCATCCCGCTCGGCGCGCTCGAGGACGTCATCCTCCGCGCGCTCGAGAAGGATCCGTCGGCGCGGTTCCAGACGATGCACGACGTCGGGGTCGCGCTCGCGAACGCGGCGACGCCTGCGGTCCCTCGCACGCAGCGCCTCGATGCACCGCGGTTCCCGCCGAGCGAGAGCAAGACCGAGCGCCTCCAGGCCGCGCTCGAGAAGCAGCTCGCCGACGACGCGCGGAGGAAGCGCTCGCTCCTCGCGGTCGCGACGATGGCGGGGCTCGGTACCGTGCTCACCGGCGTCGCCGCGGTGTGGATCGCGCAGGTCCACGGTGCGCGCGCGCAGTCGCGGATCGAGCCAGCTCCGGCCGTGAGCGCATCCGATCCGGTCGCGCCTGCACCGGCACCGGCACCCGCACCCGCACCCGATCCGAACCTGGCGGCGGCGCCGTCCGCGTCCGGACCCGGACCCGCACCCGCACCCGCACCCGATCCGCCGTCGCCCGCGGCGCCGTCGTCTTCTGCAACGGCGTCCACCACGGTACGTGCTCCGGCCACGCGTCCTCTCGCTACGCCGCGCGCGGCGAAACCCGACGGATCGCCGCCCTCGCCGACGCGCCGCGCGCCCTCCGACGAGTTCCCCGATCCGTGGAAACGTTGACGCGGGATGCCACGAGGCGGATGCTTTTCGGGCCACTGTGGCGAAGAAAAAGGTCCTCCTCGTCGACGCCGACCCGCGCAGCCTGCGCGTGCTGGAAGTCAGCCTGCGCAAAGCGGGGTACAACGTCACGTCGGCGCACGACGGGCTGACGGCGCTCGAGATCGTCGAGCACCAGACGCCCGACCTCGTCATCGCGGACACGAAGCTGCCGAAGCTCGACGGCTACGGCCTCGTCCGGCGTCTGAAGGAGAACCCGGAGCACGCGACGCTGCCGGTGGTCTTCCTCGCGACGCCCGGGTCGGTCGAGGACAAGATCCGCGGCCTCGAGCTCGGGGTCGAGGACTACCTCACGAAGCCGATCTTCGTCCGCGAGCTGCTCGCGCGCGTGAACGTCGTCCTCGCGCGTCGGGCGGCGCACGCCCTCGCGCACGACAAGCCGAGCACGCTGAAGACACGGTTCGCGGGATCGATCGACGACATGACCGTCGTCGACCTCCTCCAGACCTTCGAGATCGCGCGGAAGAGCGGCTCGATCACGTTCAAGAACGGTCCGCTCCTCGGCTACGTCTGGTTCGTCGACGGCAAGGTCGTCGACGCCGAGGTCGGCTCGCTCCGTGGCGAAGAAGCGGTCTACAGGCTGCTCGTCTGGGACGCGGCGGACTTCGAGGTCGAGTTCGAGCCCGTCACACGGGAGGACGTCGTCGAGGCGTCGACGTCGGCGATCCTGATGGAGGGGATGCGTCGCGCGGACGAGTGGGGGAGGCTCGTCGAGCAGATCCCGCCGCTCCGGGATCGGTACGAGCTCGACGTCGAGCGGCTCGCGCCCCGCCTCGGCGAGATCCCCGACGAGCTGAACGCGATCCTGCGCCTGCTCGACGGACGACGCTCGCTGATGGAAGTCGTCGACGAGTCGCCGTTCGAGGATCTCTCGACCCTCGCCACCCTCGCGAAGCTCTACTTCGAAGGCCTCCTCGTCCCCGCGGTGACGCCCGCGGCCGAGCCGGTCGTGCCGGCCGCGAAGACGAACGGTGCCTCCGTGCCTCCGGTCGCGGCTGCCGCGCTCGAGGAGTCGCCGCCAGGGCCGATCGTGTTCCCGACGTCGACGCCTCCGGCGGCCGACGTGAGCACGAAGACGCGTCCGATGCCGATCGTCACCCCGACGGCGCGGGCGAGCGATCCGGGCGAGCCCGCCGTCGAACGCGTGGGCCCGCCGTCGCGTCCGCGGCCGCCGCGGCTCCCGAGCCGCACCGCGCGAATGGCACGCCCCGGCGCGGCCGGCGCGATCAAGCCGCCGCCGGTGCCGAAGGCGCCCGACACGGCGCGTGGCCTCGGCGACGGCGATTCGGAGTCGACGCGCGTCGTGAAGGATCCCGCCGACGAGACCGTGCGCCTCGATCCGACGAAGGCGGCAGAGGCCGCGGCCGCGGCCGACGCGGCGGCGAAGGTGCCGGTCACGGTGCCGGCACCCACCGGGCCGACCGGCACGCTCGTCTTCCCGCGCGTGACGCCCGCGTTCGAGTGGGGGCCCGCCGCGACCGGCTCTCCCCGCGCGGCCGAGGCGAAGGAACGCGCGCCGGAGACGGAGGACGAGACGCCGAACGAGCCGTCCGCCGCCGAGATCGTCGCGCGCGCGCAGCACGAAGAAGAGACGTCGGCGGAAGCAACCGACGCTCCGCCGCCGCGCGGATCGCGGAGCGTCGTGCTCGCGGTCCTCGCCGCGGCGGTCGTCGTCGTCGCGCTCGCGTTCATCGCGCAGCGCAAGCCCGAGCCGCCGAAGACGACCGAAGCGACCGCGACGGCGGGGCCGGTCGCATCGTCGCCTCCGCCGCCGACGACGGAGACGACGCCTCCGCAGGCCACGCCCAGCACCGCGACGATCGAGCTCCCGCCGACCGTCCTCTCCGACCCCGCGGCCCCGGCGCCGCGCGCGGCGGGCACCGACACGGCGGCGGCGAGCACGGCGACCACGACCGCCGCGAGCACGCCGACCACGACCGCGACCGCGACGAGCGCACCGACCGCGACGGCGCCGCGTCCGACCGTGACTGCGGAGCCCGCGGTCGCGCCGCCGGTCGTGGCGAGCGCTCCGCCCTCCGCGTCGGCCGCTCCGGTCGCGTCGACCGCAACCGCGAGCGCGGAAAAGGACACCCAGTCTGCGCAGAGCGTGCTCGAGAAGGGCAACGCCGGCCGCGCGATCGAGCTCGCCGCGCGCGCGACGAAGCAGGATCCGTCGAATGCCGACGCGTGGCTCACCCTCGGCGCCGCGTACCAGATGGCGGGGCGCGGCGGCGCGGCGAAGGACGCGTACAAGCAGTGCGCCGCGAAGGCGGCGAGCCATCCGCATGCGAGCGAGTGCCGCGCGCTCGCCGGCCTCGAGTAGTCAGCGCTCGCGGCGGAGCCGCGGATCGAGCCAGCCGACGACGATGTCGGCGACGACGGTGGAGAGGACGACCGACGTGCTCGTCACGATCACGCACCCCATGATCATCGGGCCGTCGCGATCGAGGAGCGCGCTCACGCTGAGCGAGCCGATCCCGGGCCAGCGGAAGATCGCCTCCGTCACGATCGCGCCGCCGACGAGGACGCCGACCTCGAGCGCGAGGATCGTCACGATCGGAACGAGCGCGTTCCGGAGCGCGTGGCGGACGACGACGCCCGCCGGCGACACGCCCTTCGCCCGCGCGGTGCGGACGTAGTCCTGACCGAGCTGGCCGAGCATCTCGTCCCGCACCATCCGCGTGTAGTACGCGGCGCCGAAGAGGCCGAGCGTGAGGGCGGGGAGGACGACGCTCCGGACGTGCTCCAGCGTCGTGTCGCCGAAGCCGTCGAGCGGAAGGAGGTGGAGCTCGTAGGCGAAGAGCCACTGGAGGAGGAGACCGGTCATGAACGTCGGCGCGCTGACGCCGAGGAGGCTTCCGCTCACGGCGAGCACGTCGATGAACGTCCGCTTCCTCGCGGCGGCGATCGTGCCGAACACGATCCCGAGCACGGCCTGGACGAACGCGGCCGCGAACGCGAGGAAGATCGTTCGCGGCAGGCGCTCGCGGATGATCTTCGCGACCGGTCTCCGCTGCTGGAAGCTCTTGCCGAAGTCGACGTGGACGGGCCCGAACGTCTCGCACGTCGCGTGCTCGGCGTCGCCGGCGGCGACCTCGAACGGACCGACGTGGACGAGGCGGCTCATGAAGCGTGCGTATTGCACGTAAAGCGGACGATCGAGCCCGAGGCTCTTCCGGATCCGCTCGACGTCCTGCGGTCGTGCCTGCGGGCCGGCGACCATCCGTGCCGGGTCGGACGGGAGCGCGTTGTTGACGAGGAACGCGAGCGTCACCGTCGCCCACACGACGAGCACGCTCCAGGCGAGCCGCTTCGCGATCCGCTCCATCATCGCGGACGGTCTCCGAAGACGGAGGCGAACGTGGTTCGCGCGTCGTGGCCGAAGAGGGCGCGGGACGCCATCCTGCCGCCGGCGCGATCGATCCAGATCTTCGAGAGCTCGATCCCCCAGACCGGGTGCGCAGTGTGCTCGCGGACGTAGGGCTGCGCCTGGACGTACCAGCGGTAGCCGTAGGTGAACGCCCACGGCGCCTCGTCGACGAGGATCTTCTGGGCCTCGGTCGTGAGCCTCCGCCGGCGCTCTTCGGAGGGCTCGCGTCGCGCCTTGTCGACGAGCGCGTCGTAGCGCGGGTTGGAGTAGAACGAGGTGTTGTTCGAGTCCTCGTCGTTGATCGAGCGCGTCGTCCAGAGCGGCTCGAGGAACGAGAGCGCGTCGGGGAAGTCCTGCTGCCAGAAGCCGGGCGCCATCGGCGACTGCCGGCGTCGGTTCCGGATCGCCATGAACGTCGGGTAGTTCACGATCCGGATCTCGAGCCGGAGCCCGATCTTCGCGAGCTGCTGGGCGAGGACCTGCGCCGTCGCCTCGGTGAGGCCCTGCTTGTAGACGAGGTACGGGATCGGGTGGGGCCAGCCGCCCTTCCCGGTTGCCGGGTCGTAGGCGAGCCCCGCGTTCTTCATGTGCTCGAGCGCACGCGGGAGGTCGAAGGTCTGCGCGGGCACCTCGGGATCGAACCCGGGGACGTCGGGCGGCACCGGCCGCGTCTGCACGACGAGGTTCGTCGCGCGGATCTTCCGGAGCTGCTCGCGGTCGATCGCGGCGGCGACGGCGCGGCGCACCTCGACGTTGTCGAAAGGCGGGAGCTCGCAGTTCATGCTCTCGCCGTTGACCTGCTTGTTCGCTTCGTAGGCGCCGAACGGCCTCCAGCGCGGATCGGTCTGGAACGCGACGAGGTCGGGGGCGAGGAACTCGCGCATGACGTCGAGCTCGCCGCGCGTCAGCTTGAAGCGCTGGCTCGTCGAATTGACGTGGAACGTCCAGCGGACGCCGTCGAGGAGGGGCTTCCCGCGCTGGTAGTACCCGTCGTGGCGGACGAGCCGGAGCTCGCGACCGCGGTCCCAGCCGTTCGGCGCGAGCTTGAACGGGCCCGCGCCGCAGGCGACCCACGTATCGGTGTAGCGGTCGCCCGCGCTCTTGCAGGTCGGCCGGACCATCGGCATCGCGAGGACGGGGAGGAAGACGGCGTCGGGCTGGTCGAGGCGGAAGCGCACGACGTAGCGCCCCTCGACCTCGACGCCGGCGAGGCGCTCTGTCTTCTTCGCCGCGAACTCCGCGAAGCCGGAGAGCGACTCGAAGTAGCTCGCGTACGGATTCGGCGCGCTCGGGTGGAGCGCGCGCTCGACGCTGCGCTTCACGTCCTCGGCCGTGACCTCCGCGCCGTCGTGGAAGCGGGCGCCCTCGCGGAGGAAGAAGCGGAAGGTCTTGCCCTCGTCCTCGACCGTCCAGCGCTCGGCGAGGTCGGGGACGACGTGGCCCTCGTGGTCGTAGTCGACGAGGCCGGCGAACATCGCCTCGAGCATCTGCGGGACGAGGCCGTCGGCCATGTTGGCCGGATCGAGCGCGCGGATGTCGGCGAAGCTCGCGAGCTCGAGGGTGCCCCCTCGCGCCGGCGGAGCTCCTTCGCCGCCTGCGCGCGGGATCGGCGCCGGGACCTCGCGGCCGCAGGCGACGAGCCCCGCGAGGAGGACGAGAGCGCTAGTCCTTCCGAGGATCGACCGCATCGCGGAGTCCTTCCCCGAGGAGGTTGAAGCCGAGGACCGAGAGCAGGATCGCGAAGCCGGGCGCGAGCGCGATCCACGGCGCGACGGTGAGGTAGTCCTGCCCGTCGAAGAGCATGTGCCCCCAGGTGGGCGTCGGCGGCGCGATCCCCGCGCCGAGATAGGAGAGGACGCTCTCGGCGAGGATCATCTGCGCGACCGAGATCGTCGCGATGACGAGGAGCGGTCCGGCGACGTTCGGCAGGATGTGCCGCGCGAGGATCCCGAGCGTGCTCTGCCCGAGCGCGCGCGCGGCTACGACGAAGTCGAGGCTCCGGATCTGCATCGTCTTCGCGCGGATGATCCGCGCCGTCCCGAGCCATCCGGTGAGACCGAGGGTGAGGAAGATCGTGGTCGCCGTCGTCCGCTCGAGCGCTGCGCCGAGCGCCATGACGAGGAGGAGGAAGGGAAAGGCGAGGCCGACGTCGACGAGACGCATGAGGACGACGTCGACCCGCGTGCCTTCGAGCCACCCCGCGACGATCCCGACGAGGCCGCCGAGCACGGTCGCGAGCGCCGTCGCCGCGAACGCGATGAAGAGCGAGATCCGCGCCCCCACCGCGAGCCGCGTGAAGACGTCGCGGAAGAGGCGATCGGTCCCGAGCCAGAACGTGAGGTTCGGCCCTACCGGCAGGTCGTCCGCGGTGATGCCGCGCGTGAAGTCGCTCGCCTCGACCGGATGCCCCGACACGAGCGGACCGACGACGGCGAAGAGGACGAGGAAGCCGACGATGGCAGCGCCGAGCGCGGCGGACCTTTGCCGGAAGAACCGGCGGAGCGCCTCGCGCGGCCGCTCAGACATCTCCGGTGCTCGGGCGAGCTCGGCCGGGAGCCGGCGTGCGGCTCACGCGAGGCGGGGAGGGCGTGCCCCGCGACTGGGGCGGAGCCTCGAGGAAGGCCGTCAGCGTCGTCGCGAAGGTCTCGGGGAGCTCGTCGGGCGGGCAGCGCCCGCATTCGAGCACCTCGAAGCGCGCGCGGAGCTCGCGTGCGAGACGACGACCGTGCTCGACGGAGGAGAGCGCGTCGTCTCGCCCCCACACCACGAACGTGTCGGCGTTCATCCGCGGCATCCGGGCGGCGAGTGGGCGCGTGTCGCCGATCGCGACGAGCGTCGCGTGCGCTGCCTGCCGGGCGGCGGGAGCGCTGAAGTGGCGGTAGAGGCCCTCGATGCGCTCCTCGGGGACGCGCGCGGCGCCCGCGTAGGTCGACCCCGCGACGAACGAGCCGAAGAGGGCGCGTCCGACGAGCTGCCGCCAGAGGAGCCCGCCGACGACCGGAATCCGCGCCGCGCGCGCGAGCGAGGCGCCCTCGCCGTGGACGAGCGCGTCGACGAGGACGAGCTTCCGGACGACGGCCGGATGGCGAGCGGCGAGCGTGAGCGCCACGCCAGCGCCCATTCCGTGGCCGCAGACGTCGACGCGTCCGAGGCCGAGCGCGGCGACGAGGTCGAAGACGCTCTCGGAGAACGCGTCGTAGCCGTAGGCGTAGCGCTGCGGGTCCGGCTTCTCGCTCCCACCGAAGCCGGGGAGGTCCGGTGCGATCACGTGGAAGCTCTCGGAGAGGAGGACCGCGGTGCGCTCCCAGACCTCGTGGCTCGCGAGCGCATCGTGCAGGAGCACGATGGCCGGCCCCGAGCCCAGCTCGACGAAGCGGATGCGCGCACCGCGCGTGGTCACGTCCTTCGGAGGGAGCATGGAGGTCCTTTTCGGGCGCGAATGCGCCGCGGACGCCAAGTCGGGTAGCACGGGAGCGGGGCGGGGGAGCGGGAATTTGATCCCAGCGTCCGGGATGCGCGACGATTTGCGTGAGCGGGGATCCGAGCTCCGGAGCGCCATCGATCGAGGCTCGTGAAGGCGTCGCGCACGACGTCGCGAGAGGGGGTGATCGAGCGCGACCGTCGCGTGACGATCGTGCGTCGCGAGGCCGTGACATATTTTGTCATGCCGTCGACCTAAACGCGCGAACACAGTTCCATAATGGAAAGTGGCAAAAAAAACGCGATCGCCTCGTTGACCCGCGAAATGCCCTCGGAATAGAGTCAGCCCCGTCGGAAGCTACGCCGGCGGTTCCTTCCTCGGAAGACCGCCAGGCGACCTCGCAGTCGGGACTCGAGCGGCCTCTTTCCTTCGTCCGAAGGGGAGAGCCGAGGGGGGATCGGGGCGGCAGTGAGGGGTACGGAGGAGAGAGAGCTCACGGTGGCGACCCTGCGAAGTGCAGGCGCGGTCGCCGTCCGCGAGCCTGTGTGTTCCATCTCTCCGGCGCAGCGCGCAGCCATCAGCATGCGCTCGTTCGCAGACGAAACGATGAATCGAAGAGCCTCTGGAAGATGATCGCGACCTTCACGAACGACGAGACCAAGCAGGACTTCCTGGTCGTCACGAGCGACGTCCAGGAGCTCGCGCGGCGGCTCGAGGCCACCGTGGCGAAGCTCTCGCGCGTGGAGAAGACGACGGACGCAGAGGCTCGCCGGATCGAAGAAGCGCGTAGTGCACGCGTTCGCTCTCGATCGGCATGACCGACTCCTGAGCGCCGCTCCGGCAGGTGCTCTACGCAGTGGAAGTGGGGAAGGCAAAGGTGCCGCGGAGTGGGACAAGCGTCCCGCTCTCCGCGACGCCCCGGGAGACGTGTGCGGCTCGCACGGCTCCCTGGTGACTCGTGACTCGCAGCGGTTTGGGAGGAGCAATGGACCCGAAGGACGTCATGGCAGAGCAGGGGATCGACGCCGAAACCGTGGGCGCCGTCTCGGAGTCGGCTCCCGCGACCGAGGGCGCTCTCGCGCTGCAGTCGGAAGAGAAGGCCGTCACGCGCGAGCAGCGTCGGTCGCGTCGCAAGCGTGACGTGCGCGCGCGCACGATCAGCGTGAAGCGCATGACGAAGCGCGAGCTCGAGCTCGGGCGCATGCTCTACCCGGACGTCGAGGACGTCGTGAAGCCGAAGACGCGCGCGGAGTGCGCGAACGGCGAGCGTCCGTGCCCCTTCGTCTCCTGCAAGCACCACCTCTACCTCGACGTGTCGGCCCGCACCGGCGCGATCAAGCTGAACTTCCCCGACCTCGAGGTCTGGGAGATGACGGAGACCTGCGCGCTCGACGTCGCCGACCGTGGCGGCACGACGCTCGAAGAGGTCGGCGCCATCATGAACCTCACGCGTGAGCGCATCCGCCAGGTCGAGGTGAAGGGCCTCGCCAAGCTCCAGGCGCTGCGCGAGATGACCGCGCTCCGCGACTACGTCGACGAGGGCCCGGTCGGCAAGCGCCGCCTCCCCGTCCTCGCCGCGCCCGAAGAGGACGAGGAGGAGGAGGACGAGGACGGCGAGGAGGCCGCCGAGGCCGCCGCCGACACGGACAGCGACTTCAACGCGGACGAGTTCGCGTCGGAAGCGCTCGACGCGGAATGACGTGCTCCTGACCTGATTCCTTCCTTTCCGAGCCACGAAAATCCCCCTGCAGCGGCCGGCCCGGGAGAGATGCTCTCTCCCGGGCCGTTCGTCTTTTCAGTCTTCAGTCTTCCGTCGGTCTTTTCCTCGGGTCCTCCGCCTCGAGCTCGTCCCTTCTCCTCAGAGAGGACGGAACGAGCTCGGCAGGTGAGACGTGAGGCCAGGCCCACGGAAGACGGAAGACGTTCGACGCTGCGCGTTGACCCAGGCCCCTCGCCTGGCTAAGTCGCGCCCATGCCGATCCGCTCCGCTCTCGTCTCGGTCAGCGACAAGTCCGGCCTCATGCCTTTCGCTCGCGCTCTCTCCCAGCGCGGCGTGACGCTCCTGTCGAGCGGCGGAACGGCCAAAGCGCTCGCGGCGGAAGGGCTGCCGGTCGAGACGGTCGAAGCGTACACGGGCTCGCCGGAGGTGATGGGCGGGCGCGTGAAGACGCTCCACCCCCGCGTCCACGGCGGTATCCTCGCGCGCGAGGGGACCGACGACGGCGATCTCCAGAAGCTCGGCGGCCGGTTCATCGATCTCGTGATCGTGAATCTCTATCCGTTCGAGAAAGTCGCCGCGAATCCGAATGCTTCGTTCGAAGAGCTGATCGAGAACATCGACATCGGCGGGCCCTCGATGGTGCGGTCGGCCGCGAAGAACCACGCGCGCGTCGCGATCGTCTGCGACCCGGCCGATTACGGGCGCGTCCTCGCCGAGATCGAGAAGACGGGTGAGGTCTCGCCGGGTCTCCGCCGCGAGCTGGCGGCGAAGGCGTTCGCGCACACCGCCGCGTACGACGCGGCGATCAGCGGCGTCCTCTCCGGACCGCGCGCTGGCGGGGAAGGCGAATATCCCCTCTACCTGACGCTCCCGTTCGAACGGGCATATGGGCTTCGCTATGGCGAGAACCCGCACCAGACGGGCGCGTTCTACGTCGAGCGCGGCGCCTCTCCCGGGACGATCGCGCGGGCGGAGAGCCTCGGCGCGGGCGGCAAGGAGCTCTCGTTCAACAACCTCGTCGACGTCGATGCGGCCCTCGAGGCCGTCCGCGAGTTCGAGCGACCGGCGGCGGTCGTCGTGAAGCACACGAATCCGTGCGGCGTCGCGGTGGCGGGCTCGCTCGACGCGGCCTATCGCGCGGCGCGCGATGCCGATGCGCTCTCGGCCTTCGGCGGCATCGTCGCGCTGAACCGCGAGGTCGACGAGGCGACCGCGAAGCTCCTCGCCGAGACGTTCCTCGAGTGCGTCGTCGCGCCGACGTTCTCGGCCGGCGCCCTCGAGGTGCTCCGCGCGAAGAAGAACCTCCGCCTCCTCGCGACCGGGACCTGGCTCGCGGCCGATCACGCGGCGCTCCAGTACAAGCGCGTCGGCGGCGGTCTCGTCGTCCAGAGCCGCGACGCCACCGCGGCCGGCGAGGTCGAGAACGGCAAGGTCGTCACGAAGCGGGCGCCGACGGACGAGGAGCGTAAGGGCCTCGCCTTCGCCTGGCGCGTCTGCAAGCACGTGAAGTCGAACGCGATCGTCCTCGCGAAGGGCGAGACGACGGTCGGCGTCGGCGCCGGCCAGATGTCTCGCGTCGTTTCGGTGCAGATCGCATGTGAGAAGGCAGGGGAGGCGGCGAAGGGCAGCGTCCTCGCCTCCGACGCGTTCTTCCCGTTCCCGGACGGGATCGAAGCGGCGGCTGCCCGCGGGATCACCGCGGTCGCGCAGCCGGGCGGCAGCGTGAAGGACGCCGACGTGATCGCGGCCGCCGACAAGCTCGGGATCGCGATGATCCTGACGGGCTTCCGGCACTTCCGGCACTGAACCGGAGGCGGCGCTTCAGGGCAGGAGGTCGATCGCCACGTCGTCGAAGCGCACGTCGAGGGCCGGGTCGGTTTCGTCACTTATTTGGCCAGACGCCTCGGGACGTGCGACCGGTGGGCATGGCCGGCATGCACGAGACCTGTACGGTTTGCGCGAAGCCCTTCGAGGTGCAGTTCCGGTACCAGATGGAGGAACGCGACGGCGGCTTCTCCTTCTTCTGCTCGCAGGCCTGCCACGGCAAGAGCCTCCGCGGCGAGATGGCGGGCGGCGTCGTGTGCGACGCGTGCAACAAGCGCTTCGTCGTCGAGCTGGTCTCGCAGGTCGTGCGCGTGAAGGGCGAAGCACGCTACGCGTGCTCCGAGGGCTGCCGCGGCCAGCTCCTCGCCGAAGCGGGCGGTGCGCGGCTCGGCGCGCTCCCGTCGTCGATCGCCGCGACCGCACCCGCACCCGCACCCGAAACGGCGACGGCGTCTGCGACCGCGCCGACTCCGGCGCCGGCGTCCTCCCCCCGTCCCGTCGCCACGCTCCCGAAGCCCGGCATCGCCGGTCCGCGTCGGATGGCGATCTTCAACCACAAGGGCGGCACCGGCAAGACGACGACCTCGGTCTCGATCGCAGCCGGCCTCGCGGCGAAGGGCTACAAGGTCCTGCTCGTCGACACCGACTCGCAGGGCAACGTCGCCGTCTCGCTCGGCGTGAAGGCGGAGAAGACGCTCTACCACTGCCTCGTCATGGGCCTCCGCCCGCAGGACGTCGCGGTGAAGATCCGCGAGAACCTCGATCTGCTCCCGTCGAACGAAACCCTGGCGGCCGCCGAGCTCTATCTCGCCGGTCGTCAGAACCGTGATCGCGTCCTGAAGGAGCGGCTCGCAGCGGCGCAGAGCCACTACGACGTCATCCTGCTCGACTGCTCGCCGTCGCTCTCGCTCCTCAACCAGAACGCGCTCGTCTTCGCCGACGGGATCCTCGTCCCGGTCGCGTGCGACTTCCTCTCGCTCGTCGGCGTTCGTCAGGTCATCAAGACCGTCAAGAACGTCAACTCGCTCCTCCATCACCCGGTGCAGATCTACGGCGTGCTCCCGACGTTCTACGACGCGCGCGCGCGCATCTGCCGCGACGCGTGGGGCACGATGAAGGAGCACTTCGGCGAGCGCTGCTTCCAGCCGATCCGTTCGACGACGAAGATCAAGGAAGCGCCCGCGCAGGGCCGCACGATCTTCGAGTACGCGCCCGACTCCCATGCAGCGGCCGACTACCAGGCCGTCGTCGACCGCATCATCACCGGCCGGGTGACCGAGACCGCGCCGGACGCCGAAGCCGACGACGACACGAAGGCGATGACGGGCTGAGACGCGAGCGCGCGCGCCCCACCACAAGACTTTTCGAGGAGGACATTCCCATGACGGTGCGAGACGAAGCAGGACTGAGCGGGGCGCGCGTGCTCGACGGCGACGAGGTGGAGGGCGTGCTGTCCGGCGCGTTCTACCAGCCGCCGCCCGCGTCGCGCGTCACGCGGATCGAGAAGGCGTCGAGCGAGAAGGCGAAGCCGACGCACTACAAGGTGATCTGCATCTCGATGTACACGAAGGACCTCGAGCACCTCGACGAGCTCGTCGAGCAGCTCAAGTCCCGCGGCGTCACGAAAGCGAATCGGAGCGCCCTCATCCGCGTCGCCCTCGAACAGCTCGATCTCGACAAGGTCCCGCGCGGCCTCTGAAATTCCTGTCGCGCAGAAGAGACGCAAGATCGCCTTGCGCCTTGCCGCGCCGCGGCACATAACGGTCGGGCCGTATGGGCCGCCTCTGCCGTATCTCGCTGGCGCTCGCGACGGGGATGATCTCGTCGCTCGCAGCCGTGGCGAGCTTGGTCGTGGGGTGCGCCGTCGGCGAGCAGAGTGGCCTCGGCACGGATCGCTCGGGCAACGAGCCGGAGGTCGATGCGTCGTACCAGCCGCGCCCCGCGATGCCGGGCCCTCCGGCCGAAGACGGTGACGAGTCGAGCTCGTCGGGCACCGGCGGTGCGCCGACACCGGTGAAGAGCCCGGATGCCGGTGCGCAGAGCGTCCTGCCGACGACGCCGAAGCCTTCGCAGGGCGAAGTGCTGATCACGGAGGTCCTCTTCGATCCGTCGACGCCCGAGCCCGGGACCGAGTGGATCGAGGTGTACAACGCCTCGTCCGGCACGCGCCTCTTGAGCGGCCTCACGCTCGTCGACGGGTCGGGTCGCTCGCACACGATCGGCGGGGGGATCGAGATCGCGAAGGGCCGCTATGCGCTGCTCGTCCGCAACACGACGGCTGCCGTGACGGCGAAGGTGCCGTCGTCCGCGATCCTCTACGAGTACGGCACGGGTGCCGACGACTCCTCCGGCATCCTCCTCACGAACGGCACCACCGGCGGGATCAAGCTGCGCGACGGCTCGATCGACATCGCGGCGGCGTCCTACGGCGGCTGGTTCTCGAGCCCGCTCGGCAAGTCGATCCAACTATCCACGCTCGGCTTCGCGGCCGCCGCGAGCAAGACGAGCTGGTGTCTGTCGGCGAACGTGTGGGCGACGGGGTCGGACAAGGGGACGCCGGGCGCGGCGAATGACTGTCCCTGAATCAGCCGAGCTGATCCCAGAACTCCTGCAGATCGCTCGGGAGCGGCGCTTCGATCGCGAGCGGCTCGCCCGTCATCGGATGCGGAAGTGTGAGGCGCGCGGCGTGGAGCGCGTGGCGCGGTAGCTCGAGCATGACGCGGTCCTCGTCGGTGAGCTCGCCATCGGCGGCACGCGCGAAGGCGCGCTCGTCCGGCCCGTAGAGCTTGTCACCGACGATCGTCGCGCCGAGCGCCATCAAGTGGACGCGGATCTGGTGCTGGCGCCCCGTCTCGAGCTCGCAGCGCACGCGCGCGTAGACGCGTCCCGTCTCCGAGCGACGGACCTCCTCGACGCGGAAGCGCGTCGAGGCGGAGAGCGCGTCCGCGGTCTCGCCGAGGCGCATCTTCACCCTCAACGACGCATCGGGGTCGAGCTCGAGCGAGCGCTCGAAGCGGAACGCGCCTTCGCCGTCGAGCGCGGACGCGTCGGTGACGACGCCGCCGACGCTCGGCGCGAGCGACGGGTCCGGGACGCCCCACGTGATCGCCACGTACGTCTTCGTGATCCCGGTCCGCCCCTCGAGGTTCTTCTTCAGCGTGCGATCGCACTCGGGCGTCTTCGACACGACGAGCACGCCGCTCGTCTCGCGATCGAGCCGGTGTCCGAGCGAGAGCCACTCGCCGGGGCGCGAGGCCTTCAGCACGTTGATGAGCGTGTTCTTGTGGTAGCGCGCGGTCGGGTGGACCGGGAGGAGCGCCGGCTTGTCGACCGCGAGCAGGTGCGGGTCCTCGTGCACGATCGGGATCTCGGTCGGAACCGCATCCTCGTCCCACGGCGGCCGCCAGAGCAGCACGTGCTCCTCGGCGCGCACGCGGTGATTCGGGCGGAGGCGCCGGCCGGCGGGATCGAAGGCGCTGTTCCGGACGATGAACTGCGTCCGGGTCCGGCTCGTCCGCCGGAGCTGCCCCTTCAGGAACACGTCGAGCCGCTGCCCCGCGAGCTCGGGCGGAACCCGGAACACGCTCACGACGGACCCCTCCGGAACGCCTTCCGGACGCAGGAATTCCGACTCGGACGCGCGGAGGCGGGTCACGGAGACTTCCTTAGCTCCTCTCGCCGGCCCGCGCATGCTAAACACGCCGGCGGCATGGAGATCCTGTACGTCACCACCGAGCTCGCCCCGTACGTGAAGGTCGGAGGCCTGGCTGATGTGAGCGCCGCGCTGCCGAAGGCCCTGAAGGGCCTCGGGCACAAGGTGACGGTGGTGGTGCCGCGCTACCCCGCGTTCGAGGAGGCGGGCCTCCTCGTCGCGCGCCGGCTGACGCCGCTCTCCTTGACGCTCGGCGACACCAAGTTCGACGTCACCGTCTTCGACGGGCGCCTCTCGTCGCAGGTCGAGATCGTGCTCCTCGACGCGCCGGGGCTCTTCGATCGCGCGAGCGCGTACGGCGAGCGCGGCGAGGACTACGCCGACAACGCGAAGCGCTTCGCCGTCCTCTCGCGCGCGGTCGCGGAGCTCGCGCGCCAGCGCGAGCAGCAGGGCGCCCCGTTCGACGTCGTGCACGCCAACGACTGGCCGACGGCGCTCGTCGCGAAGTACATGAAGGACCTCGGCGTGAAGACGCCGGTGCTCCTCACGATCCACAACGTCGCGCACCAGGGCGTGTTCCCGAAGGAGACGCTCGAGACGATGGGCCTCTCCGAGGCCGACTTCACGGTCACCGGCATCGAGTTCTACGGGAAGGTGAACGTCCTCAAGCAGGGCATCCTCGCGGCGGACGCCGTCAGCACCGTGAGCCCGACCTATGCGGCGGAGATCCAGACGGAGGCCGGCGGCGAGAAGCTCGACGGCGTCCTCCGCGCGAAGGGCCGCATCGCGGGCATCGTGAACGGCGTCGACTACGGCGTCTGGAACCCGGCGACGGACTCGACCCTCGCGGGCCGCTACGACGCGGAGGACCCCTCGAACAAGACGCGCTGCAAGGGCGCGCTCCAGAAGGAGCTCGGCCTCCCGCTCGACACCGCGGCGCCGCTCGTCGCGTGCGTCTCGCGGATCGTCCCGCAGAAGGGCACCGATCTCGTCGCCGAGCTCCTCCCGCGCGCCGCGCGTGGCAGCGACGCGCAGTTCGTCCTCGCCGGCGACGGCGATCCGTCGCTCGTCGCGAAGCTCGAGAACGCGGTCGGCAAGACCCACGGGCGCGCGATGTTCGTGCGTGCCGCCTCCGAACAGATGGTGCACCACATGTTCGCCGCCGCCGACATCGCGCTCGTGCCGAGCCGCTTCGAGCCGTGTGGGCTCACGCAGCTCTACGCGCAGCGGTACGGCGCGCTGCCGGTCGCGCACGCGACGGGCGGGCTCGTCGACACGATCGTCGACTGCGACGCGAAGCTAGAGACCGGCACCGGCTTCCTCTTCACCGAGCCGACCGCGGAGTCGTTCTTCGGCGCGTTCCAGCGCGCGATCGCGGCGTACGAGTCGCCGCGTTGGCCGGCGCTCCGCCGTCGCGTGATGCGGCTCGATCGCGGCTGGGAGCGCCCGGCGCGCCAGTACGAGCAGCTCTACAAGTCGCTCGGCCGCTGACGGAGCTCGGCGCGCGCCGCCACGCCGGACGCGCGCGCGAGCCACGAAGCGCGGAGGGCCGTGCGACCGAGCACGACGCCCTGGTGCGCGAGCCAGAGCGCCACGAGCGAGAGGCCGCCGCTGCCGCCGAGCGCATCGGCCGCCTTAGCGCCGAGGATGACGAGGACGAGGCCGAGCACGCCACGCCAGGCCCACGCGAAGAGGCTCGCGCGGATCTCGCGGCTCGGCGTCGTGACGAGCGCGCGGAGCGCGGCGAGGACGGCGCGCATCGTCGGCAGCTCGGCGTCGGCGGCGACGACCTGCTGGACCGCCGAGGCGCGTGCGATGTCGACGAGCGCGCCGACCGCGCAGGCGAGGAGGACGCCGAGGCCGATCACGCCGAGCCGAACGGTCATGGCCCCGCCGTCGCCGAGGCGATCGGCGAGCGCGGTCGCGAGCGCGCTGCCAGCGAGACCGAAGACGCCGATGGTTGCGATCTGCACGATACTCGCGACGACGAGGAGCGAGCCGAGCGGCACGAAGGCGCGCACGCCGAAGCTCGTCGCGACGCCGGCCCCGAACGGGCGCCGCCCTTCGTCACGGCCGAACGCGAGCGACGCGAGGAGCGCGCCGAGCGGGAGCTGCGCGACGGCGATCCCGAGCACGAAGAGCGAGAGCGTCACGCGGAGGGCGACGATGCGCGTCGGCCCCTCGTCCCCGAGCCACGCGAGGAGCTCGCGCGCGCCCGGGGACCACAGGACGGCATCGCCGCTCGGATGCGTGCCCCACGACCTCCGCGCCCACGCGTGCACCGGCGTCGCGACGACGAGCGCCCACGCGAGCTGCCACACGTAGAGCGTGAGGACGGCGAGCGGACGTCGCCGCGCGCGCATCGCCTCGGGCTCGAGGAGCGTGACGTCCTTCACGGCGAAGCCGCCTGGAGGAGGAGCTCCGCCCAGTAGGTCGCCCGCTCGAGCGTCCGCGGCGCGCCGGCCGCGGGAGCGGACGCGGCGGTCGCGTGGTTGTTCGCGACGGCCTCGTCGAGGAGCACCTTGTCGTCCGGATCGACTACGACCGAGACGAGCCGCGACGCGCCCGAGTAGGGGATGCGGATCGAATCGCCGTGCCCGTCCCACGGAACGCGCTTCTTCGAGCCGTCCTCGGCGACGAGCTCGATCTCGACCGGGAAGCTCAACGTCCCCCGACGGCCGACGAGGACCCAGCCTTCGTACTTCGCGCCGCCGGTCGCCTTGTCGACCGGCACCGTCTCGCGCTTCCCGGCGACGTCGAAGATGCCGGCCGGCTTGTGCGCCGGGTGGCTGCTCATCTGGAGGACGACGTAGTCGACCCAGCCCTTGTCGAAGAGCGCCGTCCGCATCGTGGAGGTGACGCGGTCGCCAGCCTCGGCTGCGAACGTCGCGAGGAGGTCCTCGGGCGTCGGATGGCGGAAGCGGAACTTGCGCGTGTAGGCGCCGATCGCGCGCTGGACGAGGTCGTCGCCGTAGACGCGACGGAGCGTCTCGAAGAGCGTCGCGGTGCGGCTGTAGACCTGCGCGCCGTAGGCGGAGCCGGTCGCGAAGGCGTAGGCGGGCTGCGCGATGCGCTCGTCGTGATCGTGGGCAGCAGCCTGGAATGCGTGGCCTTCGGCGCCGCCGACCTGGAGGCCGAGGAGATCGACGATCGATCCCGGGCCGCGCCACGTGCGCATCGCTTCGGTCTCGGCGTAGCTGTTCAGGCCTTCGTCGAGGAACGGCCACTTCGTCTCGTGCGACGCGAGGAGGCCGTAGAAGTACTGGTGACCGAACTCGTGGATCGTGACGAGCTCGGGGGTGAGCACGCCCTCCGGCGTGTACGCCGCGCCGCCGGTCGTGATGAGGGTCGGGTACTCCATGCCGCCCGCCTCCTGCGCCGTCGGCGGAGGATGGACGACGGTGAGCACGTCGTACGGATAGCGTCCGTAGCGCTTGCCGTAGTGCGGGAGCGCGAAGCGGAGCGTCGCGAGCTCGCGCTCGGCGAGCGCATCGTACGAAGGAGGGGTGAGGATCTTGACGGCGACGCCGTCGATCGTCTCTTCACGCGCGCGGAAGCGGTCCCACGCGCTCCAGGCGAAGTCGTGGATGTCGGCCTGGACGTGGCGCTCGATCCGGCGGCCGTTCTCGACGCGTGCTTCGGTCGTCTTGCCGGTCGCGCCGATCGTGAACGCCTCGGGGACGTCGACCGTGACGTCGTAGGCGCCGTAGTCGGCGTAGAACTCGCCGAGGTGGTGGAACGGGAAGTGGGCGAAGGAGCCGTCGGGCTCGAGCTTCGCGAGCTTCGGGAACCACTGCGCGACCATGTGGAACGAGCCATCGAACCCGGTGCGCTCGACGACGCTCGGGAGCTGATCGTCCCACGTGACCTCCAGCGTCATCGTCTCGCCGGCGGCGAGCGGACGGGGGAGGGGCACGCGGGCGTCGGTCTCGTCCTCGTCGTCGGGACGACGGAGCTCGGCGCCGCCCCACAGCTCGCGTCGCTCGGCGCCGTCGACCCAGGTGAGCTTGCGGACGTCGATCGTGCCCCATGTCGCGGGCACGGTCGTCCCGCGGAAGCCGCCGACGGGCGTGCGGAGGAAGACCGACGACTGGTTCTTGAACGCGTTCAGGTAGAGATGGAGCCAGAGCTCGGAGAGCTCGCGCCGGCTCGCGTTCCGGAACGTGATCGTCCCTTCGCCGTGGAGGGTGTGCTTCTGCGGATCGAGCGAAGCGCGGAGCGTGTAGCTCGCCACGTGCGCCGGATGATCGAGCATCGGCGTGTCGAGTCCGGTGCCGGTGGCCGGCGGTGCCTCGACCGGCGGCGCCGCGGGCTTCTCGACGTCCCCGCGTGCCGCCGCCGACACGACGAGCGCGGCCGCGAGCACGCGGGCGCGTCGGGACGCGGGGGAGCTCGGACCGGGCATCGGCGGGCGACCCTAGCACGGGCGCGCGGCGTCGGGCCCCGCGCGCTACGCTGGCGCGCGTGACCCGTGCTCCCGCCCTGCCACCGCGCGTCCGCGCCGCCCTCGAGGCGCTGCCGGTCCGCGCGGGCTCGCGCGTGCTCGAGGTCGGCTGCGGGCACGGCATCGCGCTCGAAGCGGTCGCGGCGCAGCTCTGGACGGGGTACGTCGTCGGCGTCGATCGTTCCGCGAAGATGACCGGCCTCGCCGAGGCGCGGCTCCGCGAGGCGGGGCTCTCCGCACGGGCGCGCGTCGTGACCGGCGACGTCGCGCGCGTCGACGTCGGCGACGGACGCTTCGACGTCGTCTTTGCGGTGAACGTCGCGGCGTTCGCGCGCGACGCGGACGTCGTCGCGCGCCTCCGTACGCTGCTCGCGCCGCGCGGGAGCGTCGTCCTCGTCTTCGAGGCGCCGAGCGCGGCTCACGTCCGCGATTTCCGCGAAGGCGCGTCGGAGAAGCTTCGCGGGGCGGGCTTCGCCGTCGAGGTGCACGATCTCGGGGCGATGGTCCGCCTCGTCGCGCGCCGCGCGCTCGGACACGCGTATCGCCCTCCGACCCAAGGCGGCCGGCCACGCGAGTTCGAGGTCTCGTTTCGCCGTCCGCGCCGGCTCGGGCGGTGACGAAGGGTACGTTCCTCGTCTCGTCGGATCCTCTCCTCTCGTCTCCTGCGCGCGAAGCGCGCTTCGCCGAAGGCGACGAGAGGGAGGCTCGCCGCCGTAGCGAGCTTGCGAGCGGAGGCGGTGAGGGAGACGAAGTCTCCACGAGACAAGGAATTCTGGCGAGAGTTTCGCCCGTAGGCGCGCAGCGCCGAAGGGCGAAACTCGAGTCAGAACCCGAAGCCCATCTGCCCGCTCCGGTCGGGGCGCCGGAACGTGTCGCGCGGGGTCGCGAGGACCATCTCGTCGCTCCGGAGGCCGAGGCGCTTCGCCGTCTTCTCGAAGAGGGTCGACACCATCTGCGCGTAGACGCCTTCTCCGGTCTGGCGCGACGTCCACCGCGTGTCGTAGAGCTTTCCGCCGCGCGTCTCGCGCACGCGGTTCAGGACCTTGTCCGCGCGGAGCGGCAGGGTCTCGCGGAGGCGGTGCTCGAACACGTTCTTCACCGCACCGGGCAGGCGGAGGAGGACGTAGAACGCGTGCGTCGCGCCGGCGTCCTTCGCTGCTTCGAGGACCTCGCCGACGTCCTCGTCGTTCAGCCCCGGGACGATCGGCGACACGCTCACCCCGACCGGCACGCCGGCCTTCGCGAGGCGCTCGACGATCGCCATCCGGCGCTGCGGCGTCGTCACCATCGGCTCCATCGCCTTCGCGACGTCCTTCTTCCAGAACGGGATGCTCACGCTCACGCGCACGCTCGCCTGCTTCGCGAGCTCGGCGAGGAGATCGATGTCGCGCTCGATCACCGGCGACTTCGTGATGAGGCCGACCGGGTTCTTGTACTCGAGGCAGACCTCGAGACACCCGCGCGTGAGCCCCATCTTCGCCTCGAGCGGCTGGTAACAGTCGGTGACGCCACTGAAGACGACGAGCTCGCCCTTCCACGACTTCTTGTCGAACGCTTCGCGGAGGAGCTGCGGCGCCTGCGGCTTCACGACGATCTTCTTCTCGAAGTCGGTCCCCGCGCCGAAGGAGAGGTACTCGTGGGTGGGGCGAGCGTAGCAGTTGTGACTCACGACGCCGTTCGCGATGAAGTCACTGGTGGAGGTCGTGATGTCGAACATCGGCATGTCGATGCCGAGCGGCTCGATCGAGACCACGTCGAGCGGACGCCGCGGCTTCAACGCGCGGCCCTCGACGCTGCATTTCCGCCGCGTCGCCGGGTCGGTCAGCTGGAAGAAGCGGAGGTGCTCGCGGAGGCCGCCGCGCACGCGGATGCTGCGGACGCCGTTCTCCCGCGCCGGCTCGAGAACGGCGTCGAAGCCGAACGCGCGCATTGCGGCCATCGTCGCATCGAGCATCGCGACGTCCGCGTTGCTGATGCGGAGGATGCCTCCGCTGTAGCTGCCCTCGGCGTCGAAGATTCCCGCGAGGAAGCCACGCTGCCACTCGCGCGACGGCGCCTCGCGGAAGGGGACGATCGAGCGGATCTCGTCGACGTTCGGACGCTCGCCGCCGGCATCCACCAGGGCGAGGCGGACCCGCTGCTGGACCACGCCGGCGAGATAGCCCTCCTCGTACTCCGGGGTGACCGGCAGTGAGGGCGGGAGCTGACCCACGCCGAGCATCTTGTTGCCCGTCGTCAGGTGGGCGGGCCGTCGGCGATTGGAAGGTGCGTCGAGGACGTGTTTCCAGCCACGCTCCGTCAGGAACCGATGGTCGGGGCTGGCGATGAGCTCGGTGCCATCGACGAGCTTCACGCGGACGGCAGGCTTGATCGTCTGCCAGTGCGCGAGCACGCGTGAGCGGACGAGGCGACGGTACCTCCGTCGCGGCTGCGTTCCGAGGATCTCGTCGCCGACGCGGACGTCGCGGAGCGCACGCTGCGAGCCGTCGGCCATCAGGATCGCGGTGTCGCCGTCGAGGCAGTAGGCACACGCATGGGTGCACCCTCGATACGGGTTCACGCTCCAGCGGAAGCCGACGTCCGGGCTGTCGTTCGTCGCGAGGATGTTCCGCGTCTTGTCCTCGTAGACGTGGAGGGTCGCGCGCGGGATGTCCTCGACCGAGTCGACGTCCCATTCGGTGAACGTCGCGTCGAAGCGGTTCTGCGGGTTGTGGACGGGGAGCGGGCGAGGCACCCGCTCCAGAGTACGTGACGCGTGTTCAGTGTCAAGCGCCGGGAGCCGAGAAATGCGCGACGGAATCGCGGTCCGGCGGCCATGCGAGCGTCGATGGGGCGGGCCATTCTCCTGACCGGCACGGCGATCGCGATCCTCGCGCGTGCGTCCGTCGCGCACGCGGAGGCACCTTCCGTCGCGCTCCGCGCGGAGGTCGACGTTGCCTGCACGACGACGCGCGATCTCCGCCTGCGCCTCGCCGAGCTCGGCGCCGACGTCGGCGAAGGCGACGCACGGGTCGTCCTCTTCGTCCGGATCCGCGAGACGCCCGATGGGCGCGTCGAAGGCGAGCTCGTCCTCACCGACGCGCGCGGGATCGTCACGACGCGCCGGTTCGTCGATCGCTGCGACGCCGTCGCCGATGCGCTCGCGCTCGCGGCCGCGCACACGATCGAGGCGCTCCCGCCGGAGCCCTCTTCTCCGAAGGAGACGCCGGCCGCGCCGCCGGTCAGCGCACCGATCGGCGACGCCGCGCCCTCGCCGGCCGAGAAGCCGAGCCCGACCGCGGCACCGTCCGCCGGCTCCGGTGGCGTCGCCCTCCTCGCCTCCGCCACGTCGATGGGCGTCCGCAGCGGCAGCGCGAGCGGAGGCATCGGCCTCCACGCGCTCGCGACGACGCGGATCGGCCGTACGCGGATCGGCGTCGCCGGCGCGATCGCGCGCGAGAAGATCGCCGACGTCCGCTACGACGCGGGCGGGCCGGTCCCCGACGACCGCGAGGCA
Source organism: Polyangiaceae bacterium (assembly GCA_039809485.1). Classification (GTDB taxonomy): domain Bacteria; phylum Myxococcota_A; class Polyangia; order Polyangiales; family Polyangiaceae; genus Labilithrix. The sequence continues at coordinate 385 of JBDHVE010000060.1, read as the reverse complement.
GAGACCGCGCGTGCCGGCGTCACGCTCGGCTGGTACGCGCCCTGGGACGACACGCCGGTCGGCTTGCTCTTCGAAGCGGGCGTCGCGTGGGGCTCGAGCGCGCTCGAGCGTCCGCTCCCCGATCGCGCGCCGACGACCAACCGCTTCGTCTCGCCCTACGTCGCGCCGTCCGTCGTGCTCGCCGTGCCGGTCCGATTCCCGGTGCGACCCGTCGCGCTCCTCGGGTGTCTCGTCACGCCGTCGCGCGAAGAGGCACCGATCGCGGCGACCGCCGCGGCCGGCCTCGTCTGGCAGGGCCCCTAGGGCCCCCTAGGGCCAATGCCGGTCACTTACGCACTCCGCGCCCGGTTTTCCGGGGCGCGGTAGGCCGCTTGCGCTCGTAGTT
>JBDHVE010000059.1:0-50054 GCA_039809485.1 Polyangiaceae bacterium | reverse complement strand
GCCACCGCCACCGCCACCACCGCCGCCGCGACGCTCGTAGCCACCGCCGCCGCCGCCGCGGCGCTCGTAGCCGCCGCCGCCGCCCATCTCGTCGCCCGTCTCCGCGCCGCCGCCCTTGCCGCGGCCGGTGAGGATGATGTTCGAAGCGACGACCTCGGTCCGGTAACGCTTCTCGCCGTCCTTCTCGTAGCTGGACGTGCGGAGCGAGCCCTCGACGAAGATGCGCTCGCCCTTCGAGAGGAACTTCGCGAGCGCTTCACCGCGCTTGCCCCAGAGCGTCACCGAGTGCCACTCCGTGCGCTCCTGGCGCGTGTTGTTCCGGTCGAGATAGGTCTCGGTCGTCGCGAGGCGGAGCTTCAGCACGGCCTGGCCGCCGGGCGTGACCCGCAGCTCGGGATCCGCCCCGAGGTTTCCGAGCAACATCACCTTGTTCAAGCCTTCCGCCATGCTTCGCTCCTTCGCGGGTCATGCTTTGGACCTGCGACCTGCTGCTGTCAACGGGCGCGGCCGCCGCTCCCGCTCCTAACCGCTCTAGTGCTCGGCGCGCGGCCAGGGCGCGCCCTGCGCCTACTTCGACGGCGTCTCGAGCACGTGACGGATCTTCGCCTCTTGCACGATCTTCTGCGACTGCTTCGGCTTCTCCGTCGTGATCTCGCGCGTGATGATGCTCGTCTGCTCGCCGACGACCTTCGAAGCCATCCGGTCGAAGTTGAACGTGTAGGTGTACGAGCCCGTGCCGTCGAGCTGGACGGTCATCGCCATCCCGGGCTTCTCCTGCGCGACGCGCTTCGGCACCTTCTTCTCGAGCGTCGAGACGATCGTGCCGCCCTTGTCCGTGAGCTCCTTCAGCTCGAGCGTCCGCTTGCTCGAGGCCTTGATCCCGCGCTCCTCCTGCTCCTCGGCGATCTCCCACTTCGCGCCGACGCCGATCGGCTCCTCCGGCAGCGGCGCGAGGACGAGCTCGACGAGCTGCTGGAACGCGTCGAGCAGCTCGGCAGCGCCTTCCTTCGCCATCTTGGGGTTGCCGCTCATCTGGACCTCCCCCACCTCGCCGCGCGGCGAGACGTCGAAGGTCGCGGTCAGGCCTGCGAACGCGCCGAGCTCCTGCGCGACCTGCGCGGCCATCTGCGGAGGGATCTTCTCCTTGTCGGCGAGATCCACCTTGACGACCTTCATCTCGAACTTGGTCGCGGTCGGCTTCGCGTCCTTCGCGACGAAATCGACCGTCATCGTGAGCGCGGGCTGATCCTGCTTCTGCTGGTCCTGCTGGACCGACTGGCGGATCGTGAGCGTCCGCCGTTCCGTCTTGTTCGGCGTGAACGCGTACTTGCGGACAGCGCGAGGCTCGGCGCCCGGCTCGAGGACGCGCATCTTCTGCCCGGCGACGGCGCCTGCGGGTGCGCTCGCTCCGGCCTCGAGAACGCCGCCGTCGACCTTCACCGCGAGCGTCGCCGCGCCGCTCGGGGGCAGGAAGTCGTTGAACCCGGGCGTCTCGCCGGTGACCTCGGTCACCTTCTTCGGGGCGTCGATGGGCTCCTTCTTCGGCGCTTCCTTGTTGCAGCCGACGAGGGCGGTGAGGCCGAGAACGACCGCGACGGCGAACGACGAGTGACGGAGCGAGCGAGTGAAGGATCGGCGGAGCATGGGCGAGCGGGACCCTACTACGCTCGCCGCCGTCTCGCGAGCCTGCGCCGCGCCGCAGAAGGGGGCTTGGCTCTCTGGCCCTCGCCGTACTAATAGTCGCCGCCTGCCGATGGCTTCGACGTCGAACGACGCGCCGCGCATCTCGATCGTCATCCCCGTCTACAACGAGGAGGCGATCCTCCATGCCGCCGTCGTGGACCTCCGCGAGCGGCTCGCCCCGATGGGCTGGAGCTACGAGATCATCCTCGCCGAGAACGGATCGAAGGACCGCACGGTCGAGATCGGCCAGGAGCTCGCCAACAAGTACGGCGCGGCCGAAGGTGGTCAGGTCAAGATCATCAGCATGGGCGAGCCGAACTACGGCAAGGCGCTGAAGCAGGGGATCCTGCTCGCGCGCGGCGAGCTCGTGATCTGCGACGAGATCGATCTCTGCGACGTCGACTTCCACCGCCGCGCGATCGAGATCCTCGAGACCGGCGAGGCCGACCTCGTGATCGGCTCGAAGCTGCTCGCCGGCGCGGAAGACGATCGACCGGTCATCCGTCATGTCGCGAGCATGGCGTACTCGAGCATGCTGAAGGTGCTGCTCGGTTTCCGCGGGACGGACACCCACGGTCTGAAGGCGTTCCGCCGGGTGGCGCTCCTCGACGTCGTCCGGTCCTGCCTCGTCGACAAGGACGTCTTCGCGAGCGAGCTCGTGATCCGCGCCGACCGCGGCGGCGTCCGGACCCGGGAGATCCCGGTCCGGGTCATGGAGAAGCGGCCGCCGTCGATCAACCTCTTCAAGAGGGTGCCGAACGTGCTGAAGAGCGTCGCCAAGCTCACCTACGCCATCCGGATCCGCGGGTGAGGGCGCGCCGATGGCCCGGGCGTCGAGAATGCCCACGGCCGACCCGGCTCGTGTAGAATCGCGGCCTCTCGCGTGGAAGACCAGGCTCACCGCCGCGCCGTGATCGCCGCATCCCTTGCGCTGCTGTTCTTCAGCGCGCTGACGGCGTTCGCCCTCGTCGGGTGGTTCTATCGGAACCCGATGCCGTGGACGTGGAAGAGCATCCTCGCCGTCGCGTGCTCGACCGGCGCCGTCACGGCGAGCGCGCTCGTCTGGAAGGCGCCTTCGCGCGGCTCGGCGATGCTCGGGATCGCGGTGATGCTCGCGTCGCTCCTCCGCATCGGCCCGCCGGTCGAGTGGACGTGGGCGAGCTTCGCGCTCGTCGCCGTCACGTTCGTGCTGCTCATGCCGCTCGTCCACGCCGCGATCGTGCTGCGCGACGAAGAGTAGCGCTCAGCGGTTCTCGTCGGCCTGCACCACGTTGCCCGGGACGCCGAGCGCGACGGGCCCGTGGCCGTGCCCCTTGAACGGCTCGTGCCAGAGGAGCTTCCCCGTCTCGATGTCGAACGCGGCGAGCGTGCCGCTCCCCGCGACGAAGAAGCGATCGCCTTCGACGAGCAGGGTGGCGGCGAAGACCGGGCTCTCCCGCCGCCAGAGCTCCTTTCCGGTGTCGTAGGCGAGGCAGGCGACGAGGCTCCCGCCGCAGACGAGGACGCGCGTCTCCGCGATCGCGATCCGCCAGGTGCCGACCGCGACGGCGGGCAGCGGGGTCCAGTACCAGAGACGTCGGCCGCTGACCGGATCCATGCCGATCACGTGCGTGTTGAACGCGACGACGAGCACCGGCGGCAGCGCGCGCGACGAACGGTACGGATTGGCCGTCATCGAGCGCCTCGGCCAGCGGCCTTGCGGACGAGCTCGTAGCCGACGCGGAGGACCACGTCCGACGACTTCGAAGGATCCTGCGGGACGTCGCGCGCGAGCGTCGCGGTCATGACGTCCTCCGGTCCGGCGTCGATGACGGCCCGGGCGCCGGCGTCGCGCGCACCGCCGCCGCCCTGCGGGCCCTCCGCCGGGAGATGACCGGGGAGATCGCGCTCGCGGGTGATCTTCGGCCCATCGCCGTTCGCGCTGCGCGAGGACTCGACGAGCACGTCGGGGTGGATGCCGTCGGCCTGGATCGCGTGGCCGCTCGGCGTGTAGTAGCGCGCCGTCGTGAGCTTGAGGCCGGAGCCGTTCGGCAGCGGGAGCACGGACTGCACGCTGCCCTTCCCGAAGCTGTTCGCCCCGACGACGGTCGCGCGCTTGTTGTCCTGGAGCGCGCCGACGAGGAGCTCGCTCGCGCTCGCACTCCACTCGTTCACGAGCGCGACGGTGGGGAGGTCGACGAGCGCCCCGCCCGAGGTCGCCTTCAGGTCCTCGATCACCTGCCCGCGATGGCGCATCGAGTAGATCCCGCCGCTGCCGAGGAACTCGTCGGCGATCTCGGTCGCCTCGTCGACGAGCCCGCCCGGGTTCGAGCGCACGTCGAGCACCACGCCCGCGAGCGGCGCGCCCTTCGTCTCGGCGCGCATCTTCGCGACGGCGGCGAGCATCTCGTCGTGGGTCCGCTCCTGGAACTGCTTCAGACGGAGGTAGGCGACGTTGCCGTCGAGCAGCTTGTACGTGACGCTCGAGACCTTGATCACCTCGCGGACGAGCTCGAAGGTGAGCGTCTGTCCGGTGCGCTCGGCGCTGCCCGCATCGGGCGAGCGCTCGATGCCCGCGTCGGGCTGTCCTGCTGCCGCGGTCCCGCGGCCGCTCTCGCGGTTCACGGTGACCTTCACCTTCGTCCCCTCGGCGCCGCGCATGCGCTTCACGACCTTCTCGAGCGGCTGGCCGATGACGTCCTCGCCGTCGACGGCGACGATGACGTCGCCGCTCCGGATCCCCGCACGCGCGGCCGGCGAGCCTTCGATCGGCGCCACGACGACGAGGCGATCGCCTCGCCCGTCCACCTCGAGCCCCACTCCGCCGAACTTCCCTTCCGTGTCGCTCTGGAACTGCTTCCACTCCTCGGGAGGCATGTACGAGGAGTGCGGATCGAGCGCCTCGACCATGCCCTTGATCGCGCCGTCGACGACCTTCTTCCGCTCGACGGGGTCGACGTAGTGGTTCTCGATCGCGACGAGCACGCGCCCGAGCTGCGAAACGGCCTGGTAGGGATTCTGCGCCTCCGGTGTGGCTTCGGCCCGGACCGAGGCGAAGCACACACCTGCAGCGAATGCTGCCGACGCGAGCGAGAGCTTGCGGAAGAGCCCGCGCGCGTCGTCCGAGGAACCCACCGAGGAAAAGCGGGCGATGCGGGTCATGTGGGGACGCCGATTCACCCGGAGAACATAGCGAGAAAGCCGCCCGAGAAGCACGACAGGGCACACCTACGCAAAACGACTGGACGTATTCCCCACTGGCGTGGATGATGGTGCGAGCAGAGACGCGCACCGCTGATACCCTGTCAGGCGCGCCGCGACCTACTACACGCGCCCCACCAAAGGAGGCCTGCCTTGGCGAACGACAAGGACTCTATTTCGAACCTGCGCAGCGAGAGCTCGAAGACCGACAAGCGGAAGCAGAGTCTCTACTTCCCCGAGTCGATGCTCCAGGAGATCAAGGAAGAGGCGGCTCGCCTCGACCGTTCGCTCTCCTGGGTCGTGCAGCGCGCTTGGAAGATCTCTCGGCTCGAGATCAAGAAGCTCCCGAGCGTGAACGAGGTCGACGGCGGCGACGACGACGACGAGGGCTGAGCCCTGGCCGAGAGCGTTCGTCCGCCCAGCCTGCCCCCGGCGACTCTCGGCGTAGCAGCCGACCCTACCGAGTCGCACGGGACCGTCTCGGCCGAGGACGGAACCAGGCTCTTCCTCCGCACGATGCCTGCGCGGTGGAGGGAGAGCGGCTCGAAGCCCAGCACCGCCATGCAGGATCTCCGCGCAATCTTCTGCGACGGGATCCTGTGTGACGGGTTCATATGGAAGTACTTGTGGAGCGACGTCGCCGAGGCCTGCGACGTCGCGCACTGGCACTACCGAGGCCACGGGCGGAGCGGCACGCCCGTGGATGCTTCACGCATCGACATCCCTGCGCATGCGCGGGACCTGATGTCGGTCCGGAAGCACCTCGGCAATCCCCCGTGCGTGATCTTCGGTCATTCGATGGGGACGCAAGTGGCCCTCGAGACGTGGCACCTCTTCCCGGAGCGTGTCCGCGGTCTCGTGCTCGTGTGTGGAAGCTACGGCAAGGTCACCCAGTCCTTCCGTGGCATGCCGATCCTCGACCTCGTGCTGCCGAAGGTCATGGACATCGTCGACAAGCAGCCGGACCTCGTCCGCGCGCTCTGGTCACGAATCCCGCCCGAGGTCGCGCTGCGTGCAGCGCTCCTCGCGCGCGACGTCGACCCGGACAACATCCGCCGCGAGGACCTGCTCCCCTACCTCAAGCACATGACGCACGTCGACTTCCCGATGTTCCTCCGCATGCTGCGCGCCGCCGGCGACCACAGCGCGGAGGAGTACCTCGCGAAGGTGAACGTGCCCGTGCTGATCATCGCCGGTGAGAAGGACACGTTCACGCCCGGCTCCCTCTCGGCGCACATGGCGGAGACGATCCCCGGCGCCGAGCTCCTCGTCGTGAAGGGCGGGACGCACGTCGCGCCGATCGAGCAGCCGGAGGTCGTGCGCGCGCACGTGAAGGCGTTCCTCGAGCGTGTCGCGGCGAGCTGAAGCCGTCGCGCTCGTCGCGATCGCGGCCCTCGCGTGCACGAAGCCGAGCACGCACGACGATACCCGACCCGCCGTCGTTGCGAAGAGCGCGGAGAGCCGCGACGCCGCCTCGGTCGGAGCAGGCGTCGAAGCGGGCGCGGCTCCCCTGCCCGCCCGGGCGGCGTTCGATCCGGAGCCGTACCTCGCCGCGCGTCCGCGCACGGGCAAGAGCATCGGCAACACCTCGGTCGTGTTCAAGCTGGAGCTCGTCTCGGGGAAGAAGGCGGCGTTCAAGCCCGCATCGCGGCGAGGCCCGGTCCGCTACAAGGGCGAGGTCGCCGCCTACCGGCTCGCCCAGGCGCTCGGCCTCCCGAACGTGCCGCCTGCGCTCGCACGAACGTTCACGCGCACCGAGCTCGAGGCCGCGCTCGGCTCCGAGAGCGCCGCCGGCAAGCTGCTCGCGACCGAGGTGCTCCTCGAGGGAGACCGCGTCCACGGCGCGCTGATCCCTTGGATCGAGCGCCTCGAGATGCTGCCCCTCGAAGCCGACCCGCTCTGGACGCGCTGGCGCGCGTGGGTGAAGCACGGTCACACGTTCGAGGCCGAAGACGACACCGCGCTCGGCAAGCTCGCGGGGCTCGGCGAAGCCGGACGGCGGGAGGTCGCCGCGCAGGCGAGCACGCTCGTCGCGTTCGAGCTCCTCACCGCGAACTGGGATCGCTGGAGCGGCGCGAACATCGGCTGGGACAAGGAGCAGCGCACCGTCCTCTTCATCGACAACGACGGCGCCTTCTTCGAGAAGCCGCCGAAGGACGCGCTCGCGAAGAACCAGCGCCTCCTCGAAGGCGTCGAACGCTTCTCCCGCGCGTTCGTGGCGCGCGTCCGAGCGCTCGACGACGAAGCGCTCGCGCGCGCGATCGGCGAGGAGCGCCCGGGCGTCCCGCTCCTCGCGCCGAACGTGCTCGAAGCGATCGCGACGCGGCGGAAGGCGCTGCTCGCCGCGATCGACGCGAAGGTCGCGAAGAACGGCGAGAGCGCGACGTTCGCCTTCCCGTGAGGAGCGATCAGCGGATGCGCTCGAGCACGACGTCGTCGGTCAGGAAGCACCCGATCGGCGGAACGAACCCTGTCACGCCGACCTGCAGGAACGGAGCGGGCTTCGTCACCTCGAAGGTCACCTCGACGAAACGCCACGTCCCGTCGACCGCCGGGAGGGTGCTCCCTTCCCCGAGCTCGATCTGCGTGAATCCGTTCGCCGCCGAGAACGTCCGGAGGAACACGCCGACGGTCGCCGACGGCGTCGCGGAGCCGGCGGCTCGGACCCACGCCGACGCGCGATAGACGGCGCCGACCGGGGGATCGGCGACGGCTCCGTCGTCACTCATGCCGTACACGTCGGTGGCCCCCTGGTTCGCGCACGTGCGACACGAGCCCGTCCCGGTGCGTGCCGTCGTCGCCATCTGGATCGCGGACTGGTACGGCGTCCACCTCCCGCACCCCTGCTCGAAGGTTCCGTTCGGGTGGAGGTTCACGACCACGCCGGCGTCCTCCCCCGCATCGACGGAGGGGGGCGTGCTCGAGCCGTCGGTCGCGGCGTCACGCGGCACGTCCTCGGACGCATCGCTCGCTCCGGTGCCGCCGTCGGCCACGACCTTCTTCGCGTCCTCCTCACCGCCCATCAGGCCGTCGAGACCGCTCGACAGCGAGCACGCGGTGACGACGGTGGCCGCGAAGGAGACGGAGGCCAGGAGCGCGCGCGTCACTCCGAAGACGATACTCGACTCAGCTCAGGAGCGCCGTTCCAATGCGGTAGAACACGTCGCGCCGGAACCCACATTGCGCGCACCGCGCCTTGATGACGCGGAGGCCACGTGCGGGATCGGCCACGTGCTCGTCGACACGCACGGGTCCTGTCCCACACGCCGCGCACGGCATCGACATGGCGTGCGGCTCGATGACGGAGGCGCTCGTCACCTCGATCGGCAGCCCGGGCGAGCCGCCGGGCTCGAGCTCGGCCAGCTTCACGCGCGCACGGGCGAGCTTCACCGCCTCGCGTTCCTTCTCCCGTCGCTCCGTCCGTGACCGCTTCGCCATCCCGCGAGGAACTCTAGTCGATGTTCACTCGAAGTGCGCCGTCACCCCACCGTCGCGCTCGTCGACGCGGCGCTTCCCGACGGCGAGGAGCATCCACGTGAGCGCGACGAAGGAGAAGCCGACGATCCCCGGGCTCGTCGACTCGCCGACGCCTTCGACGAGCATCGCCACGAGCTGGAACGGCGTCGTCCCCGGCTTCTCCGAGAACGAGGCCACCGTGTTGCACGTGGCGCCGAGGTCGGCGAACGTCGCCGCCAGCGTCGTGTAGACGGTCGCACGCGTCATCCCGATCACGAACCCGAGCGTCCGCCGATCGGCACGGAGCGCGAAGTGGAACGCGGACCCGAGCGCCAGCACCCCGAAGAGGAGGATGAAGCTCATCGGGATGACGCCGCCGTTCCGGATCAGGGTCCACATGACCCCAGGAACGCCGATCGGCGCGTTCCGTGACAAGATTTCTTCGCCGACGGCCGCACCGCCCATTTTCTTGTCACAGGCCCCTTCCTCCGGCGTCCATGCGGACGTGGGCCCCGAACGACCGGATCCGATCGCGCTCGACGATCGCGCGCTCGTCGAGCGGCTGCGCCGCGGCGACGCCCGGGCGTTCGACGAGGTCTACGGCGCCCTCGGCGGGAGGATCCACGGCTTCCTCCTCCGCCTCTCGGGCCGGCACGACACCGCGGAGGGCCTCGCGCAGGAGACCTGGCTGCGGTTCGCGCGGTCGGCGACGACGCTCGACGAGGACACGCGACTCGCGCCGTGGGTCTTCACGATCGCGCGCAATGCGTTCGTGAGCCATCGCCGGTGGGCGATGCTCGACCTGAGTCGAGTCGTCACGCTCGGGGCCTTCGCCGAGAGCGCACCGCTCCCGGCCCAGGATCCCGAGTCCGTCCACGAGCGTGCACGCGCGATCGCGCTTCTCGAGCGCGCGCTCCAGGCACTTCCCGTCGCGTCACGCGAGGTGCTGCTCCTCGTCGGGGTCGAAGGCCTCGACCAGGAGGAGGTCGCCCGCATCCTGGGCGTCGGCTACGATGCTCTCCGGCAGCGCCTGAAGCGTGCGCGTGACCAGCTCGCCGCGGAGATGGAGAAGCTCGAGAAGCAGACGAAGACCGCCGGCCGGCGCGTTGCTTCGGGAGGTACCGCATGAGCCACGAAGAACCCGACGACCTGCTCCGCGCGCTGCGAGACCTCCCCTCCCCCGACGTGGACGCCGCGCGCGCCGCACGCGTCGGTCGCCACGCACGCGCCGCCTTCGTCGAGAGCGCAACGCCGGCGCCGATCCTCGTGCGCCTCGGCGTCGTGACCGGCCGTGCGGTGATGCCCGTCGTCCTCGCGAGCATCATCGGCGTCTATCTCGTCTGGGCGCTCTCGGCGGCGACGGCCCTCGTGCGTTGACGGCTGGCTCGCGCTACGCTGGAGACCGATGCGCGTGCCGGCTTCCACCGTGTTCGTCGCGCTCGCATGCACGATCGCGGTCTCGGTCGGCGTCTTCGCGCGAAGCGCGGCCGGCGGCAGCGAGGACACGTCGGCGCTGCCGAGCGACGTCGAGCGCTTCGGATTCGTCCTGCGCGGCCGGACCGGAGGCGAGGTCGCGCTCCTCGAGGCGACACGCGCGTTCGAGGTCGGCCTCGGGAACGGCCCGCTCCGCGGGGCCGTGCCGAGCGACGCCGCGGCGAGGCAGGCCGCGCGCGTGCTCGCGCGCGAGCTCGGTCGCTATCCGAAGCCGTTCCTCCGCCGCATCCGCCTGAACGGCGTCGTCCTCTGCGGGGACCTCACCGAGAGCGGCCAGCCCATTCCCTCGCTCCCGAACGTGGGCGGGCTCCTCGTCCTCGACGTCGAGGCGAACGAGTCCGACCTCGTGCGCACGCTCCACCACGAGATCTTCCACTTCGCGGATCTCGCGGACGACGGCAGGCTCGCCCCCGATCCCGCGTGGGCAGGTCTGAACGCGCGCGACTTCCACTACGGCTCGGGCGGACGCACGCTCCGCGGCGCATGGGCAGCGCACGCGTCCGATCTGCCCGGCTTCGTCTCGGCGTATGCGACGAGCGGCGTGGAGGAGGACAAGGCCGAGACGTTCGCGTTCGCGATGGCGCGGAAACCGGAGCTCCGGGGTCGCCGCGAGAAGGACCCGGTCCTCGCCGCGAAGCTCGGCGAGCTCGAGCGGCGCGTTGCGGCCGTCGATCCGGCGGCGGCGCAGGCCCTCCGCGACTAGCGGGTCACGCGCACGAGCGTGTACACCGAGTCGCCGAGGTCGCGACGCATGACGTGGAGAGCACCACGATCGGCTGCGAGCACGACGTCGTAGGTGCGCGGTCCGGAGGAGAAGCCGAGGACCTCGAGCGTCGCGTCATCGCGCAGGGCCCACGCGAGCGACGTCGGGCCCGGCACAATCGACGCGCCCTCCGAGAAGAGCGCCCTCGCCCCCGCGAACGAGAGCAGCTCGATCCCGACGTGAGCCGCGGTCCCGAAGAGCGGATCGGGCAGCGCGAGGGACTCGGGACAGAGCACCCAGATGCCCTCGAGCGATGCGCCGAGCTCCGACCGGGAAAGAGGGGCGCTCGGCTCGAACGTCGGCCGAGCGGCACAAGCGGCGGCGACGGCGGCGAGCGGATCCTCGCCACCGGACTCCTCGGCCGAGGTCTCGCTCGGCGACGCCCCTTCCGTCACCCCGGGGAGAGCGCCGCCGCTCGAGCCCTCCACGCGTCCACCGCATGCCGAAGCGAGCAGCGCGGCGGCGGCCAGGAGAGTGCGGTACGGAGCACGCGGGCGTGGGCAGTGGAACGGCATGCCCTCCTCATGGCCGCCCTTCGCCCGTTCCGTCGTCGGTGACGTTCAGCTCGCGTGACCGCGTTCGAGCAGCTCGGCAACGTAGCGCCGAATCGCCTGCGACGCGTCGTTGGTCGGCTCGACGAGCTCCACGCCGACCAGCTCTCCGGACGTCCAGCGCGTCTCGACCTCGACCCGGTGATCGCCGTACGTGCCGAGCATCAGCTCGAGGTGCACGCGCGTCCCACGCGGAGAGCTCGCGAGCTGCTTCGAGCCGAGCGCGAGGCCGCCGACGCTGACGTCGTGCACCTCGGCCGTCTCGCGGACGAGGCTCTCGAGACCGAGCGCGACGCGCGCGGGGAGATCGGCAGTGGGCTTGACGCGGACGTGCCTGCGTCGCTCGGCCATGCTCATCGTCGACATGTTCGCACGATCCCCCCGTCAGCGGGAAGGCGTCAGGCGTCGTCGTCGCGCTCGATCTGTTCCGGCGGGCTACGATACGGCCCTGCCGCAGGTGTTTCCGCGGGACCGCCGCCGTGACGGCGCGATCGCCACCCGTTCGCGAGCAGCGCCCCGAGGCGCTCACGCTGGCGCGCGTCGAGCACACCGTGGATCCGTGCGAGCGCACCGCGGAAGGCATCCTTCACCTGCGCGACCGACGCGTCGACCCGCGCGCTCGTGGCCTCGAACGCGGCGTCGTCGAACGTCTCGCCGGCGACGGCGCGCGCGAGGTTCTCGCGCGACGTCCGCGCCTGCGCCTTCGCATCCTGGGCACGGAGGAAGAGCTCCTCGAGCGCGGAGCGGATCTCCCTCTCCTGGCCAGGCGTCGTGTCGAGGCGGTGGAAGAGCGCGCGCAGCCACACGCTCCGTCCGATGCCATGACGCATGCCGCGCCACGGCGCGCCGCGCCACGACACTCCGCCGCACGCGTCGTGGCCCCCACCCGCGAAGGCCATCCCGCACGGAGCGCCTCCGAAGCGACGACGGAAGACGATTCCTCGAACGATCTTCGCCACGAGCACGAGCCCGAGGACTCCTGCGACCACACTCATCGAGCAGAGCGCCATGATCACCTCTCGAACGGGACAGATGCCACGGTGAGGGCGGTCGATCGCGGGGGTTGCCCGTAAAGAAAGGTAAAGCGGCCGTGCTAGAAAGCGGCCATGGCCGCCACCAAGAAGCGCGCTGCCGCGGAGACGAAGCCCTCGAAGGCGCCCGCCCGCAAGAAGACGGTTCGCAAGCAGAAGCCGGAGTCCGCCGGCCTCGATCCCGCCTCGTGCCGGATCGAGACGACGGACGCCGACCTCACGCGGCTCGAGGACGTCGTCACGCACGAAGGCGGCACCGTCGTCGGCCACTACAAGGATCCGCTCGGCGGCCATGCGCTCGTCCTCGCGGTGCTGCCGATCGGCGCCGTCGAGCCGACGCCCTTCCAGCGTGATCTCAGCGAAGCCCATCACAAACGGCTCGCGGACGTGATCCAGAAGACGGGCCGCTTCCTCGATCCGATCGTCGCGATCACCGCGCCGAAGCACGCCGGCGGCAAGCCCGACGGGCCTGCGTTCTGGACCCCGAACGGCCGTCACCGGCTCGAGGCGATGCGCCGGCTCGGCGCGAAGGCGATCACGGCGCTCGTCGTGCCCTCGCGCGAGGTCGCGTGGCAGATCCTCGCGCTCAACACCGAGAAGGCGCACAACCTGAAGGAGCGCGCGCTCGAGGTCATCCGCATCTACCGCGGGCTGCTCGAGGAGGACGGGTCGCGGCCGGAGGCGGGCTTCGCGTTCTACCTCGAGGACCCTGCGCTCGTGACGCTCGGCGCCTGTTACGAGAAGAATGCCCGCTTCGCCGGAGGCGCGTACCACCCCGTGCTGCGCCGGCTGGAGACGTTCTCCGACGCGCCGATCGAGGAGGCGATCGAGGAGCACGAGCGCCTCGCTGCGCTGACGCTCGAGGTCGAGGAGAAGGTCTCCGCCGCCGTCGCACGCCTTCGCGAGAAGGGCCTCGTGAGCCCGTACCTGCGCTCGTTCGTGGTCGCCCGGATCAACCCGCTCCGGTGGATCAAGGGCGACCTCCCGCCGGCGGACAAGGTCCTCACGACGATGCGTGACCGCGCCGCGAAGATGGACGTCAGCAAGGTCCGTCAGGAAGACCTCGCGCGGATGGGCGGCGGGGTGCCCGACGAAGAAGGCTGACCGTTCAGGCGGTCTGCGACATCGTCGTGGTGTGCGCGTGCTCGTGAGGGTGCCGCACGGTCAGGACCGGCAAGGTCGACCAGCGGACGACCTTCTCGGCGACGCTGCCGAGCAGCGCGCGCTTGAGCCCCGTGCGCCCGTGGCTACCGACCACGATGAGATCCGCCCGCCTCGCCTTCGCGGCTTCGATGATGCCCTCGGCGGCGATGCCGCTCCGGAGCTCGGCTTCGGCGGTCGGGAGGATCGCCTTCACGTTCTGGAGCTCACGATCGAGCTGCGCCTGCGAGGCGTCGACGAGCTCGCTCACGTAGTCCGACGCCGCGTATTCGAGGCCTGCGGACGGCGGGATCTCCCAGACGTGCACGAGCGTCAGCGACGCGTTGAACCGAAGAGCGAGCTCGACGGCGAGGGTGACCGCTTCGCGAGAGCACGCGCTGAAGTCGGTCGCGACCACGATGCGTTCGACGAGGGCCATGCGCTCGATCGGTGCAACGCACATGCCTCGCGAGACGACCGCGAAAACGCTGCGAACCGCGCACGGCAGACGTCGATCCTCGCTGCACGTCTTGCGCGCGCGCACGGTCGTTGCACCCGCGTTCCGTCATGAGAACCGCGCTCCTCGCGCTCGCGGCAGCGTCGTGCCTCTGGTCCGCGTGCCGGACCGAGCGGACGACGGGCTCCACCTCGGTCTCGCCGCCGACGCTGAGCTCGGCGACACCGGCACCGCTCGCGGCACGCATGCCCGCGCACGACGCCCGCGGCAACGCCGTGCGCGACGCGGTCGCGCGCGCCGACCTCGAGGCGGCGCGGCGCGAGGCGAAGGCCCTGGCCGAGCTCCGCGTCGAAGGCGCCGTGGACACGGCCTGGCAGAGCCGGCTCGACGCGATGCGGACGGCGGCATCGCGCATCGCGAACGCGCAGGACCTCTCCGAAGCGAGCCGTGGCCTCGCCGTGCTCGCGCGGACGTGCGGTGACTGTCACGCGACGTCCGCGCAGCGCAACGTCGCCGTCGGCGAGCCGCCGCGGACGAGCGTGAACGTCGTGCCCCGCATGCGTCGGCACGAATGGGGGGTCGAACGGATGTGGGAAGGCCTCGTCGTCCCGTCCGAAGAGGCGTGGAGAACCGGCGCGCGTGCTCGCGGACGCGCCGCTCCAGCCCGAGTCGATCTCACCGGGTGAAGAGGGCCCGGTTTCGGCCGTGTCCGCCCTCGTGCGAACGGTGCACGAGCGCGCGGATCAGGCGAGGGTCGCGACGTCCGCCGTCGACCGCGAAGCCATCTTCGGCGAGCTGATGACGACGTGCTCCGCGTGTCACCAGTGGCTCGGCGGAGGGCCGCCGAGCCGCTGAGCGGTCACAGCTGAATGCGCGCGAGCGCGATGCGGTTGTTCGAGCGCCCGACGACGAGGAGCTTCCCCGCAGGGTCGATCGTCGCCGCGGTGACGATGCTCTCGGCCTGCCCCGGATCGAAGCGGAACGTCATCCGGCCCGCTTCGCCGAACAGCGGATCGAGCGTCCCCGCCTTCGTGAGCCGCGTGACGACGACGCGGGAGATGGTCTCCTTCGCGCCCGACACGCGCTCGACGGCATGCCCGACCGCCACGACGCGCCCCTTCGCGTCGACGAACACGCCGCGCAAGTAGTCGCCCTGGTTCTGGTAGACGACGGTGGCCGACGCGAAGGTGAGGACCACCTTCCCGCCGTTGCCGAAGGTCTGGTCGAGGACACCGGCGTTCGTGAAGCGCGCGATCGCGAACACGGGCGAGCGTACGGGCGGGTTGCCCATCGGCGCCTCGCCGCCGACGACGACCTCGTCCGCTTGCGAGACGGCGACCGACGTCGCGCGCTCGTTCGGGTTCGCGGCGCCGATCGACACCGTCACCTTCCCGCCCGCGAACGCCGCGTCGACCGCGCCGCCGAGCGTCACGCGCGCGACCGCCATGTCCGACGGCGAGATGCCGGTCTGCCCGCCGGCGACGTAGCTCGTCGGGCCGGCTGCGACGGCGAGCGCCTGGTCCGGGCTCGCGCCGCTGCCGACGCGGATGCCCTGCTTGCCGTTCGTGCCGAAGGCGGCGTCGAGCTGGCCGTTCGCGTTGAAACGCCAGAACGTCATCCGGCTCGGCGCGACGGCACTCGTGTCCTGCCCGGCGACGAGGAGCGCGCCGGCGGGCGCGGAGATCATCGCGTTGTAGACGTCGTTCTCCGCGCCGCTCACGCCGCCGTTCTGACCGAAGCCCGAGTCGAACCTCCCGACGTCGTCGAAGCGCACGAGGATCGGGAAGGTTGCGGTCGCCCCCACGTCCGGATCGGTCACGATCGTGTAGGCGCCCGCGACGACGGGCTTGTCGTTCGCACCGAGCGCGAGGGCGGAGCCGCGGACGTTGCCGTTCGTCGTCGAGCGGCCGTTGCCGCCGAACGTCGTGTCGGGCGTCCCGTTCGCGAGGAACCGCACGACGGCCGCCTCGCCGCCCGACGTCCCGCCGACGTAGAACCGACCGTCCGCGCGCGACACGACCGCGAACGTGTCGGTCGCGAGACCCGAGAGCACGACGCCGCCCGCGCCGAACGTGGTGTCGAGGAAGCCGCCGGGAACATCAGGCGGCTCGGCATCGGCGCCGGCGTCGACGGAGTTGGGCTCCGTCGCCGCGTCGACGCTCCCGAGGCCCGCGTCGTCGGCGCTGCCATTCGGGAGCACGTTCGGGCAGCCCGAGCCGCTGCAGTCTCCGACGTCGAGGTCCCCCGCGCCGCTCAGCGCGTTGCACGCGCCGAGCAGCACGAAGCTCGCGAGCGCACCGGCGCCGAGCCACGAAGAGGAGCGGACCACGATCCGAGAGTGTACGCCCTCCTCAGGGCTCGTGGCGGGCGAGCTCGCGGAGAGCGGCTTTGATGCTCTCCTTCTGCGGGACGCTGGCGTGCTCCAGGTTGTCGGCGAGGCCGATGCCAGGGAGGTGCTTGCCCGCGAGGAGGCGCGGCGGTGCGTGCAGCTCGTAGAACAGCTCCTCGACGAGACGCCGGATCAAGTGCTCGCCGAAGTTCGTGATTTCCGTGTCCTCGTTGACGCAGAGGACGCGGTTCGTCTTCTTCACGCTCTGGACGATCGCGTCCCAGTCGTACGGGTGGAGCGACCGGAGATCGATGATCTCGGCGTCGATCCCCTCGCCCGCGAGCTCGTCGGCCGCGGCGACCGACATCGGGACGTTGCGCCCGTAGGTGAGCACCGTGACGTGACGACCCGGCCGGGCGATCTTCGCCTTGCCGATCGGCACGAAGTACTCCTCGAGCTTCGGCCACTCGGGCTTCCACTTGGTGCGGTCGCCGAGCGGCGCGTCGATCAGCTTCGAGAGCGCCTTGTCGTCGCCCGGCTCGCCGGGGATGACCTCGCCCTTCGGGCCCTTCTGCCGGAGGAGCGCCTTGGGCTTCAGGAACATGACCGGGTTCGGGTCCTTGATCGCGCTGAGGAGGAGCCCGTACGCGTCGAGCGGCGTCGACGGCATCACGATCTTCCACCCCGGCGTCCGCGTCGCCTGCGCGTCGAACGAGTGCGAGTGGTAGATGCTGCCGCGGATGCCGGCGCCGACCGGCGTCATCAGCACCATCGGCACGTTCCAGTCGCCGCCCGAGGACCAGTACGTGTTGCCCGCGATCTTGAGGAGGTCGATCGTGTTGAACGCGTAGTCGCAGAACTGGATCTCGGCGACGGGGCAGCGCCCCGCGAGCGCGAGGCCGATCGCCATCCCGACGATGCCGCGCTCGTCGAGCGGCGAGTTCCACGTCGTTTTCAGACCCTGCGTCGCGGTGAAGACGCCGCCGAGCGGCGGGCCCACGTCCTCGCCGAAGATGTCGGTGACGCCGAGACGCTCCTCACCGACGTGGAGCGCCATGCGGATCGCCTGGACCATCGTGGCCATGTCACTTCTCTCCGTTCTTCGTCTCGGCGACGTAGTTCTCGTCCGCGAACACGTAGTCGTAGATCGACTCGGGCGCGGGCTGCGGCTCCTCACGAACCTTCTTCGACGCCTCCAGCAGGCGCGCGGTGTACTTCGCGCGCATCTCGTCCGCCTTCGCACGGGTGAGGAGGCCGCGCTCCTCGAGCTTCTTCTCGAAGCGCGTGAGCGGATCGGTCTCGTTCGTCACGAAGTTCGCGCCGGAAGCGGACGAGTGGCCGTAGAGACGCGAGACCATCGCCTCCATGAGGAACGGCTTCCGCTCGGTGCGCACGTAGTCCATCGCCGCCTTCAGCTGCGCCCACGCCTCCTCCGGGTCGTTGCCGTCGATCGTGGCGGTCTTCATCCCGAAGGCCTTGCCGCGATCGCTGATGCGGACTTCGCCGTGCTGGCCGTCGTACGGCGTCGAGATGCCGAACTTGTTGTTCGTCACGATCATGAGGAGCGGGAGCTCCGCGCCCTTGCGCGAGGCCCAGACGAGCGCGGTCGCGAAGTCGCCTTCCGCCGTGCCGGCGTCGCCGCCCTGCACGATCGTGATGCCCTTCGCGTTGCGCTGCGCCATCGCGGTGCCGATCGCGATCGAGAACTGCACCTCGATCGGCGAGCTGATCGGCGCGACGTTCCACTTCCGGATCGACGCGTGACCGGCGAAGTTGCGACCGCGCGAGTACGGGTCGGTCGCGGTGTTCTTCATCTGGCGGAGCGAGTCGATCCGGTCCGCGCCCATCGCGAGCAGCGTGCCGCTCGAACGGTAGTGCAGATGCAGGTAGTCGTGATCGACGCCCTGGCCCTTGTCGACGAGCAGACCGAGCGGGATGTTGAACGCCTCCTCGCCCGGGCCGCCGATCCAGAAGTAGCCGTCGCCCTGCTTGTACATCGTGATGAGGCGCTCCTCGAGGACGCGCGCCTCGAGCATCAGCTCGTGGATGCGGAGCAGCATCTCGGGCGTGAGGTGCGCGTCCGAGGCGGCACGGGATTCGGCGTTCTGCGGGGTCGCCATGGTCGTCATCGCGCGCGCTTTCTACCGCGATTCCGAGGCGGACGGGAAGGCGCGCGTCCCGACGCAGCGCGGCACGAACGCGGCCGCGCCGGGAATCGGCGCCGGATGCGTGCTTGTCGGGGCGTGTCGGTGCTTTCTGCCGGAACGCACGTTGCTCCCCCGTCCCTTCGTGAGGCCCTTCCGATTGCAGCACGCCCGGAACCTGCCCTCGTCGGTGTACGCCATCGCGCTGATGGCGCTCGGCGCGCCACTCCTCGCGGCGTGCAGCGCCGAAACCGAGGCCGACCAACCGCAGAGGGCCAGTGAACGCGTGGGCCGCACGATCCAGCCTGTCATCGCCGGATCACCCTCGGGTACGTCTCATGACGCAGTCGTCGCCTTCGCGCGGTTCGAAGCCGGCGTGCGACGGAGCCTCTGCACCGCGACGATGATCGCACCGAACCTCGTGCTCACCGCGAGGCACTGCGTGTCGAACGTGTCCGGCGGCGCCGGGTGCGGGCCGGACGGCACGGCCGTCGTCGGCGCCGCGCTCCAGGGCGACGCCGCCGCCGCGAACCTCGCCGTGTTCGTCGCGCCGAACGGCGCCGCGCCCGACACGACGTCGGTCGAGACGGCGAGCGCGCGCGGCAAGGCGCTCGTCGTCGACACGAGCGCGTCGACGATCTGCAACCGCGACATCGCCCTCGTCGTCCTCGACAAGGCGCTCGCGAATCCGATCGCGAAGCTGCGCTTCGGCGCGCCGAAGGAGGAGGACAAGCTCACCGTCGTCGGCTTCGGCGTGACCGAGACCGGGGTCCTCGCGCCGGAGCGGCTCGAGCGCAGCAACGTGAGCTGGCTCGGCGTCGGACCGAAGCTCTATCCCGAGAGCACGACGTACGGGCTCGGGACCGCCGAGCTGATGGTCGGAGAGTCGGTCTGTGCAGGAGACAGCGGAGGTCCGCTCCTCGGATCGACCGGCGCGGTGATCGGCGTTGCGTCGCGCGTCGGCAACGGCACCGCGCGCGACCCGAGCAACATGGCGAGCACCTGCGTCGGAGACGCGACGCATGCGGTCTACTCGCAGCTCGGCGCCCACGAGCCGCTCGTCACGCGCGCGTTCGAGATCGCCGGACAGCGGCCGTGGATCGACGGCCAGCGCAATCCGCTCGATCCCGCCGCCGCGACCTACGAGGCGACGATGACGCCGGACCATCCGGCGAAGGCGAGCACGAGCAGCGACCTCGACGAGAGCGGCGGAGGGCAGGAGCTCACGAGCGCGACCGTGGACGGCGCGACCGAGGCCGACGCCGGCGGCGGCTGCACCGCTTCCCCTTCGTCGCCGAAGGACGCGGTCAACGAAGCGCTCGGCGCGACCGCCGTGCTCCTCCTCGTCTTCCGCTTCGGACGCCGCTCGCAGAAGAAGAGCGTCGTGTCCCACCGCTGAGCGGCCTACGCGAGGAGCGAGGCGACGGGCGTGCCGTCGTTCGCGAGCGCGATCGGGCGGCCCGCCGGCGAGGACGCCGTGTCGGCCGGATCGAGCCCGGTCACCTTCGCCATCGTCGCGACGAGGTCCTGGATCCGGACCGGATCCTTCACGACCTTCGCGCCCTCGGCGTCGGTCTCGCCGTGGACGATGCCGCGCTTGATTCCCGCGCCCGCGAGCACCGCCGACTGTGCCGCGGGGTGGTGATCGCGTCCGTCGTTCGCGTTCAGCTTCGGCGTCCGGCCGAAGTCGCCCATCCACACGACGAGCGTCTGATCGAGGAGAGCTCGCTTCTCGAGCTCCGTGACGAGCGCGGTCATCGCGGGGTCGAGCACGCCCATCAGCTTCTTCGTGCGACCGAACACGTCGACGTGCGTGTCCCAGCCGTCGAGCGTGACCTCGACGTACCGCACGCCGGTCGCGACGAGGCGCACCGCCGTGAGGCAGCCTTTGCCGAACGGCGTGTCCCCGAACGCGGCGCGCGTGGAAGGCGACTCCTTCTCGAGATCGAACGCGTCGAGGTCACGCGCGTGCATGAGCCGATCGGCCTTCGCGTAGAGGGCGCGGCGACCTTCGACCTTCGGATCGCCGGTCGACTGCGCGAAGCGATCCTCCATGCTGTCGAGGAGGCGCATCCGAGAGGCGAAGCGGGCGTCGTCGACCTGCGGACCGTAGCCGACGTTCTGGGGCATGAGCCCGGGGGGCTGCACCACGAACGGCCCGTGCTGCACGCCGAAGAAGCCGGGCCCCACGCTCGGTCCGCCGAGGCTCACGACGGCGGGGAGCCCCGTCTTCGGCTCGCCGAAGCGCTTGCTCATCCACGCGGAGAACGCGGGATGGATCACGGTCGGGTTCGGCGGATACGCCGTGCGCGCCTGGTACTGGGCGCGCGCGTGGTTGCCTTCCTTGCTCGTCAGGCCGCGCACGATCGCGAGCTTGTCGGCGATGTTCGCGAGTCCCGGGAGGTGCTCGCTGATCGAGACGCCCTCGACCCGCGTCCGGATCGCCTTGTGGGGCCCCGCGACCTTGCCCTTCTTCGGATCCCACGTGTCGATGTGGCTCGGCCCGCCGTTCATCCAGAGGACGATCACGCTCTTCGCCGCGCCCGGCGTCCGGGCGATTTCTTCCGCCCGCGCGCTCCGTTCGAGCCACGACGAGAGCCAGAGCCCCACGCCGGCCGCGAGCACGTCACGTCGCTTCAGGATCGTCATCGCTCGCTCCTCAGTGGTTGAAGGTGAACTCGCTCGAGTTGAGCCATGCCCAGACGAGGTCCTCGTAGGCCGCGCGCTTAGGGTCCGTCGCGGTCGGCTTGCCGTCGAGGCGCGCGAGCGGGCCTCCCCCGCCCCGCTTCGGATTGCCGCGAGGACCGGGCGCGTTCGGCGCCGGCGCCCTCGGACGCGAAGGATCCGACACGTACGCGAGCCACAGCGAGCGTTCGAGCTCGTTCGGCTTCCGCGAGAGGATCTGGAGCGCGAGCTTCTCGATCTTCTCCTCGTCGGACGCGCTCGAGGCGAGCACCTGTGCCACGGCGGACCCCGGCACCGCACGCGAGCCGTTGCCGACGAGGTTGCCGTTCACGAGGGCGAGCACCTGGCTCACGGTGCCCTCGTAGTCGGGGGTGTCGTCCTCCTCGTCCACGTCGAAGAGAAAGCCCATCTGCTTGTCGAGCTGCGCGCGGAGCTGCTCGGTCCGCTGGACGCCTGCCTTCTGCGCCGCGTCCTCGATCCGGGTCGCACGGACGACGGCGTTCAGCATCTCCTCCGCGCCGAGCGGGACGAGGTGGAAGCGTGCCCAGAGCTTGTTCTCCGGATCCGGCTTCGCCGCTGCGCTCGCCGAGAGCTGATACGCCTCCGTCGCGCAGATCGTCTTCACGAGGTGGCCGAGGTCGAAGCCATGCGCGACGAAGTCCTTCGCGAGCGCGTCCAGGACCTCCGGGAGCACGACCGGGTTCGAGGGCCGCACGTCGTCGACCGGGTCGGTGAACCCGCGCCCGAGGAAGTGCCCCCACATCCGGTTCACGATCGCCTTCGCGAACCACGGGTTCTCGGGCGACGTCATCCACGTCGCGAGCGAACGGCGCGTGTCCTTGCCCGCCTCGAGGTCCGTGCCGTCGAGCCCGCGCGGGCGCGCCTTCGCGACCGGCGCGAGGTCCGCGTTCTTCGCGAGGCGCGGCGGCACCTTCTCCTCGTCGGAGAGCACGAGCTGCTTCGTGCCCATCGTCTTCGGGGAGACCTGCTC
The DNA here is from genome assembly GCA_039809485.1 of Polyangiaceae bacterium. Classification (GTDB taxonomy): domain Bacteria; phylum Myxococcota_A; class Polyangia; order Polyangiales; family Polyangiaceae; genus Labilithrix. Next base: position 28,150 of record JBDHVE010000059.1, on the reverse strand, counting down.
GACGCGCGCACGCAGGAACGCGCTCGCGAAGCTGCGGAAGTCGTCCTGCTTCCACGCCTCCGTCTTGTGGTCGTGGCACTGCGCGCACTGGATCTGCACGCCGAGGAAGACGCGCGACGCGTTCCCGGCGAGGTCCTGCGGCGCGTCGCGGAAGCGGAGCGTCCAGTTGACCGCGCCGTTGACGGGAGCGCTTTCTCCCTCGTCCCCGATCGCGCTGTTCCGGCCGGTCGCGGCGACGAGGTCGCGCACGACGCGGTCCCATGGCGTGTGCGCCGCGAACGCGCTCTTCAGCCACTCGTGGAACGCGGCGCGATCGACGGCGGCGCCCATCCGGCCGCGCCCCATGAGGACATCGTCCCAATACGTCGCCCAGTGCTCCGCGTACGCGGGCGACGCGACGAGCGCCTCGACGACCTTCTTCCGCTTGTCCGGATCGCGGCTCTCGAGGAATGCGGTCACCGCCTCGGGAGTCGGGATCGTGCCCGTGACGTCGAGCGTGACGCGCCGGAGGAACGTCGCGTCGTCGGCGCGCGGCGCGGGGACGACGCCGGCGCGCTTCCAGGCCTCGCGGAGCGCGGCGTCGACGTCCTCGGGGCCGAACGCATGCGCCCGCTCCTTCGCGACGACGGGCTCGACGGGCGGCCGCGATGCAGCGCTCGGGTGACACGCCGCGACCGACGCGGCGACCACGACGCAGGAGGCGAGCACGAGGCTTTCGACGTTGCGCATGGTGGAGGGAGGCTAACGGAGAGACGAGCGCCGCCCTCCCGTTCTTCGCTGCCCTCCGTGTGAAGTTGCGTAAAGGGCGCCCGGTCCGTCATCCTCGGGGGATGTCGGGAGGCCTCGGTGCGACCCTCACGGCAGCGCTCCGCGAGGCGCTGCGTTTCGGGTTCGGAAGGATCGCGCGCATCTACTTCCGCGAGATCGAGGTCGCCGGCGAGGTGCCGACCGCGGAGACCGGAGGGCGCCTCTTCGGCGCGAACCACGTCAACGCGCTCGTCGATCCCATCCTCGTCCTCACCCAGGCGCCGTGCCCGATCTCGCCGATCGCGAAGAGCACGCTCTGGAACATCCCCGGCCTGCGCTTCGTGCTCGACGCCGCCGATGCCGTTCCGATCGTCCGCCGCCGCGACGACCCGACGAAGTCCGAAGGCGACAATGATGCCGTTTTCTCCCGCGTCGCCGGCCACCTCGCCGGAGGCGGCAACATCCTCATCTTCCCCGAGGGCACGAGCCACAACGAGCCTCGTCTCCTCGCGCTCCGCTCCGGCGCGGGTCGCATGCTCGCGCGCGCACGGAAGGAGAGCCCGAGCGCGCTCACGTTCCAAGCCGTCGCCCTCGAGTTCGATCGGCGCGACGTCTTCCGATCGCGCTGTCTCGTCCTCTTCGGGCCCGTCCGCCACGTCGCCGAGGTCGCGGAGAACGCAGGGTCGGACGACGAGGTCGCGAAGCGGATCACGGACACGCTCCGCCGCGACCTCTCCGATCTCCTCGTCGAAGCCGAGAGCTGGGACGCGCGCGTGCTCCTCGTCCGCGCGGCCGAGATGTTCGCGAACGACGCGGGCGGGCCGAGCCTCACCGAAGTGAACGCCCTCGGCCGCCGGATCGAAGAGGCCCGCGAGGCCCTCCGCGCGAGCGAGCCGGACACGGTCGCGCGGATCGAGGGCGACGTCCGCGCGTACTTCGAGGAGCTCGACGCGCTCGGGCTGACGGATGCGGACGTCGCGAGGACCTCGCCTTCGAACGTCGCCACGCCGCGCGCCTCGTCCGCCGCGCTCTCGATCGTGACGCTGCCGCTCGCCGTCGCCGGGATCGTCCTCTACTGGCTGCCCTACCAGCTCCCGCGGCTCGTCACGCGGCGCCTCGGCGGTGAAGGCGACATCGCGTCGACCTACAAGCTCGGCGTCGGCTTGCTCGTCTTTCCGCTCTGGGCCGTGCTGCTCGTGACCGCGGCGCTGCTCGCGCTGCCGGCGCCCTGGGACGTCGCGCTCGCCGCCGTCGCCCTCGTCGGCCCCTTCGCGGCGCTCCCGTGGGTCGACCGCCTCGACACGATGGCGACGCGCGCGCGCCTCCTCGCGCCGCGCGAGGTCACGCGCGAACGCGTCGCGGCGCTCGCCGAGCACCGCGCAGGGCTCATGCAGAGGCTCGACGAAGCGCGCGCACGTGCCGAGCAGGTCGCCCTCGGGGCTTGACCCGACCGTTCAGCAGGAGCGCGTCCCCACGACACACGACACCGGACGCGGTGCGAGCGGCGTCGCGACCGTCGAGAGCCAGCTCGTCGTCGTCACGCCTGCACCTGTCGGAGATCCGACGTGCCCGACCGGAGCATTCCGAACCGGCGCGGCCTCGTACGGAGCCGCCGCGGGAGGCGGCGACGCGAGCTGTCCCTCGTCGGGAACCGCGAAGCTCTGGGCGATGAGGACCGCACAGCCGCCGACGGTCAGCCAGAGGGCTCGCCACGCGATCCAGATCAAGCGGTCCATGGTCTCGGGTCTTACAAGCATCGTGCCAGCCACTGGATTCCCGGCGATCACGCGATTTCGCGTCGATTTCTTCGAGCGTTGCGCGCGGCCGGGGATGTCACGTGGACAAGGCCCCACGCCGGACGCGTCAGGATGGCAACGGCACCCGCACGCGAAGCCTTACACCCTCCGTCGAGGGAAGGTGCGGCCAGTCCTCCGCGTATCACCGGCCCGATGTCGCCTGCCGCTGGCCCCACGCACGTCTCTGCGTATGCCGCGCCTCCTTCCATCGGAGCTCCCCCCACCGGCGGAGCCCTCCCGCCGCCCTCTCCTTTCGCGCTCGCCCGCGGCCACGACGACACCGCCCTCTTCCAGGACGGTCGGAGCGGCTTCTCGCATCTGCTCCCCGGCCACCCGCGCTTCGTCCCGGTCGACCCGCGCGGACCTCTCGCCGACGCGTCCGTCCTCCTCGAGGACGCGCCGATCCTCGTCCGCTACCGGCTCGAGCCTCCGCGCGTGAGCGCACCGACCGCCGGCGAGGTCGCCCACCTCACCGCCGTGATGGAGGCGCACGCGCGTGCGGGCGCCGGCGTCGCGACCGCCACCGTCGACCATGCGAACACGACCTGGCTCTCGGCCTGGGGCGTCGAAGGAGCCGCCGTCGCGGCCTACGACGTCGCGCCGAGCGCACCCGGGATGCCGATCGAGCGCGAGGACCTCTTCGTCCTCGTCCGCGCCGGCCTCGTCATGACCGTGCGCTGGACGTATCCGAAGGAGCTCGCGAGCGATCCGGCGTACGCGATGTTCGCTTCCGTCGCCGAGGCGACGATGATCTGGGACGCGCAGCGCTGGCAGCAGCAGCAGCGCGCACGCGTGTGGCCGGAGAGCCGTCTCCTCGGGCCGCGCATGCGTCCCGTCCTGAACCCCGCCTGGGTCGAGCGCGCGCACGAGCTCCACGGGCTCCCGCTCTCGCCCGAGGAGCGCGCCGCGATCCTCGACGTGCTCTCGACCGTCGTGAGCAACGCCGGTGCGCCCTGGGTGCCGATCGCTCCGTCCGAGCGCGTCGCCGCGACGAGCCTCCTCGTCTCCTCCGCGCGCGACGTCCGCCTCCACGCTTTCGTGAGCCGCCTCGCCGACGAAGTCCGCTGCGCGCACGATCTCCGCGGCGCCGCGCTCCTCGTCGCGCGCGCCGTCCTCGGGCCCGTGCGGCCTTCGGTTCCTCCGATCCCGCTCGAGGAGGCGCCCACCGTCGCGATCACGCCACCGGCACCGAAGACGCCGAGCGGGCTCGGCCGTCGACGCTCGAGCGCGCCCGGTCTCCGCCTCCGCGAAGGCGCGCAGCGGGGCGCTCCGCTGCGGAGCGTGCCGCCGCCGGTGCCGGCGAAGTCGAGCGTGCCTCCGCCGCTCCCGAAGCGCCGTTCGTAGCCGGGGAGGCTCGGCTCGCCTCGCATGGGCGCGGTCTTCCAACCTTCCGGCGTCCTTTCGGCGGTTCCTCCCCCCCGAACCAACCGATTCGACGTGCGAGGTCGTGCCGAGCAACGTCGGGTCGATTCGACCTGGAAACATGGTTCGGGGCCCCCGAGTAGGTCGGAACCTCGCGAGCTCGATCCGACCTGCCGCGCTCGTTCCCGCGCCTCTGCTCGGTCGCCGAGCCTCCACCCCGTCCCCTTCCTCGCGGCTGTGGGGGCCTACGTTCCCGCTCGTCGTTCGGGCCCGTGCCCTACCGGAGCGCAGCCGAGCGCGGACCGCCCGCGACCCACGTCCGGAGCCGCGGCGCGCCGGAGAGACGCGGTCCCGCACCGACCGCCGCCGCGCTCGCCGGCGTCGCGAGCATCCACGCCTGGAGGAGGCCGCGGTCCATCGTCGGCGGCGCCGGAGCGCCCGCGAGGCCGAGCGCATCGATCCGCGGCGCCGCCGCCGGCGCGGTCGCGTGCGCGACGGCGAGCGCCGCGTCGGCCGTGAGGAGCGACGACGCGAGATCGGTCGCGAAGAGCTGGCTCGCGGGCGCATAGACGTACGGCGTCGCGAACGCGGCGTAGGGCGAGGTCTCGAAGTAGCAGTCCTCCGGATCGACCTTGCCGCCGATCGGCCTCCGGAGCGGCGTGACGCGCCAGAGGAACGAAGGGGGGCGCGGTCCCCACCCGACCGCCGCCTCGCCGCCCGCATGCGCGGGCACGCGCCAGTCGACCCATGCACCGGCGTACTTGCGCCCGGGGATCCACGCCCAGCCGCGTTCGCCGGTGTACGCCCAGCGGCCGTAGTGGAACGTGACCCAGCCCCACGGGACGTCGCTCACCCACGTCCACTCGGGCGTGGTCGCCTCGCCCGTCGCGATCTCGCGATAGGTCCAGCGACCGTGCGTCCCGTACGGGACGAACGCGCTGCCGACGGACTCGGGCGCCGGGCTCCAAACGTACCCGAGGCGCGCGTCGTCACGCCACGCGCCGTAGGGCGCGAGCACTTCGTGGAAGAGGAGCACCGCGCTCGGATCGTCGTCCTCGTGCTCGGGAGGCGCACGACGCACGGGAGGCTGCGCGGAGACGCCGATCTCCGCGTCCTCGACGAGGGCTGCTCCCGGAGAGCGCACGCGTCCGATCGCGTCGGGCGCCGAAGTCTCTGCGCAGCCGGCGAGGACGAGTGAGCCGGCGAGCGCCGGAACGACGGGCAGCCAGACCCACGAGCACGTGGAGGGCACCTTCATGAGGATCATCGAAACGCGCACGTGCACGCGCCGTCAACCCAGCCGGACGAGTTCCTCTTCCCGCTGTATGCTGCCGCACATGCCGTTTCGTACGGTGATGGCCACGACGTGCGCCGTCGTCGCCTGCGCGTTCGCGTCGGCGGCCGGATGCGCGACGCGCGGCCCATCGGGCGAGCCGCCGCGTGTGCCCGAGGCGCCGCTCGTCGATGCGGGGCCACCGGACACGGGCGCCGAGACGGACGCCGGACCGCCCGCACCGCGGGGCAATACACGGATCCGCGGCTTCGACGAGGCGAAGAAGCTCCTCGTGCGGCTCTACCTCGATCACTCGCCCAAGCGCGACGTGTACTGCGGCTGTCCGTTCGGCGCCGAGCCCGGACGCGGTCTCCGCGTCGACCTCCTCGCCTGCGGCTACACGACGTTCCGCGATCGTGAGCGCGCCGAGCGGATCGAGTGGGAGCACGCCGTACCGGCAGCGAAGTTCGGTCGCACGTTCGTCGAATGGCGCGAGGGCGACGACCGCTGCGTCGACGGACGCGGCAAGCGGTTCCGCGGGCGGAGCTGCGCGCGTCTCGCGTCGCCCGCGTTCGCGCGGATGGAAGGCGACCTCCACAACCTGTTCCCCGCCGTCGGCGAAGTGAACGGCCTTCGCGGCGATCTCCCGATGGGGCTCCTCGACGGGCCCGAAGCGCCGACCGCGAAGGGTCCGATCCACTTCGGCCAGTGCACGAGCGCGATCGAAGGCGCCGTCTTCATGCCGCGACGCGAGGTCCGCGGCGACCTCGCGCGCGCCTACAAGTACATGGACGCGGCCTACCCCGAGCGGCACATCCTCGACGACGCGCACCGATCCCTCTTCGACGGCTGGGACGCGGAGGACCCGCCCGACGCATGGGAGCTCGAACGGAACCGCCGGATCGAAGAGCTCCAGGGCAACGGCAACCCGTTCATCCGCTGACGACGCGGACGACGAACCACACCGCACCGATCGCCGCGATCGCGATCGCCGCGACGCGCACGACGCGCTCTTCGCCCGCGCGCTTCCGCAGGACGACGAGGAGAGGCAACACGACCGCGAGCACGGCGAGCTGCCCGACCTCGACGCCGATGTTGAACGCGAGGAGCGCGCCAGGGAGGCGGTCCCGCGGCAGGGCGATCTCGCGGAGCGCGCCGGCGAAGCCGAAGCCGTGCACGAGGCCGAACGGGAACGTCACGCGCCAGCGCTTCCCGACGTCGCGCGCGTAGAGGCTCTCGATCCCGACGTAGACGATCGAGAGCGCGATCGCGGGCTCGACGATGCGCGGGCTCGGCATCCAGACCCCGAGCGTCGCGAGGGCGAGCGTGATCGAGTGCGCGACGGTGAACGCCGTCACGACGAGCGCGATCGCGCGCGCACGCCCGGGGACGAGCACGAGGCCGAGAAGGAAGAGGAGATGATCCCAGCCCGTGACGATGTGCTCGACGCCGAGGCGGAAGAAGCTCGGCGTCGACGGTGACGGCGACTTCGCGACCGGCGGTGTCTCGCCGGAGGGCTCGATCGCAAGCGCTCGCGTGTCCCGATCGAGGACGCGATCCTGGGTGACCTTCCCCGTCACGAGGCGCGCGACGTGGCGGTGACCGCGCGAGAGGTCGTCGAGGAGCGGGAGCTCGAGACGATCCGCCGGCCCCTCGCACGCCCACCGCCCTGCGACGAGGAGACCGTCCAGCTCGGTGACCGCCGCGTCCGTGAGCGTGACCGCGCAAGGCCGACCACCGGACGTGACGCTCACCCGCCCGAGGACGCGCGCGCGGAGCTGCGGACGCGCGTTTGCCACCTCCGCGGCCGAGACGTGCCCGTCGCCGTTCTCGTCGAGGAGGGGGGCGACGCGTGCGATCTCGCCGCGTGCGAAGACCAGGGTGCCGTCGACGCGCGAGCCGCGGACGGTGTACTCGCCCGTCGAGAGCCCGACCGTGTGCGCCCATGCCGAGCTCGGCACGAGGACGAGCGCGAGGCCGAGCGCAGCGCTGACGACGAGAGCCTCGCGCATGGGGTCCGAGCTGCTCATACCCCAGCCGCGCACGTCGCGTCACGGCAGAGGTGGACGGCCGTTCCGCCACGGCCGGGCGCGTCCTGCCGCGTCGCCACACCACGCGACGCGGAGCTTCCACGCGTGAACAGGCGGGAAACGGGCGGTACGCGCGTTGCCACTGGGGGTAGCCGAGGAAAACAACATGACTGTGCTCGAGCTCCTGTTGCTGCTGTTGATTGCTGGTGTGTGTGGCGCGATCGGCCAGGCCATCGTCGGCACGTCGCGAGGGTTCCTCGTGTCCATCGCGGTCGGCTTCGTCGGCGCCCTGCTCGGCAGCTGGCTCGCTCGCCTGCTCGGGCTCCCCGAGATCTTCGCAGTGAACGTCGGCGGGCACACCTACCCCATCGTCTGGTCGATCCTCGGCTCCGCGCTCTTCGTCGCGGTCGTTGCCTTGATCACCGGCCGACGACGCGTGGTCACCGTGTGAAGGAGGATCGCCATGCTCACCCCTCTCGGCCACGGACGACAGCCGCGCAGTCGCGCGATGCGAGGCTCGGAAGGCGCGCTCCTCCTGGACCGCTTCCGCCTCGAGCGCGAGCGTGAGGTCACGGACGCCGGCGTCCTCCACGACGCGGTCGAGAGCGCCACGGGCCGGCGCGTCTCCATCGAGATCGCGAACGGGATCGAAGAGCCGCAGGAGCGCGTCCGCTTCGTCCGCGATGCGCTCGCGGCGCAGCGCTTCGACGGAGACCACGTGCTCCGCGTGCTCGACACGGGCACGCTTCCGGACGGGACGCCATTCGTCGTCCGCGAGCACGCAGTGACGAGCCTCGCGAAGGAGATCGAGGCGAAGGGACCGCTCGCGTCCGAGCAGGCCGCCGCCTGGACGCTCGACATCGCCGAAGCGGTCGCCGAAGCGCACGCGCTCGGGATGGCGCACGGGGACATCGGCCCGCAGACTGTGTTCCTCGTGCGCGGCGATGACGGCGCGCTCCACGTGAAGCTCTCGTGGGCGACCGCGTCGAAAGCGCATCGCCACGCGGCGCTCGCGAGCGCACGCCGCGAAGCCGTGGCGGCCGACATCGACGGCCTCGGGCGGGTGCTCCGTGCGCTCGTCACGGGTGAGCCGTCGACCGACGACGAAGCGCTCGGATCGGACGGCGCGAAGACCCTCCCGAACGGGATCGCGCACGTCGTCGCCCGCGCGACGACGCGCGGCAGCGGCGGCTACGAGAACCTGGGCGAGCTCGCGCGCGACCTCGCGCCGTTCGCGCCGGAAGGGCACCCCGCGGCACGGAACGTCGCGTTCATGCTCTGGCACGCCGGGATAGGGCAGGAGCCGAAGACGGGTCGGATCGAGACGCCGACCCCGATGGCGACGGTCGTGACGACGCCGACCCGGCCGGCGATCGCGGAGGCCGCGCGGACGGGTCCCTACGACGGCGATCCGGTCCAGCCGGTCCCGTGGATGGCGGAGGACGCGCGCGTCGTCGACGACGAGGTCGTCTACGTCGAGCGACGGCATCGCACGTGGCCTTCGGCGCTCCTCGCGCTCCTCATCGGCGCGCTCGTCCTCGGCGGCGCGTACCTCCTCCACGATCCCACGGCGCTCTCCGGCACGCGGCTCGGCGCCGTCGGCGGCGTCGCTCCGCTCGCCGACGAGCCGTTCGACGGCGCACCCGAGACGCGCGCCCTCGCCGACCGCGTGACGACGGACGACGTGTGGTTCTTCGGCAGCGTCCTGCCCCCGCACGGCGCGAACGCCGAGCGCGAGCGCGGGACGACCACGACGATCGAGGAGGAGGGCACGGAGGAGGCGGAGCCGCCGGCGCGCGCGCCGCGGTCTGCTCCGGCCGATCAGGGCGGCGGCCCTTCACCCCTCGGCGCGCCCGATTCGCCCGCCCCGTTCGACCTCGGCGGGATCGACATCTGAATCGCGGGAGGCAGCGCCCGCCCGCCGGTGCTACAGCGGCGGGCGTGGAGCTGCCTTCCTTCGTCGTGAAGCCGATCGGCTTCGTGCGCTCGCCTTTCGTCGAGAAGGTGCAGGCGCCGAGGCAGGCGACCGCCGATCCGGCGGAAGGCGTGGAGGGCACGATCGAGCTCCTCCCCGAGCACGAGCACGCGCTCTCGGACCTCGAAGGCTTCGAGCGGCTCTGGGTCCTCTTCTGGTTCCACCTCGCCGAAGAGGCCGGCGCCAAGGCGAAGGTGCTCCCCCCGCGGAGCGACGTGAAGCGCGGCGTCTTCGCGACGCGCTCGCCGCATCGGCCGAACCCGATCGGCCTCTCCGCCGTCCGGCTCGTCCGCGTCGAAGGCCTCCGCGTCGTCGTGCGCGACCTCGATCTGCTCGAGGGCACGCCAGTGCTCGATCTGAAGCCGTACCTCCCCTACGCCGACGCGTTTCCCGATGCGGGCGCGGGCTGGCTCGAGGCGCGCGACCCGCTCCCGGCTTGGGAGGTCACCTTCGCCGAGGCGGCGCGCGAGGCGCTCGCGTGGATCGCCGTCCACGATCCCGAGAGCGCGGATTTCGAGAAGCGCCTCGTCGAGACGCTCGCCCTCGGCCCCCAGCCGCACCCGTATCGGCGGATCAAGAAGGTCGAAGGGGCGCAGGTCATCGCGGTGAAGGCGTGGCGCGCGCAGTTCTCGGCCTCGGATCGGCGCATCGTCGTCGAGCGGATCCGGACCGGGTATCGGGGCCGCGATCTCGCCGTCGGCGAGGCCCCGGAGCACGCCGTCCACCGCGCCTTCGCCGCGCGCTTCGGCTGAGCGCGCCCGCACGATAGACTGGCGCGAACATGCAAGAGCCGATGGAGCACGGCGCGGTCCTCGTCCTCGACGAGATCGTCCGGCGCGCGCAGCGCGCGAAGGCGAGCGACATCCACCTCGAGCCGAAGCGCGATCGCCTCGCCGTGCGCTTCCGCGTGGACGGCGAGATGGTCGAGCAGCCGAGCGTGCCGTTCGACATCGCCGCCGAGGTCGTCTCGCGGGTGAAGGTGCTCGCCCGGATGGACATCGCCGAGCGGCGCGTCCCGCAGGACGGGCAGCTCACGCTCGCGCCCGACGGCGTCACGGTGCATCTCCGCGCATCGAGCTTCCCGAGCTCCGTCGGCGAGAAGGTCGTCCTCCGTCTCCTCGGCGGGCAGACGCTGATCCCGTTCGAGAAGATCGGCCTCGACGCGAGCGGGCAGACGCTCGTCCGCCAGCTGCTCGATCGCGAGCAGGGCTTCATCGTGACGAGCGGCCCGACCGGCGCCGGCAAGACGTCGACGCTCTACTCCTTCCTCCGCCTCGTCGACACGCGACGCACGAACGTCGTCACGCTCGAGGACCCGGTCGAGATGGAGCTGCCCTCGATCACGCAGGGTCAGATCAACCCGAAGGCGGGCTTCTCGTTCGCGAGCGGCCTCCGCGCGATCCTGCGTCAGGATCCGGACGTCATCCTCGTCGGCGAGATGCGTGACGCCGAGACCGCCGGGATCGCGCTCCAGGCGTCGCTCACCGGTCACCTCGTGCTCTCGACCCTCCACACGTCCGACGCGGTCGAGAGCGTCGTCCGTCTCGTCGACCTCGGCGTCGAGCCGTGGATCGTCGCGAACGCGCTCACCGCCGTCCTCTCGCAGCGTCTCGTCCGCATGATCTGCGAAGCCTGCAAGGAAGACGTCGTCCAGGCGCAGCCGCTGATGGACGGCAGCACCGTCGTCGTCCCGCAGGGCGCGCACGTCGTACGCGCGCGCGGCTGCAACGCGTGCATGCGCACGGGGTACAAGGGGCGGACCGGCATCTTCGAGGTCGTCCAGGTCGACGACGAGATGCGCGAGCTCGTGAAGGCGAAGGCGAGCCCGCGCGACTACCGCCTGCTGCTCGCGAAGCGCGGGGTGCCCACGCTCCGGACGGTGGGCCTGCGCAAGGTGCTCGAGCGCGTCACGACCGCCGAGGAGGTCATGCGCGTCACGACGTCGACGTCCTGACGTCAGCGCGGGTCGACGATCGGGCCGAGCGCGTTGATCTTCGTGACGAGCTCGGCCTGCGTCTCGGCGCGGACGGTCACGTGGCCGATCTTGCGGCCGGGCGCGCCTTCCTTGCCGTAGGCGTGCAGGTGCGCGCCTTCGACCGCGAGGACCTGCTCGCGCGGCGGCATCCGGCCGATGACGTTCAGCATCGCCGAGACGCCGACCATCCGCGTCGAGCCGAGCGGCAGGCCGAGGATCGCGCGCACGTGGTTCTCGAACTGGCTCGTCTCCGCGCCCTCGGTGGTCCAGTGCCCCGAGTTGTGGACGCGCGGCGCCATCTCGTTGACGAGGAGCTGGTCGCCGACCATGAAGAGCTCGATCGCGAGGACGCCGACGTAGCCGAGCTCCTCGAGCACCTTCGTCGCGTAGCCTTCCGCGCGCCCCTGGAGGGCGGGCGTCCACGAAGCGCTCTTCGGCACGCTCGTCCGGAGGATGCCGTCACGGTGGACGTTCTCGACGAGAGGATAGAAGCGCGTCTCGCCGGTCTTGCTCCGGACGCTCAGGATCGAGAGCTCGCGATCGAACGGCACGAGGCCCTCGACGATCAGCGACGCGGCCTCGAGCGCGTCCCACGCCTTCGCGACGTCCTCCGGCTTGCGGAGCACCCACTGCCCCTTGCCGTCGTAGCCGAAGCGCCGCGTCTTCACGACGACGGGGAGGCCCATCGCGCGCGTGACGTCCTCGAGCTCCTTCTTCGAGGAGACCGGCGCGAACGGCGGCGTCGGGATCCCGAGGGTGCGGAAGAACTCCTTCTCGACGAGCCGGTCCTGGCTCACTTCGAGCGCGCGCGGCGGCGGGAAGACGGGCACGAGCTCGTTCAGGAAGCGGGCCGACGCGACGGGGACGTTCTCGAACTCGTAGGTGACGACGTCGCTCTTGCGCGCGATCTCCTGGAGGCGCTCTTCGTCGTCGTAGGTCCCGACCCGCACGTCGCCGACGTGCCCGGCGCACGGATCGGCGGCCGGCTCGAGGAACACGAAGCGCTGCCCGAGCGTGTAGCCGGCGAGCGCGATCATGCGCCCGAGCTGGCCGCCGCCGAGCACGCCGATCGTCACTTGCCGCCTCGGCGCTGCGAGTCGGGGGTGGTCACCGATCCGGGCGCGGACTCCTCCGGCTCGGGCGGGACCCGCGGATCCGGCCGATCGAGCACTTTCTGGGTCTGCTCCTCCCGGTGCCGCGCGAGGGCCGCCTCGATCGCCGGGTCCTTCCGCGCGAGGATCTGCGCGGCGAAGAGCGCCGCGTTGGTCGCGCCGGCGCGACCGATCGCGAACGTCGCGACCGGCACGCCGGCCGGCATCTGGACGATCGAGAGCAGCGAGTCCATCCCGCGGAGCGTCTTCGACTCGACCGGGACGCCGAGCACGGGGAGCAGCGTCTTCGACGCGCACATGCCCGGCAGGTGCGCGGCGCCTCCCGCGCCGGCGATGATCACCTCGAGGCCGCGCCCTTCCGCGTGACGCGCGTACTCGAAGAGGAGGTCCGGGGTGCGATGGGCGGAGACCACGCGGACCTCGTGTGCGACCCCGAGCCGCTCGAGCATCTCGGCAGCGTGGGCCATCGTCTCCCAGTCGGAGACCGACCCCATGATGATCCCGACCCGAGGCGACGCGCTGTCCATTGGCCCGCCAGGATACGAAAGCTCGGACCGTTCGGATATCCTTCGACGCGATGTCCGAGCTCCGTGACCGCGTCCGTGGGCCGCTGTTCTCGTCGTGGTGGCCGCGCCGGCTCCGCTGGCCCGCGTCCGCCGCGATCGTCGCGCTCGCGCTCGCGCTCGGCGCCTCGGCCGCGGCGGGATGCACCTCCGACGAGGAGGAGCCCGCCTTCGACTACACGATGCCGGACGCGAGCACGGCCGTGCTCGACGCGGGAGGGACGCCCGAAGCGGCGCCGCCGGAGGACGCGGGGCGGACGTGCGCGACGGACATCGCGGGCGACGGCCTCGCGCGGCACCTCGACTGTACCGGCCTCTACACGAGCCTCGCCTCGAAGGCGCTCGGCCCCGACGTCCGACCGTACACGCCGGCGGTGCAGTTCTGGAGCGACGGCGCGAAGAAGGACCGCTGGGTCTACCTCCCGCCGGGCAGCACGATCGACGCGACCAACCTCGACGACTGGAAGCTGCCGGTCGGCACCAAGCTGTGGAAGGAGTTCGCGGTCGACGGCAAGCGGATCGAGACGCGCCTCTTCACGAAGGTGACCGAGACGTCGTGGCGCTCGACGACGTACCGCTGGAACGCGACGGAGGACGACGCGGTCCGGCTCGACTCCGGCGAGACGATCAAGCGCGCGGGCGCGCCGGACTACGAGGTCCCGCGGAGCGACCAGTGCCGGATGTGTCACAAGGGCCGGACCGAGCCGGTCCTCGGCTTCGAGCCGCTCAGCCTCGGGCTCGACGGCGCGCAGGGCGTGACGCTCGCGACGCTCGCGGCCGAGAAGCGCCTCGTCCCCGCGCCCGCGAGCACGACTCTCGCGATCCCCGACGACGGCACGACGAAGGCGGCGAAAGCTCTCGGCTGGCTCCACGCGAACTGCGGATCGTGCCACCAGAAGTCCGACACCGCGGAAGCGTTCTTCTCGGGTGTCTTCTTCCAGATCCGTCCTTCGCAGCTCGCGACGGTCGCCTCCGCGAGCGAGCTCGATGCAGTCACCACCACCTGCGGCATCGCCTCGACGAAGACGACGCCGGACGGCGGCCTCGCGATGATCCGGCTCGATCCCGGCTCCCCCGAGACGAGCTCGCTCGTCGTCCTCCCGTCGAGCCGTGCGGCCCCAGGCGTGATCCCGTCGGCCAACGATCAGATGCCGCCGATCGTCAGCCACGCCGTCGACCTCGAAGGCGTCACGGCGCTCCGCGAGTGGGTCGCAGCGCTGACGAAGTGCCCGTAGGAGCGACGGCAGTCTTCAGCAGATCGCCCGGCCTGGACGTCCGTCTTCCGTCTTCCGTCGTCGCGCTGCCGCCTCTGCTCGCGGGCGCTTTCCGTTTCATTGCGCTCCAGCCTCGCGAGCCGTGCGGGTGCGGGTGCACGACGGCGACGGCGACGGCGACCGCGTCGCGGACGCCGCAGACCGACGTGACCTGGAAGCGAGAGGCAGTCCTCGAGGGGGAGCTCGAGGGGGGAGGCGAAGCTCCCCCCTCGCTTCCGTCTGCAACGGTCAGCACGCCCTGAACAGATCGTGCGCGTCTTCTCGCGAGCGCATCGCGAGCCGTGCGGGTGCGGGTGCGGGTGCACGACGGCGAACGCGTCGAGGACGCCGCAGACCGACGTGACCTGGAAGCGAGAGGCAGTCCTCGAGGGGGAGCTCGAGGGGGGAGGCGAAGCTCCCCCCTCGCTTCCGTCTGCAACGGTCAGCACGCCCTGAACAGATCGTGCGCGTCTTCTCGCGAGCGCATCGCGAGCCGTGCGGGTGCGGGTGCGGGTGCACGACGGCGACGGCGAACGCGTCGAGGACGCCGCAGACCGACGTGACCTGGAAGCGAGAGGCAGCCCTCGAGGGGGAGCTCGAGGGGGGAGGCGAAGCTCCCCCCTCGAACGGAAACAAAAGATCACGGGCTCCCGAGATGTCGCCATCAAGGGAGCCCGCTATGTTCGAACCGTCCTGACCGTGTGCGGATTGTCATGAACCCCTAGCCTGTCGGCTAGGTGGGCGGCGCTGATCGCGCTTCAGGCTTCCGATTATCCAGAGCTCCGGAGAGATGGTCGGCGTGCACACCGAGCGATCGTTTGCCTCCCTGGTTCACACACATAAGGGGATCATGAAAACCGCGAAGTCACGAGCCTGACAGAAGGAACGTTTTCCAGCCTAAGGAGGCCCTCCGCGGCGGTCAACGTCGGCCGTGCAACGAATCGCGCTTTGCAGGAAAGTGGACTTCGGATGCGTGCTCTTGGCACATCCTGAGCATGGAGCTCACCGCGCCGGAGTCGCCGAATCCTGAGTGCTCGGACGTGACGCACGACGCACCGCGTGCGCGGTCGGCCGCCACAACGCTTTCCACGTCTTCCACGTCGCCGCGTCAGCTCGGGCTCTTCGCCGACGGCGCCGGCGAAGCGGAGGACGTGTCGCTCGTGCGCGGCGAGGCGTCGTTCGCGAGCCCGGAAGTCCAGCTACAGCGGCGCGCCGAGCTGCTCGGCGCGGGCGCGCTCGTCGTGACGGTCCCGGAGCTCCCGCGATCGCTGCGGGGACGCCTTGCCGAGCACATCGACGAGCGCATCGAGCGCGAGCTCGCAGCGCGCGGTGCTCCCTCCCCTTACCTCGCGAGCTGGTCCGCGATGCCGGACGACGTCGAGGCGCGCCTCGCCGATCAGCTCTTCCGTGCGCGGAGCGTCGGCGCCCAGGGGATCGCGATTCTCCTGGGCCCGCTCGGGCATGGGCGAGAGCCCCTCACCGCCGACGACAGCGCGACCATGCGCTTCCTCCTCAAGAGCACGGCCGACCGGCCGCTCGTCGTGCTCGTCGACGACGCCGACCGGCGCCTCCGCGCATACGAAGCGCCGGTCCCCATCGCGCGCTGGCTGAAGGACGGCGTGAAGGACGTCCCGATCGTCACGCCGTCGCCTCCGCCCGCGGCTCCGGTCGCCGAAGCGCGCGCGGCGACGGACGACGTCGTGCCGGATCCGACCGCGTCCGAGGTCTCCCTCGCGGGCGAGCATGCGGCCGACGAGATCGCCGCCGAGATCGCGGCCGAGCTCGCCGTCGTCGAAGCGATCAACGCGATGGCGTCGGAGCCGCCGCCCGCGATGCCGGCGACGACGGCCACCGCGCGCGACGCGGCGGAGGAGATCCTCGCCGCCGCGCCTTCGGTCGCGGACGAGGACGAAGACGAGGACGACGACGAGGACGAGGAGATCCTCGGAGAAGTCGTCGAGGACGAGGAGAGCGTCGCGTGCGACGCCGACGAGGTCGCGCCGGAGGCCGAGCTCGCGGAGCTCCCGGAGATGACCGAGAAGGCGCCGCCCGTCATCCCCGCGGAGGTCCCGCGCGCGACTGCGGAGCAGCGCGCGACGGTCGGTGTCCCCGTCGCGGGTCCTTCGGACGCGTGGCGCGCCTGGGCGCTCGCTCTCTCCGCGACGCGCGGCCCGCTCCCCCTCCCCGCGTTCGAGAAGCTGTTCGCCGAGAGCTACATGCCGCTCGCCAACGCGATCGCGTCTGGCCTCGACGACCCGCGCGCGCTCCGCGCCCACGACGAGTTCGGGCGCGCCTTCGAGCGGGCGTACCTCGACGGCTCGGCGACGTTCGGCGTCACGACGCGCCGACCGCGGATGGTGATGGACGCCTTCGACCTCGCGCTCAAGCACGCGCGCGCGCACAACGCGCGAACGACGCAGGTGCTCCTCGTCGACTCGCTCCGCTTCGATCTCGGCGCCCACGCGCGGGACGCCGTCGCTCGCCTCGCGGCCGGCCGCGCGTCGCTCGCGAACGAATCGCTCGTGTGGAGCGCGATGCCGACGACGACGGTGCGTCAGCTCGAGACGCTCGCGCGCGGGGTCGACGCGCTCCGCGCACCGGCGCAGGGCGAGCCCCCGCCCGAGTCGCTGCGCGGTCGCACCGCCGAGCACGCGCGCCGGCTCCGTGTCGGTTCGCGCGAGCTGTTCAAGCTCGACGTCGTGCCGTCCCTGCTCGCGCAGATGGCGAGCGCGCGCTCGTTCACGAGCGAAGGCGACCTCGTGACCTCCGCGTTCCCGAAGGTCGGCGAAGCCGTCGGCGAGGCGATCGTCCGGCACATCGCGTCGCTCGCGCCGCGCACGCTCCTCTACGTCGTCGGCGACCACGGCTTCACCGTCGACCGGCGCGGGCGCCTGAGCCACGGCGGCGCATCGCCGGAAGAGGTCCTCGTCCCCGCCCAGGCGTGGCTCATCGGCGAGCTGCACTGACGCGCGCGCGTGGTAAGGAGCGAGCGGTGATGGCCTCGCTCCTCGCCCGCTTCACGGCACGTGCTCCGGACGTCCACCCGGCGGTGATCGACGCGCGCGGAGAGCACGCGTACGCGGACGTGGTTCGCTCCGCGTTCGCGGTCGCGTCGTGGCTCCGTGCGGGCGGAGAGAGCCTCGCGGGACGCCGGGTCGCGCTCCTGATCGCGCCCGGCCCCGCGTTCGTGTCCGCGTTCTTCGGCGTCCTCTACGCGGGCGGCGTGGTGGTCGTCCTCTCGCCCCTCCATCCGCTCCCGGAGACGACGTACTTCTGTGAGGACGCCCGCGTCACGACCATCCTCGTCGACGACGCGCACGACGCGATGGCGGAGCCGCTCCGCGCTCGCTTCGCCGTGCACCGGGTCGAGGAGGCGGCGGTTGCGAAGGACGCCGAGCGGGAGGCCGCCGCGGCGCGTGCACTCGAGGCGACGCTCGGCCCCGATGCGCCGGCGCTCCAGCTCTACACGAGCGGCACGACGGGACGACCGAAGGGCGCCGTCATCACGCACGGGAACCTCGCCGTCCAGCAGGCGCTCGTCGGCGAGGCCTGGGGTTTCTCCCCGCGGGACCGCCTGCTCCACGCGCTGCCGCTCCATCACATGCACGGTCTCGCGATCGCGGCGCTCACCGCGCTCGGGGCCGGCGCGACGCTGCGGTTCCTCGCGTTCGACGCCGTCGCGGTCTGGGCGACGATGGCGGAGGCCACGGTCTTCATGGGCGTGCCCGCGATGTACCATCGTCTCTTCGCCGCCTTCGACGCGGCCGACGCGGGGACCAAGGAGCGTTGGGCCGCGTCGGCGCGTGCGCTCCGCCTCGCGACGAGCGGGAGCGCGGCCCTGCCCGTCACGCTCGCCGAGCGGTGGCGCGCGCTCACGGGCACGATCCCGCTCGAGCGCTTCGGGATGACGGAGATCGGCGTCGGGATCTCGAACCCGCGCGAAGGCGAGCGCGTCGCCGGCTGCGTCGGGCTCCCGCTGCCGACGGTCGAGACGCGCATCGTCGACGAGCACGGCCGTGAGGCGGAGGTCGGGGAGCTGTGGATCCGCGGGCCGAGCGTCTTCGCGGGCTACCACGAGAGGCCGGAGGACACCGCGAAGGCATTCGTCCCGGCGGAGGACGGCGGGAAGCCGTGGTTCCGGACCGGCGACACCGTCACGCGTGAGCCCACCTTCGCCTCGCGACCGTTCAAGATCCTCGGCCGAACGAGCGTCGACATCCTCAAGAGCGGCGGTTACAAGCTGAGCGCCCTCGAGATCGAGGAGGCCCTCCGCGAGCACGCGGCCGTCCTCGAGGTCGCCGTCGTCGGCGTGCCTGACGAGGCGTGGGGCGAGCGGGTCGTGGCCTGCGTGGTTCGACGCCCCGGCGAAGCGCACGCGAGCGTCGACGGCGCCGCGCTCCGCGCGTTCGTCCGCGAGCGGCTCGCGCCCTACAAAGTACCGAAAGACGTACTGTTTCTCCCGGAGCTCCCGAAGAACGCGCTCGGGAAGGTCGTCAAGCCGACCCTGGTTCGCTCCCTCACGCCCCCGCCCTCTGCGTGACGAGCCGGTGTCGCAACCTGGTTTTGTTGGATTTCTACACGCGAGAGACGCTGTCGTGAGTTGCCGACCCTGAA
This sequence comes from Polyangiaceae bacterium, assembly GCA_039809485.1. Taxonomy (GTDB): domain Bacteria; phylum Myxococcota_A; class Polyangia; order Polyangiales; family Polyangiaceae; genus Labilithrix. The sequence continues at coordinate 9,450 of JBDHVE010000059.1, read as the reverse complement.
CAAAGCGCTAGGGTGCGCCGCCATCATGTCCCGCCGCCGCACCGCGACGCGCTTCGCCCTGTCCGTCTCGACCCTCGCTCTCCTCGGAGGCTGCAGCGCCTCGAACGGACGTCAGGGATTCGAGGACTCGAACGCTGCTGCGACGGAGCCGACGCCGACTGCGACGCCGACCGGTGACTTCGGCAACCAGCCGCCGCCGCCGTCGAAGCCGGTCGAGATCTCCGAGGTCTTCGGTCAGAGCCCGACGACGCTCTTCCGACTCGACCCGCAGACGAAGGCCGTCACGAAGGTCGGCGACTTCGACGGCTGCTCGAACGTGATCGACATCGCGCTCGACGAGGCCTCGAACCTCTACGCGACGACGAACCCGACCGGCACGAGCGAGGGCGGCCTCTGGAAGGTCGACAAGAGCACCGCGAAGTGCACGCTCGTGAAGACGGGGAAGTATCCCAACTCGCTCTCGTTCGTCCCGAAGGGCACGGTCGACGCCAACGCCGAGGCGCTCGTCGGCTACAACGACGACCAGTACGTCCGGATCGACACGACGACCGGCGCGGTGACCAACATCGGCAGCCTCTCGAGCGGTGATCTCATCTCGAGCGGTGACATCGTCGCGGTGAAGGGCTCGGAGGACGGCAAGACGCCGGGCAAGACGTTCCTCACCGTGAAGAACGGGACCAACAAGGGCTCCTGCACGACGAACGACTGCCTCGTCGAGGTCGATCCGAAGAACGGCAAGGTCGTGAAGTTCTGGGGCTCGATCGAGCACGGCAACGTGTTCGGCCTCGCGTTCTGGGGCGGCAGCGTCTACGGCTTCGACGACACCGGGAAGCTGTTCGAAGTGACGTTCAACGGCGCGCAGCTCGCGACCGCGCTGATCCCCGTGCCGAGCGCGCCGGCCGGCCTCAAGTTCTGGGGCGCCGGCTCGTCGACGTCGGTGCCGCTCGCGCCGCCGGCGAAGTGACGACGAGAGTCTTCCGTCGCCCGTCTTCCGTCCGTCGCGCTTCTCACGGAGCGTCTCTGCGCTCTCGACGCGCAGATGACCGCGTCACCGCATGTGGGCGCGGATCTCGTCGGCCTTCGCGAGGCCCGTGTGCTTCCACACGAGCTTGCTCCCGCGGTCGAGGACGACCGTCGTCGGGACCGCCGCGATCTCGCCGAAGGGTGACGCCGGGGACGAGAGCGTCGCCGCGTCGCCGATCCCGACGGGGAACGTGGCGCGCACGGTGCGTGCGAGCGCGTCGACGAGCGGAACCTCGCGGCGCGGGTGCAGCGCGATCGCGACGTAGTTCACGCGCTCGCCGTCGTGGCTCGCCATCGCGACGACGTATCCGAGCTGCGCCTGCGCATCGATCGATCCGGTCGTCACGAAGACGATCACGGTGACCTTCCCTGCCATCGCCGCGGACGAGATCGGCCGGTCGTCGAGTGACTCGAACGAGTACACGACGGCCTTGTCGGAGAGCACCGGCGAGTCGGCGCCGCTCCCGTCGTGATGGCTGCTCCCGACCGGCGGTCCCTCCGCCGGCTTGTTCGAGCCGCACGCCGTGACGGCGAGCACGATCGCGAGGGCTCCGGCGAGCCGCTCGCTCAATCGTCCCCCTTCTGGCCGACGAAGTTGTCCGCCTTGTCGGCGAAGAGGACGTTGAACGTGGTGAGCGAGCCGTAGCAGCCGGTGATGTACTGCTGCATCGCCACCTTCTCTTCGGGCGTGAGCTTCGGGTTCGCGTTGATCTTCTGCTCCAGCACGCGGAGCTTGTCGCGGATCATCACGACCTTGTTGAACAAGGACTCGATCGGGATGCGCTTCTCCTGCGTGCCCTCCTTGCCGGGCTTCAGAATGACCTCGCCGCCTTCCCAGCGGCCGCCCATCGCGACGTCGGCGACGCCGAGCTCGTCGCGGATCACTTCGCGCAGGACCATGCGGAACTCGTCAGCGTTCATGTCGAGAAGCTCCTCGGGCAATCGGAAGTCGAACGGCTCGCGGGGCGGAGGCGGTGTGCCGGGGGCGCGCGGCGGTCGAGGAGACGACGACCGTGTGCGGGTGCGCTCGGGCGGCCTCGCGGTGAACGTCCCCTTCTTCACGTACTGACGACACGTGTTCGTCTCGTAGATCGGCGGAGCCCAGACGCCGAGCAGACACTCGCCCTTGCGCTTGACCTCGCCGTACTCGTCGACGGTCTCGACGACGCGCACGAAGCGAGCACACGTGGCGCACCGTCCCTCGAGGTCGGGGCGCTCGACGCTCAAGGCTCCTCCCGCGTCCCGTCGAGCCCGAACAGATCGATGTAGCGGAGGAGGTCCTCCGGCGCGGGGCGGCCGGCACGACGATCGGCGACGACGGCATGCGCGAGCTCTTCGACGACGTGCGCGAGCGGGCGCTCGGAGAGCTTCGTGCCGAGCTCGCGCTGGAGGTCTTCGAGGCGACGCGCGTGGACGAGCCAGTCGTGCTTCGCCTCGTGGATCCCGTGATCGGGATCGTACTTGCACGTCAGGAGCTCGACGAAGTCGAGGTAGAGCGGCGAGACGATCACGCAGACGGAGAGCCCGCCGATCGTGCCGACGAGCGCGCGCGGAGGCGTGCTCCGCCTCGGCGCGCCCGTCACGTGGCTCGCGATCCGGAGACGCCGCTCGTCGTCGTGCTCGACCGCGAGGAGCGGCGCGAAGAGCGCGACCTCGGGGATGCCGACGTCGGCGGCGTCGGCCTCGAGCGCCTCGAGCCACGCGTCGCGGCCGTCGGGCTGGAGCGACTCGTACGCGAGCGCGGCGGCGGTGACGGCGTCGGGATCGTGCGCCAGCGCGGACAGCCATGTCCGCCACGCCGCGTGCGCGCGCGGGTCGATGGAACGCACGCGCTCGCTCGCGGCGAGGCGTACGGACGTGACGTCCCTGTCGCTCGGCTTCCTGCCTTCCGTCATCCGACTCTCGTGCCCAAGGCGCCTGCCCGTTTCGAGCGCACCCTAGCATCCCTGCGGCCGACCGAAAGAGTCACGAGGAGGCACTCGCGCGTTCGCATGATGACACCGTTGCCGGATCGCCACTGCGTCTTGACTTCGGATCACAAGCCCTGGGATCGTGGGGGCGTGACGCAGAAGGATCCGCCCGAGGTCGTGGCACGGATCGAGGAGGGACTCGACCTCGTCGACCTCCTGGCACGACAGCTGCGTCGGCAGTTCGGGCCGCACGTGCAGGTCGACGACCTCGCCTCGCAGGGCCGCGAGACGCTGCTCGCGGCCGCGCGCAGCTTCGACCCGTCACGCGGTGTGCCGTTCCGACGGTGGGCCAACCTGCGGATCCGTGGCGCGATGATCGACGCCGTGCGCTCGCAGGGGAACCTCCCGCGGCGCGTCTATCGCAAGCTGCGCGCCATGCAGGCTGCCGATCATGTGCACGAGGTGGCGGCCGAGGAACAGTCTGCTGCTCCCCCCGCGACGCCGGAGGCAGCCGCCGAGAAGCTGCGTGATCAGCTGTCGTCGGCGGCGATGGCGATGGCGATCGGCTTCCTCTCGATGAAAGGCGACGAAGCGCTCGAGCGCGCGCGCGATCCGGACGAGAGCCCGGAGGAGGCGGTCGCCCGCGCCGAGCTCCTCGCAAAGATCCGCGCCGCGATCGCGGAGCGCCCGGACGCCGAGCGAACGCTGCTCGAGCGGCACTACTTCGACGACGTCACGTTCGAGGAAGCGGCGCGCGAGATCGGACTGTCGAAGTCGTGGGCGAGCCGGCTCCACGCGCGCGCGATCGAGGGCGTCGCGAAGAGCCTGAAACGCTCGCGCGTCTAGCCGCACCCTTTTCTCCGCAACCGCGCCTCCGCCGCGGCCGACACGGGGCCATGCGCATCGGCGACGGCTCCTCGAACGTCACCCACCTCCGTCTCGGTGCGGAGAGCCCACCTGCGGTTTCCCGCGAGCGCCCGCCGACCGCGCCCGCGCCCACGGCCGCGCCCGACGAGCCGAGCCCGTTCGCCCGCATCGTCCGTTCCCTCGGTCGCGAGGTCGACCGCGGTGAGGCGACGGTCAAGAAGGCGCTCTCGCCCGGCGGCGGCGAGATGGGCGCAAGCGAGCTCATCGCGCTCCAGGCCGGCATCTACCGCTACAGCGAGGCCGTCGACCTCTCGGCGAAGCTCGTCGACCGCGCCACGAGCGGTCTGAAGACCGTTCTCCAGGGTCAGCAGTAGCTCCGGGTGGCGAGCGCCGGGTTTCCGCGGTAAAGCGCCGGCGTGACGAAGCGCACGCGCATCCTGATCGCGATGAGCGGCGGAGTGGACTCCGCCGTCGCGGCCGCGCGCCTCGTCGATGCCGGCTACGACGTCGTCGGCGTCACGCTCCACCTCTGGGACTACCCCGAGGAGGAGGACGCGAAGGCGCACGGGCGGTGCTGCGCGCCCGAGGACCAGTACGACGCGCGCCGTACCGCCGACGCGCTCGGGATCCCGCACTTCACCTTCGATCGGCGCGAGCTCTTCGCCCGCACCGTCGTCGCGCCGTTCGTCGAGGCCTATCTCGCCGGCGAGACGCCGAGCCCCTGCACGGCGTGCAACCGCGGCGTGAAGATCGGCGAGCTCGTCGCGCTCGCCGATCGCCTCGGCGCGGAGAAGGTGGCGACCGGCCACTACGCCCGGCTCGGACGCGACGCGAGCGGCGCGCCCTTCCTGCGCGAGGGTCTCGATCCGTCGAAGGACCAGAGCTACTTCCTCTACGCGACAGGACGCGCGGAGCTCGAGCGTCTCACCTTCCCGCTCGGCGAGAGCACGAAGCAGGAGGTCCGCGCCGAAGCGGTCGCGCGGAAGATCCCGGGCGCGACGAAGGGGGAGAGCCAGGAGCTCTGCTTCGTCGGCGCCGGCGCGGGCGCCTACGCCTCGTTCGTGGAAGAGCGCGCTGCGGGGCGCGTCCGTCCGGGTCCGATCGTGGACGCGAGTGGGCGCGTCGTCGGTGCGCACGACGGCGTGCATCGGTTCACCGTCGGGCAGCGCAAGGGGCTCGGGATCGCGCTCGGCGCGCCTGCATTCGTCACCCGCATCGAGCCGGAGACGGCCACGGTGCGCGTCGGCACGTCCGAGGACCTCGCGAGCGACCACGCGCTCCTCGAGGACGTGGTGCTCGCCCCGGAGGTCACGTTGCCGCGCGAGGCACGCATCCGCGTCCGCTATCGCCACGAGGGCACGCCGGGGTTCGTCCGCCAGGCCGCCGACGGCGCGCGCGCGGTGATCGACTTCGCGACGAAGGTGCGCGCCGCGAGCCGCGGTCAGATCGCCGTCTTCTACGACGGTGATCGCGTGCTCGGCGGAGGACGCATCGTCTCGGCCGGCGCCGGCGCTGCGTGTTAGGCTGCGCCCCGTGCTCCCGCGCGGGCTCCGCTTCGTGCTCTCGCTGACGACGGCGCTCGCCGTCGTCGTGTCCACGGCGTGCTCGCAGGGCGAAGGCGACGGGCGCATCACCGGCACGATCAACGTCCCGGGCTGCTGGAGCGGTCCGTTCGAGCTCGCGCCCGACTTCTTCGCAGGGCAGCCGTTCCGCGAGTCGTTCCAGATCCGAATCCAGAGCGGCAGCGACTTCCAGACCTTCAGCGACGGCCTGACGATCACGCTCTACGACACGACGACGGTCCGGCCCGATGCGGAGAACAACCAGCCCGGTCGCTACGGACAGCCACTCGCGGTCTCGCTCCCTCCCGAGGTCACGCCGCCGGGCGTACCGATCAAGGTCGAGCCCGATCCGGCGCCTGCGAGCCTCACCCTCTATCTCCAGCGGAGCTGCCGCGTGCAGAACGTCACGCTCCACGCCGCGTCGGAGGTCTCGATCCCGGCCGACGGGACGTGCGACGCGCCTGCGGTCATGGGCGGAGACCCGACCGCGGGCTGCGATCCGGAGAAGGAGAGCCCCGCCGGCGTCGGCAGCGGCAAGAGCCTCATCGCCTTCAAGAGCGTCGCGAACGGCCGCCTCGACGAGCCGACCGCATCGGAGCGTTATACGGCGGGCTGCTTCGACGTCTACCTCGCCGATCCGCGCGAAGTGGCGCCGGGCGGCCAGGGACCGCCGCCGCGCTGTCGCGGGCACTTGAAGGGGACGTTCTCGTTCTTCTTCGAGCGCGGTCGTCCGGCGCAGGCCTTCCCGTAGCGGCACGGCGGGCCTTCCCACCGGCCGAGGTCCGGACGTCGGCGGTCGGCCGAGCGAAGCACACGCGGTCGCACATCCGACGCGTCGGAGCCAAGGGTCTGCTTGCGCTCGTGTTCCGGCATCGATAGCTTTTTCCATCGGTGCTCCCTCGCAGGGTCATGCGCGCCACGGTGGTGAGCGCGCTCGTCCTCACCTCCGCTGTCGTTTCGACGACGGCATCGACCGCGCACGCGGGTGACAGCACTCCGCCCGGCGCTCCCGCCCTCCGGCAGGCACGCGCGGCCTGGGAGCGCGGGTCGTTCGTGACGGCCGAGCCGCTCTACCGTGAAGCGATCGAGAAGGGTGGGCTCGCGCCCGACGAGCTCCTCGAAGGCTACGTGCGTCTGGGCTCGATGCGTGCTGCCGCGGGAAAGAAGGACCAAGCGGTCGCTGCGTTCCGCGCAGCAGCCATCCTCGACGCGAGCTTCTCGGTGCCGACGGAGGCCGGCCCGAAGGGCTCGACGCTCGCTGCGCAGGCGAAGAAGGACACCGAGAAATTCGGCAGCATCAAGCTGACCCTCGAGGCGCCGAAAGAGGCGCCCGCCGGGAAGCCCGTGAAGGTCACCGCTCACCTCGACAGCGCGCATCTCAAGATCGTGTCGCGCATCGGGATCGTCGCGCGCGACGGAACGACCGCAAAGGAGTTCACGCGCGAGACGAAGCCGGAGGACGCGACCGACTTCGAGATCCCGAGCGACCTCACGCTGCCGAACGCGAGCCTCGCCGTCCGCGTCGACGCGCTCGACCGTCAGGGCAATCGCCTCGCGTCGGCGGAGGACCGCGTCCGCGTCACCGGCGAGCTCGCGCCCGTCGGCGCCGGCGCGAGCACCGGCGGTGCGACCGCCGCGGGTGCGACCGGCGGCAAGGAGACGACGACGAGCCCTCCCGACGAGTCGCCACGCAAGGGTGGCTCCTTCTGGTCCTCCCCTTGGCCGTATCTCATCGGCGGCGTCGCGATCGCCGGTGCCGGCGCGGCGGTCTACTTCGGCACGAGGCCGATCGAGACCGTCGCCGTCGGTCAGGTCGGCGTGGGGACGAAGTGATGCCGCAGGATCGCGCTCCTCGCCCCGCTCCCATGTCCGGTCCCGGCGGTGTCCCGGGGCCCGGGGGTTCGCCCGGATCCCCCTCGATGCCCGACCTCCGCGCAGCCGGCGGCACGTACTTCCTGGGCCGTTACCGCGTCGTCGACGAGATCGGCATCGGTGGCATGGCAAGCGTGCACCTTGCACGCATGGACGGCCCCGGCGGCTTCCAGAAGTGGGTCGCGATCAAGAAGATCCACCCGCATCTCGTCGAGGACGAGTCGTTCGTCCAGATGTTCCTCGACGAAGCGCGCATCGCCGCGCGGATCTCGCATCCGAACGTCGCGACCGTCTTCGACCTCGGCAAGCACGAGGACACGTTCTGGATCGCGATGGAGTATCTCCACGGCGAGCCGCTCCGTGAGGTGATGCGGCGGACCGAGGAGCTCGGCACGGCGATGCCACCCGAGATCGCTTGCCGTGTCATCGCCGACGCCGCCGAAGGCCTCCACGCCGCGCACGAGCTCCTCGGCAAGAACGGCGAGCAGCTCGGGCTCGTCCACCGCGACGTGACCCCGCACAACCTTTTCGTGACCTACGACGGCGTCACGAAGGTCGTCGACTTCGGCATCGCGAAGTTCGCCTCGCGCATGAGCCACACGCGTGCCGGCACCCTGAAGGGCAAGCTCGCGTACATGTCGCCGGAGCAAGTGCACGGCGAGGGGATCGACCGGCGCACCGACATCTTCGCGCTCGGCGTCGTCCTCTGGGAGCTCACGACGGGTCAGCGCCTGTTCCGGATGGAGAGCGATCTCGACACGCTCGCCAAGGTCCAGGAGTGCAACGTCCCGCGGCCCTCGACCCTGATCCGCGGCTACCCGGTCGACCTCGAGAAGATCGTGATGAAGGCGCTCGCGAAGAACCGCGGCGAGCGCTTCCGCACCGCACGCGAGCTGTCACGCGCGTTGCAGTCGCTCCTCATGCGGCGCGGTCTGTTCATCGCGTCGGACGAGGTCGCCGCGTACACGCAGTCGATCTTCGCCGACCGCATCCAGAAGCGCGACGCGCACCTGCGTTGGGCCGCCGAGGTCACGCAGACGATCAACGTCGACCAGCTGCTGTCGAAGCCGAAGATCGGCCCGGAGTACACGAACTCCGAGGTGCAGCAGCAGGCTTCGCAGATGGGCTCGAAGGCGCCCGCCGTCGTGAGGCCGGCCGCAGGCGTCCCGGCCTCGTTGTCGGTCGATGCGCCGACGCGGGGTCAGACCGCGGCGCCGCCTACGTTCGAGACGCCCGCTGCGCACGATCTCCAGCAGACCGGACCTTCGATGGCGACCGCGCCGCGCGCGACCGCGAAAGCGCCTCCTGCGCCGACGCCGCGTCCGCCGAACTCGAAGGCGCCGCGTCCGGCCGCGGGTGCGCCGGCGACGATGCCGCCGCCGCGGGTCGCGGAAGAGCCGCATCCGGCGGACGGCGACGGACCGACGATCCAGGCGCTGCCCGCGATGCTCGATCCCGTCTCGGAGGATCCGTCGACGACAGGTCGTCGCGAGCCGCGACGGAGCGAGCCGCCCACGCTGATGGAGGCCCCCACCGGCGTGCGCAAGCCGCACGGGCCAACCGAGGTCGTCGAGCCGGACCTCCTCGAGGAGGACGGCGACGAGACGATCGTCGCCGCGACGCGCGACGCCGGCCCGCTCCAGGCACCGCCGATGTTCCCGCAGCCGGCGCCGCGACCGAATGCAGGGCCGCTCGAGCCGCCGCGGCAGGCCGTCACGAGCCCGCCGGGCCCTCGCTTCGCGCAGACCGCGCACCTCGGCCAGCAGGGTCAGTCGCGTCCGCTACCGCCGCCTCCGCCGTACGCGACGGGTCCCGCGCACACCGGCGAGGTCGCGTTCGCGGATGCGATGAGCATCCCGCAGACGGCTCCCCTCCCCGGGATGAGCCCGGACCCGCACGCGCCGACCGAGTTCGGACGCGATCCGTTCATCATGACGGGCGGCATGCATCCGTCGCAGCAAGGGCTCCAGCCCTTCCCGCGAATGGGCTCGCCTTCCTACAACGGAACGATGACGAACCAGCGGGCGCGTCGCCGTCCGCCGATGTGGGTCGTCGCGGCGCTCTCGTGCTCGATCGCGCTGCTCATCGCAGGCCTGGTCGTCGCGGTCGTGTCGGCGACGAGCGCGCCGACGAAGGCGCCGTCGCCGACGCCGAGCGGGCGCGCCGCGACGACGGCGTCGGCCGACCCGGCCGTCGCCGCGGCGACCAACGCGACG
>JBDHVE010000058.1:0-50635 GCA_039809485.1 Polyangiaceae bacterium | reverse complement strand
CGCTCCTAGAGCCCGCTCGCGAGCCGTGCTAATCGGCGAGCCATGTCGTCCGAGCACATCGGGATCACGGGCTACGACAGCTTCCACTTCGTCGTGGAGAACCTCGAACGGAGCCGCGCGTTCTACACGGAGCGCTTCGACTTCAAGGAGGTCGCTCGCGCCGGGGACGAGCTCGTCGAGCGCAGCGGGCAGCAGTCGGTCGTGTTCGGCGCCGGCGACGTGCGCGTGTGCGTGTCGACGCCGCTGCGGCAGCAGTCGAAGGCGTCGCGCTACCTGAAGCGCCACCCGTCCGGCGTGATGAGCCTGAGCTTCCGGGTGAAGAACCTGGACGAGACGATGGCGTTCCTCGACAAGCGCGGCGGGACGTTCCTCGCCGACCCGGTCGAGGACACGGACGGCGCCGGCAGGTATCGCGCGGTGGAGATCGCGACGCCGCTCGGCGACGTCGCGTTCCGTTTCGTCGAGCGGAATAATTACGCGCGCTTCGCCCCCGGCTTCGTCGACTCGGGCGTCGGCAACGCCGGCGCGCCGAAGAACATCTTCGGGATCCGTTCGATCGACCACGTGACGTCGAACGGCCTCACGATGCAGCCGATCATCGCGTGGTACCGCGACGTGCTCGGGATGCAGCCGTTCTGGGACATCAGCTTCCACACCCAGGACGTCGCGAAGAAGCTCGCGTCCGGCTCCGGCCTCCGCTCGATCGTGATGTGGGACCCGGTCAGCCACGTGAAGTTCGCGACGAACGAGCCGCTCCGTCCGCACTTCCGCGACTCGCAGATCGCGAAGTTCTGCGACGACAACGGCGGCGCGGGCGTCCAGCACATCGCCTTCGCGGTCGACGACATCCTCTGGTCGGTCGAAGAACTGAAGCGCCGTCACGTCGAGTTCATGCCGACGCCGAAGTCGTACTACCTCGCGCTCCCGGAGCGGCTCGAGAAGCTCGGCATCACCAACGTCGCGCAGGAGCTCGCCGAGCTCGAACGGCTCCAGGTCCTCGTCGACGGCGCCGAGGACAAGTACATGCTCCAGATCTTCCTCCGCGAGGCGGCGGCGCTCCACGACGACGTGCGCGCGGGGCCGTTCTTCTACGAGATCATCCAGCGCTGCGGTGACGAGGGCTTCGGCTACGGCAACTTCCGCGCGCTCTTCGAGAGCATCGAACGCTTCCAGAAGACCAAGGCCTGATCCGAGGTGAGCCTCAGGGCTTCGCTGGTCGTCGCCGCGCTCGCGCTCGCGCTCCCCGAGCAGTGCAACGCACTGCTCGCGAAGGGGCGCGCGGCGGGTCGTGCGCCGGCCAGCAGCGCCAGCGCGATGTCGGCACCGACCGCGACGGCGCCGCCGGCGGCGACAGGACCGGTCGCGACGACGCCCCCGGTGTGGGCGCCGCCGGAGTCGGTCGCGCATCCCGTCGCGAGCGCTCCGCCCGAGCACGAGAGCGCGCACGCCGACGGCGGCAAGCAGAGCGCGGAGATGAAGAAGGCGCTCGTCGCCTTCGACGCCGGAGACCACAAGAAGGTCCGCGCGCTGCTCGAGAAGAAGGTGCGCGCCGGCAAGGGGACGCCGGACGAAGTGCACCTCGTGCTGGCGTCGTGCTCCGCGACCGACGACAAGAAGTGCGTCGACGCCGTGTCGAAGCTCCTCGTGCCCTGAACCGCGGTCGCGTGTCGCGTCGTTCCGCGCGCCGCGAAGGGCGCGTGCCTTGCAGCGCTCGGAGGGCGTGAGCACGAACAGCAGTCTGGGGCGTGTCGTTCAGGCGAGTCGGATCGCCGTGTCGGGTCTTGCGCTCGGGTGCGCGGTCCTCGCCGGATGCGGGGGCGCCTCACGGGCGCATGCGCCACAAGCCCGTGTCGGTACGGCGCAGCTCACCGCGGCGGACGTGGGCCGTCGCGTCCAGAAGGTGCTCGTCACCGACGGCGAGCTCATCGCGATGGTCGGCCGCGACGGGTGTCACGCGACGATGCGGTCGGGGAACGACGCCAACATCGGTCCGTCGGACGAGCTCCGCGTGCGTTGTCCGCGCAAGGAGCGGCTCGCGGCGTGGTTCGCCGGGATCGACCGCGTCCTCTCGACGGTCGAGGTCGCGGAGATCGGCGAGGACGACGAGGACGACGTGAAGATCCCTGCGGCGCACCTCGTGATCGGGCCGCGCAAGACCGTGGTTCGCGTCGTGAAACCGGCCGATGCGGCGAAGCTCGTCGCGGAGGTCCGCGCGTTCGGCGCCGAGCTCGAGTCGGCCGAGATCCCGCGTCCCGGACCGGCGACTGCGGCGGGCTGGCAGATGCTCCGCGTGACGGGCGCCGCGCACGTGCTCCTCGGCGGCGAGCCCACCCGCGGCGTGCTCGACGCGCGGATGTCGACGAACGGGCAGTACTTCTGCGAGTTCGTCGGCAACACGGAGGAAGGCTCGGTCCGCGCGACGAAGAGCGGCTGGATCACCGACTCGCTCGCCGCACGCGCGCTCGACGAAGTGCTCTCGCCGTTCCAGGTGCAGACGCAGGCCGAGCCGCCGACCGCGACCTTCGCCGCGGCGACGACGGGGGGCGCCGAGAAGCGCGCGAACCAGGCGTCGACCGCGGCGGTCTTCGAGCGGTTCGCGCCGCTGCAAGATGCCCTCGGTGATGCGTGCTTGCCCGAGCTCGAGGCTCCGGGCAGCGCGACCCCGGGCGCGTCGACGCCGGGCGCAGGCCGCGCCCGCCTCTGAGTCATCCGGGAAGCGCGGGCCCGAGCACGACGGTGAAGGTCGAGCCCTTGCCGGGCTCGCTCTCGGTGCGGACGGCGCCGTTCTGCGTCCGCACGACCGCCATCACCGCCGCGAGCCCGAGGCCGCGGCCGTGCTGCTTGGTCGTGAAGAACGTGTCGAAGATGCGCGCGCGCGCCTCTTCGGAAATGCCCTTGCCCGTGTCGCTCACGACGAGCGCTGCGTAACGCCCCGGCGCGGGCGCGCTCGGCCGCCAGCTCCCGTCCTCCGCTTCCCCGATCGCGAGGACCTTCGTCTCGACCGTCACGCGGCCTTCACGGCCTTCGAGCGCCTCGGCGCCGTTCGTGACCAGGTTCAAGAGCACCTGCGCGACCTGCCCCGTGTTGCCGGAGGTGCGCACCGGCCCTTCGCTGGGCTCGATGCGGAGGTCGGCGTTGCGCGCGATCACGGCGCGGAGGAGGCGCTCGTGCGCGGCGACGAGCTCGCCGAGCTCGAGGACCTCGTCCTTCGCGTCGGACCGTCCGACGTAGGCGAGGAGCGACGACGTCAGCTGCGCGGCGCGTTCCGCGGCCTCGCGGACGACCGCGAGCGCTTCGCCGCGGCCGCCCGCGCTCGGAGCGCGCTCCGCGGCCGTCACGCCGTAGAGCACGGCGGACACGATGTTGCGGAAGTCGTGCGCGATGCCGCTCGCGACGACGCCGACGCTCTCGAGCTTCTGCGCCTCACGCATCGCGAGCGCGAGACGATGGGCGGTCGAGGCGTCGCGGACGAGGGCGAGGACGAGGCCCCGGTCGTCGCCGTCGTCGAGCCGGCTCGCGTTGATCTCCGCGCTGCGGATCTCGCCGCTCGGATGCGCGAAGCGGATCTCGAACGTCGTGCTCGCGCCGCGCTGGGCGACGCCGGCGACCGTGCTCGCGACGCGCTCGCGGGCGCACGGCAGGACCAGCTCGGCGAAGCTGCGCTTGCCGAGCTCGACGGGGGTGAGGCCGAAGATGTCGAGCAGCCGCGCATTCGCGAAGTGGATGCGCCCGTCGGCCGACATCTTCAGGATGCCGTCGTTCGCGCCCTCGACGATCCGCCGGTAGCTCTCGTCGCTCGGTGGAGGAGCCGAAGCCGGCTCGGCGCTCCGCACCGAGAAGAGGAGGGCCGGCGCCGCCTCCCACGTCGTCTTCTGGATCGTCGAGCGGTAGAGGTGCACTCGCCCCCACTTGTCCCGGAAGCGGTTCTCGACGCGCCCGGGGGAACCGTCGGAGCTCGACACGACCTCGGCGATGACGCGTCCGACGTTCGCCGCGTCGTCCGGGTGCAGGAAGGGGTTGTCGGGTTGCTCGAACGCGAAGTCGGCCGCGACGTAACCGGTCTCCTCGGTGAGGCGTCGGTTCGCCCAGAGCATCCGCCCTTCGAGGTCGGTCACGAACACGATGTCGTGGACCGCCTCCCCCAACGCGATCAGGCGCTGCTCTGGCTCGCCCATCGCGAACAGGATGCCACGTCTCAGCGGAGCGATGCGAGCCCGAGCCAGCGTCCTTCCGCGCTCGGTGCGAAAGCCCTTGCGCGCTCGCTCGCGACGGTCACGTGGTCTTCGTGGAACAGGGGCAGGAGCCAGGCCTTTTCGCGGACGCGGACCTCGAGCTCCGCATACGTGCTGCGCCTTCGTTTCGCATCCAGGAACGTATCGCCGGCCTCGAGGAGTCGGTCGACCTCCGGATCCTTCACACGTCCTCGGTTCGCCCCCGCGGGCGGCACGGAGCTCGAGTGGAGGAAGACGCGGAGCACGTTCGGCTCCGTGACCTCGGGGAGCTGCAACGTCGCGAGCTCGAAGTCCCCGCTGCCGAGCCGCGCGAGCATCGTCCCGAGCTCGAGGGGCACGACGTCGACCGCGATCCCCGCGTCCCCGAGCTGCTGGGCGATCGCACGTGCGAGCACCCCACGAAGGCGATCGGTCGACGTGAGGAGCGTGAGGTGGAGGTCCTTCGCATCCGCCTGGGCGAGCAGCGCGCGCGTCTCGGCCGGTGCGTAGGGCCACGGCGGCGCCGGCGTGTGCGCCCAGTGCGTCTCCGGGATCAACGTCGACGCCGCGTGCGCGCGTCCGCCGAGGAGCGTCTGCGCGAGGCCCTCCCGGTCGATCGCGAGCCCGATCGCGCGTCGCACCCGCTCGTCGGCGAGCGGTCCGCGGTCGGCGCGCAGGACCATGTACGTGAGACCGGCGGCCGGACGCGACGAGAGCACGAGCCCCGGCGCCTTCTCGAGCGCCGGGAGCAGCGTCGGCGAGAAGCCGTTGACGACGAGGTCCGCGCGACCGGCGTGCATCCGGAGCGCGCGTGCGTTCTCGTCGTGGACGGTGCGGATCGTCACCCAGCGCGCGGGCGCGGGGAGGACGCCGCCCGCCGCCGGAGCGAGCGTGAGTGCGCCGTGCTCGCGCGACGCGACGACGTAGGGCCCGAGGCCGTCGAGCGAGCCGTCGGGGCGGGGAGGGGACGCCGCCTCGTCACGACGGAGGATCGGGAGCTCGAGGTCGGTGAGGAGCGTCGCGTGTGGCTTCGCGAGCTCGATGACGACGGCGTGGTCTCCGTCCGGCGTGACGCGTCCGATCGCCTCGATCACGCGCGCATGGCGGGAGCCGACCGCCGGCGAGTGGAACGCCTCGATCGTCGCGACGACGTCGGCCGGGCCGAGCGGCGCTCCGCTGTGAAAGCGGACGTCATCACGCAGCTCGACGCGCAGCGTGCGATCGTCCTTCCACGCGTACGCGCGCGCCGCGAACGGCTTCGGCTCGAGCGTGTCGGGATCGAGTCGGAAGAGGCCCGCGTGGAGGAGGCGTGTCGTCCGGAAGGCGATGGCGTCGGTCGCGTAGCGCGGGTCGAGCGTCTCGGGGTCGGTCGGGACGAGCATCTCGAGGGGGCGCTCGGCGGCAGCTCGCCGCTCGCATCCGGCGAGGACGAGCGCGCACACGGCCGCCACGAGGAGGACCGCTCGCGGGGCTTCCGCCGGGCGCTTCGAGCGGCTAAGAGGTCCTCGATGCGGCTCCGTTTCGTCGCCCTCGCCGTCGCGATCGCGAGCGCGCTCTCGTTCGGAGAGCGCGGCGCGCAGAGCCAGCCGGATGCCCCGCCCGCGCGTGCCGAGAAGGGCGAGAAGGCCGAGAAGGGCGACCCGAAGCGCGCCCCCGAGCTCGAGGCCGCCGTGCGCGCGCTCGTCTCCGATCGCACGCTCCGTGACGCGCAGGTCGGCGTCGTCATCATGGATGTCGAGACCGGCGCCGTCCTCGCGCAGACGAACGAGCACCTCGCGCTGAACCCCGCGTCCAACGCGAAGCTCTACACGGCGGCGGCGGCCCTCGCGATCCTCCACGGGTCCCACAGATACCAGACGACGCTGAACGGCACGATCAAGAGCGGCGCCGTCACGGGCAACCTCGTGCTCCGCGGCCACGGGGATCCGTCGCTGAAGACGGAGGACCTCTGGGGCCTCGCCCAGGACCTCCGCACCTACGGCGTGCGCCGGGTCGAAGGCGACATCCTCGTCGACCAGAAGTTCTTCGACGAGCTGACGACGCCGCCCGCCTACGAGCAGCAGCCGAACGAGTGGGCCGCGTTCCGCGCGCCGGTCAGCGCCGTCGCGATCAACGAGAACACCGTCACGCTCTCGGTGCGTCCTTCGCAGGCCGGCTCACCGGCGCTCGTCTCGTTCGATCCGCCGGGCTTCGTCGACGTCCAGGGCACGGTGAAGACGGGCGAGGAGGGCGCCGACAGCGTCGTCCTCGCGCTCCAGCCGGCGGGTCGCCGGCTCTCCGCGACCGTCGCCGGGGCGGTCGGCGCCGGTGCGAAGCTCGTCCGCTACACGCGTCGGGTCGACGACCCGCAGCTGCTCGCCGGCTATGCGCTGAAGGCGGTCCTCGAGGAGAGCGGGATCAAGGTGGCCGGCGAGGTGAAGCTCGGCAACGACCCGAAGTCGAAGGTCCTCGCGAAGCACGACTCCGAGCCGCTCTCGACCCTGCTCTATGCGCTCGGCAAGAACAGCGACAACTTCTACGCCGAGATGGTCTTCAAGAGCATCGCGGCGGAGGGGAAGGGACGTCCGGCGAAGTCGGCCGACTCCGCCGAGCTCGTCACGCGGTGGCTCGAGAAGAACGGGCTCTCCGACAAGGGCGTCGTCGTCAAGAACGGCTCCGGCCTCTTCGACGCGAACCGGACGACGGCGCACAGCGTGAGCCATCTGCTCCGCCACGCGTGGCAGGACCCGACGCTGCGGAACGAGTTCGTCGCCCAGCTCGCGATCGGCGGCGTCGACGGCACGCTCCACAAGCGCTTCGCGCAGACGCGTGCGCACCGGGCGGTGCGCGCGAAGACGGGCACGCTCGAGGACGCGATCGCGCTCTCCGGCTACGTGCTCGGTCCCCCGGGCAAGTCGACGATCGCCTTCTCGATCCTCTTCAACAAGGTCGCGGGCCGTGGCTCGAATGCGCGCTCGGCCGCCGACAAGCTCGTCGAGCTGATCCATGAGCGGCAGTACCGGTGACGAGAGTCCTCCGTCCTCCGTCCTCCGTCCTCCGTCCTCCGTCTTCCGTAGGCTTCGCCTCCCACGTCGTCCGCTCGCCTCCTAGGACGCCTAGAGCATGGCGCGCGAGCCCGGGAACACCGTCAGCCGTTCGCCGAGGCGGTACGTCTCGACGCGGCGCTGATCCGTGTCGAGGACGAAGTAGCCTGGCTCGTCCTCGCGACAGAGCGTTCCGGGGTTCACGACGACGAGCGGAGGCGCGCCGCGCGCGCGCGGGAGCTCGCGGACCATCGGCACGTGCGTGTGGCCTCCGACCATGAAGCGGATCCTCGGGTCGAGGACGAGCGCGACGAGGTCGTCGTTCGTCGCGAGCGCGTACCCGTGGTCGCTCGGCGTGAGGCGCTGCATGTCGTTCGCCCCCACGCCGTGACAGAGGAGGAGCACGCCCCCGGGCACGTCCACCGAGCGCGTCGCCGGCAGCGCCTTCAGGAACGCGACGCTCTCGGTCGCGAGCGACGTCATCCGGTGCGCGTTCGGGAGATCGCGCATCGTGTCCTCGCGGATCCAGCGATCGTGGTTGCCCCGCACCGTGAGCACGCGCTGCTCCTCGAGGAGCGCGCAGGCGCGGTCCACGTCACCGTGGCCGTCCACGACGTCGCCCGTGCACAGCACGAGATCGACCTTCGCCTGCGAGAGCGCGCTCAGCGTCGCCGCGAGGCGCTCGTCTTCGGCGTGGACGTCCCCGATGAGCCCGAGGCGCATCGGATCGAGGATACGAGGTTCAGTAGCCCGGCGGCAGGACGAAATCGTTCAGCGGCGTGTCGTCGTAGCAGTCGTTCGTGCTGCCGGTGTCGGTCTCGTTCTGCTTGCAGTGCTTCACGGGACCGTCGAGGTACGTCATGTAGAGGTCGTGATAGCCGGGGAGGACGAACTGCCGGTCCGGGCGGTACGTGCCCCACGAGTTCTTCACGCGGAGAAACTCGATCTTCGCGGTCGGCGCGAGCGCGGCCGCGAGCGCTTCGGGGCGCGTCTCGACCGTCCCCGCGGCGAGCGTGCCGAAGCCGGGCACGTCGTTGATCTGGTAGTCCTCGAGGACGGTCATGTGACCCCCCTGACGGCCCGGCTGGGCGGGCGGCGCGTAGAACCGACCCTGGGGGTCGAGCGAGTTGAAGTCGACGTACCAGGAGATGATGACGGGCTGCTTGTCGTGAACCGCGCGCTGGACGCGGGCGAGCATCTGCCGGCGCGCATCCGTCGCGTAGGGGTAGCTCGCCGACTGCCAAGCGAGGCGGCCCGTACGGGACCACCCGCCGCCCGTGCCGATCGCGTCCTGGAGCGTGCCGGTGACCGGCTGCTTCGTCTGTGGATCGCGGAGCGCCGCCTTGATGTCGCTCGCGCGCTTGATCGACGTGAAGCGCGTCGACACGGTGCTCTTGTCGAGCGTGCGCGAGACGCTCGCGCCGAAGACGCGGTTCAGCTGCGTGACGACGTTCGGCTCGAGCTCCCAGGCCTTGTCGAGCTCGCGACGGACGAGCGCGCGGTCGCGACGAGCTTCGGGCGCCTTCAGCGCGCCGCTCGCGAGCGACGCGTTCATCTTCGCGAGGGCCGACTTCTGGCGCATCGACATCTCGTCCTGCGCTTCGCTCCGGATGAACGAGCCCTCGTTCACGATGCCGTAGCGGTTGATGATCTCGGCTGCCGTCGTGTACCAGCCGCCGGTGTTGATCTCGGCGCCGGCGCCGCCGTTCGCGATCTGATCGAACCAGTGCCAGTACGTCCAGTACGACTCGCTCATGTTCAGCTCGCGGTTCGCCGGATTGGCGCTCTTCGCGAGCGCCTCCGCCCAGCTCGCCGTCGCGTAGAGCCAGCAGTTTCCGATCGACTGCCGCTTCACCGCGGAGTGATTGATGTCGACGATCTCCTCCGTGCTCGCGGCGGTCTCACCGTCGTCCGTGACCGCCTCGGCCTCCGTCGCGGCGCAGCCGACGGCGAGGGTGGACGACGCGGCGAGCATGGCCGCGAGGAGCGAGGACCGAGCGAGGGCGAACGACATCGTGAACCTCCGAGAAGCGGGCATCCGAAACGAAGCGCGCCCGCTCACCCCGGCGCAGGCGGCGCAGGCGTGGCGGGCGGGCGGGTGAAGAACGAGGAAGGACGAAGACCGGGAAGTCAGCGTAAGGAAACCGGAAAGTGCGACGCGGCTGCTGGGAGGCGGGCCGCGGCCGACTCGTCCGGCGGGAGTCGCTGCAATGTACGTGGGGCCGGGGGCGCACCTTCCTCGCGAAAGCGCGTCTTTGATACGGTGGTCGCGATGGATTCGAAGCGGAAGCTGAAGGGCATGCTCGCGCGCATCTTCTCGGACGCGGCCGTCGACGAGAACGAGCGCGTCGAGCTCCGCGCCTACCTCTCGTCGGGCGCGCTCTCGATGGCGGAGATCAAGGAGGTCGTCCACGACTTCTGCGAGACGACCTGGAAGATCACGATGGCCGACGGCGTCGTCAGCGACGTCGAGCGTCAGCGGCTGAACGAGATCGTGAAGGTGCTCGGGCTCGACGTGGCGGACCTCCCCGTCGACTGGGCGAAGCTCGTCTCCTAGAGCGACTCGAGGACGGCGTGGCCGTCGCGGACGAACACGGCGACGGCGCGGCCGAGCACGCGTGAGGCGGGGACGAACCCGAACGAGCGACCGTCCCGGCTGTTGCCGCGGTTGTCGCCGAGCACGAGGAGCTGCCCGTCCGGGACGCGCTCGGGGCCGAAGTCCGGCCCGCCGCCCTCCGCGAACGAGGCCTCCGGCACGTCGACCGGCTCACCGTCGATGCGGACGTGCCCGTCACGAACCTCGACGACGTCTCCGCCGATCGCGACGACGCGCTTCAGGAGGACCGACCCGATCACGTCGACGGTCGTTCCGAGATGGTCGGTCTCCGGCGGCTCGAGGACGACGACGTCGCCGCGGGCCGGTGATCCGAACGTGACGACGTACTGGTCGGTCGCGGGCAGACGGAGCCCATAGGCGAGCTTCGACACGACGATGCGATCGCCGACCCGGACCGTGGGATCCATCGACGCGCTCGGCACGCGGTAGTGGTCTGCCAGCGACGCGCGGGCCGTGAAGGCGACGAGGCCCGCCGAGGCGATGGACAGGAATCCGCGGAGCGGCTTGGACCTCATCGACCCCACAACAGCGGTCCCGGATGCTTCCTTCCCGGTGTAGAGTGGCGCCATGAGCGAGCAGGGAGACTGGGTCATCGTCCGGCGCTTCGTCGACCCGAGCACCGCCGAGATGGCGGCGGATTTCCTGCGCGGCAGCGGCCTCGAAGTGATCGTGCAGGGGCAGCACGCGGCGGAGATCCTCACGAAGGCGTTCCCGGTCGAAGTCGACCTCCTCGTCCAGGCCGACAAGGTCGAGGACGCGCGCGAGGCGCTCGAAGCATTCGATCACGGCACGCCGGTCGATCCGATCCCGGGCGGCGGCGGCACCTGAATCAGCCGCGACGCATCAGCTGCACGAGCTCGAACGGCGGCGCGACGAGCGTGTAGCTCTCGACGCCGTTCGTCTTCAGCACGCCCTTCAGCGCCGTCAGGAACGACTCGTACGTCGCGCGATTCACCGCCGGCCCGCGACCGTACATGCTCGCGTGCAACATCCCGACGTAGTCGTACGTCCGCAGCTCCGCGGAGCCCGTCGCGGGGATGACGAGACCGACCTCGAGCTCCGCGTGACGCGGATCGCCCGGTACGAGCCGGAGCTGGAAGGCGGTCGAGTCACGCTTGGTCTGCCCGGGCGGGCCGGGGAGCGGGGTGAGCGCGACCGTGTAGCGGCCTTCGCCGAGCCCGTCCCCGAACTGGTCGCCGAGCGCCATCGCGATCGCGACCGCGCCGTGGGCCTGGAGGCGAAGCGTCTCCTCGACCTCCGCGGTCGGCGGGTCGGAGCCGAGCTCGCGCGGCGCGAGGGTGGGGAGCTGATCGGGGGGCTTCGTCGACGCGTTCGCGCGACGGAGCTCCGGCGGCGCGATCGTCGACGGCGGATCGGGCGGGATCGATCCGGAGGAGGACGACGACGAGCCCGGCGCCGAGAACGGGGACGCCATCACGAGCGGGCCACGGCCCGGCCGCTTCGACGAGATCACCGACGAGTCGACGCCGAGACGCGGGATGCGCGGGAAGAGGAGGCGCTGCTCGGTGCTGCCCGGCTCGTGGGCGGGCATCGCGGGCGCCCGCGAGCTGTTCGTGCGGAGGCGCGTGCTCGTCGTGCTCGGGAGACCCGCCGCCATCTCGAGCGCGTTCGCAGCGGCCGCCATCGACGGATAGCGGCGCGCCGGATCCTCCTGGAGCGTGCGGTCGACGACCTGCGCCATCGCGACGGTGAGGCCCGGCACGAGGCGCGTGAGGCCCATCACGCCGTCGGCGCGCGACTCCGCGTGCGTGCCGGTGAGGAGCTCGTAGGCGGTGAGGCCGAACGCGTACTGATCGCTGCGCGCGTCCGCTTCGGCGCCTTCGCGCTGCTCGGGGGACATGTACCGGGGCGTGCCGAGCAGGTAGCCGACCTTCGTCACGCTCTCGGTGTCGTCGATCGGCTTCGCGAGGCCGAAGTCGAGCACCTTCGCGACGCCCTCGCTCGTGATCATGATGTTCCCGGGCTTGACGTCGCGGTGCACGATGCCCGCTTCGTGCGCGGCCGAGAGCGCGCGGGCGATGCCGACGAGCCATCGCAGCTTCATGTCGAGCGGCGCGGTGCCCGGCCCGATGTACCCGCGGAGCGTTCGTCCGCGAACGAGCTCCATCACGATGAAGAACGTGCCCTCGACCTGACCGAGGTCGTAGATGGCGACGGCGTTGGGATGCTGGAAGGCGGCGGCCGCGCGCGCTTCTCGGAACAAGCGCGCGATCGCTTCTTCCCAGTCGGTGCGGTCGGGACGGATGACCTTGATCGCGACTTTACGGAGGAGCCGCGTGTCGAGCGCGCGGTACACCTCTCCCATCCCGCCGCGCCCGATGCGCTCCTCGATCTCGTAGCGCTCGAAGGTTTCGCCAGGCCCTAGGCCCACAGTGCAAGGATACCGCTAGTTCTGTCCGTTACGCATCGTAACGATGACGGGGGGACGCCGATTTCTCCGAGCGCCGCCGTGGAGGAGCGCCTCAGGCTCCAGGCGCTCCAGGCTCTCCAGGCTCCAGGCGCGCGTTGCCGATCGGAACGTCGCCGTCGTCTCGTCGACGGCAAGACATGGCGAGACCACGCGCTCGCGGCGCAGCGAGGCCATCCGAGCCTGTAGCCTGAAGCCTCCGGCGCGAAGCGCCGCTCAGTCCCGCATGTGCTTCCGGATCTTGCCGAGCGCCTGCTCCTGGAGCTGGCGGATGCGCTCGCGGGACAAGTTGTACTTGTCACCGATCTCCTTCAGCGTGAGCTCGTCCTCGTCGTCGAGGCCGAACCGCCACCGGATGATGCGGGATTCGATCGGCGTGAGGTGGCCGAGGAGGCGCCGGACCTCCTCCCCCCACTTCTGCGAGACGAGCGTCTCGTGCGGGGAGAGGTTGTTCTCGTCCTGGAGGAAGTCGATGAACTTCCGTCCGTCCTCGTCTCCAACCGGGCGGTCGAGGGAGAACGGGGTCTCCGCCCAGGCGCCCTTCACCTTGTCGAGCTTCTCCTGCGGGATGCCCGTTTCCTTCTCGAGCTCGTCGAGAGTCGGATCGCGACCGGTGCGCGCGATCACCGCCTGCGTCGCGCGCTGCACGCGGTTGTGCGTGTCGAGCATGTGGACCGGGATGCGGACCGCGCGCCCCTTGTCGGCGAGCGCGCGGCTGATCGCGTGACGGATCCACCACGAGGCGTACGTCGAGAAGCGGTAGCCGCGCGTGTGATCGAAGCGCTCGACCGCCTTCATCAGGCCGATGTTGCCTTCCTGGATCAGGTCAATCAGCGGGAGGCGACCGCGGTTGTAGCGACGCGCGATCGACACGACGAGGCGCAGGTTCGCCTTCACGAACTTGTTCTTCACGCGTTTCGAGGCGCGCGAGGCGGCATCGATCCGCTCGAGGTACTTGCGGTACCCCGGCGTGCTCGCGAGCGAGAGCGCCTCCGGTCCCTGCGAGACGGGCGCCGGCACCGCCACGCCCTCCTCCTCGAGGTCCTCGAGCGAGACCGGCTCACCGAGCTTGCGGACGACTTCCTCGCAGTGCGCGATCCAGAGACGGTCGCTGTCGGCGAGACGGATCGCCCGCGCGAGGCTCTCGGAGTACGCGCGGTACTTCTTCTCCTGCTCCTTCGTGAGCTTGTTCTTCTGCTTCTTGTACGCCTTGCACAGCTTCCGGAGCTCCGGGATCTGCGGGAGGTCGAGCGCCTCTTCGTCCTTCGGGAGATCGCCCTCGAGCGAGTCGAGAGCGATCTCCGCAGCCGGCACGAACGCGAGCAGCTCGCACCAGTGCTCGACCTCGGCGCGCTCCACCTCGACGGCTGTGTCGAGCTCCTCGTCGGGACCCATCACGGGGTGCGTCGCCATCTCGCGGAAGTACCGCGCGAGCATCGAGTCGCCGCCGCCCTCTTCGGAGGCCGCCGCCTTCGCCGCCGGACGACGCACTTCCTCGTCACCCTCGACGTCGGGCTCGACGGCGGGCTCCTCGAGCTCGAAGTCCTCTTCGATGACGGCGAGGTCGGTCTCGCCCGACGGGCTGCTACCGGCAGCGCCGGCGACGAGCTCCTCTTCGGCGTCCTCCTCGATCGGTGCAGGCGTGTTCGCGGGCTCCGCGAGCGCGGCGCTGCTCTTCGACTTGCTCATCGCGGCCTCGTTCTTCTTTTTCGGGGACGACCGGCTTCGGGGCATGGCAGGAAAGGCTGGGCAGCGGGAGGGCGTCGTTCAGGGTTTGACAGGTCGCGCATTCGGCGTCACAGCGAGCAGTGTCGAACCGGCGCTTCCGCGTGAGACGCGAAAGGAGCCCGCGCGCGACACCACGCGACCGAGCGACCGATCACGCGGCCCCCCTCGCCCGACGGAACCCGGCGGACGAGGAGTACTGGCGAAGACCCATGGTAACGGGTTCCGCTGGATGTCGTGCGCTCGAAATCGCTCGCGTTTCGGTGCAATTTGCGTTCCCTCCGGTGGGGAGGTAAGGGCGTCCGGGTGTCGGTGCACGGTTCGGACCCGCTCGCGCACACATCTCGCGTCGCGGGTGTCCGCCCGCGTGTGTCGCTCGTGACCCGGACGCGGCGCCTCTTCGGACGGCGTCTCGGGCTCGGAACAACGCTCATCACGGGGACGATGATGCAGGCTTCCGGCCATGCGTTGCTCGCAGCGGCCGGAGGCGGGCTCGCACGTGCGCTCGCCGGGGGGACGCGCCCGATGGACGTTCGATCCATGGACGCGCTCGGATTGCTCGGGGGCGGGGATCCCCTCGTAGGCCTGGCGATTCTCGGCGCGACTGCCGCCGTCGTGAAGACGGCGGGCGCGACGCTCGGCGGATTCGCCGAGGCGCGGATCGCGGGCGAGGTGGGCGCGGAGGTCCGACGCGAGGTCCTGGACCGTGTCCTTGCCGTGGACGGTTTGCGTGCACCGCGACACGGCGATCATGGCGACGGGTCGCTCGACGCAGGGCGGCACGACGGAGACGAGCTCGCGTCGTTGACCACGCACGTGCTCGAGGTCGAGCGTGGGGTCGCGCACGGCGTCGTCGGTGAGGTGAGGGGCGTCGTCCAGTTGCTGCCGCTCGCCGGCCTCTTGCTCTTGCTCGCGCCGCGTCTCGCCGGGACCGCCGTCCTCGCGATGGCGACCTTCGCCGTCCTCGTGATGGGCACCCGTCGCGCGTTGAAGCGGGCGCACACGCGCGCCGCGAAGGACGCCGCGGAGCTCCTCTCGGCGAGCGACGAAGCCGTCCGGCACGCAGACCTCTGGAAGACGTATGGCGCGACGGCGAAGATCCGTCACCACCTCGGCACGGTCTCTTCGCGGATCGTCGCCGCGCAGGCGCGGCTCCGCGCACACGGCGCCCTCGTGTCGGGGACGAGCGAGGTGCTCGGCGCGCTGGCGCTCGTCCTCGTCCTCGTGCTCGCGGGGGCAGGCGTCCTCGGCGGTGTCGAGAAGGGGACGCTCCTTCCGTTTTCGGTCGCCTTCTTCATGGCGTACAAGCCGCTCCGCGAGGTCGTCGAGGCGCGGCTCGCGCGCGCGCGGGGCGAAGCTTCGCTCGAGGCGGCGCTCGCCGGCGAGGAGGGCGCTCCGATCCGGATCGAGTCGGCGCCGGCGACCGGGGCGTGGCCGCTCGCGGAGCTCGTCCTCGAAGGCGTCGTCGGACGCTTCGGCCGTCACGCGCCGCTCTCGCTCCGGATCGCGCCCGGTGCGGTCGTCGCGATCGTGGGGCCGACCGGGGTGGGGAAGAGCTCGCTCGTGCGCGCGCTGCTCGGCCTCGATGCGCCGCGCGCCGGTCGGATCACGTATGCCGGCGTCGCGCTCGAGGACCAGGGGACGGGGCCTTCGGCGCGTCCGTTCGCGTGGGTCCCGCAGGACGCGCCGGTCCTCGCCGCTTCGCTCGCCGAGAACGTGGTGCTCGGGCGCGCCGACGACGACGCGTCCGCGGCGGAACGCTGTCTCGCTCGGCTCGGCGCGCACGCGCTCGCGCGATCGCTCGACGACGAGCTCGTCGTCGCGCGCGCTCTCTCGGGCGGCGAGAAGCAGATCGTCGCCCTCGCGCGCGCGCTCGCGACGGAGCTGCCGGTGCTCGTCCTCGACGAGCCGACGAGCGCGCTCGACCCGCAGGCGCAGGCCGAGGTCCTCGCTGCGCTCGCCGCGCTCCGTGGAGAGCGCACGCTGATCGTCGTGACGCATCGGCCGGAGCCGCTCGCTCTCGCCGACGTCGTCGTGCGTCTCGAGGAGGGCTCAGCGCCGCTCGGTCACGACGCGGACGACCGGACCCGGCTCGACGAGGACGTCGTCCTCCCGGACGAGGTCGCCGTCCGCGACCCAGGCGCCGGTCCCCGCCGGAAAACGCATCCGGAGGCGTGAGGCGAGCGCGTCGACGCGCGGCCCGCGGAGGGGACGCGCCGCCAGCACGCGAGGCATCTGGGGTCCGAGCGCGCGCGGACCGAGCGGGCTCGCCACGACGTGGAAGCGCTCGCGCTCTTCGCCGGCGCGATAGGTGAGGCGGAGCGAGAGACCGAGGTCGGGGACGACGCTCGCGACGAGCAGGCTCACCTCCTCGAACGGCGCGGGCACGCCGTCGACCTCCACCGCGCACGGAACGGGGGTGAGGACGTCACGAGCGAGCGCCCCGCCGGTGAACGACCCGCCGAACACGCGCATCGTGATCGCGGCGGCGGTGCGATAGCCGCCCGCGCCCGCGCGCTCGTAGACCTCGAAGAAGCGCGCGACGAGCCCGGCGCCGACGATGAACGCGATCCGATCGGGGGACACGCGGAGGGTCGGCCTCGAGACCGCGTGCGCACGGCCGCTCGCGACGTCGTCGAGCACGACCCTGCACTGGTGTGCCGCCATCCGGGATCCCGCGGTGAAGAGGCCGCCTCGTCGTGAGCTCCAGTTGCGAGCGACGGTGCACGTCGTGCCGGCCGGCGCGAAGGCGAGCACGGGCAGCTCCTTCGCGCCGAACGCGCGTGCGAGGGCGGTCACACCGGCGCCGTAGGTGCCGTCGCCGCCGGCGAGGACGATGATATCCGGCGGCGAAGCCGCGAGCTGCGCAGCGGCGAAGGCGAGCTCGTCGAGCGAGCGGGTCGCGATGACCTCGGAGCGCGGCCGCGGCGCGAGCACGATGTCGCGCACCGGCCCTCGGACCGAGAGCCATCGCGACGTCTCGTTGGCGACGACCACGATCCGCGGCACGCACGCACGTTACCAAAGTCGCTCGGCCGGCCGAATGCTTCCCACTCGCGTCGAAACGAGCTACCTCCCTTGAACGTGGGTGTTCCCCGTCTCCCTCTCGTCACGCTCCTCGTCACGTCCGCCCTCGTCGCGTGTGGAGGGCCTGCCGTCGATGCCGCGCGGGAAGGGGACTACCCGCGGCTCCGCGGGCTCATCGCGGAGAAGCACCGCGAAGGCGCGCTCGACAACGACGAAGCCGCCAGGATCGCGCGCGCCGTCGCCGAGCGCGAGCTCGTGACGGCGAAGCGCGAGGAGGATGCCATTGCGCGCCTCCGCGATGCGCGCCCGTGCGCGGCCGAGCTCGGTGACGCGCTCGCCGATCGGATGAAGGCGAAGGACGGCGCCGGTGCGGAGGCCGCGCTCGCGCTGCTCGAGGACAAGCGCCTCTCCCAGAGCGACGCGCGCGAGCTCGCCTCGGACAAGGACGATCGGTGGCGCGCGGTCGGTGCGCGTGCGCTCGTGCGCGACGACGATCGTAAAGCACGGCAGGCGGCGATCCTCGATCCGAGCCCGCGCGTCCGGCGCGGCGCGATCCGCGCCGCCGGCGACGCGAAGGACCTCGCCGATCTCGACGTCCTCGCCGAGACCGCGCGCGTCGACCCGGAGCCGATGCTCCGCAACGAGGCGCTCCGCGCGATGAGCGCGATCGTGCGCGGCGCAGGCGACAAGGCGAAGCCGCGCGCGAGCGAGCTCGCGATGCGTCTCCGCGACCTCTGGACGACGGGCGACGACGCGGTCCGCGAGGACATCGCCGTCGCGTGGGCGCTCGCGCCGGTGTTCGAGAACGGCGGCCGCGAAGCGCTCCGTCTCGTGATCGCCGAAGGGCGGGGACCGGGTGCGATCGCGGGCGCGGGGGTCGTGCTGCGGACCGCGCCGGAGGACGCCGAGCTCGCGGGGATGTCGCGCGGCCTCCTCACGCGCGTGATCGAGGAGGGGGGCCGACGAGACCGCCTCCACGCGATCTTCACCGCGCCGGCCGAGGGATCGATGCTCGAGGCGATGCGGAAGGCGGCGAAGGAGGACGACCTCGAGGTCCGCGTCGCGGCGCTCGGTCGGCTCGTCGCGTCGAAGCCCGATCGTGATGCGAGCATCAAGGCCCTCGAAGCGATCGCCGGGCAGGGCGCGAAGGGCGGCCCGCCGATGCTCGATCCGACGCTGAAGACGCATGCGTCACGCGCGCGGCTCGCGCTGGCGTCCGCGGGCGACCTACGCGTCCAGGCGTGGATCGAGGAGGACCTCGCGTCGACGGAGCCGGGCCGGAAGCTCGCGGCCGCGTCGGCGCTCGCGGCGCTCGGGCGGTCGGGGCGGGCGGCGCCACTGCTGGCCGATCCGGACCCGGCGGTACGAACGCGGGCGGCGTGCACGATGATCGTCGCGGCGCGGCGGTAGCGGGCACGATCGCCCTCGCGGTGCGGGGGCGGGTGCCGGTCGTCGGAGACGACGGGCACGGGCACGGGCACGGGGGAACCCGTTGACACCCCACGGCCGAGGCTTGTACGCCTCGGCGTCGATGCGAAATAGGCTTCTCACGGTCCTCTTCGCCGCCGCTCTCGCCCTCGGCAGCACCGGCTGCATCAAGAAGATGCTGCTGAACGGGCAGATCAAGTCGACGCGGGTCGGGTCCGGCGCGTCCGACACGATCGGCGACTACGAGCTCGCGCGGTCGGCCTCGCAGGCCGCGATGATGCAGTTCGAGGGCATGCACCGCCTCGCCCCCGACAACGAGGACGCGCTCTACCTGCTCATGCGCGGCTGGGCCGGGTACGGCTACGCGTTCGCCGAGGACGACTACCTCGCGGCGCAGGTCGCCGGCGACGACGACCTCGCCGAGTACCACAAGAAGCGGACGAAGCTCGCGTGGGACCGCTCGATCGCGTACGGCCTCGAGCTCGTCTCCCATCGCGATCCGGGCTTCAACGACGCGAAGAAGAACGCGATGACGCTCCGGGCGTGGCTCGAGGAGAACTTCAAGGACCCGGAGGACGCCGAGACGCTCTTCTGGCTCGGCTCGCCCTGGCTCGCCCGGGTGAACCTCCTCAAGGACGAGCCCGCCTACGTCTCCGAGCTGTTCGTCGGTGTCACGATCCTCGAGCACAGCCGCCGGCTCGACCCCACCTACCTCGGCTACACGGCGACCTCGCTGCTCGCGAGCTATCACGCCCGGTCGCCGAACGCGGAGATGGACGAGGCGAAGAAGCTCTTCGACGAGGCGATCGCGAAGACGCAGCGCAAGTCGCTCGGCGTCCTCCTCTCTTACGCGACGCGTTACGCCTGCAACAAGCAGGACCTCCCGCTGTACGAGAAGACGATCAACGAGATCCTGAACGCGGACGATCCGGACCCGAATTTCCGCCTCCAGAACACGATCGCGAAGCGCCGCGCCAAGCGCGCGCTCCACAAGTCCGTCATGGAGGACTGCGGCTTCCCGGCGCCTTCGAACCCGCCCGCGACCCCGCCGGCACCCTCGACGCCGCCCGCGAAATGAATGACTGTTCGCCCCGGGCCGTCGAAACGAACGGTCCTTCGTATCTTCTTGGAGGTGCACCCGATGGTTCGTAGATGGCTCATGCTGGTCGCCGTGCTCGCGGCCATGCTCGGCTCGGCGAGGACGGCCTCGGCTGCCGAGGAGATGAAGCTGGGCACGCTGGCGCCCGCCGACTCCGCCTGGGGCAAGGTCTTCAAGGCCTGGGCGAAGGCGGTCGATCAGGAGAGCGGGGGAGCGGTCAAGCTCACCTGGTACTTCAACGGCACCCAGGGCGACGAGGTCGCCATGGTCGGCAAGATGCGCAGCAAGCAGATCGACGGTGGCGCGTTCACCGCGACGGGCCTCGCGCAGATCTACCCGCACGTCATCGCGCTCCAGATGCCGGGCCTCTTCCCCAACTGGGCGAAGCTCGACACGGTCCGCGAGAAGACGCGCGCCAAGTTCGACTCGGCGTTCGAGGCGCAGGGCTTCCGCATGCTCGGCACCGGCGACGTCGGGATCGCGCACATCATGTCGAAGGGCAAGCCGGTCCGGACGCCCGACGACCTGAAGCAGATGCACCCGTTCTGCATCACGGGCGACGTGATCTGCCAGAAAATGCTCGAAGTCGTCGGCGTCTCGTCGCCGAAGCTCCTCGGCGTCCCGGCGATCCTCCCGGCGCTCTCGGGCGGCTCGGTCGACGTCATCAACTCGCCTTCGATCGCGGCGTCGCAGCTCCAGTGGTCGGCGCACGTCGACCACATCAACGCGATGCCGAGCGGCATCGGCATCGGCGCGCTCATCGTCAACAAGGAGCGCTTCGACGCGCTGCCCGCCGACGCGAAGAGCATCCTCGAGCGCACCGGCAAGGTGACCGGCCAGCAGCTCACCGAACGCATCCGCAAGATCGACGACGACGCCTTCAAGGACCTGAAGGGCCGCATGAAGGTCGTCGAGCCGAACGACGCGGAGAAGGGCGCCTGGGCCTCGACCTTCGCCAAGGTGCGGAATGCACTCAAGGCGGAGGGCAAGGTGAAGGCCGACATCTTCGACGAGGTCACGGCCGCCGCGCAGTGACGGAGTGACGTCGTGGCTCGGAGCCCCTGCTTCCGTGAGGAAGCAGGGGCTTCGTTCATTTCGCGCCGAGGACGTTGTCGTCTCGAATCAGTCGATCGGGGCCGGCGACGCGTTACAAAGCACGGCCATGCGCACCTCGCATCTCGCCGCCGCCATTGCCTGCTCCTTGATCGGAGCGTGCGCTCACGAGGCTCCGACCGTCGCGCCGGCGACGCCCCGCTCGCCGGACGGCAAGCACGCGGACGCGTCGGCGGCGAAGACGCGCCGCACGCTCGCGAAGGACGAGACGCTGACGCTACCGTCCGGGGCGAGGGTGCCCGTCTCCGCGGGCTGGACCGTCGAGGAAGGCAAGGACCTCCGGCTCGTCGCGCCCGAAGGCGATCTCACGATGACGCTCGTCGACGTTGCCGACGACGACGCCGACCGCGCGATCGCGCACGCGTGGGCGCTCCACGGGCCAGGCCTCACGCTGCCCGTGAAGACGCGCGTCACGCCGCCGCCGTCGGATGCGTGGGAGAAGGTCGTCCAGGTCGAGTACCGGGCGCCGGCGGCCGAGCACCGGGTCGTCCTCGCGAACGCACGCCTCTACCGCGGTCACCAGCACGTCGTCCTCGTCGACGCGACCGAGGCGGGGCTCGATCGTAGGATGGCGCAGCTCGCCACCGTGCTCCTCGGCTACAAACCGGCAGGGTTCGAGGACGAGTCGCTCGCCGGGCGTCCGGCGAAGAAGCTCGACGCGTCTGCCCGCGACGAGCTCGTCGCGTTCTCCGAGCGCGCGCGCACCGCGCTCGCGATCCCCGGCGCGGCGCTCGTCGTCGTGGAGGACGGCAAGGTCGCGCTCGCGAAGGGGCTCGGTGTGAGGGAGGCCGGCAAGCCGGAGCCGGTGACCACGAAGACGCTCTTCATGATCGGCTCGACGACGAAGTCGCTCACCACGCTGATGATGGCGAAGCTCGTCGACGAGCACGCTTTCGCCTGGAACACGCCGGTGAGGAAGGTCGACCCCACGTTTTCGCTCGGCGACCCGGACGCGAGCGAGAAGATCACGATGCGCCACACCGTGTGCGCCTGCACCGGGCTCCCGCGCCAGGACATCCCGTTCCTCTTCGAGTACCGCGACGTGACGCCGGAGTCCGAGGTGAAGAGCCTCGCGACCGTGAAGCCCACGACCGGCTTCGGCGAGACGTTCCAGTACTCCAACGTGCTCGTCGCGACCGGCGGCTTCGTCGCCGCGCGCGCGGCGATGCCGAAGGAGCGCTTCGGACCCGCGTACGACGCGACGCTCGCCTCGCGCGTGCTCACGCCTCTCGGGATGAGCTCCTCGACGTTCGACACGCGCGTCGTCGCACGACGTGAGCATGCGGTCCCGCACGGGCAGGACCGCACGCAGACGTATGCGCCGGCTCCGATCGCGACGGAGGAGGGCGTCGTGCCCGTCCGTCCCGCCGGCGCACTCTGGTCGAACGTCGACGACATGGCGCGCTTCCTCCAGGTCGAGCTCGGGAAGGGGATGCTCGACGGCAAGCGCCTCTTCTCGGAGGAGAACCTCCTCGAGCGCCGTCGGCCGAGCGTCCGGATCACCGAAAAGATGGCGTATGGGCTCGGGCTCTTCGTCGAGGACGAGCACGGCATCCCGCTCGTCGGGCACGGTGGAAACAACCTCGGGTTCACGAGCGACATGTTCATGCTGCCGGAGCACGGGATCGGCATGGTCGTCCTCACGAATGCCGGCTCGGCGAACGCGTTCCGCAACGTCCTGCGCCGGAAGCTCCTCGAGATCGTGTTCGGCGCGAAGCCGCGTGCGGACGAGCAGCTCGCGGCGGCCGTCGCGATCCGCAAGCAGCGCTTCGACGAGATGCTCGCAGGGACCGCGCCCGCGCCGTCCCCCGCCGTCCTCTCCGCGGCCGCCGGCACGTGGACCCATCCGCTCCTCGGCCGCATCGTCGTGAAGGGGGATGTGCTCGACGTCGGCGAGTGGAAGAGCCGCTTCACGGAGAAGAAGGAGAAGGACGGCTCGACGAAGCTGTTCCTCCTCGACCCTCCCTGGCTCGGCCTCGAGGTCGACCTCCGGAAGGACGCGTCCGGCGCGGCAGTGCTCGCGCTCTCGCAGGGACAGGAGGAGTACGTTCTCGCGCGCGCGAAGTGAGCGCTCAGGCGGCGCGGAGCGCGCGACGGAGCGCGCCCGGCGCGGGCAGCCCCGCGGCGCGGAACGCATGGTCGAGCGCGACGACCGAGCCGTAGCCGACGTGCGCCGAGACGGAGGCCGGCGTTGCGTCCGGCGCCGAGAGGAGGATGCTCGCAACGACGAGGCGCGTCGCGTCGCGGACGCCGCGCCAGCGTCCCGCGCCTCGTCCGAGGAGCGCATGCCGCGCGTGGACGTCGTGCACGTGGCGCGAGACCGTGCGTCCGGAGCATCGGAGCGAGCTCTCGAGATCGACCAGCATCGGGGCGCCGGAGAGGTCGGAGAGCGCGCGATCGATGCACGTCATCACGTGCTGCTCGCGTGCGTCCGGCTCCGTCGCCACCGCCGCCGCGGCGGCTGGGTCCACGTCCACACCCGTCGCGCGCATCGCCGCGAGCGCATCCTCGAGGGCGAGACGCACCTCCTCGACGACGCCGCCGCGAAGGGCTTTTCCGAGCGCCGTGAACGCCGTGAGCGCCGCGGGGCCGAGCGTCAGGTCGTCGGCCGCGAGCGAGGGCGGCTCGCCGAGCGCGCCGGGGTCCCACTCGATTTCGAGGACCTCTCCCGACGACCGCACCGCGGTGGGCGTGCTCTCGGGCGCGAAGAGGGCGCGCCCGGGCCGGAGCGGCACCGACCGGTTCTCGACGAGGGCGGGGACGTCGCCCTCCAACACGACGACGAGCGATCGGCGCGGCCGCTCCGAGTCGACGCCGAGGAGGTGTTTCGTCAGGCGCTCGTCCTGCACGACGCCTCGTAGCGACACGCCGCGCACGAGCACCGAGGGCGCGATCGCCCGGTCGAGCCGGATGCCCGCCGACTCCGTCGCGTGCTGCCGGTGGGAGACGAGCATGCCGGGTCGCGTTAGCACGCAGGAGGGGGGCGCGCACGGCGCGGGCGGACGGTGCGCCGTTTCGCCCCCTGATTCTCCGCCCCCGGCGGCCGCCTTTGGTAACCTCCCGCGTCGATGAGGCGTCGATGAGCGAAGAGGGGAAGCCGAAGGTCGAGGCCGCGGAGAAGCCGAAGGTCGACGAGGCGCCCGAGGCGCCACCCGCGCCCGTCGCCGCGGCGGTCGTCGAGGCGCCGCCGAAGAAGGCGGCCTGGGCAGCGCCGCTCGATCGCTTCGACCGCGCCTGGACGAAGGTCGAAGCGCGCCTCTGCGCGTTCGTCCTCGTCGCCGAGGTGCTCACGCTCGTCTTCTGGATCTCGATGAAGGCGCTGTCCTCGTCGGGCCAGAGCGGGCCGGGGTTCGTCTACCGCGCGCTCCTCGCCGGCGCCGTGCTCGGCCTCGTCACGCGGAAGCTCACCGAGAAGCATCCGCGGAGCGACGTGATGACGACGGCGGCCGTCCTCGCCGGCCTCCTCCTCGGCGCACGCGTGCTCGGCAACGCGGGCTCCGCCTACTTCGCGAACCTGTTCTCGTGGTTGCAGAATGCATCCATCCTCGTCTTCTTCGGCGGCGTCAGCGAGCTCGCGAAGCGCCTGACGCTCTGGCTCGCGCTCCTCGGCGCGTCGGTCGCGACGGGGCAGGGCAAGCACATCACCGTCGACGTCGTCCTCCGCTTCCTCTCGCC
Organism: Polyangiaceae bacterium; assembly: GCA_039809485.1. Classification (GTDB taxonomy): domain Bacteria; phylum Myxococcota_A; class Polyangia; order Polyangiales; family Polyangiaceae; genus Labilithrix. The sequence goes on along the minus strand of JBDHVE010000058.1, from coordinate 26,289 downwards.
ACGCGCGCGCGTCCCCGTCGCGGTGCTCGGCTGGATGACCGCGGCGCTCGTGTCGCTCTTCGCGGCGTGGGGGTTCTTCGACACGGTCGCGGTCGAGGAGTTCCACGTCCCGCCGACGATGGCGGCGAGCGCGAAGGTGGACCGCGTCCTCGAGGACACGAGCCGTAACCTCTCGCTCGCGACGAAGCAGATCTCGCTCGACGCCCGCTCCCTCCCGCGCGTCCTCGGCGGCACGCCGTATGCGAAGTGGCTGACGCCCCAGGACTGGAACGCCTGGCTGCGCGGCGGCGATTGGAGCCACTTCAAGGCGGAGGACGTGAAGGCGCTCGAGCTGCCGGAGGACGGCAGCGTCGACTTCCGCACGCCGGCCGTCACCGCCGTCCCCGGCGCGACGGAGCAGATCCGCATGCTCCTCACGCCGCTCCTCAACTTCGTCTTTCCGTTCGGCCTCTTCGTCATCGCTCTCCGGTTCGTGCTGCGATCGATCCTCGCGCTCGCCGGCTGGGTGAACGTCGATCCCGACGCCGCCCACGGCGACGAGGACCTCGCGCACGCGCACGAGGAATCCGGTGCGGTGCCGGCCCCCGTGACCTCGGAGCCCCGATGAGCGCCGCCGTCACGCCCTCTCCGAACGCCCCGAACCCGCGCGGCGCGAGGATCGCGCTCGGCTCGATCGGCGGCGTCGTCGCGATCCTCACTGCCATCGGCGGGCCCATCGTCGGGCTCGTCGTCTTCCTCGCGCTGCTCGGGACGCCGCTCTTCGCGATCATGGGCGGGGCGAGCGAGCTCGCCTGGCTCACGCACGCCGATCCGAACCAGCGCTTCCTCGCGCGCCTCGCGCCCGAGGTCTTCGGCTCGCGCTTCGCGGGCTCGCCGATCCTCACGACGATCCCGCTCTTCACGTTCGTCGGCTACCTGATGGCGGAGTCGAAGACGCCCGAGCGCCTCGTCCGCGCGGCGACGGCGTGGGTCGGCTGGCTCCCCGGCGGTCTCGCGATCGTGTGCGTCGTCGCGAGCGCCATCTTCACGCTCTTCACCGGTGGCAGCGGCGTCACGATCATCGCGGTCGGCGGCCTCCTCTATCCCGCGCTCCGCCAGAAGGGCTACGACGAGAAGTTCTCGCTCGGTCTCGTCACGACCGGCGGCTCGCTCGGCCTCCTCCTCCCGTACGCGCTCCCGCTCCTCATCTACGCGATGGTCACCGGGCTGGACTTCCAGCTCGTCAACAAGGCCGTCGTCCTCCCCGGGATCCTCGTCCTCGTCTTCTTCGCGCTCTACGCGATCTGGTACGGGATCCGGAACAACCTCCCACGCGCCGACTTCGATCCGAAGGAGGCGGTCGCCGCGACGTGGGGCTTCAAGTGGGAGCTCGGTCTCTTCGTGCTCCTCGCGGTGAGCATCAAGAGCGGGATGGCCGACATCGACGAGGCCGCCGGCCTCGTCGCCCTCTACACGCTCTTCATCGAGACCTACGTCCACAAGGACCTCTCGGTGAAGAAGGACTTGGTGAAGGTCGCGAAGGGATCGATGGCGCTCGCGGGCGCCGTCATCCTCATCCTCGCGATGGCGAACGCGCTCATCAACTACGTCGTCCAGGAGCACCTCCCCGACAAGGTCCTCGACGCGATGCTGCGGCTCGGCCTCGACAAGACGTGGCAGTTCCTCCTCGTGATGAACCTGTTCCTGCTCGTCCTCGGGATGGTGATGGACGGCCTCTCCGCGATCCTCGTCGCGGTGCCGCTCGTCCTCCCGTTCGCGGCGCACTTCGGGCTCGGGCCGTTCCACGTCGCGATGATGTTCGTCCTGAACCTCGAGCTCGCGTTCTCGTGCCCGCCGCTCGGCCTGAACCTGTTCATCTCGAGCTTCCGGTTCAATCGGCCCGTCGTCAGCCTCTACCGGATCGCGATGCCGTTCGTCGGCCTCCTCGCGCTCTCGCTCCTCGTCATCATGTACGTGCCGCGGATCTCGAACGCGCGCGTGCAGGGCGACATCGCCGAGTGGCGGGACCGGGCCGAGAAGGAGAAGCGGCCGCCGAAGGAGGCGTGGCTCCTCGAGTGCGTGCAGCAGGACCGCTCGAACCCGCTGCCGTGCTCGGACGAGGACAAGAAGCGGTTCCCCGGCGGTCAGCTGGCGGCGGTCACCGAGACGACGGCGCCGGTCGCGCAGGCCGACGCAGGCGCGTCCGACGAGGACGACGATCTCGCGGCCCTCATCGGCGGCGGCGGGAAGGACGCCGGCGCGGCGAAGCCGACGAGCGGCATAGGCGAGTCGGAGGACGATCTCGCGGCCCTCATCGGCGGTGGCGGGAAGGACGCCGGCGCCCCGGCGCCCGAAGCGGGGAGCCCGACCGGCGCCGCTCCGAAGCCGGCGACGGGCAACGAGTCGGAGGACGACCTCGCCGACATCATCCGAGGGAAGAAGTGACCGAGGCCGCGATCGCGTACGTGAACGGCGCCTTCGTCCCCGCGAGCGAGGCGAAGGTCTCGATCTTCGATCGCGGCTTCCTCTTCGCGGACGGGATCTACGAGGTCGCCGCCGTCCTCGACGGCAAGCTCGTCGATCTCGACGCGCATCTCGATCGCCTCGGGCGCAGCGCGAAGGAGATCCGGCTCGCGCTCCCGATGACGCACCCCGAGCTCGCGGCGATGCTGCGCGAGCTCGCGGCGCGGAACGGCACGAGCGAAGGGATGGTCTACCTCGAGGTCACCCGCGGCGCGGCGCCGGCGCGCGACTTCGCGTTTCCCTCCGGCGTCACGCCGACCGTCGTCGCGTTCGCGCAGAGCTTTCCGATCCTCGCGTCGCAGAAGGGCAACGAAGGCGCCGCCGTCGTCACCGTGCCGGAGGTCCGCTGGAAGCGACGCGACATCAAGAGCGTCGCCCTCCTCGGCCAGGTGCTCGCGCGCCAGACGGCGGTGAGCGCCGGCGCGGCCGAAGCGTTCTTCGTCGACGAAGCGGACGGCACGATCACGGAGGGCGCCGCCTCGAACGCGTACATCGTGAAGGACGGCGTCCTCGTCACGCGCCCGCTCGGCTTCGACATTCTCCACGGCACGACGCGCGCGCGCGTCCTCGAGGTCGCACGGGTGAGAGGCATCGGCGTCGAGGAGCGCGCGTTCTCGCTCGAGGAGCTCCTCCGCGCAGACGAGGCGTTCTACACCGGCGCCGCCGCGTTCGTGGTGCCTGCAGTCCGCATCGACGATCGGCCGATCGGAGACGGAAAGCCGGGGCCGATCACGCGCGCGCTCCGCGAAGGCTACATCGAAGCGGTTCGCAGGACCCTCTAGGGCGACGAAGACGCCATCGACAGCGCGAACATCATGAAGAGGAGGGACGCGCTCCCGACGGCGGCGCTCCCCATGTGCTCGCCCACGGTCTTCCAGCTCTCCTTCGAGCCCCGCACCTCGAATGCGACGAGCCCGCCTTCGCCCTTCTCCTCCGCGACGATCACGTAGGGGAGATACTGCTTCGCCTCGGAGAGGTGGTGCTCGATCTCGGCGAGCGCCGCGGCGTCGAGCGCGCTCCCGCCCGACGGCGACATCGCGCTCATCTTGGCGGTCATGCGATGGAGGGCGAACGCGCCCATCAGCGTGCTCGAGTGACCGGCCGCAAGGAGCCCCGGCCGATCGAAGAGCGGGTCCTTCGTCGCACCCGAAGGCGGCTTCTCGGCGAGTGCCTTCTTCGCGCGCTCGGCGCACGCCGCGTCCTCGTAGCAGGTGACGAGCCACGTCGCGCTCTTGTCGCCGGCGCCGGCGGCCGGGACGAAGAACGTCGATTCGACCGTCTTCGTCGTCGTCTTCGGGGCCGAAGCCGTGCGCTCTACCGTCGTCTCGTCGAGCACGAAGGTCCCCTTCGGGAGCGCGAGCTTCGCCGGCGCGGTGCGGACCGCGTACGTCGTCGTCTTCTCCGGCGTCGCGAACGGCGAAGGCGTGGCCGCCTTTCCGGGAGGCGAGGGCGGGATCGCCTGCTTCTTCTCCTTCTCCTTCGCGTTGCTCGTCGCGGCCCACGTGCGCGCGAGCGCCTCGACGGAAGCGACGTCGACGGGCAGGCGCGCGATCTGGTAGCCCTCGAGCGCGCGATCGAGCGCGGTCGCCGCCTTCTTCTGGTCCTTCGTCGCCGCGCGGACGCGCGCGAGCGCGGTGCGGACGCGCGGAACGTCGATCCCGTAGCCGGCCTCGAGGGGTCGGTCGAACATCCTCGTGATCGTGGGCGCGACGCTCGCGAAGCGCGGGCGCGCCTCCGGCACCGACTCGTCGACGAACGTCTGCCACGCCCAGTGGACGAGCGACGCGACGGGGCCGCCGCCGGGAAGGAACACCGAGCCGCTCGCGTCCTCGGCGATCCGGAAGAACGCATCCGTCGGTGCGACCCCGGACGTGGGCTGGAAGAGCGCGCGGGTCATGACGCTCCGCTTCGTCGCGAACCGGACGCCGGCCGCGAACGTGAGCGCTTCGCCCTCGCGCGCGACCTCGAAGGTCATCGCCTGGAGATCGGAGATCGCCTCCTTCATTGCGACGCGACTCGCTTCCTCCGAGGGAGTCCGCGTCGTGCTCGTGTCCTTCTCCTTCACCTCGAGCCACGGCCGGAGTGCCTTCGCGAAGGCGATCATCCGCGCGATCTCGGTGCTCTGCCGCGTGCCGCGTGCGCGCTCCTCCTCGGCCGGACGCGGCCCGGTCCGGAGCCACGGACCCGCCTGGACGACGCCTCGCGCGGTCCCGCAGACGGCGAACTCGGCTCCGGTCCTCACCCCGCCGAAGTCGCAGACGAGGTCGTCTTCCTCCTTCGCGGCGGGCTTCTCTTTCGGGGGCGACGGCAGTGCCCCCGAGCCGTCGTCGTCCGCTTGGGCGGGCTCCTCCGTCGTGACCAGCTTCTTCTTCTTCCGCGCGACGATCCGGCCACCTTCGCTCCGCACGTCGAACTCCTTGCCGAGCGCTTCGACGACGCCGGCGACGTCGCGCACCCAGAAGCGCGCGGCGACCTCGATGTCCGGCTTCGGCTCGCCTTCGTCCTCGGCGTCTTTCGCCGTCGCCTTCTTCGGCGGCGTCGTCGTCGCGACGAGGTCGATCGGCTTCGTGATGTCGACGAGGCGGAGCAAGGTCGCGACGTCCTCGTCGCTGCCGCTCACGGTCGCGAGCGTCTGACGCATCCCCGAGAGCTCGACGATCGCGTCGGGGTCCTCGACGTGGACCCAGAGCGCGACCTCGTCGGGGCGCTTCGGACGCGCTTGCGACGTACCGTGCTCACGCTGCGCGGGGGCGATCGCGAGCGGTGCGGTGTCCGCCGCGCGCGGCGGGCGTGCTCCACAGCCGAGCACGAACGCGCTGGAGACGAGGGCAGGCAGGAGGCGCGTCGGGCGCATCCGCCCAGCGTATCAAACGGCGCGGCCGCGTCAGGGGGCGCAGCGGTCGCCGACGACGCGGAGTCCAGCGTTGCAGGTCTTCGCGTTCCAGTCGCCACACCACGTCTGGCCCTCGGCACCGCAGGGCGTGCAGAGGTCGCCGACGAGGCGATGGCCGTCGTTGCAGGTCTTCTTCGACCACTCGCCGCACCAGGTCTGCCCGGCGGCGCCGCAGGGCGCGCAGAGATCGCCGACGAGACGGAGGCCGGCATCGCACGTCTTCGCGCTCCACTCGCCGCACCAGGTCTTGCCCGCCGTCCCGCAGGCGGTGCAGAGGTCGCCGACGAGCCGGAAGGCCGGCTTGCACGTCTTCGCGCTCCACTCACCGCACCAGGTCTGGCCCTCGCCTCCACAGGCCTTGCAGACGTCGGCGACGAGACGGTTCCCGACCGCGCACTCGCCGGTCGGGCACTTCGCCTGGCCGTCGCCACCGCAGGTCGGCACGGGCGGAGGGGTGAGGTCGCCCGGCTCGGGGTCGGGCACCGGAACGCCGACTTGCTTCGTGAGCTTCTCGCCGTCGAACACGTAGGCGCCGGGGCCGGCGATCTCGACGGACTTGCCGTAGACGCTCAGCGCGATCGGGCCGCTGGCCGGCGCGATGAGCGCGAGCTCGGCCTTGCCGGCGGCGCCTTCGTTGAACAGGTCGACGGTGAGCTCGCTCTTGTCGTTGTCCGGGATCGTGAAGTTGAAGCCGTTCGTGTACGAGCCGGTGGACACCGTGTAGCGGCCCTGCACGTAGAGGGGCGTGCCGTCCTTCGACGTGATCTCGACGCCCCAGAGCGTGAACGGGCTCTTGTAGACGAGGGGCTTCTCCTCGGAGGCCTCGCCGAGCGAGGCGACGACACGCTGCTCCTTCAGGCCGAACTGCTGCCCGGCGCTCGTCGTGTCCGGGAAGATCAGGCGGGTGTGGAACCGGAGCGGGAGATCCTCGTTCCGGAACCGACCGAGCACGGTCGCTTCGCGGGTCACGTCGCGGGAGAGGACGTTGTGCCGTGCGGTCACCACCTCGACGATGACGAGCTCCGGCACGAGCGGGTAGTCGCCGGTCTCAGCGAGCTTGCACGTCACCTCGTGCGCCTGGAAGAACGCGTCGGTCGTCGTCGCGTCCGGCTTCACCCAACACGAGAGGAGGTCGACGGGCGCGATCGGCTTCGACGTGTTGATCGCGGCCTCGCTCGAGGCCGCGTCGTCGTCGGCGGGGGCCGCGCACCCGGCGGCGACGGCGACGGTGACGAGGAGCGTGGAGCCGACGAAGGCAAGAGCGTGCAGGCGCATGAGGTCGCGGGGCTGCAACGATCGCGCCGTCTAGCCACGCTGGACGAGTCGGTTCCGGCCGGACAACCGCGCAGCCAACTCCGCGATGGCTCGTCGCCGATGGCGTGCGCGCGATCCAGGGGGGAGGTAGGTCTCGTCCCCTGGTCAGGAGGCGGGCGGAGGCGAGGACCCGCCCGGCCCGAGCAGCTTCGCGAGGCGCGCGCGCTCGAAGAGGAGGATGACCGGGATCGAGAGGGCGAGCGGGAGGATCAAGTAGAAGAGCCGGAACACGATCACGGCCGCGAGCACTTCCAGCTTCGGGATGTCCGGCAGCGCCGTGACGAAGAGGACCTCGATGACGCCGAGCCCGCCGGGGGCCTGCGAGATGAGCGCGGCCGAGAACGTCGCGACGAAGATCCCGAGGACGACGAAGTAGCCGGGATTGCCCTTCTCCGGGAGCGCCGCGTAGATGATCGCGGCCGCGCCCATGATCTCGAGCGGGCCGGCGACGAGCTGTCGCGCCGCGATGCGCAGCTTCGGGTACTCGAGCTTGAAGGACTTGATCACGAGCGGCTTCGAATGCCGCGCGGCGCCGAGCAGGTAGAGGCTCACGATCGAGAGGCACGCGATCCCGATCGTGCGCACCGCCACCTTCGGCAGGTGGAGCAGGTGGTGGATCAGGTCGGGCTCGAACGTGAAGACGACGCCTCCTGTCGCGAGCATCCCGAACACGAAGGTGAACGAGCAGAAGCCGACGAGGACGGCGACTTCGGGGGCCGTCAGCCCTTTCGTCGAGTACGCGCGATACCGGACCATCGCGCCCGAGAAGACGGAGGCCCCGATGTTGTGCGAGAGCGCGTAGGTCGTGAACGAGACGAGCGAGATGAAGCCCCACCCGAGCTTGTGTCCGAGATGGAGCAGCGCGATCCGGTCGTACCAGGCGAGCGCCCAGTACGCGGCGAGCGTCGCTCCCAGCGCCAGCACGTAGCGGTGCGCCGGGATCGTGACCAGCGTGCCCCAGACGTCGCGCACCGAGCTGCCGCGGAGCTCGCGATAGAGGAGCCAGAACGAGAACGTGACCGCGAAGAGGCCGACGACGGGCCAGACGTAATCGAGCTTGCTCCGCTTGGGTCCGTTCGAGCGGTTGGCTTCTGCGGACGCGACGGTGGTCATCTGGCCGGGCGCCCTCTCAAGTAGGCGAGGGCCTTCGGGAGTGCAAGCGGGACCGTCGTTCCGCGGGGTCTGGTCAAGAGCCACCCGAGTGTGGTCAAAGGGCGGCGATGCGCGAGCGAAACCGGGTGGGGGTGAGCGCCGGCGCCGTCCTTTTGCTGATCGTCGCGTGCGGCGGGCCGAAGTACCCGACCTGCGATACCGACGAGCACTGCAACGCGGATGGGCACAAGGGCGTGTGCGTCGATCACAAGTGCGTCGCCTGCCGCGACGACAGCGGCTGCGCTGCGGGCGAGGCGTGCCGCGCCGGGCGCTGCGAGCGCCGCGAGGGGTACTGCGACGAGAAGAGCCCGTGCCCCGGCGGCGCCCCGTGCGAAGCGCACAAGTGCGGCGAGGTGAAGGTCGCGAAGCCTGCCGTCGAGTGCGACGACGAGCATCCGTGCAAGGCCGCCGGTGAGAAGTGCCAGAACGGGCACTGCGTGGGGCCGGAGCCGGGCGGCCCCGGCTGCCGCGACTTCGGCGCGATCTACTACGCCTTCGAGTCCGCCGACCTCGCCGGCGAGGGGACGCGGACGCTCGAGCGGCTCGCGGGGTGTCTCGTGAAGGGGTCGCTCGCCTCGCGGCGCGTCCTCCTCACCGGGCACTGCGATGCGCGGGGCGAGTACGAGTTCAACATGGGCCTCGGCGCCGAGCGCGCCGAGCGAGCGCGCACGGCGCTCGTCTCGCTCGGCGTCCCGGCCGATCGCGTGACGACGTCGTCGCGCGGGAAGCTCGACGCCGTGGGCACCGACGAGGACAGCATGGCCAAGGACCGACGCGTCGACATCGAGGTGAAGTGATGCGAGTGATTCGATCGTTGTTCGTCGTGACCGTCGCGCTCTCCACCGGCTGTGTCGCCACGACACGTGACCAGCAGGCGCTCGAGGCGCGGACCGAGAAGCTCGAAGCGGCCCTCAGCGACTCGGCGCGGAGGAACGAAGCGCTGCGGCAGGATCTCGATGCGACCCGGCAGCGGCTCGACAACGCGCTCCGCGCGAGCGCCGACTCGAACCTCGACTCGATGTCGACGAAGCAGCGTCTGAACGAGCTCGCGGGACGCCTCGACGAGGTGAAGCACGAGATCGGAGAGGTCCGCCGCGACCTCACGCAGTCGCGGACCGAGATCTACGCGAAGGTCGACGAGCTGAAGCGCGTGCAGGCGCCGGCGCCGGCTCCGCAAACGGCGGTCCCGGCCGACAAGGCCGCGCACTTCAAGGAGCTCCAGACCGCGTTCGGGAAGAAGGACTGGCCGGCCGTGCGCGCGCTCGGCACCGAGTACCTGAACCGCTACGCGAGCGACGAGCGCGCGGAAGAAGCGCTCTTCATGACGGGCGAAGCGGACCTCGCCGACGGACGCCCGACGTCCGCGCTCGCGAGCTACAACCGTCTCCTCAAGCTCTATCCGCGCACGAAGCTGCTCGACAAGACGCTCTTCGGGATGGGCGAGGCGTACATGCTGATGCACGACTGCGTGAACGCGAAGCTCGCCTACGACGCGGTCGATAAGCGCTTCGCGAAGGAGAAGATCGGCGAGAGCGCGCGGGCGCGGCTCGCGATGATCGCGAAGAAGGAGCCCGGCCTCTGCGCGCCGGAGTGAACGCGTAAGAGTCCGTCCGCGGGGCGGTCTCCGCGTGCCCGTGCCCGGGTCGTTGCACCTGCTCGTGCACCTGCACCTGCTCGTGCTCGAGAGGGAGGCGCCCGGCTCGTCGGCGTCCGGGGAGCCTGCTTCGGTGCAGGAGCAGGAGCAGGAGCAGGAGCAGGTGATCCGAGCGTGTCGGCGCGCTCGTCGGCCAGCACGAGCAGGTGAGCCGAGCGTGTCGGCGCGCTCGTCGGCCTGGCTTGATCGGTCATGCCGAGACGCGCACGAATCGCGCCGCCGCGCAGCGCGGCGTCACGATTCCTGCGCGCGGAGGGGCATGACCGACCAATCCAGGCCTCCTCGGCTTCCGCACCACCGTCTTGTCGCTTACCACGTCGCCGTCGAGCTGCTGCTCGCCGTCAAGGCGGCGGGGATTCGCGACGCCAAGCTCCGCGACGAGGCGCTGCGCGCCGCCAAGAGCGCCGTCCTGAACGTCGCGGAAGGGGCTGGGCGCTTCACGCGCGCAGACAAGGCGCGGGCGTTCACGATCGCGCGCGGGGAAGGCCTCGAGGCGTTCGCGGCGCTCGAGACGGCGGCACTCGTCGGCGACGCGGAAGCGGAGCACGTCGCGCGCTGCCTGCCGATTGCCCAGCGCCTCTACGCGCTGCTGACCGGCCTCCTTCGGTGAAGGAGCAGGAGCAGGAGCAGGTGAGCGCGCGGGCGCGCTACTCGTCCGCGTCGTGGAGCTGCGCGCGCGTGCGGCCGCGCGGGCGATGCTTGATCGCGGGCTCCGGGGCGGCGCCGAGGCGGGAGAGCATCCGCTTCGCTTCGTGCGAGTCGGGGTGGTTCGCGAGCCACTCCTCCAGGACCGCGCGCGCTTCGCGCTTCCGGTTCGAGGCATCGAGCGTCGCGGCGAGGAAGAGGCGCGGCTCGGCGCTCGGATCGTGGACCGCCCACGACTCCGCCGCGCGGCGCGCTTCGCGGAGCTCGCCGGCCTGGAGGGCAGCGGTCGCCCACGCCTTGAGCGCCTGCGCATCCGTCGCCTTCGCGCGCGCATCGCTACGCGCCTGGACGAGGCGGCTCCGCGCCGACTCCCGGCTGCTGTCGGTCGCCGCCGAGGCGCGGACGAGGAGCGGGCTCGCGGGCGTCTTCTCCTGGCGCTCGATCGCCGGCGTCGTGTCCGTCTTCGTCGTCGGCTTCACGCGCTCGGCGCGCGCTTCCTTCGGCGTCACGGGCACGAGCGCAGCCGTGAGCGATGCCTCGCTCGTCTCGACCTTCGACGTGGGCGGCGGCGCCGGCGTCGCGGTCGTGACGGGCGTGGGCTCGGCGGCCGCGACCGGAGCCGGCGCGGGCTCGCTCTCGACCGCGGGCAGCGCGCTCACGTCCATCGTCGCGACCGGCGCGGGCGCGAAGCGCGCGCGGAGCGCCTCCGGTGCCCACGAAGGAACCTGGAGGCTCTGGCCGCGGAGGCCCGCCGCCGCGAGGAGCACGATCGACGCCCCCATCAGGGCCGACGCGAAGACGCGCGCACGACCACGGCGGCGATCGGGCGCGACGAGGGCTTCTTCGAGCGCGTCGCGCATCGCCTTCGCGCTCTCGAACCGCTCTTCCTTGCCCTTCGCGAGCGCCTTCAGGATCACGGCCTCGAGCTCGCGCGGGATGATCGACGTCGGCGCACGGTGGCTCGGACGCTCCGGCGACTCGCGCAGCTGCTTGCCCATCACGACGACCGGCGAGCCCTCGAACGGCCGCGAGCCGCAGACGAGCTCGTAGAGCACGCAGCCGAGCGCGTAGATGTCACAACGCGCGTCGACCGCCTCGCCGGCGACCTGCTCGGGCGCCATGTACTCGGGCGTCCCGAAGACGGCGAAGCCCTTCTGGCGCTTCTCGTCGGCGGCCGTGTCGGCGAGCGCCATCGCGACGCCGAAGTCGAGGAGCTTCAGCTCGCCGTCCTCCGTGAGGAACAGGTTCTGGGGCTTGAGGTCCCGGTGGACGAGGCCGGCGCCGTGCGCGGCTTCGAGCGCGTAGGTCGCCTGGATCGCGAGGCGCGTCGCCTCCCGCCAGCCGAGGCCCTTCTCCGCGTGCTCGTCGAGGGTCTGCCCGGAGAGGAGCTCCATCGCGAGGAACACGCGACCGTCCTGCGACTTGCCGAAGTCGTGGAGCTGGACGAGGTTCGGGTGCGAGAGCTTCGCAATCGCGCGCGCTTCACGGCGGAAGCGCTCGACCGCGTCGTGTGCCGCCGCGTGCGCGGTCGAGAGGACCTTCACCGCGTAGCGGCGACCGAGCTCGACGTGCTCGGCCTTGAACACCTCGCCGCTCGCGCCCTCGCCGATCTTCTCGAGGAGGCGGTACGGCGTGCCGGCGAGGATCGACGGATCCTGCGTCATGCTCTTCGCCGCCGCTTCCATCACGGCGCTCGCCGCCGGCGTCTCGTCGCCGGTGCTGCGCGACAGCTCGCGGGCCTGCTTGAGGAGCTTCGCGAACTCGGCGCGCGAGCGGGCGGGCTCGTGCGGCCACAGCGTCTTCATCAGCGAGGCGATCCGCGCACGGACGCTCCGCTCTCCGTTCTTGCCGGCCGGCGCCTGCGCGAGGACGCGCGCGAGATCGGTCGCCGCCTGCGAAGCGCTCACGTAGCGCTCGTCCGGATCGTTCGCGCAGAGCTTCTGGATGACGTCGTCGAGCTCGCGCGGGATGCCGCGCGTCTGCGCGAGGCGCGGGATGTCGAAGCGGGAGGCGGCGACCTCCTCGAGGTGCTTCTGCGCGTCGCCCTGGAGGAGGCGCTTGCCGGCGCAGAGCTCCCAGAGCATGACGCCCATCGCGTAGATGTCGATCCGGCCGTCGCCGACCTGCTGGCGCGCGACTTCGGGCGCGACGTAGCCGGGCTTCGCGAAGACGACGCCGGCGACGGTGTGGCAGCGGCGGTTGTGGCCGCGCGCAGTGCCGAAGTCGATGAGCTTCAGCTCGCCGGCGTAACCGATCATGACGTTCTGGGGGCTGAGATCGCGATGGACGATCCCGAGCGGCGAGCCGTCGGCGCCGGCGCGCTCGTGGACGTGCGCGAGGGCCTGCCCCATCTCGATCGCGACGGCAGCCGCTTCCGGCCAGCCGATCCGCGCGCCCATCTGCACCGCGCGGTGACGCACGTCGGCGAGCGAGCGACCTTCGACGTACTCGACGACGGTGTACGGCTCGCCGTTCTCGTCCGTCGATGCCTCGAGGATGTGCGCGACGCCCGGGTGGTTCAGCTGCGACTGCACGCGCGCTTCGTCGAGGAAGCGGGCGAGGAACGAGCCGTCGTGGATGTGGTCGCGGCGGACCGTCTTCACGACGATCGGACGCTCGGCGCCTTCGATCCCCGTCGTCGCGGCGAGGTACACGTCGCCCATCCCACCGCGCGCGAGCAGCTTGAGGAGGAGGAGCCGCCCGAACACCCGCGGCAGAGGGATGCTGACGACGCCCGAGGAGAAGCCTGCGCCTTCGGTTGCGGGCGCGCGGTCCTCTTTCGCGTCCCCGCCGGAGACGGGGCCCTTGTCGAGCTTCTCGGCCGGAGCTTCGCTCATGCCCTCTGCATAAGGAGGGCGGCGGGATCGGGCCAAGTTTCCAGAAAGGGCTCTCCGGGCTCACGCCCCGGGTGGCGGGAACATGATTTCCGAGACGAAGCGGTCCGCGAACGCCGCTCCGAACGCCCGCGAGAGGACGGACGGGATCCGGACGTCCTTCTTGTGCGCGGCCATGTACGAGGCGAGGCCTTCCGTGACGGAAGCGGCGAGCTCGGGACGGGGCGCCGAGGTCGCGAAGGACGTGAACGTCGAGGCGAGATCGAGGAGCACCGCGTTCGCGGCGTCGGTCTCGGTCGGATCGACGACGCGCACGAACACGTGGTGGGGACTGAAGAGCGTGTCGTACGGGGCGTGGAGCGGCCCGGCGGAGGGAAGGAACGGGTGCGCGCGATGACGGCGCCCGAGCTCGGCGAGCTGGGCATCGCGCTCGGCCGAGGGAGGCAGCGTCGGCGTGAGGTCGGCGGCGACGAGCGTCCCGTTCGCGAGCGAGACCACGTCCATCCCGAGTACCGGCGCGGCTCGCTCGGCGGCGCTCGCGAAGACGATGTTCGCGATCGCGAGGTCCTTCCCGCGCAGCAGCACGACGCGCCCCTTCGCGAGGTCGCCGCCGTAGGCGTGGGTCTCGAGGAAGAGAGGCGCTCCTCGCAGCTCGCCTTCGGCGCGCGCGAGGGCGGGCGGCAGAGGCACGGGCGCCAGACCGAGGGGGCCTGCGAGCATCCGCTCGAGCCGTTGGGCCGTCGCGGTGGGATCCACTCAGGGACCTGCGGCGAAGGCTTCGGCGAGGAGCTTCTTCACCGCGATCGCGGCCGGTTTCTCGAGCCGTGCGTCGAAGAAACGGCCGAGCGACTCGAGCGTGCCGTCGACGTCGTCGAGCACGCGCGAAGCCATGATCTCGACGGCGCTCTCGCGCGACGGCGCCCGCGCTGCGCGCCGCCACTGGACGTGCGCGATGAAGTGCTTCGGGTCGCCGATCGCGAGCGCATCGCCGATGTACGAGCCGAGCACGCGCCCGTTCCGTGCGGCTTGCTCGAGCTCGGGCCGCAGGCGCTCGACGGCGGCCGCTGCGCCTTCCTCGTGATGCAGCGCCTTCATCGCGTCGTCGAGGAGCGCGCCGGCGGCGACGGCGAACGGCAGCTCCGTCGCGAGGACGACGACGCGGAGGCGCGCGAAGTTCTCCTCGAGGTGCCACGAGCACATGCCGCGCGCGACGAGCACGTCCCGGAGCCAGCGCGCGTAGCGCGTCATGATCGCGGGAGCATGCATGTGGAGCGCCTGCGCGAGATACGCCGCGTGGAAGTTCCCGTCCGCGTTCGCGTTGCGCTTGCCGCGATCGCCGAAGCGGGCCTCCCAGAAGGGATCGTCGCGGTACATCTCCGCGATCACGCGTGCAGAGAGGGGCCGGAGCGCGAGCTCGATCGGATCGGTCGGCGCGCTCTGGCCCGACCCGTAGGACGCACGCACGGACATCTGGCCGGACGTTAGCGCTCGTCGCCGCCGTTCGCGTGGGGCGTGTCGCCGCGAGGGGTGAATCGATCGATCGTCGTGGATCGGCGACCAGGGCACGGCTCCGGGTTCGGCCCGCCCCCGAACTCGCGGACAACACGGGATTTTCGGAAGGAGCGGTGCGGCACGGGGCGTGTAGGTGGACGTCTCCCATCATGCTCCTTCGCTCGCTCGCAGCGTTTCGCCTCCGCCGTGCAGTCCCGCTCTGCTCCCTCGCCCTTCTGGCCGCGTGCGCCGCGCCGAGCGACGACGAGGCCGCCTCCTCGCAGGAGGAGCTCCGCGCGCTCGACGCGTACTGGGCCGACGCGAAGAAGCTCGATCTCTCCGATCTCACCCGTCTCGCGGTGGGCTTCGGGACCGACGCGCTGAACGATCAGCTCACGGTGAACGTCGGCCCTGCGCGCGCAGGCGTGCGGTTCGAGAAGCCGGCGGTCTTCGCGGCGACGGCGGAGCGCAATCGGCTGCTTCCCGACGGTGCGGAGATCAAGGCGCTCGACACGATCGTCAGCGGTCTCGCTGCACGCTTCGGCGAGTCGGAGCTCGGGACGCAGGTGAACAAGACCCGGCTCGACCACCTCGCCCGGAGCGCCGACGACTACTTCGTCGAGTCCGCGTTCTCCGTGAACGCCGGCCTCGCCCACGGGTGGAACATCCCGGCGCGCGGCTTCGGGAGCGACGTCGGGATCACGCTCGGCTTCGACGCGAACGCGGAGCTCGGCTCGCGCGTGATCGTCGCGACGAAGGACGCTGGTCTCCAGGCGCTCCTCTCGTCACCGCTCGCGGCGGTGAAGAACATGCGCGGCTGGCTCTACCCGCGCTCGCTCGACGACGTGCGGTCGATGAAGCCCGGAGAGATGTTCGCGCTCCGCGGCGCGGGCCGCCTCGGCGCGAACTTCGGTGTCGGCGCACCGCTCCTCGTCGCCGAGCCGACGAGCGCGCTCACGTATCGGATCGTCGTCTCCGCCGGCGTCGCGGGCGTCGTCTCCGGCAACATCGACGTGCAGGTCGTCCGTCTTCCCGGTGACGAGATCGTCGTCGACCTCGGCGTCGAGAACGGGCGCGGCGTCACGTTCAGCGCCGCCCTCCGCGACGGCTGGGGCGTGAAGGGCATCTGCGAGGACCTCAAGCCGTGCCTCCGCCCCGTCGAGCTCGCGGGCAAGAAGATCGATCTCGCCGCCGCCGTGGAACGCGCGATCGAGAAGCGGATGAACGACTATCTGACGTTCAAGGTCGAAGCGTCGGCGGGGATCTCGAGCCAGCGCGTGAGCCTCTCGCGCTTCCGCTTCCACCTCGATCGCGGCGACCGGACCGAGGTGTCGAAGGCGTTCGAGCAGCTCCTCAAATTCGACCTCCGCCTCGCGCAGGCGCTCTACAACCGCGACCTCGATCAGGCGGCGCCGGCGGTGACGGCCGACTTCGACGCCGTCCGCGCGGCGACGACCTCGACGCGCAACTTCGGCTTCGAAGTGCTCGGGATGAACGTCTATCACCGCGCCGTCGTCGATCGGCGGGGCACCTTCACCGTCCAGACGCCCGACGGTGCGCGCGCCGTGCTCTTCGACTACCTGAACGAGCAAGGCGGCTGGTTCCAGACGAAGCACGCCTTCACGCGGACGGGCCTCTCGGCGCAGACCGTCGACGCGCGCGACCCGAAGCGGTTCCGGAGCGACGCGAACCTGTTCGTCCAGACCGTGTCGGCCGACGAGCACATGGACGACGACTTCGTCGTCGACAGCGTCGACGCCCTCCTGCTCGGCGTGGCAGGCAAGCAGGTCGTCGAGACGCTCGACCGCTTCGGCAACTCGATGCAAGAGGAGCTCTGGCGCCGCTGCCCGGTCCAGGAGAGCGGCAACGGGCAGCGCTCGTGGAACGAGGCGTGCAACCTCGCGCTCCTGGACGACCCCGGGTTCACCGGCATGAAGCGACGCGGCCTCGCCGCGATCGAGCCCCAGATCGCGCGCCTGCCGGAGGACTTCAAGGCGCTCGTCCGCAAGGCCGCCGACGTGCGGCTCACCCTGCAGTCGGTCGGCATCCCGGACTGGCAGCAGAACGGCGGACCAAAGGCGTCGTTCACGATGGACATGCGCCTCGACGACAAGGCGCTCGACGCGCTGACCTCGAAGTCGAAGGACGAGTACAAGGCGGCGCTCCGCGAGATGCTGATCGCCGGTCGCGTCCCCCGCCAGGACGCGACGAGCCCCGAGGGGAAGGCGTACTTCGCGCGGATCTACGACGGCGAGTGGAGCGGCGTGATCCAGCAGATGGCGGATCGCTTCGAAGCGCGCTCCGGCGCGTACCGGCGGATCGTCGAGGCGGAGAAGCTCCTCCCGCAGGTGCTCTCCGGCAAGCGCTACGTCCCGAGCCCGATCGGCCTGAAGTTCACGGTGACGGCGGACGACCGCCAGCTCGTCGAGAGCGCGGTCCTCCGCGGGACGAGCCACGACCGTGCGCTCGCGGCGGCGGCGCTGTTCGACGCGCTCTACGACGCGGCTTCCGGCCTGCAGGGCGCAGCCCTTCATCCGGAGCACGCCGCCGCGTTCCCGCTCCTCGCGCTGGTGCCGCCTTCGAGCCTCGAGGTCGCGATGAAGGTCGACGCCGAGGTGAAGAGCAACTGGTTCAACCCGCGGAAGCGGTACACGAAGGCGGGCTTCCGCAGCGTCGCGGCAGCCGCGAAGGGCGCCGACGTGACGTCGCTCGGCGGGATGTTCGACCTGGCGGCGATGGCGGGCGCGAACTGACCGGGGCGTGACGCGCCGACGACTCGTGGTACAGCCTTTCGTCATGCGGCTCGGGACGTGGGGTGGAGCGCTCTTCGGAGCGGTGCTCGTGGCGTGTGGCGGGGGCGCGGTCGCGGACGCGCCGGCGCAGCGGGCCACCGCGCCACGTCAGGCGGCGGTCGCGCCCGACGCGGCGGCTCCGCAGGCGCCCGACTGCACGCACGACGCCTTCGGCCTCGGGCCCGGTGGGGAAGAGGCGATCGCCGCGCGGATCGAAGCGAAGCGCGGGACGATGGGCCGGGCGCGGAAGCAGATGGTCGTCACGTCGCACGCGCTCGCGACCGACGCCGCGCTCGCCGTCCTGCGAGCCGGCGGGAACGCCGCCGACGCGTTCGTCGCCGCCGTCCTCGCGCAGGACGTCGTGCTCCCCGGGGTCACGTCGACGGCGGGGCTCACGGGGATCCTCGTCTACGAGGCGAAGACGAAGAAGGTGACGTACGTCCACGGCGGCGTGGCCGATCCGGTCGATCCCGCGAGGCGTCGTCGTGAAGGCGACACGGCAACCGGGAAGCTCGTGCTGGTCCCGGGCGCGCCGGCGGCGTACGCCGAGCTCGTGAAGCGGTTCGGGAAGAAGCCGCTCGCGTTCGACGTGGAGCCTGCCGCGAAGCTCGCCGGCGATGGCTTCCCTGCCGACAAGCTCTACGCGCGGAGCATTCTCGGCGCGCGCAAGGTGCTCGAGCGGTCCGCCTACGCGAAGAAGACGTATCTGCCCGGCGGCGAGCCGATCGGCGAAGGGGCGACGCTCCGCCTCCCGGAGGTCGCGAAGGCGTACCGCGCATTCGGGAAGGACCCGACGTACTTCCACCGCGGCCGATGGGCCGATGCCGCCGTCGCGCTCGCGAACGAGAACGGGGGCACGCTGCGGAAGGAGGACTTCGCGACGTATGCCGCGGAGGTCGCGCCGGCGCTCCACGGAACGTTCATGGGGCACGAGGTGTACGGCGGCGGTCACGGTGGTCTGAAGGCGCTCGCGTCGCTCGGTGCGCTCGAGCGTCTGCGTGGCGGAAGTCCGGCGCGGGCGCCGAACGCATCGATCGAGGACCTCGAACGCAC
Organism: Polyangiaceae bacterium; assembly: GCA_039809485.1. Classification (GTDB taxonomy): domain Bacteria; phylum Myxococcota_A; class Polyangia; order Polyangiales; family Polyangiaceae; genus Labilithrix. The sequence continues at coordinate 7,959 of JBDHVE010000058.1, read as the reverse complement.
CGTGCGCATCTTCCGCCAAGCCGCCAGCCTTCCTGATCTGTCCCGGCGCGATCTCGTGATGCGCGGCGAGTCCGTCGACGTCGCGTCGGCGGCGGACGTGGTCGCGGACGGCGTGCGGCGGAACATCCCGGCGGCGCCGCCGCGCGGGGCAGGCACGCATTCGTCGGCGGCGGTGGTGGTCGACGCCGAGGGGAACATCGTCGTCGGCACCCACACGATCGAGACGTTCAACTGGGGTGAGGGATTGTTCGTCGAGGGGATCGCGCTCTCGACGTCCGCCGGCGTGTCGTTCGACGATCCGGCCGCCGCGACGAAGACGATGCGCATCGATCCGCTCAGCGCGACGATCGCTCTGAAGGACGGCACCCCGCGTGCGGCCCTCACGGTGTACGGCACGGGGCTCCATCCCGCCGACGTGCAGATCCTCGACGCGGTCCTCGCCCGCGGCGTCGATGCGGAGGATGCCGTCCTCGCGCCGCGCGTCGGCTACTACCAGTTCGACTTCGGGAAGATGGCGGTCGACAAGTCCGTGAACGTCGTCGACCCGCGCTTCCCGCCTTTGCTGCTCTGCGAAGCGCGTCGCCGCGGGCTCGAGCTCGCGCGCGGGATGCCGCCGCTTCCGCCCGGCGTCGTCGACACGGGCTTCCCGAACCTCGTGACGTTCCGGGACGGGGAGCTGCACGGAATGCCGCCCGACCCGGGCCACATCCATGGAGTGGCGAAGGGCGAGTAGCTAGCTCGATCGCTCGTCGCTGGGCACCCAGCCGTGCTTCCGCAGGAAGACGCGGACGCGGCCGAGCCACTCGCCGCCCTCGATCGGCGTGACGCGCTCGTCGGGCACGAAGATCGGGTCGGCTTCCCGCCGCTCGAAGACGATGTGCACGCGTTCGGTGGCGGATCCGCCCCGTCCCGTCGCCGCCTGCGTCTGCTTGTCGAGCGTCACGTCGAGCAGGTCCTCGAGCGCGAAGGTCGCGACCGGCTCCTTCGCGCGCTCGCGCGCCACGACGAGCTGGCCCTCCACGATCCGCAGGACGAATCGGCCCGTGTTCGGCTTCCGGAGCACGAAGAGGACGAGCACGCCGACGCCGAGCCCCGCGAGCCCCGCTGCGGGGGAGACCGTCTTCGCGAGCAACGCCGCGACGACGGCCGGGAGCACGAACGGCGTCATCGCCGTGCCCGACGTCGAGCTCTGGTCGCCGGGCGCCGGCTTGACGTCGACGACGAGCGTCTGCTCGGGGGCTTCGCTCACATCCGCTCGGGCGCGCGGATGCCGAGGAGCGAGAGCCCGCGCGCGAGCGTCTTCGCCGTGAGGTCCGAGAGCGCGAGACGCGACGCACGCACCTCGCCCTCGCTCTTCAGCACCGGGCAGCTCTCGTAGAAGGCGGTGAAGGCCTGCGCCAGCGCGTAGAGATAGCCGGCGAGGCGATGCGGCTCGAGCGTCTGCTCGACGCTCTTCACCGCGGCACCGAAGCCGAGGAGCGCGATCGCGAGCTTCCGCTCGGCAGGCTCGAGGATCGTGATCGCTCCGGTCGTCGCGCCCGCCTCGGCCGCCTTGCGCATCATCGAGCGGATTCGCGCGTGTGCATACTGCAGGTACCCGGCGGTGTTCCCCTCGAACGAGACCATCCGCGCCGGGTCGTAGACGTAGTCCTTCACGCGGTCGCTCGAGAGGTCGGCGTACTTCACCGCGCCGATCCCGACCGCCTTCGCGAGCTCCGCCTTCTCGGCGCCGGCGAGGTCGGGCGCCTTCTCCGACAACACGGCGGCCGCGCGCTCGACGGCCTCGTCGAGGAGCTCGACGAGCTTCACCGCGTCGCCGGAGCGGCTCTTCAGCATCTTCTTGTCGGGACCGAGCACGGACCCGAACGCGACGTGCTCGGCGCGCGCCGGCGGCGCGAGCCAGGCGAGCTCCTTCGCGGCGGCGAACACCATCGCGAGGTGCTGCTCCTGCGGCGCCCCGACGACGTAGAGGAGGCGCGTCCCGTGGAGCTCGGAGACGCGGTACCGGATGGCGGCGAGGTCCGTCGTCGCGTAGCCGTAGCCGCCGTCGCTCTTCCGGACGATGAGCGGGAGCGGCTGGCCTTCCTTCGTCTTGAAGCCGGCGGGGAAGAGGCAGAGCGCGCCATCGCTGATCACGGCCTTGCCGCTCTTCTCGAGCTCCTCGCAGAGCGGCGCGAGGCGCGGGTTGTAGAAGCTCTCGCCGCAGAGGTCGGCGGACGTGAGCGTCACGTCGAGCTTCGCGTAGACGTCCTCGAAGTACTTCGACGAGACGGCGACGAGCCGCTTCCAGAGGGCGAGCGTCTCCGCGTCGCCGGACTGGAGCGCGACGACGCGGTGGCGCGCGCGCTCGGCGAAGGCGGGGTCGGCGTCGAACTTCGCGCGCGCAGCCTTGTAGAATGCACCGAGCTCGCCGACCGACGCTTCGTCGCTTCCGCCGCCGGCTTCGCCGGTCACGTCGACGAGGTGCTCGAGCAGCATGCCGAACGGCGTGCCCCAGTCGCCGATGTGGTTCTGGCGGACGAGGCTGTGGCCGCGCCAGGCGAGGAGCCGCGCGAGCGCGTCGCCGATGACGGTGCTGCGGAGGTGCCCGACGTGCATCTCCTTCGCGACGTTCGGCGCGGAGTAGTCGATGACGACCTTGTCCCTCGTCTCCGCCTCGGGGACCCCGAGACGCGAATCGCCGAGGGCGTGGGTCGCGGCCTTGCCGAGGAACGCCGGCGCGAGCGAGATGTTGAGGAAGCCGGGGCCCGCGACCTCGACGCTCGCGATCATCTCGGGCGCATCGATCTTCGCGGCGACCGCCTGCGCGATCTCGCGCGGCGGCTTGCCGAGCTTCTTGGCGAGAGCCATCGCGAAGTTCGCCTGCGCATCGGCGCGGTCCGAGCCGCGGAGCGCCGGGTCGAAGGACGACGCGGCCTCCTCGCCGAGCGCAGCGCGCGCAGCGTCGCGCAGGACCGGTCCGAGGGCCTCGAGGGGATCGACGATCATGACTCGCCTCCCTTAGCGGAACCGCGGTTCGGAAGCCACCAGCGGCGCTCGCGGAGGGCCGGTGATGGCATGCGCGGCCGCGGTCGATCCGACGAGGACGCACGCCGCGACGACGAACGCAATCGGTCGCTCCCAGCGTGAGCGTGGCGCCGCCTGCGGTGCGACCTCCGCCGCGACCGCCCGGCGGAGCCGATCGCGCGCCGCGGGCGAGGGGCGCGGGTCCGCTTCGCCCGTCTCGACGGCTCGCTTCGTGAGGACGAAGGTCCCGACGCACGAAGGGCACGCGAGGAGGTGGTCTTCGAGCCTCGCGCGCGCGCCCGGCTCGAGGAGACCGAAGTGGTAGCCGATCAGGTCCCTGGTCGCTTCGTCGCACGTCATCGAGCCATCTCCTCGCGAAGGCGTCTCACGAGCTCGTGCATCCGTGACTTCACGGTGCCGAGCGGCAGCTCGGTCGCGTCGGCCATGTCCTCGTAGGACATGCCGGAAGCGCGAAGGTGGTAGATCTCCGCGAGCGCGGAGGGCAGGCGCTCGAGCGCGCCGGCGAGATGGCGGGTGCGCTCCTGCTCCTCGAGGGACAGGTCGGGGCCGGGCGCGATCTCTCCCTCCGCCGCGATCGGTACGACGCGCTTCCGTGCGCGAAGGCGGTTGAGGCACGCGTGGTGCGCCACGCCGAAGAGCCACGCACGGACGCTCCGCACGCGCGTGCGCTTGTCGCGCTCGCGGAGGATCGCGAGGAACGCGTCCTGGAGGACGTCCTCGGCCTCGTGCGCGTCGCCGAGCCGGGCGCGGAGGAAGCCGAAGAGCGGACGCTCGAACCGCTCGTAGAGGCGATCGAACGCGGCCATGTCGCCGGCGCAGAGCCGGTCGAAGAGGAGCTCGTCCGAGTCCATCGCTTCACGCGCGCGACGAGGACGGGGCGCTCCGGAGCGCGCCGACGGAAGCGATGACGCCTCCGAGCACCACGATGATCAGGGCGAGCACCACGTCGTGGAGCGACTCGCCGATCCCGAGCGCGAGGATCTCGAGCTGCTCCGACTTCGGGACAGCGGGGAGGAAGTGCGCCGACGTCGCGATCCCCGACGCGGCGCCGAGGAGGCCGACCGCGAACGTCGTGAGGCCGAGGGTGAGCGCGAGGCGCGCGCGCCGGGGATCCGGGCGTTGCGCGTAGAGCACGCACACCGTGACGAGGAACAACCCGACCCCGAGCGTCGGGTACATCCCGAAGCCGCCTGCTCTCCAGAGCTCCGTCCACATGAGTCACCGCCTTTCGGTGGTGAGGAACCGGAGCGCTTCGAAAGTTCGCCGAAATCGTCAGACGCGCGACGTCGCGAGCGTTCCGCAGGCGCCGCGCGCATCGCGCGCCCGGTTCTTCCGCACGGTCACGAGGCAGCCTCGCTCGTGGAGACGCGCGGTGAACGCCGCGACCTTCTCGGCCGACGGCTCGCCGTAGGGCGAAGGTCCGTTGCCCCAGGCGTTGAAGGGGATGACGTTGACGACGCTGCGGAGCTCGCCGACCCACGCCGCCAGCTTGTCGGCGCTCGCGAGATCGTCGTTCTGGTCCGCGAGGAGCACGTACTCGAGCGTGATCTTCTCGTGGGGTCGCCTCGGCCAGCGGTCGAGCGCTTCGCGGAGCGCTGCGAGCGGCCACTTCTTGTTCACCGGCATGAGCCGCGTGCGGACCTCGTCGGTCACCGCGTTCACGCTCACGGCGAGGGTGGGGCGGAAGCGCGCCGCCGCGAGCTTCTCGAGGCCGGGGAGGTGACCGGCGGTCGACACCGTCACGCGGCTCGGCGCGACGCCGAGCCCGGCCGGATCGCAGAGCACGTCGAGCGCGCGCACGACGTTGTCCACGTTGTGGAGCGGCTCTCCCATCCCCATGAAGACGAGGTTGAGGCTCTCCGGCGATCGCGGCCCGAACGCATGGAGCACGGCGAGGAGCTGCCCGACGATCTCGTGCGCCTCGAGATTTCGGACGAGGTTCATCTTCGCCGTCGCACAGAACGTGCAGCCCATCGCACAGCCGACCTGGCTGGATAGACACACCGTCGTGCGCGACCCTTTGACCGCGCGTGGCATGTGGACCGCCTCGATCCGCGCACCGTCCGCCATGGCGAGCGCGAGCCGGGTCGCGCCGTCGGCCGATCGAACTTCCTCGACGATGCGCGGCAACGCGAGATCGAGCCCGACCTCGTCGACGAACGTCTTCGCGGTGCGGGCGAGAACGGGACCGGCGGCGTCCCACGTCGCGACGCGCTGGAGGCGGCCGAAGAGGTGCACGGGATCGCGCGGGTAGCCGAGCGCGCGGAGCGCTTCGGGCCCGAGATCCCAGACGGAACGTGCACCCGATCGCGCCACGGCGAGCACGTACTATCACATCGTCTACCGCGCTCCTGCCATCCGGCGACCGGCCGAGCTCGTCCGCGCGCGGACGCGCTGAAGCGCCACTCTCGCGGTCTCGGGGCTGCGGCTCTTTCGCTCCATCCGCACCCCTGCTAGACCCCGCCCGCGGAACGGATCGGAGCGAGCTGTGCCGAAGCGCGAAGACCTCAGGAAGATCCTCATCATCGGTGCCGGGCCGATCGTCATCGGTCAAGCCTGCGAGTTCGACTATTCCGGGACGCAAGGCGCGAAAGCGCTCCGGCAGGAGGGGTACGAGGTCGTCCTCGTCAACTCGAACCCGGCGACGATCATGACGGACCCGGAGCTCGCCGCGCGCACCTACGTCGAGCCGCTCGAGCCGCGCACGCTCGAAGCGATCCTCGAGCGCGAGCGGCCCGACGCGATCCTCCCCACCCTCGGCGGGCAGACCGCGCTGAACCTCGCGCTCGCGCTCCACGAGCGGGGCGTCCTCCAGCGGCTCGGCGTCGAGATGCTCGGCGCGCGTCCCGACTCGATCGCGAAGGCGGAGGACCGCTCGCTCTTCAAGGCGGCGATGGAGAAGATCGGCCTCTCCTGTCCGCGCGCCGGCACGGCGCACTCGATCGCCGAGGCCTGGGAGATCGTGAAGGAGACGGGCTTCCCCGCCATCCTCCGGCCCTCCTTCACGCTCGGCGGCACCGGCGGCGGCATCGCGAAGGACGCCGGCGAGTTCGAAGCAAAGGTCGCCTGGGCGCTCTCGCAGTCGCCGACGAAGGAAGTCCTCATCGAGGAGAGCGTCCTCGGGTGGAAGGAGTACGAGCTCGAGGTCGTCCGCGACAAGGCGGACAACTTCATCGTCGTCTGCACGATCGAGAACATCGATCCGATGGGCGTCCACACCGGCGACTCGATCACGGTCGCCCCCTCGATGACGCTGACGGACAAGGAATACCAGCGCCTCCGCGACGCGGCGCGCGCGGTCATGACCGAGATTGGCGTCGAGAGCGGCGGCTCGAACGTGCAGTTCTCGGTCGACCCGAAGACCGGCAAGTTCCACGTCATCGAGATGAACCCGCGCGTGTCGCGCTCCTCCGCCCTCGCCTCGAAGGCCACGGGCTACCCGATCGCGAAGGTCGCGGCGAAGCTCGCCGTCGGCTACACGCTCGACGAGCTCCGGAACGACATCACCGGCACGAGCGCCGCCTTCGAGCCCGCGATCGACTACGTCGTCGTCAAGTGGCCGCGGTTCGCGTTCGAGAAGTTCCCCGGCGCCGACACGACGCTCGGCACGCAGATGAAGAGCGTCGGCGAGGTCATGAGCATCGGCCGCACGTTCTGCGAGGCGCTCCAGAAGGCGGCGCGCTCGCTCGAGACGGGCAAGGACGGCCTCACCTCGCTCTCGGGCCGCGTCGACTACCGCGTCCTCGCCGAGCCGAAGAAGCAACGCGACCTCTCGATGGAGGCGGCCGAGATCGAGCCGCCGAAGAGCCTCCCGCCGCCGTCGCAGGAGGAGCAGCTCCGGGCGCTCCGCGCCGTCGTGCCGGTGCCGACGTCGGACCGCCTCTTCTACGTCGCCGACGCGATGCGCGCCGGCCTCTCCGTCGAGGAGCTCTTCGACCTCACCAAGATCGACCCCTGGTTCCTCCGCCAGATCGCGCGCATCGTCGCGATGGAGGAGCGGCTCGCGAAGGGGGACGTCGCGCCCGCGACCCTGAAGGACGCCAAGCGCCTCGGCTTCTCCGACCCGCAGATCGCGCGCCTCGCCGGCGGCTGCGAGGCGGACGTGCGCGCGCTCAGGAAGAAGGAGAAGATCGCGCCGGTCTTCGCGCGCGTCGACACGTGCGCCGCCGAGTTCGTCGCGCACACGCCCTACCTCTATTCGACCTACGAGTCCGAGAGCGAGGCGAAGGCCGAGACGGGGAAGAAGAAGGTCGTCATCCTCGGCGGCGGTCCGAACCGGATCGGGCAGGGGATCGAGTTCGACTACTGCTGCGTACACGCCGTCCAGGCGCTCCGCGAGCTCGGGTTCGAGACCGTGATGGTCAACTGCAACCCGGAGACGGTCTCGACCGACTACGACACCTCCGACCGCCTCTACTTCGAGCCGCTCACGCTCGAGGACGTGCTCTCGATCTGCGACGAGGAGAAGCCGGTCGGCGTCATCGTGCAGTTCGGCGGCCAGACCCCGCTCAAGCTCGCGGTGCCGCTCGAGAAGGCGGGCGTGAAGCTGCTCGGCACGACCGCCGACGCGATCGATCGCGCCGAGGATCGCGGGCGCTTCGACGCCTTGCTCTCGAAGCTCGCGCTGAAGCGGCCCCGGAGCGGCATCGCGACCGGCCCCGCGGTCGTCGAGGACGCCTTCCGGATCGCCGAGGAGATCGGCTACCCCGTCCTCGTTCGTCCGAGCTACGTGCTCGGCGGCCGCGCGATGACGATCGCGTACACGCGCGCGGAGCTCGAGGCGTACGTCCACCTCGCCGTCGAAGCGGCGCGGGACGCCGGCAATCCGGCCATCCTCGTCGACGAGTTCCTGAAGGACGCGATCGAGGTCGACGTCGACTGCGTCGCCGACGGCAAGCGCGCCGTCATCGGCGGAGTCATGCAGCACATCGA